>NZ_JCADBI010000003.1:0-565551 GCF_059358895.1 Micromonospora sp. BQ32 | reverse complement strand
TTACCACGTTACCCGCTCGTTTCCGCCGTGTCAAACCGATATTTCGCGGTTCGTCGTGCTTCACCCGAAGAATGCGGGCACCATGTCTCGACCGGCTTGCGCCGCTCTCGTCACGGATTTGGCAGGCCGGCCGCTGCGGTCTCCCGCTAGCTCGCCCGGTGCCCTGCCGGTCGCTAACTTTACCCGGTCGGTTCCGCCGCACCAAATCCGCCTCGCGGCGAACCTTGGGGGCACCACCCGGTACCGGTCCTGAGGGGTTCAACCCCTCCGACCCGGCGGTCATTCCCGCGCTCCGGCCGTCTCAGGCTTTCGCCTGTTTCGTCCGTTCCGCGCTGGCAGAGAGAAAGTTACGCGTCCGGCGGGATGATCGTCAAATCCGCCGGACGCGTCCCCCGTCACACCGTCGACAGACGACTATTCGCCCAGCTCAACGCCCGCGAACGAGCGCTTGCCGCGGCGCAGCACCAGGTATCGCCCGTGCAGCAGGTCGGCCGCCGATACTCCGGCGTCCACCTCGGTCACCCGGTTGTTGTTGACGTAGGCGCCGCCCTCGGCGATCACCCGACGGGCCTCCTTGAGACCACTCACCAGCCCGGAGTCCCGCAGCAAACCCGCCACATCCGGCAATTCGCCGGAGAGACGCACCAGGCCCGCCTCGATCAGAGCCGCCCGCAGCGTCTCCGGTGCCAGGTCGTCCAACGATCCGCGGCCGAACAGCGCCTGGCTGGCGGCGATCGCCTGTCGGGTCTCGTCGGCGCCGTGCACCAGGATGGTCAGCTCCTCGGCGAGCGCTCGCTGCGCCAGGCGGGCCGCCGGCCGTTCGGCGGTCGCCTTCGCCAACTCTTCCAACTCATCCCGGGTCCGGAAGCTGAAGTACCGCAGGTAGCGGTCGACCTCCCGGTCGTCCACGTTGAGCCAGAACTGGTAGAAGGCGTACGGGCTGGTCATCGTGGGATCCAGCCAGACGGCACCGCCCTCGGTCTTGCCGAACTTCGTGCCGTCGGCCTTGGTGACCAGGGGCGTGGTGAACGCCTGCACCGGCCCCGCGCCCCGCCGGCGGACGTAGTCGACGCCGGCGGTGATGTTGCCCCACTGGTCGGAGCCGCCGAACTGGAGCTGACAGCCGTGCCGGCGGTGCAGCTCGAAGAAGTCGTTGGCCTGCAGCAGCTGGTAGCTGAACTCGGTGAAGCTGATGCCGGTCTCCAGGCGGGCCCGCACCACCTCCCGCGCGAGCATCTTGTTCACCGGGAAGTGCTTGCCCACGTCCCGGAGGAACTCGACCACCGACATCTCGCCGGTCCACTCCAGGTTGTTGACCAACTGGGCCGCGTTCTCGCCGGTGTACGACACGAAGGGCGCCAACTGGTCGCGGATGCGCTCGACCCATCCGGCGATCACGTCGGGCGGGTTGAGGGTCCGCTCGGCGCTCTCCTTCGGGTCACCGATCTGCCCGGTCGCCCCGCCGACCAGCAGCAACGGGCGGTGACCGGCGAGTTGCAGCCGGCGGGCCATGGTGACCTGCATGAGCGAGCCGACGTGCAGGCTCGCCGCGGTGGGGTCGAAGCCCACGTAGTACGTGGCGGACTTCCCACCGTCGAGCAGCTCGCGCAGCTCGTCGATTCCGGTCGAGTCCTGTATCAGGCCACGCCAGAGCAGGTCGTCGGTCAGGGAGTCCCGCCCGGGCGGCGGAGTGCTGCTGTCGGTCACGGTCACCGATTCTCCCCCATCGCCGGCACCGACCCGTACCGGGTTTGCCGGAACTCGCCCCGGCTAGGCTTGCGCCCCGTTGATCGAGGAGGTCTGTGCCATGGAGATTCCGGATCTGACGGGCGGTTTCGTCGCCCTGCTCGGCCTCACGTTCGAGGAGGCGAGCGGCGACCGGGTGGTCATCAGCTGGCAGGTCCGCCCGGAGCTGCACCAGCCGTTCGGCATTCAGCACGGCGGGGTGTACTGCTCGGTCGTGGAGACCGCGGCCAGCGTGGGTGGCTCCCTCTGGCTGGCCGACCGGGGCACGGTGGTCGGGGTGTCCAACCAGACCGACTTCCTGCGCGCCGTCCGGGACGGGGAGCTGACCGCCGTCGGTACCCCGGTGCACCGGGGCCGCAGCCAGCAGCTCTGGCAGGTGGAGATCACCGACGCCGACCAGCGGCTGGTCGCCCGTGGTCAGGTCCGGTTGCAGAACCTCTCGCCCGCCTGAGCGACGGCACTCGCCGCACAGGTCAACTGCGGGCCTCGTCCAGCACCGGCTCCGCGGCCTGGTCGGTGTCGGCGTCACCGTCGGCTTCATCGGGTACGCGGCTGAGCCGTACCTCGGTGATCGCCCGGTGGTCGATGCCGGCCACGACCAGCACCCAGCCGTCCAGCGTGACGTCCTCACCGGCGACGGTGGGGATGTGCCCGAGCCGGGCCAGCACCAGCCCGGCGACGGTGGTGTAGTCGCCATCCGGCCGCGACGGCAGCTCGACGCCGATGTCCGGAAGGTCGTGCACCGGGAAGGTGCCGGGTAGCAGCAGCGCGCCGTCGGGGTCGCGCCGCACCGAGCGCACATCCCGGTCGGTCTCGTCGTAGATCTCGCCGACGATCTCCTCCAGGATGTCCTCCAGCGTCACGATGCCGTCGACGGCGCCGCGCTCGTCCACGACGAGCGCGATGTGCTGACGCTCGGCCTTGAACTGGCGCAGCGCGTCCACCACCGGTAGCGAGTCGGGCAGCAGCATCGGCGGTCGGGCGATCTCGTCGACCGGCCGGTCGTCGGGCACCCCCACCAGGTCACGCAGGTGGATCACTCCGGCCGTGTCGTCCAGGCCGCCGTGGCGCACGACCGGAGCCCGGGAGTGCCCGGTGGCGGCCAGCACGAGCCGCGCGGCCTCCGCGGTTGTCCCGCTGTCGAGCGTGAAGACCTGCAACCGGGGTACGAGGACAGCCCGCAACCGCCGGTCGGCGATCTCCACGGCGCCCGCGATGATGGTGCGCTGCTCCTTGGTGAAGCCGTGGTTGCCGGCGACGATGTCGCGCAGCTCGTCCGGGCCGATCTCCTCCGGCTGGTGCTTGGGGTTGAGCCCGACCAGGCGGACCACCACGTCGCTGGTGGCGCCGAGCGCCCAGACGGCCGGCCGGGTGAGGCTGGCGAGCAGGTCGAGCGGGCGGGCCACCAGCAGCGCCCACCGCTCGGCGGACTGCATGGCGATCCGTTTGGGTGCCAGCTCGCCGAAGACCAGGGTGACGAAGGTCAGTGCGAGGGTGACCGCCACGATCGCCACCGTCTCGGCGGCGCCGCCGAACATCCCGAGCAGCGGCACCAGGGGTTTGGCCAGCGAGACCGCCGCGGCGGCGGAGGCCAGGAAACCGGCGAGGGTGATGCCGATCTGGATGGTGGCCAGGAAACGGTTCGGGTCCTTGGCGAGCCGGGCCAGCACCCGCCCGGCCCGGCTGGTGCGCTCCAGCCGCTGGATCTGGCTGTCTCGCAGCGACACCAACGCCATCTCGCTGCCCGCGAAGAGCGCGTTGATCACGACCAGGACTCCGACCAGGGCCAGTTGGCTCCCGTAGCTCTGCACGCCCGGTTCGCTCCCTCGTGGTGGTGGCACCGGCCGCTACGCGCGGCACCCGCCGGTCGGCGAGCCCGCCCGGCGTAGGCGTGTCTTTGCCCCGTCCCGCACCGGCCGAATCCTGCCCCGGCGACGCTACGCCGAATCGGGCGAGGTGACGCTACGTCGACTGGGGCGTCGGTGACGCCGGCAGGTCGAGGACGTACGAGTCGCCCTCCGGGCGGAAGCCCAGCCGGTGGTAGTAGGGGGCGACCATCCGGGGCGGGCTGACCACCCGGTGGAAGCCACGTTCGGTGAACAGGTGGCTGCGCCGGTAGACGAACTCGCCCGGGGTGAAGTCACGAAACTTCGGGGTCACGTAGTCCAGGTCGATCTGGGCGACCCCGGGTGCCTCGGCGTGCGACAGCACCACCCCGACCACCTCGTCGGCCGTGACCACGAGGAACGCCGAGCGCCCCGACGGGTCGGGATCCCAGTGGAAGTCGGGGTTGAACCGGGCGATGTCGGCGGCGTGCACCCGCAGCGTGTGCGCGAGGAACTGGTCGCCGACACCAACCTCCACCACCTGGTAGGTCTTCTCGTCGTGCCGGGTGACGAGCATCCCGCGCAGGTACCAGATGTTGATCGCCGCGAGCACGACGTTGAGCCCGACCATCGGCCAGACCTCGATCGCGGCGTTGTAGCCGATCAGCACGACGCTGCCGACGAGGTTGAGCGCCCGCAACCGCAGGACGCGCGACTGCAGCAACGACCAGACCAGCACCGCGGAGCCGGCCCAGCCGACGAGATCCAACCAGTTCACGCCGCGAGACTAGTGCCCGCCCAGGTCAGGGCCGTCGGCGGGCAGCTCCAGCAGCCACTCCTCGACGTCTTCGCCGCGGCCGTTGGCGTACCCCGAGTCTTCACCGACCATCACGAACCCGCACTTGCGGAGCACCGCGAGGGAGGCGGCGTTGTCCTTGGCGGCGCGGGCGTGCACCGGCCGGGGGAGCTCGCGCAGCAGGGCGGCCAGGGCCGCCGTGGCGTGGCCCCGACCCCAGCGCGCCGGGTCGATCCAGTAGCTGACCTCGGTCTTCCCTTCGGCCGGGAAGGCGCTCACGTAGCCGACCACCTCGCCGTCGGCCTCGACGGTGCGGACCAGGTTCGCCGGGTTGGTGAGCACCCGGGCCCAGTGCGCGGCGAACTCCCGACGGTCGGACGGGTCCTTGGGACCGAACGCGGCCATCCGGTTGGCCTCCGGGTCCTGCTGGTGCAGGAAGAACTCGACGAGGTCGTCCTCACGGACCGGGCGCAGCAGCACATCGGAGGTCATCGGGCGAGGGTACGCAACCGGGGTGACGGGGAGCGGCGGCGCGGACTCAGCCGGCGACGGCCACGACCGCCAGCACGGCGGCCACCAGGGAACTCGCGACCGACAGCAGCCGACGCCAGGGCACCCGCGCGTCGACCACCGGCAGGGCACGCCACCGGGTCGCCGCCAGGGCCACCCCCGACGCCGACAGACCGGCCCCGAGCGGCCACAGCCAGGCCGGCACCACCGACCAGTCTCCCAACCGGTGCCCCAACCCCAGATAGGCGAACGCCCAGACCGTCGCCGCCAGCACTGTCACCTGGTCCAGTTGGCGGCGGCGGGCGGTGCCGAGCAGGGAGAGGCCGCCGATGAAGGTGAAGGCCACCGCGAGGCCGGCGCCGATCCACGGCAGCACCACTGACGCCGCCGAGTCGGCCTTGTTCTGCGGCACCCCGAGCAGCCGCAGGCCGATCGGCTCGACGCCCCTGTCGGTGTTGCCGAGCACCGCCACCGCCCGGCCGGTGGCTCGCTCGAGACCGACGTAGGACCGGAACCCGCCGGTCGCGCCGTTGTGCCAGACCACCTCGTGGTCGCCGTGTCGGGTGGTGAACCAGCCGTACCCGATGCGGGTGTCGTCGTTTTCGCGGAAGCGGGCGGTGGTGGCGTCGGCGCCGGGCGCGGTGCCGGCGAGGGTCGCGGCGAGCAACCTGCCCAGGTCCTCGGCCGTCGACCAGAGGCCGACGCCGGCCGGGGCGTACCCGGCCCCCGCCCACGGGTCGAGCGGCCGGCCGCCGGCCCGGCTGCCCTCGGCGCGACCGGCCGGCAGGTCGTCGTCGCGGGTGGCGACGACGGTGGCCGTCATGCCGAGCGGCCCGAGCAACCGTGCCCGCAGCAGCTCGGGGTACGCGACGCCGGCCTTCGCGGCGAGCGCGTGGCCGAGCACGGACGGCCCGAGGTTGGAGTAGTGGACCGCGCCGCGCTCGTCGTCGGGACTGACCCGGTCGGCGGCGCCACGGATGGTGTCGACGCCCTGCCCGGCGTAGGGGTTGCCGCCGGAGGCGTTGGACCAGAGGATGCGTGCCCACCCCACCGGGGAGCCGGGGGCGAGCCGGGGCAGGCCGGCGCGGTGGCTGGCGAGTTCGGCGAGCGTGACGTCGCGGGCGGGGCCGGTCACCTCGGGCCAGGTGGCGCCGAGCCGGTCGTCCGGGCCGACGACGCCGGCGGCGACCTGGTCGGCGAGGAGCATGCCGGTGAGCGCCTTGGTGACCGAGCCGATCTCGAACGGGGTGCCGGGCTCGACGGGTCGGCCGGCGGGGTCCCGGTCGCCCAGGCCGGCGGTGCGGATCCGGCCGTTCTCGATCAGGGCGACGGCGAGCCCACGATGCCCCGACGGGTCGGGCGCGGCCGACCGTGCGGCAGCGGCCAGGTCGCGATCGCCGGTGGTCTGCGCGCCGAGTCGGGGCGCTCGGGGCATCAGCGCCACCCCGACCAGACCGGCGATCAGTGCGACGACGAGGGCGGTGACGGTCGCCCGGCGCATGGTTGGCTCCTCCGTGGGGTTGGTCGGATGAGTGGCCGAGCCGCGTCTGGTCAGCGGCCGGCGGCGGTGAGGATGGCCAGCAGCGGCACCACGCGTTCGGCCGGGACCGCGTACCGCCCTCGGCCGGCGCTGCGCAGCCAACCGGCGGCGGTGATCTGGCGCAGGTGGTGATGCAGTTGGCCGGTGGTGCCCAACTCGTCGATCTCGGCCAGTTCGCTGGTGCTCTGCCGGCCGCCGAGGATCTCCCGCAGCAGCCGCAGCCGCACCGGGTGGGCCAACGCGGAGAGGGTGCTGGCCAGCTCCGTCCAGTCGGCGGCGAGCAGGTCGTCGACGGTGCGGCCGTACTGCCAGTCGTAGTGCTGGCCGGCGACGCGGACGGTGCCGGTGTAGAGCACCGCGCCCGACCCGTCGGGTGGCAGGCGCTGTTTGAGTCCGTCGAGGGCCCAGAAGGTGTCCTCGGGCGCGGACGGTGTCGGTGGTGCGGCGGCGAGGCGTGCGCTCAACGCGGCAACCTGTGCCTCCAGCGCGGCGAGCCGATCTTCCATGGTGTTCACACGTCGATATTACGAACATACGTAATTACGTGCAAGCGCCGGGTCGGCGGGCGGCCGGGAACGGCGGGGCCGGCGCGTCCGGCCCCGCCGGCACGGCCGAGCGGTCGACAATGACCTGACCGACCCAGGGAGCGCCGATGAACCGACCTGTCGTGGTGGGCGTGGACGGATCGCCGTCCAGCCTCGTCGCCGCCGAACACGCGGCGCGGGCCGCGCTGCTGCGGTCCCGACCGCTGCTCCTGGTGCACGGTTACCTGCACCCGTCCGGCTACGGCGTGCCGCTCAACCCGTACGACCTCGGGGTGCCGGTGCCCCCCGAGGAGGCGCAGCACATGTTGGAGCGCACGGCGACCGAGCTGACCGGCCGGTGGCCCGGCCTCGTCGTCGAGGTGCGTCAGGTCGCCGGCGGTCCCGGCATCACCATGATCGAGGAGTCCCGCCGGGCGGAGCTGGTCGTGGTGGGCAGCCGTGGCCTGGGCGGCTTCACCGGGCTGCTGCTCGGCTCGGTCGGCGCGCAGGTGGCCGCGCACGCGCACTGCCCGGTGCTGGTGGTCCGCCCGGACGAGCAGCCGATCCCGGTGGACGGCCCGGTGCTGGTCGGCGTCGACGGGTCCGAACCGTCCCGGCTCGCCATCCGCTCGGGCGCCGACGAGGCGGCGCTGCGCGACGTACCGCTGGTGCTGGTGCACGTCGGTCCTCCGGACGGGGACCGGACGGTGCCGGAGGAGATCGAGGAGTCGCAGGCCGCGTACCAGGCCGAGGCGGTGCGACTCCTGGCTGATGCCTCGGCCCTGGTGCGCGCCGAGCACCCCGACCTGGTGGTGCGCGAACATCCGGTCCGGGCGGCCGGCGCGGCCCAGGGGCTCATCGAGGCCAGCGGCACGGCGTCGCTGCTGGTCGTGGGCACCCGGGGCCGGGCCGGGTTCACCGGTCTGCTGCTCGGGTCGGTCAGTCAGGCGGCGATCCAGCACGCGCACTGCCCGGTGCTGGTCGCCCACCCGGTCAGCTGACCGGCGCGTCGTCACCTCGGCCGAGCATCTGCAGGAAGTCGGTGGTGAGGGCGAACGGGTCGGCCGGCCCGGTGGCCGGTGGCCGGCGCTCGATCTGGTCGGCCAACTCCCCGGCGGCGCGCCGGATCCGAGCGCGCAACGCGCCGTCGGCGGTGCCGTCGGACCAGTCCTCCGGAGCGGCGAAGACGGCGGTAGGGACCACCACCGACCGGAGGTAGGCGAACATCGGGCGGACGGCGTGCTCCAGTGCCAGCGAGTGCCGGGCGGTGCCGCCGGTGGCGCCGATCAGCACCGGCCGGTCGATCAGCGACTCGGAATCCAACACGTCGAAGAAGGACTTGAACAGCCCGTTGTACGAGGCGCTGAAGATCGGCGTGACGGCGATGACGCCGTCCGCCCCGGTCACCGCGTCGATGACCTCGCGCAGCGCTGCTGGCGCAAACCCGGTGAGCATGTTGTTCACCACGTCGTGGGCGTACTCGCGCAGGTCGACGACGTGCAGCTCCACTTCGGAGCCGCGCCGGACCAACTCGTCGCGGGTGGCCGCGGCGAGCTGGTCGGCGAGCAGCCGGGTCGACGAGGGCTGGCTCAGCCCCGCCGAGACCACGGCCAGGGTGCGGCGGGTCATCGGGTCGCCCCCTCCGGCGCCTTGCCCGTCACGTCGTCGACGGCGTGCACGGTGCTGTCCTTGGCGCCGCCCGCCGCGGCCACCAGCGAGGCGTGCGTCGGCGCCGCCGGCACGTGCGCCGGGCGCAGCGCGGCGAACTCCTTGCGCAGCACCGGCACGACCTCCTCGCCGAGCAGGTCGAGCTGCTCCAGCACGGTCTTCAGCGGCAACCCCGCGTGGTCCATCAAGAACAGCTGCCGCTGGTAGTCACCGACGTACTCCCGGAAGCCGAGCGTGCGGTCGATGACCTGCTGCGGGCTGCCCACGGTCAGCGGGGTCTCCCGGGTGAACTCCTCCAGCGACGGCCCGTGCCCGTAGACCGGGGCGTTGTCGAAGTACGGCCGGAACTCCCGGACCGCGTCCTGCGAGTTGCGGCGCATGAACACCTGCCCGCCGAGGCCGACGATGGCCTGGTCGGCGGAGCCGTGACCGTAGTGCGCGTACCGCTGGCGGTAGAGCCCGACCATCCGCTGGGTGTGCTCCTTGGGCCAGAAGATGTGGTTGGCGAAGAAGCCGTCACCGTAGTACGCGGCCTGCTCGGCGATCTCCGGGCTGCGGATCGAGCCGTGCCAGACGAACGGGGGCACGCCGTCGAGCGGGCGCGGCGTCGAGGTGAACGACTGCAACGGGGTGCGGTACTTGCCCTTCCAGTCGACCACGTCCTCGCGCCACAGCCGGTGCAGCAGGTCGTAGTTCTCGATCGCGAGGGGAATGCCGGCCCGGATGTCCTTGCCGAACCACGGGTAGACCGGGCCGGTGTTGCCGCGGCCCATCATGAGATCCACCCGGCCGTCGGACAGGTGCTGGAGCATCGCGTAGTCCTCGGCGATCTTCACCGGGTCGTTGGTGGTGATCAGCGTGGTGGCGGTGGAGAGCAGCAGCCGCTCGGTGCGCGCCGCGATGTAGCCGAGCATGGTCGTCGGTGACGACGGCACGAACGGCGGGTTGTGGTGCTCGCCGGTGGCGAAGACGTCCAGACCGACCTCTTCGGCCTTCAACGCGATCGTGACCATCGCCTTGATCCGCTCATGCTCGGTCGGCTCCCGACCGGTGGTCGGATCGACCGTGACGTCACCGACGGTGAAGATTCCGAACTGCATGACCAGCTCCTCGCGTGTCAACCGGGTGCCGTCGTGGTACCCGGACGCAGCTCTCAACTTATTTGACGACGCAACTATTCCGTCGGCGGGACACCTCGCAGTGGCACCGGTCACCCTCCACAACCGGACATCGGGTCGAACACTCCCCTCGATGCGGGCTGACTCAGCCGCCCGCCACCGACGGCAACACCTGCACCTCGGCGCCGTCCTTGACCGGGGTGGCCAGACCGCCGGAGTGCCGGCAGTCTTCCCCGTCCACGAAGACGTTGACGTAGCGGCGCAGCTCGCCGCGCTCGTCACGGATGCGCCGGGCCAGCCGGGGATGCGCGACCGCCATCTCGTCGAGGACCGCCCGCAGCGTCCCGGTGGCGGTAACGTTCAGCCGGCTCGCGCCCCCGGCCTCGCCCCGCAGCGGGCCGGGCAGCAGCACGGTGACCACGCTCAGACCTCCGCGGCGCGAACGCAGAGCACGTCGGGCAGGTGCGCCGCGACCGTCGACCAGGAGTCGCCCTCGTCGCGGCTGGCGAAGACCGAACCGGAGCGGGTGCCGAAGTAGACCCCACCGGGGGTGGCGTCGTCGGCGCACATCGCGTCCCGCAGCACCGCCGGATAGAACGGGCCCTCGGGCAGCCCGACCGACAGCGGCTCCCACTTGCCGCCGGCGTCGGCGGAACGGAACACCCGACAGCGATGGTCGGTCGGGAACCGCTCGCCGTCGGCCACCAACGGGAAGGTCCACACCATGCCGCCACGCCCGGGGTGGGTCACCATCGGGAAGCCGAAGTCGCTGGGCAGCCCGTCGGCGATCGAGGACCAGGTGCGGCCGTCGTCATCGGAGCGGTAGACACCGTGGTGGTTCTGCGCGTACAGCCGTTCGGGGTTGCCGGCGTCCCGGGCGACCTTGTGCACGCACTGGCCGAACTCCGGCCACTCGTCGGGCATGAAGTAGGCGCGGATGCCGGTGTTGCCCGGCGCCCAACTCGCCCCGGCGTCCTCCGAGCGGTAGACCCCACCGGTGGACATGGCGACCAGCAGCCGAGCCGGGTCACGCGGGTGGGGCAGCACGGTGTGCACGGCCTGACCACCGAAGCCGGCCTCCCACTGCGGGCGGTGCGGATGGTCCCAGAGGGAACGGACCAGCTCGAAGCTGCGACCACCGTCGGTGGACTTGAACAACGCCGAGGGCTCGGTGCCGGCCCAGATGACGTCCGGTTCGTCGGGGCCGGCCGGCATCAGCTGCCAGACCCGCCCGAGGGAGACGCCGGTGTCGGCCGGGAACGCGACCGGCGCCTGGTCGGGCTCGTCCCAGGAGGCGCCGAGATCATCGCTGGTGGCGACGCTGGGGCCGAAGTGTGAGCTGGTCATGCCGGCGAGCAGCCGCGGGGTGGAATGACGGGTGTCGACGGCGACCGCGTAGACACCGGTCATCGGAAAGTGCGGACCGGTGATCTCCCAACTGCGCCGCTCGTCGGTGCTGGTGGCGAGGAACAATCCCTTGGCTGTGCCGATCGCGAGCAGTGTTGCCATGACGTCCTCCGAACCGTCGGTGAGCAGGTCCGGTGATTATGGCCACACCCCCCGACAGGCTTCGCCGCCCACACGCCGCACGGGGCGCTCAGCGCCGGATGCGAGGCACGTGCCGGCGGTACGCGCTGACCGTGGGATCGCCATCCAGCCAGAACCGCCAGGGCAGGTCGTGCGCGCCGGTCACCCCGACCCGGGGACCCACCACCACCGTCTCCGGCGGCACCGGTCGGGCCGGGGGCCGCAGCCGGACCGGGCCGTCGCCGAGCAGGTACGCCCCGTACGCCTCGCGGTCGATGCCGAGCGCGGAGCAGAGCCGGGCCGGCCCGCGGGCCAGGTCCACGTCCCGCCGGACGGCCGGTCGGCGCTCCCGTGCCGTGGCCAGGCCGTCGACCACCTCGCCGGCGCGCAGCAGCACGGCGGAAGCCTCCCCCTCGACGCCGGTGACCACGTTCATGCACCAGTGCATCCCGTAGGTGAAGTAGACGTAGGCGTGCCCGGCGGGGCCGAACATCACGGCGTTGCGCGGGGTGCGGCCCCGATGGGCGTGCGAGGCGGGATCGCCGCCGCTTCCCGCGTACGCCTCGACCTCGGTGATCCGGACGGTGACCCCGCCGGCGTGCAACCGGCAGCCCAGCAGCCCGCGCGCCCCCGGCAGCAGTGGACCGGCGAGCAGGTCCGCCAGTGCCGCCAGGTCGGCGTCGGTGGTGCGATTACCGGAGGACAGAGCCATGTCCCCGACGGTACCCATCCCGCCGCCCCGGCATCCGTCCGGCACGAGGGAGACTTGAACAAACTGTTGACAATATTTTGTTGATGAGGTGTGCTCGGGGTATGACGACCGAGGACATCTTCACCGCGCCCGACCCGGGCCGGGCCCGCGCCCACCGGACGTACGAGGCGTTGCAGCGGATCAGCGAGCGGCACGCCGGCACCGAGACCCGGCGGGGCCGTTGGGCCCACCCGTACGTGCTCGACCCGTGGGAGGCGGTCGCCCTGGTCACCGCCCTGGCGGCAGGCGGGGCCGAGCGTGAGCCCGCCGAGGAGCCGATCGACGCCGGCGACCTCACCGCCGCGCTGACCCTGCTGCC
The DNA here is from genome assembly GCF_059358895.1 of Micromonospora sp. BQ32. Classification (NCBI taxonomy): domain Bacteria; kingdom Bacillati; phylum Actinomycetota; class Actinomycetes; order Micromonosporales; family Micromonosporaceae; genus Micromonospora; species Micromonospora sp. BQ32. The sequence continues at coordinate 553,226 of NZ_JCADBI010000003.1, read as the reverse complement.
ACACGTCCGCGCCGAGTTGGACGCCCTGGAGGCCGGCCTGCTGACGCTGGCCCGCGACCGGGGGCTCACCTGGCAGGCGATCGCGTACGGGCTGGGGCTGGGCAGCGCGCAGGCGGCCCGACAGCGCTACGAGCGGGTGGCCGCCCGCTCGGCCGAGCAGACCCCCTGACGACCGATCGGCACGCCGCGCCTACGACGGCGGCCGGGCGGGCACACTGTGCGCACGACGAGGAGGCACCCATGGAGCGCGCGGAGATGCTGGCGTACTGCCTGGCCAAGCCGGGAGCGTGGCTGGACCAACCGTGGGAGGGCGACGAGGTGGTGAAGGTGGGCGGCCGGATCTTCGCGTTCCTCGGCAGCGACGGGGGCAAACCGACGGTCGGCATCAAGTGCGGGCCGACCCGGGAGGTGGCCGACGAGTGGCTGCACCGGCACCCGGACGACGCCAGCGTGATGGCCTACATCGGCCGGTCCGGGTGGAACACGCTGCGCCTGGACGGCGGGATCGACGACGACGAGCTGACCGAGGCGGTCGACTCGTCGTACGACATGGTGGTGGCCAAGCTCCCCAAGCGGGAGCGCCCGACGGCCTGAACCGGCCGCGGCGCCGGCGGCCAGCGCCGACGCCACGGCACAGCTCAGCGCGGGACGACCCGTTCGGCGGCCCACTCCCGCCAGCTGGCCAGCCGGTCCGCCGCGGCGGCGAGCTGGTCGGCGACCGGGCCGGGGCCGGTGGAACCGGGGGTGGTCCGGGCCGCGAGAGCCGAACGGACCGAGAGCACGTCACGCACCGACGGGTCGAGATGCCCGCTGATCGCGGCCAGGTCCTCGTCGGAGACGTCGTTCAGCTCGCACTCCCGAGCGGCGCAGAGCGCCACCAACTGGCCGGTGATCTCATGCGCGTCGCGGAACGGCACGTTGCGTCGGACCAGCCAGTCGGCCACCTCGGTGGCGAGGGAGAAGCCGACCGGGGCGGCGGCGACGAGGCGGTCCACCCGAACCGTCATCGTGGAGATCATTCCCGCCAGGGCCGGAAGCAGCAGCTCCAGGGTGTCGACCGCGTCGAAGGCCGGCTCCTTGTCCTCCTGCATGTCCCGGTCGTAGGTCATCGGCAGGCCCTTGAGCATGGTGAGCACGGTCATCAGGCCGCCGACCAGCCGCCCGGACTTGCCCCGGGCCAGCTCGGCGATGTCCGCGTTCTTCTTCTGCGGCATGATCGACGAGCCGGTGGCGAACGAGTCGTCCAACTCCACCCAGCCGAACTCGTGCGAGGTCCAGAGCACCACCTCCTCGCCGAGGCGGGACAGGTGCACCCCGATCAGGGCGGTGGTGAAGAGGAACTCGGCCACGAAGTCCCGGTCCGCGACGGCGTCCATCGAGTTGGCGAACGACGTACGGAAGCCCAGCTCCTTGGCCACCGCCACCGGGTCCAGCGGGAGCCCGGAACCGGCCAGGGCGCCCGCGCCGAGTGGGCTGATCGCCGCCCGGTGGTCCCAGTCGCGCAGCCGCTCCAGGTCGCGCAGCAGCGGCTGCACGTGGGCGAGCAGCCAGTGCCCGAAGGTGACCGGCTGGGCGTGCTGGAGGTGGGTCATGCCCGGCGCGGCGGTGTCGATGTGCCGCTCGGCCTGCTCGACCAGCGCCTCCGCCAGCTCCACCAGGCGACTGGCCACGCCCCGGGCGTGGTCGCGCAGGTAGAGCCGCAGATCGGTGGCGACCTGGTCGTTGCGGGACCGGCCGGCGCGCAGCTTGCCACCGAGGCTGCCGAGGCGTTCCAGCAGACCGCGCTCCAGCGCGGTGTGCACGTCCTCGTCGTCGATGGTGGGGCGGAACGATCCGGAGGCGCAGGCGGCCTCCAGGTCGTCCAGCGCGGCCAGCATCCGGCCCAACTCCTCCGGATCGAGCAGGCCGGCGCCGGCGAGGACCCGGGCGTGCGCCCGGGAACCGGCGATGTCGTACGGGGCCAGGCGCCAGTCGAACTGCACGCTCACCGACAGTCGGGCGAGCGCCTCGGCGGGGCCGCCCGCGAACCGGCCACCCCAGAGGCTCGTCCGGTTGGTGGCGGCACTGTTCTCGGTCAGGCTCTTGTCGTCCACGTCGCCCATTGTGGTCCCCATGGTCAGTGGCCTCCCAGCCGGGCGTTCCGAGCGGCGGCCATCCGACTCGGCAGCCCCCACAGCTGCACGAAGCCCTTGGCCAGCGACTGGTCGAAGGTGTCGCCGGTGTCGTAGGTGGCCATCCCGAAGTCGTAGAGGCTCGCCTCGGAGCGCCGGCCGGTCACCGTGGCCCGGCCGCCGTGCAGGATCATCCGCACCTCGCCGCCCACGTGCCGCTGCGCGTCGTCGATGAACGCGTCCAGCGAGTCCTTCAGCGGCGAGAACCACAGCCCGTCGTAGACGAGCTCACCCCAGCGCTGGTCGACGCCCTTCTTGAACCGGGCCAGGTCCCGCTCGACGGTCACCGCCTCCAACTCCTGGTGGGCGGTGATCAACGCGATCGCGCCGGGCGCCTCGTACACCTCGCGGCTCTTGATGCCGACCAGGCGGTCCTCGACCATGTCGAGCCGGCCCACGCCCTGAGCGCCGGCACGTCGGTTCAGCTCCAGGATCGCCTGGTACGGGGTGACCGTCTCACCGTCGATCGCCACCGGCACGCCGCCGTCGAAGGTGATCACGACCTCGTCGGGGTCGCGGTCCTGGGTCGGGTCGGAGGTGTACGAGTAGAGGTCCTCGACGGGGGCGTTCCAGATGTCCTCCAGGAAGCCGGTCTCCACCGCGCGTCCCCACAGGTTCTGGTCGATGGAGTACGGCGACTTGGCCGACACGTCGATCGGCAGCCCCTTCTCCTCGGCGAAGGCGATGGCCTTGTCCCGGGTCCAGGCGAAGTCCCGGGCCGGCGCGATGATCTTCAGGTCGGGGGCGAGCGCGTTCAGGCCCACCTCGAACCGGACCTGGTCGTTGCCCTTGCCGGTGCAGCCGTGCGACACGATCGTGCCGCCGTGCTTGCGCGCAGCGGCCACCAGGTGCTTGACGATCAGCGGCCGGGACAGCGCCGACACCAGGGGGTAGCGGTCCATGTAGAGGGCGTTGGCCCGGATGGCCGGCAGGCAGTAGTCGGCGGCGAACTCGTCGCGCGCGTCCACCACCTCGGACTCGGCGGCGCCGCAGTCCAGGGCGCGTTGGCGGATGGCGTCGAGATCCTCGCCGCCCTGCCCGACGTCGACCGCGACCGCGATCACCTCGGCGCCGGTCTGCTCGGCCAGGTACGGAATGGCGACGGAGGTGTCCAACCCCCCGGAGTACGCGAGCACGACCCGCTCGGTCATGACGTGGTGTTCCCTTCAACGGTGTCGTCCCGGCGGGCCCAGCCGGCGAGCTTGTCTCCGAGTGCGGCCCCGCCGACAGCCTCACGGGCCACGACGAGGATGGTGTCGTCGCCGGCGATGGTGCCGACGATCTCGGGCAGGCCCGCCCGGTCCAACGCGCTGGCCAGGTACTGGGCTGCGCCCGGCGGTGTCCGCAGCACGGCGATGTTGCCGCTGGAGTCGACCCCGTTGAGCAGTTCGCGCAGCAGCCGTACCAGCCGGGCCGGCGCGGCCTCGGCGTCGCGCAACGGGCGCTGCCCGTCCTCGGGGATCAGGTAGACGGCCGGGCCGTCGCCGCCGCGCACCTTGACCGCGCCCAACTCCTCCAGGTCCCGCGAGAGGGTGGCCTGGGTGACGCCCACGCCGTCGGCGGCGAGCAGGTCGGCCAGCTCGGTTTGCGACCGGATCGCCCGGTCGCGGATCAGCTCCACGATCCGGGCGTGCCGGGCCGCGCGAGTCAGCGGCGCGGTCATCGCAGCCCCCCGGTGACGGTGTCGCCGGTCGCGGCGCCGCCCGTCGCGGTTCCCAGCAGGAACGTCAACAGCGCCTTCTGCACGTGCAGCCGGTTCTCCGCCTGGTCGAAGACCGCGCTCTGCGGGCCGTCGAGCACCTCGTCGGTGATCTCCTCGCCGCGGTGTGCGGGCAGGCAGTGCAGCACGATCGCGTCCGGTGCGGCCTGGCCGAGCAGTTCCTTGTTGACCTGGTACGGCAGGAACGGGGTGATCCGGTCCAACCCGTCGGACTCCTGCCCCATCGACGTCCAGGTGTCGGTGGCCAGCACGTCCGCGTTGCGGACCGCCTGGGCCGGGTCGGTCAACACCCGCACCGAACCGCCGGTGTCCGCGGCGATCCGCGCCGCCTGTTCCACCACGACCGCGTCCGGCGCGAACCCGGCCGGGCCGGCGATCCGGACGTGCATCCCGGCCGTCGCCCCGGCCAGCAGGTACGACTGCGCCATGTTGTTCGCGCCGTCCCCCACGTACGCCAGGGTGCGCCCGGCCGTGCCACCACACCGCTCCCGGACGGTGAGCAGGTCGGCCAGCAGCTGGCACGGGTGGAACCCGTCGGTGAGCGCGTTGACCACCGGCACACTGGCCCCCGCCGCCACCTCGGCGATCCGCTCGTCACCGTGGGTACGCAGCACGATCGCCGCGACGTAGCGGGACAGCACCCGCCCCGCGTCCGCGAGGGACTCACCGCGGCCGAAGTGGGTGACCTGCGTGTCCACCACGAGGGGGTGCCCGCCCAGCTCGGCGATCCCGGCGTCGAACGAGATCCTGGTCCGCAGGCTCTGCTTGTCGAAGAGCACCGCCACCGAGCGGGGCCCGACCAGCGGCCGGTGGCCGAACCGGTCCGCCTTCATCCGCGCGGCCAGGTCGAGGACCGTGGACTGTTCGGCGGGCGAGAGATCGTCGTCGCGCAGGAAGTGCCGGGTCATCGAGTCGTCCCCGTCGTGGTGGTCACTGTGGATGGCGCGGTCTGCGCCCCGGCGGCCGCCGGGGCGGTCGCGTCCAGAGCGGCGGGCAGCGCCGCGAGGAAGGTGTCCGCCTGGGCGGCGGTGAGGATCAGCGGCGGAGCCAGCCGGATGGTACCCGGTTGCACCGGATTGACCAGGAAGCCGGCTTCCCGCAGCGCCTCGGCCAGCACCGACGCCACCGGCGCGGTGAGCGCCACGCCGAGCAGCAGACCGGCGCCGCGTACCCCGGCGATCAGCGGGTGGCCCAGCGCCTCGATGCCGTGACGCAGCCGCTCACCGACCCGCTTGACGTTGTCGAGCAGGCCCTCGTTGGCGATGGTCGCCACCACGGCGAGCGCCGCCGCGCAGCTGACCGGGTTGCCGCCGAACGTGGTGCCGTGCGAGCCGGGGGTGAGCAGGTCCGCGGCGGGGCCGAAAGCCAGCGTGGCACCGATGGGCAGCCCGCCACCCAGCCCCTTGGCCAGGGTGATGACGTCCGGCTCCACGCCCTCGGCCTGGTGCGCGAACCAGTGCCCGGTGCGCCCGACGCCGGTCTGCACCTCGTCGAGGACCAGCAGCGCGCCGTGCCGGGCGGTGATGCGCCGGGCCGCGGCGAGGTAGCCGGCCGGCGGGACGAGCACACCGTTCTCACCCTGAATGGGTTCCAGGATCACCATGGCGGTGGCGTCAGAGACGGCCTCCTCCAGGGCGGCGACATCGCCGTAGTCGACGTGGGTCACCTCACCGGGCAGCGGCCGGAACGGGTCGGCCTTGGCCGGTTGGCCGGTCAGCGCGAGAGCGCCCATGGTGCGGCCGTGGAAGCCGCCCCTGGTGGCCACCACGTGGGTGCGGCCGGTACGCCGGGAGAGCTTGAACGCCGCCTCGTTCGCCTCCGCGCCCGAGTTGGCGAAGAAAACCCGACCGGGTCGACCGGCGAGCGCCAACAGCAACTCGGCGAGGGCGACCGGCGGCTCGGCCACATAGAGGTTGGAGACGTGCCCGAGGGTCGCGACCTGCTTCGACACCGCCGCCACCACGGCCGGATGGGCGTGGCCGAGGGCGTTGACCGCGATGCCGCCCACCAGGTCGAGGTACTCCCGGCCGGCGTCGTCGACCACCACGGCACCGGCGCCGGAGACCAACGCCAACGGCGGCGTGCCGTAGTTGTCCATCATGGACTGCTTCCACCGCTGCGCCAACGTGCTCATGTCGCGTCCGTCCCGTCTCCCGGCACCACCATCGTTCCGAACCCTTCCGAGGTGAACACCTCCAGCAACGTGGAGTGCGCCACCCGACCGTCGACGACGTGCGCGGCGGGCACTCCCCCACGCACCGCCCGCAGGCAGGCCTCCATCTTCGGCACCATTCCCGACTCAAGGCTGGGCAGCAGCTTGGCCAGGTCGTCCGCGGCGATCTCGGAGACCAGGCTGGTGGTGTCCGGCCAGTCGGCGTACAGGCCGGCCACGTCGGTGAGCACCACGAGCTTGCGGGCCCGCAGGGCGATGGCCAGCGCCGCGGCGGCGGTGTCCGCGTTGAGGTTGTGCAGCACCCCCTCCACGTCCGGCGCCACCGTGGAGATCACCGGGATCCGACCGGCCTCGATCAGGTCGGTCACCGCGGACACGTCCACCGACTCGACGTCCCCGACCTGGCCGACATCGACCGGCACCCCGTCCACGTACGCCGGACGGCGCACCGCGGTGAACAGCCGAGCGTCCTCACCGGAGAGGCCGACCGCGTACGGACCATGCGAGTTGATCAGACCCACCAGCTCCCGGCCCACCTGACCGACCAGCACCATCCGGACCACGTCCATCGCCTCGGCGGTGGTCACCCGCAGACCACCCCGGAACTCGCTGGTGATGCCGAGCCGACCCAGCATGGCGGAGATCTGCGGACCGCCACCGTGCACCACGACGGGCTTCAGGCCCGCGTAGCGCAGGAAGACCATGTCGGACGCGAACGCCCGCTGCAACTCCGGATCGGTCATCGCGTTGCCGCCGTACTTGACCACCACCGTCGAGCCGGAGAAACGCGCCAACCAGGGCAACGCCTCGATCAGCGTCTCCGCCTTGACCTGGGCGCGAGCCAAATCGCTGCTGAGACTCACCGCGCCGGCCTTTCGTTCGCGACTGCGGGACTCCGCTGCGCTGCGTTCCTCGCGCTCACGTTGAGTACGCCGAGTTCTCGTGCACGTACGCGTGGGACAGATCGTTGGTCCAGATCGTGGCGGCCGACGTACCCGCGTGCAGGTCGATCCGGATGGTCACGTCCCGGCCGGTCAGGTCGACCTTCGAGCGGTCCTCGGCGGCGGCCCCGCCCCGGCACACCCACACCCCGTTGACCGCCACGTCCACCTCGTCCGGCTCGAACGCGGCGGCGGTGGTGCCGACGGCGGCGAGGATCCGGCCCCAGTTGGGGTCGTTGCCGAACAGCGCCGTCTTCACCAGGTTGTTGCGGGCCACCGTACGGCCCACCTCTACCGCCTCGTCCTCGTCCGCCGCGCCGACCACGTCGATGGCGATCTGCTTGGTGGCGCCCTCGGCGTCGGCCACCAACTGCTGGGCCAGGTCGTGGCAGGCCGCGGTGACGGCGGCGGCCAACTCGGCCGGCGTCGGCTCGATACCGCTCGCGCCGCTGGCCAGCAGCAGCACGGTGTCGTTGGTGGACATGCAGCCGTCGGAGTCGACCCGGTCGAAGCTGACCCGGGTGGCCGCCCGCAACGCCTCGTCCAGCGTCGCCGGCCCGGCCACCGCGTCGGTGGTCAGCACGCAGAGCATGGTGGCCATCCCCGGCGCGAGCATTCCGGCGCCCTTGGCCATGCCACCGACCGTCCAGCCGCTCCCCCGGGCCACCGTCGTCTTCGGCCGGGTGTCCGTGGTCATGATCGCCTCGGCGGCGGCCGGACCACCGTCGCGGGACAGCCCACGGATCGCCGAGCGGACGCCCGGCAGCAGCTTCGGCATCGGCAGCCGCTCACCGATCAGGCCGGTCGAGCAGACCGCGACCTCACCGGCGCCGAGGATCAACCGTGGGCTGACCGAGGTCAGCGCGGCGGCGGTGTGTTCGGCGGTGGCGTGCGTGTCCTGGAAGCCGGCCGGGCCGGTGCAGGCGTTGGCGCCACCGGAGTTGAGCACCACGGCGCGGACCACACCGCCCTGCACGACCTGCTGGGTCCAGAGCACCGGCGCGGCCTTGACCCGGTTGGTGGTGAAGACACCGGCCACGCCGGCGTCCGGGCCGTCGTTGACCACCAGGGCGACGTCCGCGCCGCCGCTGGCCTTGAGGCCGGCGGCCACCCCGGCCGCCCGGAACCCCCGAGGGGTGGTGACACTCACGGCGCCTGCCTTTCGTTCGCGACTACGGGGCTCCGCTGCGCTGCACTCCTCGCGCTCACGGGGTGACTCCCCAGACCGACAGGCCCGTCGTCTCCGGCAGGCCGAGCATCAGGTTGGCGTTCTGGACGGCCTGACCGGCGGCGCCCTTGCCCAGGTTGTCCAACGCGCTGAGCACGATCAGACGGCCGGAGTCGACGTCGACGGTGGCCTGCAGGTGACACGAGTTGGAGCCCAGGGTGGCGGCGGTGTGCGGCCAGCGGCCCTCCGGCAGCACGTGCACGAACGGCGCGTCCGCGTACGCCCGCGCCAGCACGTCCTGCGGGTCGACGCCGCGCGCCGGCGCCGCGGTGACCGTGGCCAGGATGCCGCGCGGCATCGGCGCCAGGACCGGGGTGAACGACAGGCCGGTCGCGCCGGTGGCCTGCTTGATCTCGGGGACGTGCTGGTGGGTTCCCACCCGGTACGGCGACAGGTCGCCCATCACCTCGCTGGCCAACAGGTGCGGCTTGGCCGCCCGGCCGGCGCCGGAGGTGCCGGAGGCGGCGACCACCACCACGTCGGCAGGGCTGGCCGCCCCGTCGGCGATCAACGGTGCGAGCGCCAGGGTGATCGCGGCGGCGTAGCAGCCGGTGTTCGCCACCCGGGTGGAGCCGGCGATCAGCTCCCGTTGGCCGGGCAGTTCGGGCAGGCCGTAGGTCCACTGCCCGGCGTGCGTGCCGCCGTAGTACTGCGCCCAGGCGTACGGGTCGGCCAGCCGGTGGTCGGCGCCCAGGTCGACGATCCGCACCTCGGCCGGCAGTTGGGCCGCGAGGGCCGCCGACTGGCCGTGCGGCAGGGCCAGGAAGACCAGGTCCACGTCGGCCAGAGTGCTCGGGTCGGTCTCGCCGAGCACCAGGTCGAGCCCGGTGAGCTGCGGGTGCACCACGTCGACGCGGTGCCCGGCCTGGCTGTGCGCGGTGGCGGCGACCAGGTCGAACTCCGGGTGCCCGGCGATCAGGCGCAGCAGCTCACCCCCGGCGTACCCGCTCGCTCCGGCGACCGCGACTCGGATCCCCATACTCACCTCCGCATGACTATGCAGCGAAGATTAACAAGGACGACTCACGAGTGCAAGTTCATGCAGCGCAGTGCATGGTAATGAATAGATCAACTGCATGGCAATGTGCCCCCAGCCCGGCGATCATGCTTCTGGCTCCCCGGGCCGCGGAGAGGCGATCTCAGTCGTCCGGTAGGAGCGGGTGTGTCGGGCCGGCCAGCCAAGGAACCGATCGAACATGTCACTGGCGCACCCGGTAGTGGTCGGGTTGAGCTTGTGTAGGTCGTCGATGGCGTCATGGAGCAGACTGGCCAGGTAGAGGAACAGGCTGACCGGGTTGCCGTCGTACTCGGTGACGAGGGCGAGCTTCGCCCGCCCACAGGGCCAGGGTTGGCCGCAGGCACGGCAGAGCCAGATCGGGCGCAGCGCGGTGTGCTCTCGGGGCCGGTCTCGCTCCTGGGCGCTCACTTCTTTCCCCACTCAGTAGGTCGGGCTTGGAGTGGCAGCGGCAGGGCGGGAGCTCACGTAGTCGCCATGCCATGCACAGCGGGTTGTGCTCTCACCCGTTCCGGCCATGCGTCTACACAAGTCCCGGCGGTCGCTGGTGCCCAGCGCGGCAACAGCGCAGAACTGACGCATCCCCATTGCGTCACACGGTGTGAGCTGGATGAATGGACCGTGACGGATGGCGGCGAAGGGAGTCGGTAGGTGGCGGATAGGCGTCGGCACCGACTTGCCCAGCGTCGCAAGACGATCGGCCTGAGCCAGGAACGCCTCGCCGAAGCCCTCGGCGTCGACCGCTCCACCATCGTGCGGTGGGAACGGGCGGAGACTGACCCGCAGCCCTGGCACCGGCCGCGTCTCGCCACGGTCCTCAAGCTGTCGATCGATGAACTGGCCGACCTCCTGGCCGACGTCGGCCAGGCACCGTCACCACCCGACGAGCGTCTCGGCTACGTCCTGCGCAACCCCGGCCGCGTCGACCTGATCGCTGTGGCGTACCTGAGGGAACGCGTGCGTCGCCTCGACGAGCGCTACGACCAGACGCCCTCGACGCTCCTACTCGCCGAGGCCGGGCAACTACACGGTCAGGCGATCTTCCTTCGCCAGCACGCCAGCAACGGGCCGGTCCAGCGCGAGCTGGCGGCAGCAGTCGCCGAGTCCGCGACGCTGATGGGTCAACTCGTCTGGGACGCCTCGCAACGGCGCGACCACGTCGCCAGCGCCGCCTATTTCGACCAAGCGATCAGCGCATCCCAGGAAACGCGAGACCCAGTCGCCGAGGCCAACGCGTTGCTCCGCAAGAGCTACCTCGCCCTCTACGGCACCAAGCAACCCAATGGGCGGCGTACCGCAAGTGGCAGGCGAAGCTGGCCGACAGCCCCTCCGACGCCGAGATGGCGGCCTGGCTAGAACACGACCGCAAGGTCCTGGTCGACCAGGCCATGAGGCAATTCCAACTGCATCCCAGCCAGGTCATCGCGCACGCATTCATCGAGGCACCCGGCCGCGCCTGCAAGCGGGCCCGCTATCCCCGTGGCCCCTGGCGATACTCCCGGTATCAACTCCTGCTCTTCCTGCTCACCCAGGATGGTGTGCGGCAAATCGACATCGAACTGGACTTCGAGCCGGCCACGAGCCGGATCACCCAGCGCCTCAACTACCGCTTCGACGCCGTCGCCGCCGTACGAATCGAAGGGGTCGCCGGACAGCAGCAGACCTTCAAGCTGACACTCTTCAACGGCGACCCGGTTTCGGTGCAGGTGAGCGTGCCAGATGGCGAGACCGACCCACATGAAGACGACCCGACAAAGATCATCGAGCTGTCACAGGACGCGTCCGGACTCAGCCACACCCTGCACGTCCTGGAGGGGATCGCGGCTGAAGGTAAGCAGTGGGTGAGGCACCGCCGCCGCCGCGCCGATGAGAAACTTGCCAGCCTCGCAAGCGCCATTCGGGACGTGAGCGACTGACGACGACTCGTCGCCAGCCTAGGTCTCGCCGCCGCCAACACCAGCCACGACCACGTCGTGATCGGCTCACTCAGCTGCCCTGGGGCGCACTCGCTGGCATCCATCGGCTAATACCGGTCGAACCAGTCCTCGCTGATGCCGGAACTCGACGCCAGCACCCGGGGAACACGAAAAGGCCCTGACCCGATGTGAACCACCAGGTCAGGGCCTTGATCGTTGGTGCGCCGCCAGGGACATGATCCCCGAACCCGTAGATCAAGAGATCGCGGAGTGGGGGCGGCGGTGACTCCGTTACGCGCCGCGCAGGGTGGCGCCGAGGCGCTCCGCCGCGACGGCGACCGCCGCGTCCCGTGCCGCGACCGCCTCCTCGACGGTGAGCGTCCGGTCCGGTGCCCGGAAGGTGAGCTTGTACGCCAGCGAGCGGCGGCCGGCGCCGAGCTGCGCGCCGGAGTACACGTCGAACAGCCGCACGTCCTCCAGCAGCTCACCGGCGCCCGCCTCCAGCGCCCGGCGCACCTGCTCCGCCGGCACCGAGTCGTCCACCACCAGTGCCACGTCGATCAGCGCTGGCGGGAAGCCGGAGACCGTCGGCGCGGGCGTCACCGGGGTCGCCGGCAGCGTGTCGAGGTTCAGCTCCATCGCGCTGGTGCGGCGGGGCAGCTCCAACGCCGCGACCACCACCGGGTGCAGCTCGCCGGCGTGTCCGACGACCGAGCCGTCGACCCGCAGCTCGGCGCAGCGGCCCGGGTGCCACGGGGCGTACTCGGCGGCGCGCACCTCCACCCGCTCGTCCGGGATCCCGGCGGCGGCCAGCACGTCACGGGCCGCCTCGATCGCGTCCGCCCAGCCGGCCGGTCGACCCGGACCCCACCAGCCGGCCGGGTCCAGGTCGCCGGCGAGCACCACCGCGACGTGCACCGGCTGCTCCGGCACCACCGCGTCGGCGGCGGCGAACTCCGCGTCGGTGGGGCGCCGGTCCACGCCCATCGCCGGCGGGCTGCCGGCGCCGACGCGCGGGTGGAAGACCGCACCGATCTCGTAGAGGGCGAGGTCGCGGTGACCCCGGCCGAGGTTGCGCTTGAGGATGCCGAGCAGCGGGCCGAGCAGCGTGGTGCGCAGCAGCGGCTCCTCCTCGGACAGTGGGTTGGCCAGCCGCACCGCGGGCCGACGCGGGTCGTCGGCCGGCAGGCCGAGCTGATCGGCCAACTCCGGCGACACGAACGGGTGCGCGAGCACCTCCACGTACCCTCGCTCCGCCAGCGACCCGGCCACGGCCCGGCGGCGACGCTGGCGCGGAGTCAGGCCACGGCCCGGCGGCGCGGTCGGCAGCACCGGGGGAACCTTGTCGTACCCGTCGAGGCGGACCACCTCCTCCACCAGGTCGGCCGGGTCGGTCAGGTCGGGCCGCCAGGTCGGCGGGGTGACGCTCAGCACCGTCCCGACACCGCTGGCCACGCCCACCGCGCCCGGGTCCTCGGACAACCGGTCCGCGCCCTGCGCGACCGTGCAGCCGACCCGCTCCAGCAGGGCCACCACCCGCGCCGGCGGGTACTCGACGCCGACCCGCCGGGTCGGCAGGTCCGCCGGAAGGCTGATCGGGGTACGCGGCCGAACGTGGTCGATGTCCAGGATCTCGGCGCTCGGCGTGCCCCCGCCGTGCTCGGTGAGCAGCCGCACGGCACGCTCCAACGCGACCAGCGCCACGGCCGGGTCGACGCCCCGCTCCCAGCGCTTCGCGGCCTCGCTGAACAGCTTGTGCCGGCGGGCCGTGCGCCCGACCATCGCCGGGTCCCAGTGTGCCGCCTCGAAGAGCACGGTGGTGGTGCCGGCGACGACCTCGCTGGTCTCGCCGCCCATCACCGCGGCGAGGGAGATCGGGCCAGTGTCGTCGCAGATCACCATGTCGTCGGCGGTGAGCACCCGGTTGACCCCGTCGAGGGTGGTCAGCTTCTCCCCCGCGTCGGCGCGACGGACCACCAGCGGCCCGGCGATCCGGTCGGCGTCGAAGGCGTGCATCGGCTGGCCCAGCTCCAGCATCACGTAGTTGGTGATGTCGACGGGCAGCGAGATGCTGCGGATGCCCGCGGTGACGAGCCGCTGCTGCATCCAGGACGGCGTGGGCGCGGTCGGGTCGACCCCACGGACCAGGCGGGCCGTGTACCGGTCGCAGCCGACCGTGTCGCGGACCTCCACCGGGTACGCCGGCGTCTCGGTGCCGCCCGGCGCCGGCGTCAGGGCCGGGTCGCGCAGCGGCACGTCGAACGCGTGCGACAGCTCCCGGGCCAGGCCGCGCAGGCTCAGCGCGTACCCCCGGTCGGGGGTGATCTCCAGATCGAGCACGACGTCGTCGAGGCCGACCACCGGGCGCGCGTCGTCGCCCGGCTTGGCCGTCACGTCCGGCCCCAGCACGATGATGCCGGAGTGGTCGTCGCCCAGGCCCAGTTCCTTGGCCGAGCAGATCATGCCCGCCGAGTTGTGCCCGTACGTCTTGCGGGCGCCGATGGCGAAGCCGCCGGGCAGCACACCGCCGGGCAGGATCACCACCACCCGGTCGCCCGGGGCGAAGTTACGGGCCCCGCAGACGATCTCCTGCGGCTCGCCGGTGCCGTTGGCGGCGCCCACGTCGACCCGGCAGAACCGGATCGGCTTCTTGAAGCCGGTGAGCTCCTCGATCTCGCGGACCTCACCGACGACCAGTTGGCCGGTGACCGTCTCGGCCAGGTCCACCACGGACTCGACCTCGACGCCGAGGTCGACCAGGGCCTGCTCCAGGTCACCGGTGGGCAGGTCGGCGGGGAGGTCGACGTACTCCCGCAGCCAACTGACAGAAACTCGCATGACTTCAGACCACCGTTCCCGTGTCTCGTACCCGCATCGCCTACGCCCCGGTCCCGAGCGCGCGGCTGAACCGCACGTCGCCCTCGAAGAGATGGCGGATGTCGCTGACCCCGTGCCGGACCATCAGGGTCCGGTCGATGCCCATGCCGAAGGCGAATCCGGAGTAGACCTCCGGGTCGACGCCGCAGGCGCGCAGCACCCGCGGGTTGACCATGCCGCAGCCACCCCACTCGACCCACTGCGGGCCGTCGCGGTGCTCCGGGAACCACACGTCGAACTCCGCCGACGGCTCGGTGAACGGGAAGTAGTGCGGCCGCCACCGGGTCTTCGCCTCCGGGCCGAACATCGCCCGGGCGAAGTGGTCCAGCGTGCCCCGCAGGTGCGCCATGGTGATGCCCTTGTCGACCACCAGACCCTCGGCCTGGTGGAACACCGGGCTGTGGGTGGCGTCGATCTCGTCGGTGCGGTAGACGCGGCCCGGCACGATCACGTAGATCGGCGGCTTGCGGCTGAGCATCGTACGGGTCTGCACCGTCGAGGTGTGCGTCCGTAGAACAAGGCCCGAGCCCGCAGAGCCATCGGCGGATGCGATGTGGAAGGTGTCCATCAACCCGCGCGCCGGGTGGTCGGCGGGGATGTTCAACGCGTCGAAGTTGACCCACTCCAGGTCGACCTCGGGCCCCTCGGCCACCTCGTAGCCCATCCCGACGAAGAGGTCGCTGATCGACTCCATCAGGGTGCTCAACGGGTGCCGGGCGCCCCGCGGCCGCCGGTCGTAGGGCAGGGTGACATCCACCCGCTCCTCGACCAGCACCCGCTCGGCCTGCTCGCGCTCCACCACCTCGGCGCGCTCGGCGTACGCGGACTCGATCGCCCGGCGGGCCTCGTTGACCCGCTTGCCGGCGTCGGACTTCGCGGCTGGCGGCAGCGCGCCGATCTCCCGGCGCGCGAGGGAGACCGGTGACCGGTCACCCAGGTGCACCGGGCGCAGCGCGGTCAGCGCGTCCGGGTCGGCGGCGGCCTCGAACGCCTTCGTGGCGTCCGCGACGGCCTCGGCCAGGGCGGCGGGGTCGAGCAGGGCAACCTGCTTCGGGTCGTACGGATCGTTGCGGTAGCTCATGGCGTACGGGCACTCCCTCACGGCGGCGCCAGCCCTCACCGGGGCGGCTAGGCGAGTCTACGGACGCGCGGCTGTGCCGCAGCCCGCCGGTAGGAGTTGCGCAGGGAGCAGGTCAGGCCCGCCGCCCGCCGACACCGGCGGGCTGGCTAAACGAACGCCGTGTCGCGTTCATGGACGGACGCTCTCCCCTGCTGTCAGTCGCGCCGGCGGCAATCACCCTCAGCGCTGCGCTCTCGCTGAAGCGTACAGGCAGACCGCCGCGGCGGCAGCCAGGTTGAGGCTCTCCGCGCGCCCGTACAACGGCACCCGCACCCGGGCGTCGGCGGCGGCGGTCAACTCCTCGGGCAGACCGTGCGCCTCCGAGCCGAACAACCAGGCGGTGGGCCCGACGAGCCGACCGTAGTCGGTCAGGTCGTCCAGGTCGCTGTCGCCGTACCCGGTGGTGGCGAAGATCGACAGCCCGGCGGCGCGCAGCGCGTCGACCACCGCGACCGGGTCGGCGGCGCGCACCACGTCGACGTGGAACAGACTGCCGGCCGAGGCCCGCACACACTTGCCGTTGTACGGGTCGACGGCCTCTCCGGCGAAGATCACCGCACCCGCACCGGCCGCGTCGGCGGTGCGCAGCACCGTGCCGGCGTTGCCCGGGTCGCGGATCTCGGCGAGCACCGCCACCAGCCGGGGCGCACCCGCGAGGGCCTGCTCCAGCGACACGTCCAGGTGCCGGCAGACAGCGACGAGGCCCTGCGGGGCGACGGTCTCGGCCAGCGCCGCGATGGCGTCGTCGGTCACCTCGGAGACCGGCACGTCGGCGCGGGCCGCCGTGGCGGCCAACTCCGGATGACGGTCGAGCGCGGTGGTCGTACCGAACAACTCGGTGACCACCCCCGGCCGCGCGAGGGCCTCGCGGACCGCCTGCGGGCCCTCGGCCAGGAATCGGCCGGTGGCGTCGCGGTCCCGGCGGCGTTGCAGCCGGCGGGCGGCGACAACCCTGGGGGTACGCGGGGTGAAGGCCATGATGTGCGTTCCTCCGACACGATTGAGGCGCCCCCCGGACGGCGGTGCCGACACGGGAGACGCCTCGCTCTGGTGCGTGGGGATCAGGCGGCCTGAGCCGCCGCGCCGCCGGTGCCCTCGGCCGTGACCGCGGCCCGGGCCAGCTCGACGATCGCCGCGAAAGAGGCGGCGTCGTTGACGGCCATGTCGGCCAGGATCTTACGGTCGACCTCGATGCCGGCCAGGCGCAGGCCCTGGATCAGACGGTTGTAGGTCATCCCGTTGGCCCGGGCGCCCGCGTTGATCCGCTGAATCCACAGCTGCCGGAAGTCGCCCTTGCGGTCACGACGGTCCCGGTAGGCGTACTGCATCGAGTGCAGCACCTGCTCCTTGGCCTTGCGGTACAGGCGGGAGCGCTGACCGCGGTAACCACTCGCGGACTCCAGCAGGGTACGACGCTTCTTCTGGGCGTTTACAGCCCGCTTGACGCGTGCCATCTCAACTCCTCATTACGTAAAGGTGGCGCGCGTCAGCGGCCGAGCAGCTTCTTGATGCGCTTGACGTCGGCCTTGGCCAGCACGACCGTGCCGGTCAGCCGGCGGGTCTGGGTGGAGGGCTTCTTCTCCAGGTTGTGGCGGAGGCCGGCCTGCTGGGCAACGATCTTGCCCTTGCCGGTCACCTTGACCCGCTTACCCATACCCGTGTGGCTCTTCATCTTCGGCATGTGGAACGTCTTCTCCCCTGTTACTCGCCGCTGGTGTCGGCGGCGAGGCCGGTGTCACCGGCTGCTGCGGTCTCGCTGACCGCCGCGGTCTCATCGGCTTCCGGAGCGGCGGACTCGTCCGCCGCCCGGTCCCGAGGTCCGCCGCGAGACGCCGTAGCGGCGACCGCGGAGGCCTTGACGGCCCGATGCGGGGCGAGAACCATGATCATGTTTCGACCGTCCTGCTTCGGAGCGGCCTCGACGTATCCCAGTTCCGTGATCTCGGACTCGAGCCGGCGCAGGAGCCGGTAACCCAGCTCCGGGCGGCTCTGCTCGCGACCGCGGAACATGATCGTCACCTTGACCTTGTCGCCCGCCTTGAGGAACCGCACCACGTGACCCTTCTTGGTCTCGTAGTCGTGCGGGTCGATCTTCGGCCGAAGCTTCATTTCCTTGATGACGGTCTGCTGCTGATTACGCCGCGCTTCGCGCGCCTTGAGTGCGCTCTCGTACTTGAACTTGCCGAAGTCCATGAGCTTGCACACCGGCGGGCGCGCCATCGGCGCAACCTCGACCAGGTCCAGATCGACGTCCGCGGCCAGCTGAAGAGCGCGCTCCAGCGGGACGATGCCCACCTGCTCACCCTCTGGGCCGACCAGTCGGACCTCACGTGCCCGGATCTGCTCGTTCACGCGTGGTTCGACGCTGATGGGGCCTCCTCGAGTCGTTTCTGCTCTGTCGCCGACCCCTGCGGCTCCCAGGAGGGAACCAACTCGAAAAGCAGAAGGCCCTGGCGCATGCCAGGGCCCGCTCGACCGGTCAGCACGATCACAAGGATCGCGCATCCGGCGCCGGGACATGCCCAGAACCGGTGACCGGACCCGGCCACCGTAGCGGCGACTCGGGTGGGAGCAGGCGCTCCGCTTTCAAGGCTGTCTGCTCGCACGCGGAGACAGCCTGGTCGACTCGATAACACTACACCGACGCCCCGGCCACCCCCAAACCGGGTACGACCTACGTCGTGGGCGGTGCCGCCGGAGGCCGGCGGTGGGCGGTTTCGCCGGTCAGTGGCCGACGGCGCGTTCGGCGAGGCGGGCCTGGTGGGCGTCGTGCAGCCGGCGCAGCGCGCGGACCCCGTCGACGGCCGACTCCTTGTCGGCGGCCTGCAAGGCAACCATCGGCAGCAGGTCGTCGTCGTGCAGCTCCAGGCTGGCCCACGGCGCGCCCCGGTCGAAGCGGACGCCCCGGACGACCTCCCAGGGCAGCTCGTAGGAGCTGACGACGTTACGCACCCGGATGCCCCGCGCGTCCGCTTCCACCCGGGGACGGGTGAACAGCAGGAAGCCCAGCGCGCCGAAGACGCCCAGGCCGATCATGGCGATCTGGTCGCCGCGCTGGAAGCTGCCGTAACCATCGCCGGTCGGGCCGCTCAGCGACGTGGCGACCAGACCGAACACCACCACCAGGGCAGCTGCCGCCGACCAGCAGACCACGCGAATGCGGCGGGGCTTCAGGCGGACCAGCTCGGTTTCACTCACCCCACCAGTCTGCCATCCGCACTCGCCCAGCAAACGCACCACCCGCCGAGCCACCACCCACCACCCACCGCCCACCACGTCAAGATCGTGCTCGATCCAGGATGTAGTGGCCTCCGTCGAGATCGAGGCCACTACGTCAATGATCGAGCGCGATCTTCGCGGTCCAGGCACGGCCGTCGGGAGGTCCCCCGCCCCAAGCCCGCGGCACAGCGCCCCGGCCACAACGGTCGAGCGCGACCTGCCCCGGTCCACGGCCGTCGGAGGTTCCGCGCCTCAAGCCCGCGCCGACTCGATAGATCCACTCGGGATTCATGAAACGGGGGTGTCCATGGCGTGCGGACACCCCCGTTTCAGCGAACCCGAGTTGATCAAGCGCCGGGGCGGGCTCGCGGGCGAGCGGGCGGGCGGGCGGGCGGGAACAGTCAGAGGCGGCAGGCATGGATGTTGGTGACGAGGATGGCGCGGGCACCCAGCTCGTACAGCTCGTCCATGATGCGGTGCACGTCGTCGCGGAGCACCATCGCCTGCACCGCCACCCAGCCCTCGCGGTGCAGCGGCGACACGGTGGGCGACTCGATGCCCGGGGTGAGCCCGCTGGCCCGGTCCAGCAGACCGGCCGGCACGTCGTAGGCGAGCATCACGTAGCGGCGCGCCACCAGCACCCCGTGCAGGCGGCGCAGCAACTGCTCGGCCTGCGGTTGCGCCGGTGCGCCAGCCCGCCGGACCAGCACCGCCGACGAGCGCAGTAGCGGCTCGCCGAAGACCACCAGGCCCGCCTGACGCAGGGTCGCGCCGGTCTCCACCACGTCCGCGATCACGTCGGCGACGCCGAGGCGTACGGCGTTCTCCACGGCGCCGTCGAGGCGGATCACGTCGGCCTTGACCCCCACCTCGCCGAGGTGCCGCTCGACCAGCCCCGGGTACGCGGTGGCGATCCGGTGACCGCCCAGCTCCTGCACGGAGGCGATGTCGTCGGGGCGGGCGGCGAAGCGGAAGGTGGCCCGACCGAAGGCGAGGTCGACGACCTCCTCGGCCGGCGCGGCCGAGTCGATCAGCAGGTCCCGACCGGTGATCCCGAGGTCGAGGTCACCGGAGCCGACGTAGGTGGCGATGTCCTTCGGGCGCAGGTAGAAGAATTCGACGTCGTTGGACTCGTCCCGGCAGACGAGGTCCTTGGGGTCGGTGCGCTGGCGGTAGCCCGCCTCGCGCAGCATCTGGGCGGCCGGTTCGGCCAGGGTGCCCTTGTTGGGAATGGCGACACGCAGCATGACGGAGTGCTCCTTCGGTCCGGTTGGCGATCAACAGGGGTGGAGGCACTCACAGATGTCGGTAGACGTCCTTGAGCTCGAGACCGCTGGCGAGCATCAGCACCTGGACCTGGTAGAGCAGCTGGGAGATCTCCTCGGCGGTGCGCTCCGGCCCCTCGTGCTCGGCGGCCATCCACGACTCGGCCGCCTCCTCGACGACCTTCTTGCCGATGAAGTGCACGCCCTTGTCCAGCGCGGCGACGGTGCCCGAGCCCGGGGTGCCGGCGGCGGCCTTGGCCTGCAGCTCGGCGAACAACTCCTCGAACGTCTTCACGAGGAACGATTCTTCCAGCCACCCGGGCGGCGCCCCGCGTCCGGGTCCGCCGGAATCCAGTAAGCGGACAATTCCCTATCAACATGGTGGGACAATTGTCGATCGATGCCCATGGAGCTCTACGCTGTCCGCCATGGCCAGCAGCTCACGTCTTTTCGCGCTCACCTTCGCCGGCGCCGTCGTCGTAGCCACCGCCGGATGCGCGCCACAGGACGAGAACCCCACCCCCACCGTCACCGCGGCGCCGTCCTGCGCCAAGGACAGCCTGCCCACGCGTACGCCGGGCAAGCTGACCATCGCCACCGACCAGCCCGCGTACGAGCCGTGGTTCTCCGATGACAAGCCGGACAGCGGCGAGGGCTTCGAGTCCGCCGTGGCGTACGCGGTGGCCGAGAAGCTCGGCTACGCCCGCGCCGACGTCACCTGGACCCGGGTCAAGTTCGACACCGCGATCGCGCCGGGGCCGAAGGACTTCGACTTCGACATCAACCAGTTCTCCATCACCGAGGAGCGCAAGCAGGCGGTCGACTTCTCCGCGCCGTACTACCTGGTGCGGCAGACCGTCATCGCGTTGAAGTCCTCGAAGATCGCCGGCCGGAAGTCGCTGGCCGAACTCCACGACGCTCGGCTCGGTGCGCAGGTGGGCACCACCAGCTACCAGGCGATCACCGACGTGATCAAGCCAACCGCCACGCCGCAGGTCTACAACAGCAACGACGACGCGAAGAAGGCGCTGCAGAACGGGCAGCTGGACGGTCTGGTGGTGGACCTCCCGACCGCCTTCTACATCACCGGCGCGGAGATCACCGACGCGACGATCGTCGGGCAGGTGCCGCAGGTCGGTACGCCCGAGGCGTTCGGGTTGCTGCTGGACAAGAACTCGCCACTGACCTCCTGCGTGAGCGGGGCGGTCGGTCAGCTCACCGCGGCGGGCACGCTGAAGCAGCTGGAGCAGAAGTGGCTCGCCCAGGTGGCGGGGGCGGCCGAGCTGCGGTGACGCTTCTGGATCATGTGCCGTCCGAGGCGCAGCTGCGGCGGTCGGCGTACCGGCGTCGGCAGACCGTCTACAGCGTGCTCGTCGCGGCGTCCTCCACGGCGGCGCTCGGCACACTGCTGGTGATCGCGGTGACCGGGGCCCCGGGCTGGGACCGGGTCCGGCAGTCGTTCCTGGATCCGGAGATCGCCCGGGACGCGCTGCCGACAGTGCTGAGCGGGCTCTGGCTCAACGTACGGCTGCTGGTGTGCTGTGCGATCGGCGCGCTGCTGCTCGGGCTGGTGATCGCCGTGCTGCGGACGCTGCGCGGGCCGGTCTTCTTCCCGGTCCGCGCGCTGGCCACCGGCTACACCTACACCTTCCGCGGCCTACCGCTGATCATCGTGCTCTACCTGCTCACCCTCGGCGTGCCGGGGCTGCGGTTGCAGGGCATGCCGCCGGTGCTGGTGCTGGGTGGGATCGCGTTGGTCCTCACCTACGGCGGCTACCTCGCCGAGGTGTTCCGGGCCGGCATCGAGTCGGTGCACTCCAGCCAACTCGCCGCGGCCCGCTCGTTGGGCCTGACCTACCGGCAGACGATGCGGCACGTGGTCCTGCCGCAGGCCGTCCGCCGGGTGGCGCCTCCCCTGCTCAACGACGTGGTGGCGTTGCAGAAGGACGTCGGGCTGGTCTCGCTGGCCGGGCCGATCGACGCGGTCCGCGCCGCCCAGATCGCCACCGCCCAGACCTTCAACTACACGCCGTACGTCGTGGCGGGGGTGCTCTTCGTGCTGCTCGCGATCCCGCTGATCGCGGTCACCGACTGGGTGACGCTGCGCGCGGCCCGTCGACAGTCGGGAGGCTGAGCCATGGCGTTGTTGCGCTGTCGGGGCCTGCGCAAGGAGTTCGGCGGTCACGCCGTGCTCGACCAGCTCGATCTGACCGTCGCCGAGCACCAGGTGGTGGCTCTGATCGGCGCGTCCGGGTCCGGCAAGTCGACCCTGCTGCGCTGCGTCAACCTGCTGGACGACCTCGACGACGGCACCATCGAGTTGGACGGGGAGGACATCTCCGATCCCCGCGTGGACCCGGACCGGGTCCGGCGGCGGATCGGCATGGTGTTCCAGGCGTACAACCTCTTTCCGCACCTGAGCGTGCTGGACAACATCACCCTCGCGCCGCGCCGGGTACACCGGCGGGGTCGGGCGGAGGCCGAGGCGCAGGCCCGGGAGCTGCTCGACCGGGTGGGCCTGGGCGCCAAGGCGGACGCCTACCCGGACCGACTCTCCGGCGGGCAGCAGCAGCGGGTGGCAATCGTCCGGGCGCTGGCCAACTCACCTCGACTGATGCTGCTCGACGAGGTCACCTCCGCGCTGGACCCGGAGCTGGTCGGCGAGGTCCTGGCGATGATCCGCGACCTGAAGGCCGACGGCATGACCATGGTGCTCGCCACCCACGAGATGGGCTTCGCCCGGGAGGTCGCCGACGAGGTGTGCTTCCTCGACGCCGGGCGGGTCGTCGAGAGCGGCCCGCCCGAGCAGGTGCTCGGCGAGCCGACGCAGCCCCGTACCCGGCAGTTCCTGCGCCGGATCATCGAGGCCGGTCGGCTCTGAGCGAGGGCGGCGGAGGGTCAGCCGCCGAAGCCGACCCGCTGGGCGTTGCCCGCCGCCACGGTCCGTACGGCCAGCGCCGCGTCGAGCGCCGCGACGGTGGCGGCCCAGCCCTTGTCCTCCGCCGAGCCGGGCAGACCGGCGCGGTCGCGGGCCTGCTCGATGGTCTCCACGGTCAACACTCCGTGCGCCACCGGCTTGCCCTCGTCCAGCGCCACCCGGGTCAGCCCGTCGGTGACCGAGCGGCAGACGTAGTCGAAGTGGGCGGTGGCCCCGCGGACCACCACGCCGAGCGCGACCACCACGTCGCAGCGGCGGGCGAGGGCCTGCGCGACCACCGGCAGCTCGACCGAGCCGGCGACCCGGGCAACCACGGAACGGGCGCCGCACGCCTCGGCGGCGGCCACCGCACGCTCCAGCATGTGGTCGGTCAGCTCGCCGTGCCAACGGGCGGCAACGACCCCGACGGTCAGCCCCGCGGCGTCGACCGCCTCGACTCCCGGCTCACCGAAACCCGCCATCGTCATGCTCCGATCTCGTCGTTGGCGACCGGACGCCCCAGCGGCGCCTCGGACACCTCGTCCAACTCGTCCAGCAGGTGACCCATCCGGTCCCGCTTGGTGCGCAGGTAGCGCATGTTCTCCGGGTGCGCGCCGACCGGCAGCCCCTCGCGGCCGGTGATGGTCAATCCGTACCCCTCCAGCCCGGCCCGCTTGGCCGGGTTGTTGGTCAGCAGCCGCATCGAACGCACGCCCAGGTCGTAGAGGATCTGCGCGCCGGTGCCGTAGTCGCGGGCGTCGGCCGGCAGGCCCAGGTCGAGGTTGGCGTCGACGGTGTCGCGGCCCAGGTCCTGCAACTGGTACGCCTGCAGCTTGTGCAGCAGCCCGATGCCGCGGCCCTCGTGCCCACGGACGTAGAGCACCACGCCCCGGCCCTCCTGCCCGACCCGAGCCAGCGCGGCGTCCAGCTGCGGCCCGCAGTCGCAGCGCAGCGAGCCGAACACGTCCCCGGTCAGGCACTCGGAGTGCACCCGGACCAGCACATCCTGGCCGTCACCGAGATCACCCAGCACCATCGCGACGTGCTCGGCCGGGTCGTGCTCGGCACGGTAGCCGAGCGCCCGGAACACCCCGTGCCGCGTGGGCATCCGGGCGTCGGCGACCAGCTCGACCTGCTTCTCGGTGCGCCGCCGGTAGGCGATCAGGTCGGCGATGGTGACCAGCGTGAGACCGTGCTCGGCGGAGAACTTCTCCAAATCCGGCAGTCGCATCATGGTGCCGTCGTCGTTGACCAGCTCGCAGAGCACGCCGGCCGGACGCAGCCCGGCCAGCCGGGTCAGGTCGATGCCCGCCTCGGTGTGCCCCGGCCGGCGCAGCACCCCGCCCTCGCGAGCGCGCAGCGGCACCACGTGCCCGGGGCGGGCCAGGTCGGTCGGGTCGGTCGCCGCGGCGGCGAGCAGCCGGCTGGTGTGCGCACGGTCGGCCGCCGAGATGCCGGTGCTGACCCCCTCGCGGGCGTCCACGGTCACCGTGTACGCGGTGCCGCGCCGGTCCTGGTTGGTGTGGTGCATCGGCGGCAGGTCGAGCCGGTCGGCTTCGCTCTCGGTCAGCGCCACGCAGACGTATCCGGAGGTGTAGCGCACCATGAACGCCATCAGCTCCGGCGTGGCCAACTCGGCCGCGAAGATCAGGTCGCCCTCGTTCTCCCGGTCCGCGTCGTCGACCACGACGACCGGCCGGCCGGCCGCGATGTCCGCGATCGCCTGCTCGATATCCCCAAAGCTGGTCATGCGACAGCCTCCGTGTAGATGGGCGTACGGACGGTCGCCGGTCGGGCGGCGCGCGAGGTGCGCCACCAGGCGGCGAAGCCCCAGACGCAGAGGGCGCCGTAGATCAGGTACATGACGGCCGACGGGTAGAACCCGCCGCGCAGCAGCAGCGGCACGCCGACCGCGTCCACCGCGATCCAGAGCAGCCAGAACTCCACCCAGCCACGGGCCATGCCGTAGGTGGCCAGCAGGCTGCCGGTGAGGATCCAGGCGTCGGGCAGCGGGCCCCACGAGCCCAGCGCCTTGAGCACCGGGTACGCCGCGGCGGTGCCGATCACGGCGGCCACCAGCAGCATCAGTCGCTCCCGTCCGGTGGCCCAGCGCGGGACGACCGCCGCCTGCCCGGCGTCGGCGCGACGGTTGCGCTGCCAGCGCCACCAGCCGTAGACGCTGACCGCGAAGAAGAACACCTGCCGGCCGGCCTGCCCGTACAGGTCGTGCTCCTGCGGGGTGGCGAACACCCCGCCGAGGAAGACGGTGAGGAGCAGGGCGTTACCGATCATGCCGACCGGCCACGCCCAGAGCAGCCGGCGCAGTCCGAGCAGCGCCGAGACCAGCCCGAACGCGTTGCCGACGATCTCCCGGGCCAGCACCGGCGAACCGGCGATCTGCACCTGGGCGTCGAGCAGCCAGCTGAGCGGGCCCATCAGGCCACCCCGCCCGGGTTCGCGGCCAGCCCGCGCGCGTCGGCGTCGGTGAGCCGGTCGCCGAGCAGCCGCTCGACGTACTTGGCCAGCACGTCGACCTCCAGGTTGACCGGGTCGCCGACGCCCTTCGCGCCGAGCGTGGTCAGCTTGAGCGTGGTCGGGATCAGGCCGACGGCGAACTCGTCCATGCCGACGGCGGCCACGGTCAACGAGACACCGTCGATGGTGATCGAGCCCTTCTCCACCACGTACCGGGACAGGGCGGCGGGCAGTCGGAACCGGACGGTCTCCCACTGCTCGGCCGGCTCCCGGGAGATCAGTTCACCGACGCCGTCGACGTGGCCCTGCACCAGGTGCCCGCCGAGCCGGCTACCGAGCGCGGCGGCCCGCTCCAGGTTGACCGGGTCGCCGGGGCGCAGCGCGCCCAGCGCGGACCGGCGCAGCGTCTCGCCCATCACGTCGGCGGTGAAGACGCCGTCGGCGACCTCCACGACGGTCAGGCAGACACCGTTGACGGCGATCGAGTCGCCGTGCCGGGCGTCGGAGGTGACCAGCGGGCCGCGTACGCCGAGCAGCGCCGAATCACCCGCCGTCGGCGCTACCCGGACGATCTCGCCCAATTCCTCGATAATGCCAGTGAACATCTCAGCCCTCCCGTTTGCGGGGCAAAGCGGTGATCCGGATATCCGGACCGATCTGCGTAACGTCGACGAACTCCACATCGATGGCCTCGGCGATGGTGGTCACTCCCGCGTCGACCAGAGCGGTCGGGCCGGCGCCGAGCAACCGCGGCGCGACGTACCCGACGATCTTGTCGACCAGGCCGGCCCCCAGGAACGCGCCGGCCAGCCGGGGGCCGCCCTCCAGCAGCACCGCGCGGACCCCGCGCTGGTGCAGCGCCGCGAGCAGCGCCGGCAGGTCGACCCGGCCGCCCGGGTCGGCGCCGACCTCGTCGGCGGTCGCGATCCACGTCCGCGCCGCGCCGTCGCGGACCCGGGCATCAGCCGGGGTACGCCCCGAGCTGTCCACCACCACCCGCAGCGGCTGCCGGATGGCCAGGCTGCCGTCGCGCAGGTTGCGGGCGGTCAACCGGGGGTCGTCGGCGAGCACGGTGCCCACCCCGGCGATGACCGCGTCGACCGTGCCGCGCAGCGCGTGCACGTCGATCCGGGCCGCCTCCGAGGTGATCCACATGCTGCTGCCGTCGGCCGCGGCGGAGCGCCCGTCGAGCGTGGCGGCGTACTTCCAGATCACGTACGGCCAGCCCCGGCGCATCGAGGTCAACCACGCGACGTTGCCGGCCTCGGCCTCCTCGCCGCGTACCCCCAGATCGACCCGGACCCCGGCGGCGCGCAGGGTGGCCGCGCCCCCGGAAGCGACCGGGTTGGGATCGGGCACGGCGATAACCACCCGGCCCACCCCCGCCTGGACGAGCGCGGAACTACAGGGGCCGGTGCGGCCGGTGTGATCGCAGGGTTCCAGAGTGACGACCGCGGTGCCGCCCTTGGCCCGCCGCCCGGCCTGTGCCAGGGCGACGATCTCGGCGTGCGGACCGCCAGCGTACGCGTGGAAGCCCTCGCCCACGACCTCGCCGTCCTCGTCGAGCAGCACGCACCCGACCACCGGGTTGGGGCTGGTGGTGCCGAGCCCGCGCGCCGCCAACTCGATTGCACGCCGCATCGCCTCATCAACGGAGACGCTGGCCATCGCCCTGCCCCTGCCTTCTCACTCGCCGGTCCGCGCGCGGGCGGTCAGGGAGGCGGTGGCCATGGGGCCACGGGCAGGCGGTGGCGGATTCCGGGAACGGCACAGCCGCCCCGGGGGGTCGGCACGGCACGCTGAAGCCAGCGGCCGGCTCGGACCCGTCCGTCCCGCGCGCTGTCTCCCATCCGGACTGTCTGGGCGCGGACGAACCGCCCCCAACCGTCGGCCCCGGATTTTCACCAGGTCCACCGGGCGGCCGAAGCCGTCCGGGTCGCGGGCTGACCACGGTTGGACCGTGGATCACCGCCGGTTCGGAATTTCACCGAGTCCCGCCAGCGCGTGGTGGGTACACGGGAATTCTTACACGCCGATCCGGCCTCGCCGCCACCTTGGCGAGCTACTTCACAGCGGTATCACGCTCAGGTGACGCCGCGACGCCGGTCCACCGCCACGTACGAGCCGGGTTGACTCTTGGCGACCGTCTTCATCTCCGAGGCCACCGCGATCGCTTCGAGGGGGTCGGTGAACCGCTTGCCGGCGTCGGAGAGAGACACCCCGATGGAGAGCGTGACCAGGGCCGCGCGACGGATGTTGCCGCGTCGGTCCTTCAGCTCGACGAAGCCGCGCTCCCGGTCGGTCGCGTCGTAGAGCGTGTCGGCGGCATTCTCGAAGTCGACGACCGCCCGGGACGTCAGTGGGCGCACCTGGTCCGGCGCGCAGACGATGACGAAGTCGTCGCCACCGACGTGACCGAGGAAGGCCGGTGGCAGCCCGACGCCCACCACCGCCCGGTGCAGGCTGCGGGCCAGCGCGGAGATGAAGTCGTCGCCGCGCACGAAGCCGTACCGGTCGTTGACGCTCTTGAACCGGTCGATGTCGACGTAGCCGACGGCGTAGTCCACGCCGTTTCGGACCCGGTCGCTGATCTCCCGGCGGATCCGGCTGTTGCCGGGCAGCCCGGTCAGCGGGGAGACCTCCCGGAACTCCTTGTTGCGGCGCAGCGTGGACGAGACCCGGGCCACCAGCTCGGCGGTGTCGAACGGCTTGACCAGGTAGTCGTCCGCGCCGGCGCTGAGCCCGTGCACCTTGTCGACGGTCATCCCCTTGGCCGTCAGCATGATCACCGGAAGGGCGGAGGTCATCGGATCGGCGCGCAGTCGCCGGGTCAGCTCCAGCCCGTCGATCCGGGGCATCATCAGGTCGACCACCGCCAGGTCCGGCCGCTGGCGCTCGATGACCTCCAGAGCCTCCTGGCCGTCACTGGCGTGGATCACCTCGAAGCCGTGCAGCCGCAGGTTGAACTCGACGAAACGAGCGATGTCCTCATCGTCGTCGACGACGAGAATGATGTCCTTGCGGTCGACCTCGGGCTCCACCTCAGGCCCCGGGAGCCGCGCGTTCCGCCAGTGCCCGCAGGTGCCGTACCGCCTCCGCCGGATCGGCGGCCCCGTACACGGCGGTGCCGGCCACGAACGCGTCGGCGCCCGCGGCGGCCGCCTGCTCGATGGTGTCGGCGGCGATCCCGCCGTCCACCTCGATGCGCAGCTCCAGGTGCCCCGCCGACACGTGCCGCCGGGCCGTCCGCACCTTCTCCAGCAGCTGGGGAATGAACCGCTGCCCACCGAAGCCTGCCTTGATCGTCATGATCAGCAGGGTGTCGAAGCTGGGCAGCAGATCCAGGTAGGGCTCGATCGGGGTGTCCCGGTCGATGGCCAGGCCCGCCTTCGCCCCGGCCGAGCGCAGGTCCTTGGCCAGCGCCACCGGGTCGTCGGACGCCTCCGCGTGGAAGGTGACGTTGTACGCCCCCGCGTCGGCGTAACCGGGGGCCCACCGGCGCGGGTCCTCGATCATCAGATGGACGTCGAAGGGCATGGCCGTGACAGCCCGCAGGCTCTGCACCACGGGCAGCCCAATGGTCAGGTTCGGCACGAAGTGGTTGTCCATCACGTCGACGTGCAACCAGTCCGCGGCGTCCTCGACGGCACGGACCTCTTCGGCGAGGCGGGCGAAATCGGCGGCCAGAATGCTCGGCGCGACGATCGGCGGCGGTACGGTCACGGGGCCAGTGTACGAACGTGGCCACCCGCCACCCGCATCGCGCCACCCTCGGAGACGCGCTGTGACCCAGTAGTGACCAGTGGTGCAGAATTGGACGCTCCGGACCCCCGAATCCGGACGAACAGACATCAGTGGCTGGCCGATCGACGGAAACGCGACGACACTCCAACCGGGACGGTGCCGTAGGCTGCACGCCCGCCGGGGTCTCGCCGCGGGGCGCGGTGACCGGCCGCCAGCTCCCGGGAGGGCGGACGATGCGACGGTGGCTTCCAGCGCTGGTGCTGGCCGGCGTCACGACGATGCTACTGGCCGGCTGCGCGCCGGCGCGGGGCGCGGACGGTGATCTCACCGACGACTGGCCGACACTGCGGGTGCCGAAGCCGTTCACCCCCGCCACCGACACCTGTCTGCCACGGATCACCACGGTCGTGCAGGCCAGCACGTACGAGACGGTGGACTGCGCGCGTAACCACCTGGCCGAGACCATCCACGTCGGCACCTTCGTCGGGCCCGACGCGCTGACCGAGGCCCGACCTGAACCGGGATCGTCGGCGCTGCGCACTGCTCGCTCCGAGTGCGACCAGCGGGCCCGGGAGGTGCTCGGTGGCGACTGGCACACGGCCCGACTCGCGCTGTCCCTCGCGCTGCCGTCCGCGCCCGCCTGGGCCGGCGGCGCCCGCTGGTTCCGCTGCGACCTCAGCGAGACCGGCAGCATCGACAACACCCGCCCGGTCAACCGCACCGGCAGCCTGCGCGGCGCGTTGATCGGCGACACGCCCCTGACGCACCGCTGCTTCGACCCCAAGCTGATCGGCGACAACCTCAACTACATGGCGCCGGTGCTCTGCACCGAGCCGCACCGCGCCGAGTTCGTGGGCGTCTACGAGGAGCAGGACATGAGCTGGGCGGAGTTCGCCAAGTCCGCCGAGCAGGCGCACCGGCGCTGCATGGCGCTGATCGCCGAGTACGCGGCGGTGCCCAACAACAGCGAGCTGCCATACCGGGCCGGGTCCATCTACTACCCACCGTCGCAGCGGGAGTGGGAGGAGGGCGACCGTGGAGTGCGCTGTTTCCTGTGGAGCGACGACCGCAAACTCACCCGCTCGATGCGCGGCGCCGGCCCCGAGGGACTGCCCGCGATCTGAGCATCGGTGCCGTATGCTGCTGCGCCGTGGCGGTACCGACCGGCTGGGTCCGGTCGGGGGCCAGCAGCGGCGGGAGGTCAGGATGCGACGGTGGTTGGCGGCGTTCGCCGGGGGTGGGGCGCTGGCCCTGACGCTGGCCGGGTGCGGCGCACCCGCCGGAGTCGACCGTGACCTCATCGACGACTGGCCGGCGCCCGTCGCGGCACAGCAGTTCGTCCCCGCTGCCGACGTCTGCCACCAGAGCTCCCAGCAGGTCGGCTTCCTGACCGGCTACAACCCGACGGCGTGCACCGAGTCGCACCGGGTGGAGACCATGCACGTCGGCACCCTCACCGGCCGGGGCGCCGAGGGCGGCACTCCCCCGCAGCCCGGCTCGGTCGGCATGCGGGCCGCGCAGGCCGGGTGCGACACGGCGGTCAACAAGGCGGTGGGCGCCGACTGGCGTTCCGGGCGGCTCGGCCTGACCGTCGTGCTGCCGTCGCCGCAGGCCTGGTCGGGCGGGGCCCGCTGGTACCGCTGCGACGTCACCGAGATCGCCAGCATCGACGACACCGCGGTGGACCTGCGCACCGGCAGCCTCCGGGGCGCGCTGTCCGGCGCGGCCCCGCTGGCGTACCGCTGCTTCAACCCGAAGCTGGTCAAGGACGACATCGACGAGATGGTGCCGGTCTCCTGCACCGCCAAGCACCACGCCGAGTTCGTCGGCGTCTGGCAGGCGCCGGACACCAGCTACGCCGAGTTCACCCGCGGCACCAAGCGGACCCACCGGGCCTGCCAGACGATGATCGCCAAGTACGCCAAGGTCCCGGACAACTCCCAGCTCGACTTCCGCGCCGGCACGATCTACTACCAGCCGTACGAGGAGGAGTGGCGCAACGGCAACCGGGGCGTGCAGTGCTTCCTCTGGATCTCCGACCGGGACCTGACCCGTTCGATGAAGAACGCCGGCACCAAGGGACTTCCGGTCACCTGAGCGCCCCGCGTCCGGCCGGTCGGTGACCGGCCGGACGCGTGGCTCGGATCAGCCTCGGCGCAGGACGGCGAGGAACATCGCGTCGGTGCCGTGCCGGTGTGGCCAGAGCTGCACGGTCGGCCCGTCGCCGAGACCGGGCATGCCGGCCGGCAGCAGCGGCCGGGCGTCCACGAAGTCCACCGGAACCCCGCTGCGGCGGGCCGCCTCGGTCACCGTCACGTGCGTCTCGACGGTGTGCGGCGAGCAGGTGACGTAGGCGACCAGGCCACCCGGGCGGACCGCCCGCAGCGCCGCGCCGAGCAGCTCCCGTTGCAGTCGGGTCAGCGGCGGCAGGTCGGACGGCTGGCGACGCCACCGCGACTCCGGCCGACGACGCAGCGAGCCCAGCCCGGTGCACGGCGCGTCCACCAGCACCCGGTCGAAGTGCTGCTCCGGCAGCTTCGGGTCGCCGCCGACGTCACGGCCGTCCATGGTCAGCACGGCCACCGGCAGGTCCCGGGTCGCCAGGGAGACCAGTCGGGCCCGGTGCTCGGCCACCTCCACCGCGGTCACCCGGGCACCCCGCTGCGCGGCCAGCGCGCCGAGCAACCCGGCCTTGCCACCCGGGCCGGCGCACAGGTCCAGCCAGCGCCCGTCCGGGCCGTCCAGCGGCGCGTCGGCGAGCGCCGCGGCCACCAGCTGGGAGCCCTCGTCCTGGACGTGGGCACGGCCATCGACCACGGCCGGGATGTCGCCCGGCGAGCCGCCGGGCAGATAGACGGCGTACGGCGAGAAGGCGCCGGGCGCGCCGCCGACCTGGTCAGCCAGCTCGACCGGGTCGATCAGGCCGGGCCGGGCGCACAGGTGCACCGGCGGGCGCTCATTGTCCTCGATCAGGAGGCGGGCCGTCTCACCCAGATCGCCGCCGAGCGCCTCGGAGAAGGCCCGCACGATCCACTGCGGATGGCTGTACGCCACCGCCAGGTGACCGACCGGGTCGGTCTCCATCGGTGGGGCGAGCTTCGCCACCCAGGCGTCCGCGTCACGGCTGGACACCTCGCGCAGCACCGCGTTGGCGAAGCCGGTGGCGCCCGGTGCGACCGAACGGACCAGGTCCACCGTCGACGAGACCGCGGCGTGCGCCGGCACCCGGGTGTGCAGCAACTGGTACGCCCCGAGCCGCAGCGCGTCGCGTACCGGCGGGTCGATCCGGGCCACGTCCCGGCCGGCCGCGTCGGTCAGGATCGCGTCCAACGTGCCCAGGTTGCGCAGGGTGCCGTAGGTCAGCTCGGTGGCGAAGGCGGCGTCCCGGCCGAACAGCCCCTCCTCCCGCAGGATGATGGGCAGCACCAGGTTGGCGAACGCGTCGTCACGGTGCACCGCCGCCACCGCCTCGTACGCGGCGCGGCGCGGTCGGTCCAGCGGTGGTCGGACCGGGCGGCGCTCCCCGCCACGGCCGGTCGACGGGCCGGAGCGCGTCGGTCGGGTTCCCTCCGGTGCCGTCACGCGAAGTCCTCTCCAGTGCCGACCCGGACGCCGCGCGCCCAGTCGGTCGCGCCCATCGCCCGCTTGCCCGCGGCGCGGACCTCGCCGAGCCGCACCGGCACGGTCGCCGTGCCGGCCAGCACCCGGGACTTCTCCACCAGCAACTCCCCCGGCTTCAGCTCGGGGCCGTCGGGCACCGGGACGACCGGGCCGAGCTTCACCCGCTCGTCGCGGAACATGGTCCAGCCGCCCGGCGCGGGCGTGCAGGCCCGGATCCGCCGATCCACGGCGAAGGCCGGGTCGCTCCAGCGCACCCGCGCGTCGTCCACGGTCAGCTTCGGCGCCAGTGACACCCCGTCGGCCGGCTGCGGCTCGGCGCGGGCGGTGCCGTCGGCGATCGCGTCGAGCACCGCCACCAGCAGCCCGGCGCCGGAATCGGCGAGCCGCTCCAGCAGGTCACCGGAGGTGTCGGCGGCGCGGATCTCGTCGGTCAGCGTGCCGTAGACCGGGCCGGTGTCCAGGCCCTCCTCGAGCTGGAAGACGCTGGCTCCGGTCAGCTCGTCACCGTGCAGCACGGCGTGCTGCACGGGCGCGGCGCCACGCCACGCGGGCAGCAGGGAGAAGTGCAGGTTGATCCAGCCGTGCCGGGGGATCTCCAGGGCCGCTGGCGGCACCAGCGCGCCGTAGGCGACCACCGGCACGCAGTCCGGCTCCAGCTCGCGTAGCCGGTCGAGGAACTCCGGGTCGCGGGGACGGGTCGGCGTGAGCACCTCGACGCCGTGCTCGTCGGCCCACGCGCCGACCGGGGAGCGGGACAGGCCCCGCCCACGCCCGGCGGGCGCGTCGGGCCGGGTGACCACGGCCACCAGCTCGTGTCGGGAGGCGGCGACGGCGGCCAGGGCGGGAACGGCGACGGCCGGCGTACCGGCGAAGATCACGCGCATCCGGGTCAGCGCCCCAGACCGAAGGGGTCGCTGATGTGCGGGCTGAGCTTGACCGTGGGCGGGGCCGCCGCGTCGTACCACTCGGCCTGGCGGATCGCCTTCATGGCTTCCTTGCGCCCCTCCGGGTCCAGTCGGTCCAGGAAGAGCACCCCGTCGAGGTGGTCGGTCTCGTGCTGCACGCAGCGCGCCATCAGGCCGGTGCCGACGATCTGCATCGGGTCGCCGAAGGAGCTGAAGCCCTTGGCGATGACGTTCTGCCGACGCTTGGTGTCGAAGTAGAGCCCGGGGATCGACAGGCAGCCCTCCGGGCCGTCCTGCTCCTCCTCGTCGGGGAACTCCAGCACCGGATTGATCAGGTGCCCGAGGACGTCGTCGACGTCGAAGGTGAACACCCGCAGGCTCACACCGAGCTGCGGCGCGGCGAGGCCGGCGCCGTTCTGCTCACGCATCGTGTCGGTGAGGTCGGCGACGAGCCGACGTAGCTCGGCGTCGAAGTCGACCACCGGATCGGCCGGCGTGCGCAGCACCGGATCCCCAAACAGACGGATGGGCTGGACGGTCACGCGGGACGGCTCCTTCTTGGGGTGGGACGAGCGGTGCCGTACCAGTCTACGGAGTGCCCGGCCACCCGCCGGGCGGCGCACCTCGATCAACCACGGCCGGTGTGCCCAGCGTCACCGGCAGACTCCCCGGCCAACAGGTCACGCACCCGCTCGGCGTCCGGATGGCCGAGATCGTCGAGGATGCCCAGGGCCCGGTGCCAGGTACGCGCGGCACCGGTCACGTCCCCCACCGCCTGCCGGCTCTCGCCGAGCCGGGACAGGGTGTCCGCCTCGTCGTAGCGGTCACTGACCCGCCGGTACAGCCCGAGCGCCCGCTGGAAACAGCGGATCGCGGCACGGTGGTCACCCAGTCGGGCGTGGATGAAGCCGAGGCTGTCCCAGGTGTTCGCCTCACCGTGGCGGTCACCTGTCGTCCGCAGCAGCGTCAACGCCTCCCGGCAGTGCCCGAGCGCCGGCTCGTACTGGCCGAGCTGGGCGTGCGCCCAACCCACGGCGTTGCGGGCGCTGGCCTCGCCGGCGACGTGACCGGCGGCCCGGTACAGCGCCAGGGCCCGCTCGCTCTGCTCCAGCGACTCGGCGTGCCGGCCGAGCCCGTCGAGCATCGCGCCGAACGCCCGGTGGGTACGCGCCTGGCCGGTGTGGTCAGCCAGCTCCGCGAAGATCGCCAGGGCCTGGCGGTAGTTCCTCGCCGCCTCCTTCACCCGGCCCAGCCGGGACAGCACCCGGGCGAGGTCGCGGTGGGCGTTCGCCTGCCCTGATCGGTCACCGGCCCGCTGCGCCCCGGCCAGGGCGTTGCGCTGGGCCACGGCCAGGTCCGGCCACCGTCCCCGGCGTTGCAGGAAGTCGACCAGTGTCCAGGCCAGCTGCCAGGCATGACCGTCGAACCCGGCCCGCCTCGCGTGGTCGACCGCCGCCAGCAGCACCGGGTACTCGATGCTGAACCAGGCGAGCGCCTGCTCGAGGTCGGTGATCTCCTCGGGTGCCACGCCCGGTGCGGCGGCGGCGAGGGCGACCGGGTCCCGGCCCGGTTGCAGCAGCAGCGCCGCCGCGTGGGCGCTGTGCAGGTAGTGGTCCAGCCCGCGCCGGATCGCGGCCCGCCGGGCCTGCGCCGGTTCGAGACGTTCGGCCTGCTCGGCCGCGTACGCCCGGAGCAGGTCGTGCGCGCCGAACCGGCCGGGGGCGTGCTCGGTGACGAGGTGCGCGTGGGCCAGCTCCGCCAGCAGCCGGGGCGCCTGGGCCCGGGGCAGCCCGGCCAGACTGGCCGCTGCGGCGAACCCGATGTCCGGCCCCGGATGGCAGCCGAAGAGTCGGAACAGATGCGCCGCCGCCGGGGTCAGGTTCCGGTACGACCAGGAGAAGACGGCCTGCACGTCGGTGCCGGCGTCCCCTCCGTCGAACGAGTCGAGTGGTCGCGGCGCCGCCCGCAATTCGGCCGCGAGGGTGGCCAGTGGGAACGTCGGCTTCTCCGCGGCTCTCGCGGCGAGTACGGCCAGCGCCAGCGGCAGCCGGGCACACCGCTCGATGATCTCGTCCACCGCCTGCGGCTCGGCCGCCAACCGGTCCGCGCCGAGCCGTCGGGCCAACAGTTGCCAGGCCTCGGCGGTGCTGAGCAGGTCGACGCCGATCGGCCGGGCGCCGCCGGTGGCGATCAGGCCGGCGAGCCGGTTGCGGCTGGTGACCAGGACCAGGCAGCTCGGGCTGCCGACCAGCAGGGGCCGGACCTGGTCGGCGTCGCGGGCGTTGTCCAGCAGCACCAGCATCCGGCGGCCGGCGAGCAGGCTGCGGTAGAGGCCCACCTGCGCGGGCAGGTGGGTGGGGATGTGTTCGGGCGGCACCTCAAGGGCCTCCAGGAAGCCCCGCACCGCCTCGACGGCGGTCACCACCGTGCCGGTGGAGTCGAACCCGCGCAGGTCGACGTAGAGCTGGCCGTCCGGGAAGCGATCGGCGACCCGGTGCGCCCAGTTGACGGCGAGGGTCGTCTTGCCGACCCCGGCCGTACCGGACAACGTCATGACGGCGACCGACGCCATGCCGTCGTCCCCGGCCGCCACGGCACCGGCGCATGCCGCGTCGAGCTGCGCGAGTTGGGTCGCGCGTCCGACGAACCCGGGCAGCGCCGGGGGCAGTTGGCGGGGCACCGGGAACCGGGGGGACGTGCCAGCGGTGCGCGGGCCGCCGGCTCTGGCCCGCGCGACCGCTCGCCCGGCGGCCGCGTGGTCCCGGGTCGGGCGTCGACGTCGCTCCTCGACCCGGTCCCGCGCGGTGGCCAGCACCCCCTGCTCGGCGGGGGTCGCCCCGAGCAGTCGGATGAGGGCGTCGAACCGCTCCGGCGGCGGCAGGATGTTGCCGGCGAAGTACTCCCCGATGATTCCCCGCGACCAGCCGGTCTTCGCGGCCAGCTGCCGGTACGTCAGCAGGGTCTCGCCCTGCTGCCGGGCTTCGCGACGGCGCAACTGGCGCAGCAACCCGGCCAGCTCCGGCAGTGTGTGCGTCTCGGTGCCGGCGCGGGCCAGCTCGAACGCGCCGGGCGACCCGTGTGACGTGTGATGGGTGCCGGAAGGCACCCACTGCTCGGACATGCGGCCCCCACCCCCGGTCATCCGGCCCCCCGGATACGCACGGGCAGGGTAATTCCGGCCGCTCGCCACTCGATAGACAGCTGCCAATGTATGACAGTTCCACTGCGGATCGTCCCCGTCCGGCGGTGTCCAACGGTGTCCAGCCCCGTCCAGGATCCGCGCCGCGGCGCCGATGCCCCTGCCACCGTCTTGGTGCGGGCTCGGCCCGCTCCACGAACCCTGGGGGAAGAGGTACCCGATGATCCGTCCACACCCGACCACCCGACGCCCCGTGGCGATGCTGCGTCGCGTCGCCGTCACCGCGATCGGTCTCACCCTGCTCGTCGCGGGCCTGACCGCCACCCCGGCCACCGCCGCACCGGGCGGCAAGGCCGCCACCACCGGATCCTTCGTCGACAGCACACCGGTGCCCGGCGGCTTCGCCTCCTGGTCGGAGCTGCTCCGGTTGCAGCAGCGGATGAACACCGCCGCCGCCCGGATCACGAACGCGGCGCAGCGCAGCGCGAGCTCCGGCTTCGCCGGTATCGTCGCCGACCCCACCACCCGTCAGCTCCAGGTCTACTGGAAGGGCGAGCCACCCGCCAACCTGGTGGCCACCGCCCGGGCCACCGTCGCCACCCAGGTGCTGCCCGCCGCGTACACACAGCGGGAACTCTTCGTCGCGGCGGACCGGCTGCGGGCCGCGGCCGGCAACAAGATCACCACGGTCGGGCCGCGCGCCGACGGCGCCGGCCTGCTCGTCGGGACGCAGGACGGGCTGCTCGGCGCGACGGCTCTCGCCGGCGTACCGGTGACCGTGCAGACCGGGGTCGCCGCCGCCCCCGCGACCCGATGGGACGACACGGCGCCGTGGTGGGGTGGCGCCGCGTGGCGCAACACCGCCACCGGCGGTGGCTGCTCGACCGGCTTCGGGGTCTTCCAGGGCGGGGTGGCGCGGATGCTCTCCGCCGCGCACTGCGCCAACCTCAACGTCCTCGCGACCGACCCGACCGGGCAGACGATCGGCATCGTCGGAACCCGCAACACCGGCACCGACACCCTGCTCCTCGCGGGCAGCTCGGGCGGCCGGGTCTTCAACAACAGCACCAATGCCGCCGGTGCGGTGGTCAGCGAGTTCAGCAACCAGGTGATCGGCGCGACGGCCAGCCAGGTCGGCAACTTCGTCTGCACCTCCGGCGCGTACTCCGGCACCCGGTGCTCGATCCAGGTGAAGGCCCGCAACCTCTGCATCAACGTCCGCAACTTCGGCACGGTCTGCGGTCAGGTGCAGGCGGAGAACACCACCCGCACCAACGCCGTCGGTCAGGGTGACAGCGGCGGCCCGGTGGAGATCGTGAACGCGGCGAACAACCTCCAGGTCTGGGCGACCGGCACCAACACCGCCATCGACGACACCAACACCGCGGTCGCCTGTACCGGCTACGTGACCACCGGTCGGGTCTGCGCCTGGCGGATGTACTACGAGGACATCTTCTCCGGCATGGCCGGGGTGGGCGCCTCAGGCGTCATTCTCGGCTGAGGCGTCTCGGCGACCGCCGTACGACTCGGTGGCCGGGCCGGCGCGCGTACCCCGCGCGTCGGCCCGGCCTCGCGCTGGGTTCAGACGCTGGCGCCCGGGTCGCCCGCGAGCACCGCGTCGCCGCGGAGCAGGGCGGGCTCGGGCAGCGGCAGTTGGATCTTGTGAGCCGCCTCCCAGTCGTAGATCAGGCCGGGGCGCACCTGGGCGGCGAAGTAGTCGATCGCCGTCATCCCACCCACGACCGGCTCGTCGACCTCGGCGACCAGCTGGGCGGGGACCAGGGAGAACCCGTTCTGCAGCGCGGCGCTCAGGCGGCGGTGACCGTCGACGACGAAGAAGTACTCGCCGGTGAACCCGATCTTCAGCGGTTCGAGGGCCTCGTCACCGGCCTCGGCCACCCCACCGACGAAGTCGGTGTCCCACAGACCCCGCAGGGTGGCGATGTCCTCGGTCGGGTAGACCCGGGCCGGGTCCAGCAGCAGCAGCGGCGGTGCGTCGCGCAGCACCTCGGCGCCGAGCGTGCCCTCGTACGCGGCCACGATGTGCTCGATCACCTCGGCGGCGGACGCCCGGGTGGTGTCGCAGATCAGGTCATAGTTGCGCAGCCGGGCCTTGTCCACCCCGTAACGGATGATGAACCGGCTGCGCTCGCTCGCGCTGCGCTCACGGAGCTTGGCCTTCGCCTCCTCCAGGGAGCCGTAGCTCTCCGCCGGCCCGGACGGTCGGGCGAGCACCCGGCGGGCCGCCTCGCCCGGCTCGGTGATCATGTGCACCTTGAGCGCGTCGGTGAAGAAGTGCCAGGCCAGCCGGGAGTCCATGATGAGGCGCTCACCGGAGGCGGCGATGTCCCGCTGGAGCTGGTCGACGTAGCCGTCGACGGCCTGGTCGAGCTCGGCGTGCAGGTTGAGTTGCAGCGCGGTCATCTGCCGCTGCTGCGCCATCTCCCGGTAGAGGTCCCCCACGCTGACCCGGCGCATGCCGAGCCGCTTGGCGATCTCGACCGACACGGTGCTCTTGCCGCTGCCGAGGTCGCCGTTGAAGACGATCGATTGTCCAACGGTCACGACTGGTCCACCCCTGATCACCGGCTCATTGACATCATCGACCTCGCGCCCGACGGACGCGTTCCCGCCATCGGCGCGCCATCCCGCGACGGCTCCAGCTCGGCGCGGCTGACGCCCCCTCGCGACCTGGAGCCCGTCGTACGCCTTGGCATGACGGGCGATGCTACCACTCGGATGCCACCGCTTTGCCGGACGCGGTGTGCGAGGGCCACCGCAGCGGGAGAGGTCCGCCACCGTCGGCACCGGCCGAAACTTCTCAGAACAGGCTCAGCGGATCGACCTGGAGACGAACCGGATCGGCGGCCTTGCGGGCGGCCCGAACGCCGGCGGCCGAGTGCAACGCCTCGGCGAGCGCGGCAGCCCGGGCCCGGGGCACCCGGACCAACATCCGCTCCCGGCCCTCCTCGGCCGGCACCGGCCCGAGCACCTCGGCGTCGTCCGGCAGCCGGGCCGCGGCCAGCAGGTCCGCCACCGCCTCGGCCGCTCCGGTGACGCTCGCCATCCGAACCGCCGGCGGGAATCCCAGCTCGCGGCGCTCGGCCAACTCCCGACCGGCGAACCAGCCGGCGTCCCAGCGCAGCAGTGCCTGCACCGGGGCGAGCGCGCCGTCGGCGACCACCACCACCCGACCGGCCGGTGCCGGGCGGGCCAGCGCCGCCGCCGCCAGCCAGCGGCGCAGCGCCTCCTCGCCGGCGCGCAGGTCGGCCCGGGTCAGCAGGGCCCACGAGTCGAGCAGCAACACCGCGCCGTAGCCGCCGTCGGCGACCGGCTCGGCGCCTGGGGTGGCGACCACCAGGGCCGCGCCGCCGGGCACGTCGGTCAGCACCTCCTCGCGCCCCGAGGTGCGCACCGACACGCCGGGGAACGCCCGGCCCAGCTCCTCGGCGGTCCGCCGGGCACCGGTCACCGCGGCCCGCAGCCGCCGCCCACCGCACTCCGGGCAGGCGTACGCGGCCGCCACCCGGGCGCACCACCGGCAGGCCGGGGTGCCGCCGGCCGAGGGCAGCGCGAGCGGGCCGGCACAGTGCGCGCAGCGGGCCGGGGTGCGGCACTCGGCGCAGGAGATCGACGGCAGGTAGCCGCGTCGGGGCACCTGCACCAGCACCGGCAGGTCCTGCCGGAGCGCGTCGCGGGCAGCCGTCCAGGCCAGGCTGGGCAGCCGGGCGGTGGCGGCCCCGGGGTCACGGGCCAGTTGGGGGTCGTCCCCGGTGGGCGCGATGGCCGGGATCCGCGCCCGCACGGTGCTCCGGTCGGCGACCACCTCCCGAGCCCAGCCGGTCTCCACCAGCAGCTGCGCCTCGGCCGTCCGGGCGTACCCGCCGACCAGCGCGCCGGCCTCGGCGAGGTGCACCCGGGTGAGCAGCACGTCGCGGGCGTGCGGGTAGGGCGCCCGGGGCTCGGAGTGCAGGTCGTCACCGTCGTCCCAGATCGCCACGAGGCCGAGCCGGGCCACCGGGGCGAACATCGCCGCCCGGGTACCGATCACCACCGGCACCTGGCCCCGGCGGGCGGCGAGGAAGGCCCGGTACCGCCGGGCGGGACCGAGGGCGGCGGAGAGGCTGACGTGTCGCCCCGGGCCGAGGACGGTGGTGAGCGCGGCGTCGAGGCGGTCGAGGTCACGCGCGTCGGGCACCACGACCAGCGCGCCACGCCCGCCGGCGACGGTGGCCGCCACCGCGTCGGCGTAGCGGGCCGCCCAGTCCTCACCGGGCAGCGCCGACCAGACCGCGCGGGGCGCCCGTCCGTCGGCCAGCGCCCGCAGCAGGGCCGGGCCGGTCGGGTAGTCGCGCCACCCGCCCGGGTCGACCGCCTCGGTGCGGGCCGCCGGGGTGGGCTGGTCGTCGCGGGGCTCCTTCTCCACCCGGGCGTGCCGGGGTGGCACGGCGAGCCGCAGCACGTCGGCGAGGCTGCCCGCGTACCGGTCGGCGACCGCCCGGGCCAGCCGGGCGACCTCCGGGGCCAGCACCGGCTCCGGCGAGACCACCTTCTCCAGGTACGCGAGGCGGCCGGTGTGCCCGGAGTCGTCGGCGCGCGACAGCAACCATCCGTCGACGAGCTGCCCGGCGAAGCGCACCTTCACCCGGGTCCCGGGGACCGCCACCTCGTCCAGCTCCGCCGGCACCAGGTAGTCGAACGGCCGGTCCAGGTGTGCCAGCGGCACATCCACGCAGACGCGCGCGACCGGCGACCCATCCGCGGGTCGCCGGTCGCTGCGCTTGGTGGCGGTCAGGCTCCCGCGGCCGACTTGAGGTCGGCGGCCCGGTCGGTGCTCTCCCAGGTCAGGTCCGGCAGTTCCCGGCCGAAGTGGCCGTACGCGGCGGTCTGCTGGTAGATCGGGCGGAGCAGGTTGAGGTCCCGGATGATCGCGGCCGGACGCAGGTCGAACACCTCGGTGACGGCCTTCTCGATCGAGGAGACGGGCACGGTCTCGGTGCCGAACGTCTCGATGAAGAGGCTCACCGGGTGCGCCTTGCCGATGGCGTAGGCGACCTGCGCCTCGCACCGCTCGGCCAGACCGGCGGCGACCACGTTCTTGGCCACCCAGCGCATCGCGTACGCCGCCGAGCGGTCCACCTTGGACGGGTCCTTGCCGGAGAACGCGCCGCCTCCGTGGCGGGCGTACCCGCCGTAGGTGTCGACGATGATCTTGCGACCGGTCAGCCCGGCGTCACCCATCGGGCCGCCGATCTCGAACCGGCCGGTCGGGTTGACCAGCAGCCGGTAGCCGTCGGTGTCCAGACCGAGGCTCTCCAGCTCCGGGGCGATCACGTGGTCGCGCACGTCCGGGGTGAGCAGCGAGTCCAGCGAGATGTCGGCGGCGTGCTGGCTGGACACGACCACGGTGTTCAGCCGGACCGGGCGCAGCCCCTCGTACTCGATGGTGACCTGGGTCTTGCCGTCCGGCCGCAGGTACGGGATCGTGCCGTCCTTGCGCACCGCGGAGAGGCGGCGGGCCAGCCGGTGGGCGAGCGCGATCGGCAGCGGCATCAGCTCGGGCGTCTCCGAGCAGGCGAAGCCGAACATCATGCCCTGGTCGCCGGCGCCCTGCGCGTCCAGCGCGCTCTCCGACGCCCCGGTCCGCAGCTCGAACGCGTTGTCCACGCCCTGCGCGATGTCCTCGGACTGCGCGCCGATGGAGACGCTGACCCCACAGGAGGCGCCGTCGAAGCCCTTCTTCGACGAGTCGTAGCCGATGTCGAGGATGGTCCGGCGGACGATCGTCGGGATGTCGGCGTACGCCTTCGTGGTCACCTCGCCGGCGATGTGCACCTGACCGGTGGTGATCATGGTCTCCACCGCCACGCGGCTGTGGGGGTCCTCGGCCAACAGCGCGTCGAGGATGCCATCGCTGATCTGGTCAGCGATCTTGTCCGGGTGGCCTTCCGTGACCGATTCGGACGTGAAGAGACGGCGTGTCACGGCACTCCTAAGCGTGTGAGGTCGTTCCGCGGCAGTCTAATCACCACTGCGGCCGGTGTCGGGATCGGTCGCGCCCTGTTCCACCCGTCAGGAGCGGCCGGGCAGCCGCGCCACGACGAGATCCCAGACGGCGTCGGCCACGGCTTCCTTGGCCTGCTCGGGCAGCCGGCTGACCGAACCGTCCGCGCCGATGACCGTCACCGTGTTGGTGTCGGCGCCGAAGACCAGGTCCGGACCGACCTCGTTGACCACGATCAGGTCGGCCCGCTTCCGGGCGAGTTTCGCCCGGCCGTTGGCCTCGGCATCGCCGGTCTCGGCGGCGAACACCACCAGCACCTGCCCTGGTCGTTTGCGCTGGCCCAGCTCCGCCGCGATGTCCGGGTTCGTGACGAGCTCGATGGTGGGCGCGACACCGTCGTCCGACTTCTTGATTTTGCCAGGCGCGTACGTCGCGGGCCGGAAATCGGCCGGAGCCGCCGCCATCACCACCGCGTCGGCCTCGACGGCGGCCTTGACGGTCGCCTCCCGCAGCTCGGCGGTGGTGCCCACCCGGACCAGGTCGACGCCGGCCGGGTCGGCGAGGCCGACGTTGGCCGCGATCAGGGTGACCCGGGCGCCCCGGGCGACCGCCGCGCGGGCGAACGCGTACCCCTGCTTGCCCGACGAGCGGTTACCCAGGAAGCGGACCGGGTCCAGGGGCTCGCGGGTGCCACCGGCGGTGACGACCACCCGGCGGCCGGCCAGGTCGGCGGGGGCGGACTCGCCACGGGCCAGCAACCGACCGGCGACGGCGAAGATCTCCGCCGGGTCGGGCAGCCGGCCCTTGCCGGTGTCGGCCCCGGTGAGCCGGCCGACGGCGGGCTCGATGACCCGCACACCCCGGGAGCGCAGCGTGGCGACGTTGGCCACGGTGGCGGGATGCTCCCACATCTCGGTGTGCATGGCCGGGGCCAGCAGGACCGGGCAGCGGGCGGTCAGCAGGGTGTTGGTCAGCAGGTCGTCGGCGAGGCCG
This sequence comes from Micromonospora sp. BQ32, assembly GCF_059358895.1. NCBI lineage: Bacteria > Bacillati > Actinomycetota > Actinomycetes > Micromonosporales > Micromonosporaceae > Micromonospora > Micromonospora sp. BQ32. The sequence goes on along the minus strand of NZ_JCADBI010000003.1, from coordinate 509,783 downwards.
TGGGCGGCCTTGGCGAGCAGGTCGGTGGTGGTCGGCGCGACCACCACCAGGTCTGCCTGCTTACCGAGCCGGACGTGCGGCACCTCGTGGACGTCGGTCCAGACGTCGTCAGCGACGGGTTGACCGGAGAGCGCGGCCCAGGTCGGCGCTCCAACGAAGCGGAGCGCCGACGCGGTTGGCACGACCCGAACCCGGTGACCCGATTCGGTGAAGAGTCGCAGCAGCTCGCACGCCTTGTAGGCGGCGATGCCGCCACCGACCCCGAGGACGATCGAGGCGGACATCGGCCAGCGGGTGCTTACGGCTGGTCGGTCGGCTCGGCGGTGAGCAGGCCCGAGTTGATCTCGCGCATGGCGATCGAGAGGGGCTTCTCCTGCGGGGTGGTCTCGACGAGCGGGCCGACGTACTCCAGCAGACCCTCACCGAGCTGGCTGTAGTAGGCGTTGACCTGGCGCGCGCGCTTGGCGGCGAAGATGACCAGCGCGTACTTCGACGTCGTCTTCTCGAGGAGCTCGTCGATCGGCGGGTTGGTGATGCCTTCGGGGTTGGCGATGGATCCCACGAATTAACCTCTGCGTCTTTCGAGCCGCGCGGACGCGGTGCTGAGTCTCAACGGCGGCCGACCGTCAGCCACGCACGCGCGACCAGGCCGGATCCGGATAAGAAGAACCGAGTAAGCCTACCAGCTCGTCGACCACCCGTTCGGTGTGGTCGTGGGTCAGGGTGTGCTCGACGGTGGCGGCCACGGTCGCGTCGGGCGCGTACCCGGGTGGGCTCAACAGCACCAGCCGGACGTCCGGCAGGCGCGCCCGGACCAGGGGAGCCCCGCGCAGGTCGAGCGAGAGCAGCACCGGCTGCCCGGCGTCGAGCCGGGCGCGCAGCGGCGGGTACGGGGTGCCCCGGCGGTGCGAACCGATCCGGGACCACTCCAGCAGCTCGCCGGCGACGATCCGTCGATCGAACTCGGCGGGGGCGAGGAAGACGCGGTCCACCCCGTCGATCTCCGACTCCCGGCGCGGCCTGGTGGTCGCCGCAACCGGGATCCACACGGACGGAGAACGCGCCCGGACGAGCTCGACGACACTCTCCCTGCCGGAACCCGAAGGTCCAGCCAGGACAGTGAGCCGAGCCGCCGGGCGCGCCTCGTCATCCGTGCTCACTGCTTGTTTCTACACGCTGCCAGGTTCAGTTGGCGGCGAACTCTCCAAGCAGTGCCTTGCGCTGCTGCTCGCCGAGGCCACGCAGGCGACGGCTGTCGGCGATCTTGAGCTTCTCCATGATCTGGGTAGCCCGGATCTTGCCGATGCCCGGCATGGCCTGCAGGACGGCCGACACCTTGAGCTTGCCTACGACGTCGTCGCTCTCGGCCCGCTCGAGGACGGCACCGAGGGTGGTCTTGCCCTGCTTGAGCTGCTCCTTCAGCTGAGCACGGGCCTTGCGGATCTCCGCGGCCTTCTCGAGCGCGGCAGCGCGTTGTTCGGGGGTCAGTGACGGGAGCGGCACCAGTTCTCCTCAGGTCCCTATCGCGGCGTGCGGGGCGCACCGCCGCATCTGTGAAACGTGGTGTCGCTGTGAACCAAGGGGTCCATGGTTCCCAGCGCGGGGAAAACTAGCGGCCAACGGAGCTTTCGGCAACGTGGGGGCCGCATGATCACCGTAGAGTGACCGACCCGTCAGTCAGTCACCGGGCAGGCAGGACGGCCCGGCAGTCGACCAACACCCGGTCCGCGGCGGCCCGCAGCGCGGCCACATCGGGGCCGGCCGAGAGCACTTCCCGGGAGTACGACGGGAGCACCGAGGCGAGGCTCGAACCGAAGACGGTACGCAGATCGGCTGCGCCGGCACCCTGTGCGCCGAGCCCCGGCGCGAGCAGTGGGCCCCCCACACCGGAGAGGTCGTGACCGGTGTCACCGATGGTCGCGCCGACCACCAGACCGAAGCTCCCGAGCGGGGACGCACCCCTGTTGAGCTGGGAAATCTCGTCGATCACGGTCTGCGCGACAGTGCGGCCGTCGGCCGTGACGGCCCGCTGCACGGCCGCGCCCTCGGGGTTGGAGGTGAGGGCCAGCACGAACACTCCGCCGCCGTGCTCGGCGGCCAGCTCGAACATCGGCGCCAGCGAACCGACGCCGAGGTAGGGGCTCGCGGTGACCGCGTCGACATACACGGGGCTGGATGGATCAAGGTACGCGGCGGCGTACGCGCTCACCGTCGAGCCGATGTCGCCGCGCTTGACGTCGAGCAGAACGAGCGAGCCGGCATCCCGTAACTGTCGGATAGTTGACTCAAGAATGGCCACACCTCGGGAGCCGAATCGCTCAAAAAAGGCCGACTGAGGCTTGACTACCGCAACCCGGTCACCGAGGGCTTCCACCACGGTCCGGCTGAACCGGTCGAGCCCCGCGACGTCGTCCGGGAGGCCCCACTGGGCCAGCAGACCGGGATGCGGGTCGATGCCCACACAGAGTGGGCCCCGCTCGGTGATCGCCCGGTGCAGCCGGGTACCGAAGCTCTCCATCGGAGTGTTCCCCTCTTCTCGTCCGGGCGGCTGCCCCGCCCGGGTAACCCGTCGACCCGGTGACCGGGCCGACTCAGCCAGCCGCCACCGCCGCCGCCACCCCGGCCGCGATCCGGGCCAGGTCGGCGTCGTCGGTGACGTACGGCGGCATCGTGTAGACCAGGTCGCGGAACGGACGCAGCCACACCCCCTGGGCGACCGCGGCCGCGGTCGCCGCGCCCAGGTCGACCTCGTGATCGAGCTGGACCACGCCGATCGCGCCGAGCACCCGTACGTCGGCCACGCCCGGCGTGCCGCGCAGGGGCTCCAGACCGGCGCGCAGGCCGGCGCCGACCCTGGCGACCTGGCCGGCCCAGTCCCCGGCCCGCAGCAGCCCGAGGGAGGCGTTCGCCACCGCGCAGGCCAGCGGGTTGCCCATGAACGTGGGCCCGTGCGCCAGCACACCGGTGGCCGAGATGCCCCGGGCGACCTGCGGGGTGCACAGGGTCGCCGCGAGGGTCAGGTACCCACCGGTCAGCGCCTTGCCCACGCACAGCACGTCCGGCGTCACCCCGGCGTGCTCCGCGGCGAACATCTCGCCGGTACGGCCGAACCCGGTGGCGATCTCGTCGAAGATCAGCAGAATCCCGTGCGCGCGGGTCACCTCTCGCAGCACCCGCAGGTAACCCGGGTGGTGGAAGCGCATCCCGCCGGCGCCCTGGACGACGGGCTCGACGATCACGGCGGCCAGTTCGTCGGCGTACCGCTCGACCGTCTCCACCAGCGCCGCCAGGTATGCGTCGTCGGGCGGATCGGTGAAGCCGCCCGGCGGGACGGGAGCGAACACCTGCCGAGGCAGCACGTCGCCCCACAGGTGATGCATCCCGCCCTCCGGGTCGCAGACGCTCATCGGATGGAACGTGTCGCCGTGGTAGCCACCCCGCCAGGTCGCCAGCCGGCGCCGCTGGGGCCGCCCGATGGCCCGCTGGTACTGCAGGCACATCTTCACCGCCACCTCGACGCTGACCGAGCCGGAGTCGGCCAGGAACACGTGCTCCAAGCCGTCCGGGGTCAGCTCGACCAGCGTCCGGGCGAGCCGCACCGCTGGCTCGTGGGTGAGCCCGCCGAACATCACGTGGCTCATCCGGCCGAGCTGGTCGGTCACCGCCGCGTCCAGCACCGGGTGCCGGTAGCCGTGGATCGCCGCCCACCAGGACGACATCCCGTCCACCAGCTCCCGCCCGTCGGCCAGGGTCAGCCGTACCCCCTCGGCGCCGCGCACCACGTACGGCGGGTTGGCCGGCGGCAGCGCGGCGTACGGGTGCCAGACGTGCGCCCGGTCAGCGGCCAGGATCTCCTCGGGTGTCACGCGTACTCCTCTGCGCCTCAAGCGGTCCGGACGGCGGACGTCCTGCGGCCGGGTCGAACCTCACCGCCGCTTCCATTTCCGCTGCCTTTGCTCTGCACCCGCGGACGCGACACCCGGTGGCCCGGTGTCGCGCTCCGGGTGGTGCACCCACGGGTGCAGAGCAAAGGGACAACAGCGGGCGTGGGCTCCTCGGCGCGGAGCGGGCTCGGCACCCGGCTGCGCCGGGCCAGCACCGGGCCGGACACGGTCACCGGCCGGCGACCGCGTCCGGTGCCGCCGTTGCGGCCGCCGCGCGGGCGGCGGCGCGGACCAGGGCCGGTCCTCGGTAGATGAAGCCGGTGTAGAGCTGCACCAGGGCGGCGCCGGCATCGAACATCCGCGCCGCGTCGTCCGGGTCCAGTACCCCGCCGACGCCGATGATCGGCAGCCGGCCAGCCGTTTCCCGGTGCACGAAGGCGACCACGTCGCGGGCCCGCCCGGTGAGCGGGCGACCGGAGAGGCCGCCGGCCTGCGCGCCACGCTCGACGTCAACGCCGGCGAGCCCGTCCCGGGACAGGGTGGTGTTGGTGGCGATCACCCCGGCGGCGCCCCGGGCCAGGCAGACCTCCAGCAGCTCGGCGATCGCCGCCTCGGTCAGGTCCGGTGCGATCTTGACCAGCACCGGCTTCTCCCCCACCAGCGCGCCGAGCAGCGCGTCCAGATGGGCGCGATCCTGCAACGACCGCAGACCCGGAGTGTTCGGGGAGGACACGTTCACCGCGAAGTAGTCGCCGTGCCCCCGCAGCGCCCGGTACGAGGCGAGGTAGTCCTCCACCGCCTCGTCCAGCGGGGTCACCTTGGACTTGCCGAGCGAGATGCCCAGCGGCACCCCGAGCGGGCGCGGCAGCGCCGCCAGCCGGGCGGCCAACGCGGCGGCCCCGGCGTTGTTGAAGCCCATCCGGTTGACCACCGCCTCGCTGGCCGGCAGCCGGAACAGCCGCGGCCGGGGGTTGCCCGGCTGGGCGTGCGCGGTGACCGTGCCGACCTCCACGAAACCGAAGCCGAGCGCCGGCCACGCCGGCAGCGCCGCGCCGTCCTTGTCCATGCCGGCGGCCAACCCGACCGGGTTGGGGAACCGCACCCCGAACACCGTGCACGGCGCGTCGACCGCGTACCGGGCCCGCAGCGCGGCGAGCGCGGCCGGCCGCCGCGACAGGGCCGCCAGCCGCCGCAGCGTCCACTCGTGCGCCGCCTCGGCGTCCCCACCCCCGAGCCGGAACAACCACGGCCGTACCGCCTGCTCGAACAGGGTCACTGGGCCGCCCGCAGGATGGCGTGCAGGTCCTGTAGGGGGCGCACCTGCATGTCGCCGCGAATGCGGGCCTCGATGCCCATCACCGCCGCCGCCGCGCCGGGGACCGTGGTGATGCAGGGGATGTCCGCGGTGACGGCCGCGCTGCGGATCTCGTAGCCGTCGGAACGGGCGCTGGCACCCGAGCCCTGCGGCGTGTTGATCACCAGCGCCACGTGGCCGCCACCGATCAGCGACACCGCGTCATCGCCCGCACCGGCCTGGTAGTGCTTACGGATCTGCTCGCAGGCAATGCCGTGCCGGCGCAGCACCTCGGCCGTGCCGGCGGTGGCGACGATCTCGAAGCCCAGATCGGCCAGTCGCTTGATCGGGAAGATCATGCCGCGCTTGTCCCGGTTGGCCACCGAGACGAAGATCTTCCCGGCGGTCGGCAGCGACCCGTACGCGGCCGACTGGCTCTTGGCGAAGGCGTGCCCGAAGTTGGTGTCGATGCCCATCACCTCGCCGGTCGACTTCATCTCCGGCCCGAGCAACGAGTCGATCCCCTTGCCCGCGCGGGTCCGGAAGCGCTTGAACGGCAGCACCGCCTCCTTGACCGCGACCGGCGCGTCGGCGGGCATCGTGCCCCCGTCCCCCGTCGCCGGCAACAGGCCCTCGGCGCGCAGCTCGGCAATGCTCGCCCCGAGCGCGATCCGGGCCGCCGCCTTGGCCAGCGGCACCGCCGTGGCCTTGGAGACGAACGGGACGGTCCGCGACGCGCGCGGGTTCGCCTCCAGCACGTAGAGCACGTCGTCCTTGAGGGCGTACTGCACGTTGAGCAGGCCGCGGACGCCGACGCCACGAGCGATGGCCTCGGTGTAGCGGCGGACCTCGACCAGGTGTGAACCCGCCAGGGTGATCGGCGGGAGCGCGCAGGACGAGTCGCCGGAGTGGATGCCCGCCTCCTCGATGTGCTCCATCACGCCGCCGACGTAGACCTCGCCGTCGGCGTCGCAGAGCGCGTCCACGTCGATCTCGATGGCGTCGTCGAGGAACCGGTCCACCAGCACCGGGTGGTCCGGGGAGATGTCGGTGGCCCGGCCGATGTAGTCACGCAGCGTCGGGTCGTCGTAGACGATTTCCATGCCCCGTCCGCCCAGCACGTACGACGGCCGGACCAGCACCGGGTAGCCGATCTCGTCGGCGATCGTCTTGGCCTCGTCGTACGAGGTGGCCATGCCGTGCGCCGGCGCGCGCAGGCCGGCGCGGGCCAGCACCGCGCCGAACGCGCCCCGCTCCTCGGCCAGGTGGATCGACTCCGGGGAGGTGCCGACGATCGGCACACCGGCGTTCTTGAGCCGCTGCGCCAGCCCCAGCGGGGTCTGCCCGCCGAGCTGCACGACCACCCCGACCACGCCCGGCCCGCCGGCCGCCCGACCGGACGAGTCCTCGGCGTGCCAGACCTCCAGGACGTCCTCGAAGGTCAGCGGCTCGAAGTAGAGCCGGTCGGCGGTGTCGTAGTCGGTGGAGACCGTCTCCGGGTTGCAGTTGACCATGACGGTCTCGTAACCGGCCGTTCGCAACGCCTGCACCGCGTGCACGCAGGAGTAGTCGAACTCGATGCCCTGCCCGATCCGGTTCGGGCCGGAGCCCAGGATCAGCACCTTCGGCCGGTCCGACGGCACGACCTCGGTCTCCAGGTCGTACGTCGAGTAGTGGTACGGCGTGGTCGCCTCGAACTCGGCCGCGCAGGTGTCCACGGTCTTGTAGACCGGGCGCACGTCGAGGCGGTGCCGCAGCGTCCGTACGCCGTCCTCGGCGGCCAGCTCCGGGCGTAGCGCGGCGAGCTGCCGGTCGGACAGACCGGCCCGCTTGGCGCGACGCAGCAGGTCGGCGTCGAGCACCGGCGCGTCGACGATCTCGGCGCGCAGCTCGATCAGCGCGGCGATCTGGTCCAGGAACCACGGGTCGATCCCGCCGGACGCCTCGGCCACCTCGGCGATCGACGCGCCGAGGCGCAGCGCCCGCTCGACGGTGTACAGCCGGCCGTCGTGCGGGATCCGCAGCGCGGCGAGGGTGTCCGCCAGGGTGACGCCCGCCGGGTCCGGCACGCTCCAGAAACCGGCCGACTTGGTCTCCATCGAGCGCATCGCCTTGTTGAGCGCCTCGGTGAAGTTGCGCCCGAGGCTCATCGCCTCGCCCACCGACTTCATCGTGGTGGTCAGCTCCGGGTCCGCGCCGGGGAACTTCTCGAACGCGAACCGGGGAATCTTCACCACCACGTAGTCGAGGGACGGCTCGAACGCCGCCGGGGTCTTCAGGGTGATGTCGTTGGGGATCTCGTCGAGGGTGTAGCCGATGGCCAGCTTGGCGGCGATCTTCGCGATCGGGAAGCCGGTCGCCTTGGAGGCCAGCGCCGAGGACCGCGACACCCGGGGGTTCATCTCGATCACGACGATCCGGCCGTCGACCGGGTTGACCGCGAACTGGATGTTGCAGCCGCCGGTGTCCACCCCGACCTCGCGCAGCACGGCGATGCCCAGGTCACGCAGGCGCTGGTACTCCCGGTCGGTGAGCGTCATGGCCGGGGCCACGGTGACGCTGTCGCCGGTGTGCACACCCATCGGGTCGATGTTCTCGATCGAGCAGACCACCACCACGTTGTCGTGCCGGTCACGCATCAGCTCAAGCTCGTACTCCTTCCAGCCGAGCACGCTCTCCTCGATGAGCACCTCGTGCACCGGGCTGGCGGACAGGCCGTCGCCGGCGATGCGGGCCAGGTCCTCCGGGGTGTGCGCCATGCCGGAGCCCAGGCCACCCATGGTGAACGACGGCCGGATCACCACCGGCAGGCCCAGCTCGGCGACGGTGGCCTCGACCTCTTCCATCGAGTGGCAGACCCGCGAGCGGGGCACCAGTCCGGTCGGGTCGTCGACGCCCAGCCGTACGCCGGCCTTCGCCACGATCTCCTTGAACAGCTGCCGGTCCTCGCCCCGGTTGATGGCGTCGATGTTCGCGCCGATCAGCTCCACGCCGTACTTCTCCAGGACGCCGGCCTCGTGCAGGGCGACGGCCGTGTTCAGCGCGGTCTGCCCGCCGAGGGTCGCGAGGATCGCGTCCGGGCGCTCCTTGGCGATGACCAGCTCCACGAACTCCGGGGTGATCGGCTCGACGTAGGTCGCGTCGGCGAACTCCGGGTCCGTCATGATCGTCGCCGGGTTGGAGTTGACCAGGCTGACCCGGATCCCCTCGCTACGCAGCACCCGGCAGGCCTGGGTGCCGGAGTAGTCGAACTCGCAGGCCTGCCCGATGACGATCGGCCCGGAGCCGATCACGAGGATGTGCTTGAGATCGGTCCGCTTAGGCATTGCTGCGCCCCTTGCTGTGGGTCCGGCCCTCGATGAGTTCGGCGAATCGGTCGAAGAGGTAGTCCGCGTCGTGCGGGCCGGCCGCCGCCTCCGGGTGGTACTGGACGGTGAACGCGGGCAGGTCCACGGCCCGCAACCCCTCGACCACGTTGTCATTGAGGCAGACGTGCGACACCCGTACCCCACCGAAGTCGGTGTCGATCACCTGGTCGGGGACGACCGCGCCGTTGCCAGAGCCGGGGACCTGCACCGCGCCGAGCCGCTGTTCGCGGCCCGACACGTCGACCGCGAAGCCGTGGTTGTGGCTGGTCACCTCGACCTTGCCGGTGACCCGGTCGAGCACCGGCTGGTTGATCCCCCGGTGGCCGTAGCCCAGCTTGTAGGTGCCGAAGCCGAGCGCCCGACCCAGGATCTGGCTGCCGAAGCAGATGCCGAACAGCGGCACCTCCCGCCGCAGCGCCTCCCGGGCCAGCTCCACCGGGGCGTCGGCGGTGGCCGGGTCGCCCGGGCCCGGCGACAGGAAGATCGCGTCGGCGCCGGTGGCGAGCATCTGGTCGATGCTCGACGACGCCGGCAGCACGTGGGTGGTCACCCCACGGGTGGCCAGCCGACGCGGCACGTTGCGCTTGATGCCCAGGTCCAGGGCGGCCACGGTGAACCGGTGCTCGCCCAGGGCCTCGACGACGTACGGCTCGGCGGTGCTCACCTCGGCGGACAGGTCCGCGCCGACCATCTGCGGCGCCTGGCGGACCCGGGTCAGCAGGCTCTGCGGGTCGTTGTCGACGCTGGAGATGCCGACCCGCATGGCGCCCCGCTCACGCAGGTGCCGGGTCAGCGCCCGGGTGTCCACCCCGCTGATGCCCACCACGCCCTCGGTGGCGAGGCGGTCCTCGAGGCCACCGGTGGCCCGCCAGTTCGAGCCGATCCGGGCCGGGTCGCGCACCACGTAGCCGGCCACCCAGATCCGGCCGGACTCGTCGTCCTCGCCGTTGACGCCGGTGTTGCCGATGTGCGGCGCGGTCTGCACCACCACCTGACGGTGGTACGACGGGTCGGTCAGGGTCTCCTGGTAACCGGTCATGCCGGTGTTGAAGACCGCCTCGCCGAAGGTCTCCCCGACGCTGCCGTACGCCTCGCCGGGGAACGTGCGCCCGTCCTCGAGCACCAGGATTGCGGGTCTGCGCTTGAGCATTACTTGACAGCCTTTCCGTCCAGGACCGTCGGCTCGCCGCGCAGGAAGGTCGCCACGATGCGACCTGGCAGCGTCATGCGGGCGTACGGGGTGTTGCGACTGCGACTGGCCAGCTCCGTCGGCTCGATGGTGCGGTGGGCGGCCGGGTCGATCAGGGTCAGGTTGGCCGGGACACCCGGCGCGGGGTCGACGCCGTGCCCGGTGAGGCCGGCGATCCGGGCGGGGGTGCGCGACATCCGCTCGGCGATCAGATCCCACTCGGGGCCGAGCACCTCCAGGGCGATGGAGAGGGCCGTCTCCAGACCGAGCATCCCCGGCCGGGCGTACGCCCACTCGCACTCCTTGTCCTCCACGGCGTGCGGGGCGTGGTCGGTGGCGATCACGTCGATCACCCCGTCGGCGAGGGCGGCGCGCAGCGCGGCGACGTCCGCGGCGGTGCGCAGCGGCGGGTTCACCTTGAAGACCGGGTCGTAAACTCCGGCTGGGCTCCAGTTGTTCGCCAGTGCGGGGCTCGCAAGCTCACTCCTCCCGCTCACGACTTCGTCGGTGAGCAGCAGGTGGTGCGGGGTCACCTCGGCGGTCACCCGTACCCCGCGTGCCTTTGCCTGGCGCAGCACCTCGACGCTGCCGGCGGTGGAGACGTGGCAGACGTGCAGTCGGCTGCCCACGTGCTCGGCGAGCAGCACGTCCCGGGCGATGATCGCCTCCTCGGCGACCGCCGGCCAGCCGATCAGGCCGAGCCGGGTGGAGACCTCACCCTCGTGCATCTGGGCGCCCTCGGTGAGCCGGGGCTCCTCGGCGTGCTGGGCGATGATCCCGTCGAACGCCTTGACGTACTCCAGGGCCCGGCGCATCAACTTCGGGTCGGCGACGCAGTGCCCGTCGTCGGAGAAGATCCGCACCCGGGCCGCCGAGTCGGCCATCGCGCCCAGCTCGGCCAGCCGCTCGCCGGCCAGCCCGACGGTGACCGCGCCGATCGGCTGCACGTCGACCAGGCTGGCCTCCCGGCCGAGCCGCCAGACCTGCTCGACCACGCCGGCGGTGTCCGCCACCGGGGAGGTGTTGGCCATCGCGCAGACCGCCGTGTAGCCGCCGAGCGCCGCCGCCCGGGAACCGGACTCGACGGTCTCGGCGTCCTCCCGACCGGGCTCGCGCAGGTGGGTGTGCAGGTCGACGAGGCCGGGCAGGGCGACCAGGCCGGTGCCGTCGACGACGGTGGCGTCCGGTGCGGTCAGGCCGGGGCCGACCTCGGCGATCACGCCGTCGCGGATCAGCAGGTCGGTCGGCGCGGCGCCGACGACACTCACGCTGGTGATCAGGTACGCGGTCACCGGTTGTTCCCTCCGAGCAGCAGGTAAAGGACAGCCATCCGCACGGAGACCCCGTTGGTGACCTGTTCGACGATGGTGGAGCGGGGTGAGTCGGCGACCTCGGGGGTGATCTCCATCCCCCGGTTCATCGGGCCGGGGTGCATGACGATCGCGTGCTCGGGCAGCCGGCGCATCCGCGGCCCGTCCAGGCCGTAGCGGCGGGCGTACTCGCGCGCGGAGGGGAAGTAGGAGTCGTTCATCCGCTCCCGCTGCACGCGCAGCATCATCACCACGTCCACGTTCGGCAGCACGGAGTCGAGGTCGTAGGAGACGTCGGTGCCGGGCGCGAGGGCGCCCGCGATGTCGACCGGGATCAGGGTCGGCGGGCCGACCAGGGTGACCTTGGCGCCGAGGGTGGAGAGCAGCAGCACGTTGGAACGGGCGACCCGGGAGTGCAGCACGTCCCCGACCACCGCGACCGACAGACCGGCGAGCCGGCCCAGCCGGGCCCGCATGGTGTACGCGTCCAGCAGCGCCTGGGTGGGGTGCTCGTGGGTGCCGTCGCCGGCGTTGACCACCGAACCGTCCACCCAGTTGGCCAGCCGGTGCGGCGCGCCGGAGGCGGGGTGTCGGACGACCACGGCGTCCGCGCCCATGGCCTGCAGGGTCAACGCGGTGTCCTTCAGGCTCTCACCCTTGGTGACGCTGGACCCCTTGGCGGAAAAGTTGATCACGTCGGCGCTGAGCCGCTTCGCCGCCGCCTCGAAGGAGATCCGGGTACGCGTGGAGTCCTCGTAGAAGAGGTTCACCACGGTCCGTCCCCGCAGCGCGGGAAGCTTCTTGATCTCCCGGCCGGCGACGGTGGCCATTTCGGCGGCGGTGTCCAGGATCTCGGTGGCGGTGTCGGCGTCCAGGTCCGCGCCGGAGAGCAGATGCTTGATCACTCTGCTGGCCTTTCGTTCGCGGCTGCGGGGCTCCGCTGCGCTGCACTCCTCGCGCTCACTGGGCGGTTCCCCCGTAGAGCTTGACCTCGTCCGTCCCGTCGATCTCGGCGAGCGTCACCTTGACGCTCTCGGCGAGCGAGGTCGGGATGTTCTTGCCGACGTAGTCGGCGCGGATCGGCAGCTCCCGGTGGCCCCGGTCGACCAGGACGGCGAGTTGCACCGACGCCGGGCGGCCCACGTCGTTGAGCGCGTCGAGCGCGGCCCGGACGGTGCGGCCGGAGAAGAGCACGTCGTCGACCAGGATGACCCGTTTGCCGTCGATGCCGCCGGACGGCAGCTCGGTCGGGCCCACCGCGCGGGTGGCGTGCCGACGAAGGTCGTCGCGGTACAGCGTGATGTCGAGCACACCCACCGGTACGGCGACGTCCTCGAAGGTGCTGATCCGGTCGGCGAGTCGCCGGGCGAGGGGGGTTCCCCGGGTGGGAATCCCCAGCAGCACCGTGTTCGCGGCGCCCTGGGTCTTCTCCAGGATCTGGTGGGCGATGCGGTCGACCACGCGTTGCACGTCGGCGCTGGCGAGGATCACCTTCACCGAGGGTTGTCGCGGTGGTGACGAGCGGGCAGCCGGTGGGTATGCCACGGCGGACCTCCTTCCCCGCCTCACGGGACGGGTCGTTAAAGGATGTCGGGCACCTCCGGCCGGACCGCTGAGCAGACCTGGGCCGGGGCTTCCGCCACGTTACCAGTGGTCACCGGGGTGATGGACGGCGGCCGCTGACCACCGGATCAGGCGCCGGAAAAGGGGATAACTTCCCGGACGCTCCCCAACGGTAGGGTCACGACCACTTGACCACGTGTCGCATTCCCCGTACCGTCACGCTCCGTAGCGATCGACGGGAGAACCCCGAGCAGCACTGGGAGTGTCCGAATGCCCTCTGAATACGCCAAGTCTCTGGGCGCCCGCCTGCGCTCCATCCGCCAGCAGCAGGGTCTCTCCCTGCAGGGTGTGGAGGAGAAGTCGAATGGGCGGTGGAAGGCCGTGGTGGTCGGCTCGTACGAGCGTGGCGACCGGGCCGTGACGGTGTCCCGTCTGGCCGAGTTGGCCGAGTTCTACCGCGTACCCGTCTCGGAGCTGCTGCCTGACGGCAGTGGCGTCCGTCACGAGCCCACCAGCAAGATTGTCCTGGACCTGGAGCGGCTCTACGACGAGGCCTCCGAGGACCTGGCCTACGTCGCCCGCTACGCCCGCGCCATCCAGCAGCAGCGCGGCGACTACAACGGCCGGGTGCTCTCCATCCGCGCCGACGACCTGCGGGCGCTCGCGATCGTCTACGACGCCTCACCGTCGGGCCTGATCGAGCGGCTCACCGAGCACGGCGTGCTGGTGGCCGACCCCCGGGCGTTCTTCGCCTCCTGATCTGCCGCTCCACCTGATCTGCCGCTTCACCGAAAGGGCCCGTGCCAACTGGCACGGGCCCTTTCGGGTTGCGGCGTTCGGTGGGGACGCTCAGCGGGTGGCGTACTCGGCGATCCGGCCGAGCACCCCGTTGAGGAAGCGCGGCGAATCGTCGGTCGACATCTGCCGGGCCAGCTCCACGGCCTCACTGATGGCCACCGCGTCGTCGATCTCGTCGACGTAGAGCAACTCGTAGACGGCGATCCGGGCCAGGTTACGGTCGACGACCGGCATCCGCTCCAGCGTCCAACCCTCGGCGTAGCTGGCGATCAGCTCGTCGATCCGGTTGAGGTGCTCGGCAACACCCTCGACGAGGCCCACCGCGTAACCGAGATGCTCCGGTCGGGGCTGCTCGATCCGCTGCACGTAGCCGGCGAGCACCTCCACCGGAGGCTTGTCCCGTAGGTCGGCCTCGTAGAGGACATCCAGCGCCCGCTTGCGCGCCTTGCGGCGCGCCGGCATCTGCTGCTTGGAACCCTCAGCCATCAGGCGCGGCCGAGGTAACGGCCGTCGCGGGTGTCGACCTTGATCTTCTCGCCGGTGGTGATGAACAGCGGGACCGGCACGGTGGCGCCGGTCTCCACGGTCGCCGGCTTGGTGCCGCCGGTCGAACGGTCGCCCTGCAGGCCCGGCTCGGTGTAGGTGACCTCCAGTACGACGCTGGTGGGCAGCTCGATGTAGAGCGGCACACCCTCGTGCTGGGCGACGGTCGCCTCCGCCTCGGGCAGCAGGTAGTTGGCTGCCTCACCGACGGTGCCACCGGGCACGGTGATCTGGTCGAAGGTCTCCAGATCCATGAAGACGAAGTCCTCGCCGTCGGCGTACAGGTACTGCATCGTGCGCTTGTCAACGGTCGCGGTTTCGACCTTGGTGCCCGCGTTGAAGGTCTTGTCGACCACCTTCCCGGACAGCACGTTCTTCAGCGTGGTGCGCACGAAGGCACCACCCTTACCGGGCTTGACGTGCTGGAACTCGACGACGGCCCAGAGCTCGCCGTCCAGGTTGAGTACCAGGCCGTTTTTGAGGTCGTTGGTGGAGGCCATTTCCTGCCTTGATCATCAATTGGCGGACAGACCCTACGAGTCTACTAGCTGCGTCGAATCGCCCCGTCCCCGCTCGGGGCGGCCGCTGCGCGGGTGGCCAGATGGTGCAGAGCGAGACGATAACCGTCGATGCCCAAACCGCAGATCACGCCGGTTGCCACCGCCGACACCACCGAGTGGTGCCGGAACTCCTCCCGGGTGTGGATGTTGGAGATGTGCACCTCCACCAGTGGCCCCCGCAGCATGGCGCAGGCGTCGCGCACCGCGTACGAGTAGTGCGACCAGGCGGCCGGGTTGAGCACCACCGCGGCGCCCTCGTCGGCCGCCGTGTGCAGCCAGCCGAGCAGCTCGTGCTCCGCGTCGGTCTGCCGCACCGTCACCGTCAGCCCCAGCTCCCGACCGGTGCTCTCACAGAGCGCCACCAGGTCGGCGTAGCTGGTCGCGCCGTACACGTCGGGCTCGCGGGTGCCCAGCCGCCCCAGGTTGGGCCCGTTCAGGACGTAGACCTTCACGAGCCGACCTCCCGGTAGGCGGCCTCCAGCAACGCGTCGTCCGGCCCTTCCAACATCGCCGGACGGGCCAGCCCGTCGAGCACCACGAAGCGCAGCAGACTGCCCCGGGTCTTCTTGTCCACCCGCATGGCGGCCAGCAGCTGCGGCCAGGCGTCGGCCGGGTAGCTCACCGGCAGGCCCAGCGCGCTCAACGTGACCCGGTGCCGGTCGGCGGTCGCCGCGTCCAGCCGCCCGGCGAGCCGGGCCAGTGTGGCCGCGTACACCAGACCGACGGCGACGGCGTGGCCGTGCCGCCAGCGGTAGCCCTCGTTCTGCTCGATGGCGTGGGCCAGGGTGTGACCGTAGTTGAGCACCTCCCGCAGGCCCGACTCACGCAGGTCGCCGGCGACCACCTCGGCCTTGACCCGGATCGCCCGCTCGATCAGCTCCCGGCTCACCGGCCCCCGCGGGTCGGTGGCGGCCTCCGGGTCACTCTCGATCAGATCCAGGATCGCCGGGTCGGCGATGAAACCGCACTTGACGACCTCGGCCAGGCCGGCCGCCAGGTCGACCGCGGGCAGGCTGTCCAGCGTGGCCAGGTCGGCCAACACCCCGACCGGCGGGTGGAACGCTCCCACCAGGTTCTTGCCGGCGGCCGTGTTGATGCCGGTCTTGCCGCCCACCGCGGCGTCGACCATGCCCAGCAGCGAGGTCGCCACCGGCACCCAGCGCACCCCCCGCAACCAGCAGGCCGCGACGAAGCCGGCCAGGTCGGTCACCGCGCCGCCGCCCACCCCGACCACCGCGTCGGTACGGGTGAAGCCCGCCGCTCCGAGCCGGTCCCAGCAGGCGGAGGCCACGTCGATGTGCTTGCCCGACTCGGCGTCGGGCACCTCGATCGGCAGTGGCTCGACGCCGGCGGCGCGCAGGCGCTCGCCGAGCGCGTCGGCGAGGGCCTTGAGCGGAGGCGCGTGCAGCACCGCCGCGCGGGTCGCGCCGGGCAGCAGGCCAGGCAGCGCGCCCAACAGGTCACGTCCCACCAAGACGTCGTACGGCCGCTCGCCGCCGACCGGAATCCGGGTCACCTCGTCCATCGCCGGCAGCCTAGTCCAGCGGGCGGCGCGGCGACGGCGGCTGTCCACCTGCTGGCCGGGCGGCCCAGTCCGCCAACCGGCGGGCGTGTTCGGCCACCTCGGCGCGCAGCGCGTCCGGATGTCGCACGGTGAACGGACAGCCCAGCCCGGCGAGCAGCGCCGCCATCCCGGGCAGGCTCTCCGCCCGGGCCCGCAGCAGCACCCCGTCGGTGGTGGCGGTCAACTCGGCCACGCTGGGCGGGATGCGGCGCCGGGCGGCGACCAGGTCGGTCTCCAGCACGACCTGCACCTCGTGCGGGTAGGGAACACCGGCCAGCGACCGGGTCACCCAGGCCACCGCCTCGAAGTCGTCCGGCACGGTGAACGTCGCCACGCCGGGCGTCACCGCACCGATCCGGTCCAGTCGGAAGGTGCGGACCTCCCCACGCCGGTGGTCGTGGCCAGTGACGTACCAACGGCCGGCGTGGAAGACCAGCCCGTACGGGTCGAGCTCGCGGTGCGACTGCTCGCCCCGCCAGGAGCGGTAGTCCAGTGCCACCCGCTGCCGGTGCCGGGTGGCCGCGGCCAGCGCGAGCAGGGTGCCCGACGCCGGTCCGCGCTCCGGCTCCGGGCGACGCAGGGTGAAGCCCAGGTGCTCCTGGACGGCGGCGAGCCGGTCGGCGAGCGCCGCCGGCAGCACCCGGCGGATCTTCGCCAGCGCGGTGGCGGTGGCGGGCTGCTCGGTGGCCAGCCCGACCCGTTCGGCGACGACGAGGCCGAGCAGCACGGCCACCGCCTCGTCGTCGGTGAGCATCAGCGGCGGCAGCTTGTAGCCGGGGTGCAGCCGGTAGCCGCCGTAGCGGCCCCGGTCGGCGGTGACCGGAATGCCCAGCTCGATCAGGGTGGCCGCGTACCGCCGCACGGTCCGCTCGTCGACGCCGAGCCGTTGCGCCAACTCGGCGGCGGTCGCGCGGTGCCGGGCCTGGAGCAACTCCAGCAGGGCCAGCACCCGACCGGCGGGATGTGACACAGGCCACTCCTTCAATCCGGGCGGATTCTGTCCGGATTCGATCGTACGGTCTGTCGGTAACCGAGAGAAGGAGCAACAGATGGCGACGTTCGTGCTGGTACCGGGGTTCTGGTTGGGCGCCTGGGCGTGGCGGGACGTGACCGTGACCCTGCGCGCGCAGGGTCACGACGTCTACCCGATGACGCTGACCGGGCTGGCCGAGCGCGACCACCTGGCCGGCCCGGAGGTGAGCCTGGAGACGCACACGCTCGACATCGTCCGGCTGATCGAGGTCGAGGACCTGCGCGACGTGCTGCTGGTCGGGCACTCCGGCGGCGGCATGCCGGTCGCCCAGGCGGCGGACCGCATCCCGGACCGGATCGCCCGAGTGGTCTACGTGGAGAGCGGTCCACTGCCCGACGGCACGGCGCAGTTCGACACCGTGCCACCGGAGCAGCAGCAGCACCTGCGGGCCACGATCGGCACCGGGCACCTGCTGCCGCCGCCGGCCTGGGACCCGGCCGCCGACCCGGCCAACCTGGCCGGCCTGGACGAGCCGACGCTGGCCCTGCTCCGCGCCCGGGCCACGCCGCAACCACTGCGGGCCGCCACCGACCCGGTCCGACGCACCGGCGGGCGTAAGGTGCCGACCGCGCTGGTAGCCAGCACCTTCCCACTGGAGGTGGTGAAGCAGATGATCGGTGAGGGACACCCGTTCTTCACCGGCCTGGCCGACGGCCAGCTGCATGAGCTGCCCACCGGGCACTGGCCGATGCTCAGCGAGCCGAAGGCGCTGGCCGACGTCCTCGACCTGATCGCCCGCAGCTGACCGACACCCCACTGCGCCGATCGTGCAGTTCCCGTTGCCGAGATACGGGGAATGCCCTGACGTCGGTGCAGCACCTGCAAGATCGGCGGGACAGGTCCGCGTCAGCGCGGGAGCAGGGCGGCGATCTCCGCGACGACCTGCGCCGGTGTGCGGCCGTCGGTGACCACCGTCTCGGTGGCCACCTCCGCGTAGAGCGGCCGGCGCTGGTCCATCAGGTGCTTGAGGGTGGCCCGTGGGTTGATCGCCAGCAGCGGCCGGCCGGCACCGAGCCCGACCCGCCGCACCGCGTCGGGCAGCTCGACCGAGAGGTGCACCACCCGGTGCCCGATCAGGGCCGCTCTGGTCTCCTCGGCCAGCACCGCGCCGCCGCCGAGGGCGAGCACGCCCGTGCCGCCGGCCAGCGCCGCGGCCACGGCGGCCCGTTCCAAGGTACGGAAGTGCGCCTCACCCTCGTCGATGAAGATCTCCGGGATCGGCTTCCCGGCCATCTGCTCGATGTCGGTGTCGGTGTCGCGGAACTCCACGCCGAGGGTGGCGGCGAGCGCCCGCCCGACGGTGGTCTTGCCGCAGCCGGGCGCGCCGACCAGCACGACGACCGGCGCCATCAGCGGATGACCAGGGCGTCGAGGTAGCCGGCCAGGTTGCGGCGGATCTCGGCGATCGAGTCTCCGCCGAACTTCTCGGTGGCCGCCTCGGCCAGCACCAGCGCCACCATCGCCTCGGCGACCACCGCCGCGGCGGGCACCGCGCAGACGTCGGAGCGCTGGTTGATCGCGGTGGCCGGCTCGCCGGTGGTGACGTCCACGGTGGCCAGCGCCCGGTTCAACGAGGAGATCGGCTTCATCGCGGCACGGACCCGCAACGGCTCACCGGTGGTGATGCCACCCTCCAGCCCGCCGGCCCGGTCGGTGACCCGGCGGACACCGGTGGCCGACGGGATGATCTCGTCGTGCGCCTCCGAGCCGCGGGACCGGGCCTGCTGCCAGCCGTCGCCGATCTCCACACCCTTGATCGCCTGAATGGACATCAGCGCGGTGGCCAGCCGGGCGTCGAGCTTGCGGTCCCACTGCACGTGACTGCCCAACCCCGGTGGCACCCCGTACGCCAGCACCTCGACCACGCCGCCGAGGGTGTCGGCGGCCTTCTTCGCGGCGTCGACCTCGGCGACCATCAGGGCACTGGCCTCCGGGTCGAGGCAGCGCAGCGGGTCGGCGTCGATCCGGGCGGCGTCGGACGGCGTGGGGCGCAGCCCGGGCTTCGCGGCCACCGGGCCCAGCTCGACGACGTGCGAGACGATCTCGATGCCGAGCGCCTGACGGATCAGCGCCTTGGCGACCGTGCCGACGGCCACCCGGGCGGCGGTCTCCCGGGCGCTGGCGCGTTCCAGGATCGGCCGGGCGTCGGTGTGGCCGTACTTCTGCATGCCGGCCAGATCCGCGTGGCCCGGCCGGGGGCGGGTCAGCGGGGCGTTGCGCGCCTGCCGGGCCAGCTCGTCGGGGTCGACCGGGTCGGCGGCCATCACGGTCTGCCACTTCGGCCACTCGGAGTTGCCGACCCGGATCGCCACCGGGCTGCCCAGGGTCACGCCGTGCCGCAGGCCGCCGAGCAGCTCGACCTCGTCCCGCTCGAACGACATCCGGGCACCCCGGCCGTAGCCCAGCCGTCGGCGGGCCAGCTCGTCGGCGATCTCGGTGGTGGTCACCTCGATGCCGGCCGGCACCCCCTCCAACATCGCGACGAGGGCGGGACCGTGCGATTCACCTGCAGTCAGCCAGCGCAACACAGCGGTCAGTCTGTCACGGCGGGCCACCGAGGCGGCGCGCTCCCCGGGGCGTCCCGCCCAGCGGACGCCGCCGCCCGCTCGCGCGGGCGGACAGCTCAGATCCCTCGACCGCGCTTGTGCAGGGTGCGCAGCACCGCGTCGGCCCGGACCACCCGACCGGCGACGGCGAGGGCCAGGTAGGCGCGCGGCTCCCGGGGGTTGCTCCGCAGGGTGCGCCGGGCCCAGCGCAGCGCGCCCCGACGGTCGCCGGACGCGGCCTGGGCGAACGCGATCTGCCCGGCCACCCGGGCCTCGCCGGCCGGCTGACTGGCGAACTCCGGGTAGCGCCGCAGCAACCACTGCAGCGCCTCGGAGATGGTGTCCCAGCGCTGCGCGAAGTACGAGCGCTTGTGCCAGCGGACCAGCACCGACGGCGTCCGCAGGTTGATCAGCGGCGCGCTGCGCGCGGCCCGGAGCAGGAACTCGTAGTCCTCCGCGTAGCTGCCCGGGATCTCCTCGTCGACCAGCCCGAACCCGTCGCGCAGCGCGCTGGCGCGGATCAGGAAGGTCGACGGGTGCAGCTCCGTCATCCGGTCCCGCAGCAGGTCGTCCAGGGTGATCCGGTCCTTGTCGAGCACCCGGTCGACGGTGTGCCCGTCGTAGCTGACGCGGATGCCGCAGCAGACGAACTCGGCCGTCGGATCGCCGGCCAGCGCGTCGACCTGGGCGGCCAGCTTGCCGGGCAGCCACTCGTCGTCGTCGTCGCAGAACGCCACCAGCTCACCCTCGGCCGCCACGGTGCCGCTGTTGCGCGCACCGGCCAACCCGGGGGTACGGGCGTTGCGGATCACCCGTACCGCGCGGGCCGGGCCGCTGCCCAGCTCGGTCAACGACTCGTCCGGCGCGGACTGGTCGAACACCACGACGACCTCGATCAGGCCCGGGTAGTCCTGTGCCAGGATCGCGCGCACCGCGGCCCGCAGCAGCTCGGGGCGGTCCCGGGTGGGCACCACGACGCTGACGCTCGGCTGCTGGGTCATCGAATCTCCTTCGTACCCGGGCGCGGCCGGGACCAGACCCGCCACCGGGGTGGACGCGGGGTCGAACGGGCCACCAGGTCGTCGATGATCTGCCCGACCCGGGCCACCGCCGCCCGCTGTGCCTGGTGTGCCTCCGGGTCGGCGGCCACCGCGTACCGGGATGGGTCGGCCACTCCGGCGGCCAACGCGTCGTGCAGGGCCTCCCGGGTCTCGCAGAGCGCCACCAGCCCGGCGGCGCCGAGCCGGCGGGCGAAGAGAAGCTGGTGGTTGTCGACGTGCTCACCGCGAGCCGGATCGCGGGGCACCACGATGGGCAGGTGGCCGTGCCGGCGGGCCTCCAGGATGGTCGCCGGACCACCGTGGCAGACCACCAGGTCCGCGTCGATCATCGCCTGTTGCAACGCGTCGTGGCCGAGGAACGGCACCGCGCCGGGCAGTTGGGGCGCGCTCGTGTGCCCGTGCTGCACGGTCAGCCCGACCGGGCCGGCGACCTGCGCGTGCCACTGCGCCAACCAGTCGACGAGCCGGTCGAAGGGGTGCTTGTCGGTGCCCACCGCGACCAGCAGGCGGAGCTGGGCGATCGCCGAGCCGTCGCGCTGGCGCGGCAGCCGGGCCGCCTCCGCGGTCGGCCGGGCTTGCGGACGCCAGGCGGTGCCCGTCTCCCCGGTCACAGCAGCGTCCCGACGACGGTCGCCTCGGGGTACTGCCGGCGCTGCTCGTCCCACTGCACGAGCATCGCGGACAGGAACGGCCGGCAGAGCCGAGCGGTCAACGTCGGGGTGTCGATCCGGTCGTACACCTCGATGTAGACGGTCGGGATGCGCCGCAGCCGGGCCAGCACCACGAACGGCACCGCCACCCCGGCGCCGGTGGTGACCACGGCGGCGACCCGCCGTGCCCGCAGCACCCGCCAGGCCAGCAGCGCGTTGCGCAGCAGGTTCGGCACGTTGCGGGTGGTCGGGTGGTGCGCCGGCACCAGGTCCTCGCCGGCCAGCAGCGACACCGCCTCCGGGGTGTCGAAGGTGACCCAGCAGCGCCGCCACTGTTCGTACCAGGGCCGCAGGGCCAGTAGTTGGGCCAGATGGCCGCCGCTGGAGCCGACCAGCAGCAGCACCGGCGCCCCATTGTCGTCGTTGTTCGTGTCCACGCGACTCCCCACAAGTTCGCTTGGAATTTCAGTTCACGCCACGCAGAAGCAGATCACACGATCCCCGGTCGTTGAATAGCGCGACCGGCCGAGATGACGATCTCGACGGTCGGCGGTTCGGTGCGCCGAACGCCCGAGTTCCATCGAAGGTCATCACCACCTGCGATTTTGTCGTCACTCTGCGGCGCGCCTTCGCCGCCGCGATTCCTCCAGATCAGCCGCTATGTCTTTTCTCGATGACGTCCAAGAGTGCGGGATGCAGCGCGGCGTTCCAGCCCGCGCCCGCGTCGGCCAGCCGCCAGGTCCGCAACCACATCTCCACCAGGTACGCGTCGGCGACGAGCCGGCGCTGCGCCGCGTCGAGGCCGAGCCGCTCGCCGTGCCGGCTCAGCTGCCCGTCGACCGCCGAGGCGGCGGCGTCGGCCGGCTCCCCCCGCAACACGAGTGCCCGCTGGAACGCGTCGTGCGCCAGGTCGAAGCCGACCGGCACGTCCGGCCCGCTGTGCTCCCAGTCCCAGGCGACCAACCGGCCGGCGTGCCAGCCCAGGTTCCACGGCACCCAGTCACCATGCCAGTGACCGAACTCGACGCTGGTGTCGCCATGCCGGCGGGCCAGCGCGGAGACCGCGGCGACCGCCCGCGCCCCGGCCGGCTCGCTCGCGGCGGCCCGGCCAGCCTGGTCGGCCAGCCGGCGCAGGAAGGTCGAGTCGACCAGCGGTCGAGCTGCGCCCGCCGGGCCGCCACGCCGGGCGACCGCGAGCAGGGCGGCGATCCGTGGCGGGTCGTCCACCGGCACACCGCGTACCGCCGGGGGCAACGGCTCGATCACCGCGACCACCTGGCCCGCCCACGACACCTCGGTGAGCAGCCGCGGCGGCGTCGGGTGGTCGGCGACACCGCCCATCGCGCGCAACGCCCGCAGCGCCGCCGCCTCCGCGCTGACCAACGCGCGGGTGGCGTCGTTCCAGCCGATCTTCGCGTAGCCACGGGGACGCCCGTCGGCGCTGAAGAGTTGCAGGGTGGGCTTGCCGTTCGGATCGGGTGGGCGAACCCCGAACGCGGCCAGCAGCGGCGGGTCACCCAGGTCGGCGGAGAGCCGTTCGCTCAGCAACAGCTCCGCGGCCGGCACCCCGGCCGGCACCGAGACGGTCAACGTCGGAAAGGGCGCGAGCCCCACCCGACCGAACCGGGCCAGCCCGCCGAGCACCGCCCGCAGCGCGCGCACCTTCGGTGGCCGCAGGGCGTTGTACGCCAACAGGGACGCCGCCCCGGCCCGGGGCGCGCCCAACGGCACCAGGAACCGGGCCCGGGCCACCGACGGCACCACCGCGTACCGGGCCACCGTCTGGTGCCCGGCCGGCGGGGCGCCAGCCACGGTCAGACCCACCCGGTCGTCGGGGAAGACCGCGCGGCTCACCCAACCCAGACCGTCCAGCCGCGACCGTGGGTCGGTGGCCGGGCCCACCCGGGTCGTCACGCCGCCCGGTCCGCCCAGTCGAGGTCCAGCCCGAGCCGCTGGCGCAACGCGTCGTTGTACGGCCGGTAGTAGTCGGTCAGCTCGGCGCGCACGGACGGCTCCAGCGGTGCCGAGCGCCGATCGTTGTAGACCTTGAAGTTGGGCAGGTCGTACGCCGGCAGACCGAGGAAGTCCAGGGTGCGCCGGTAGGTCGCGCGCGAGTCGCGGTACAAATCCTCGCTCGGCAGGAAGAGGATCTGCTGGCGGTCGAAGCGCTCCAGCCACGGCTCCAGGTGCTCCAGATAGCGCCCCCGGGCCCGGTACGTGTACCAGTCGTACGGCTCGCTGAACGACTCCGGCTCGGCGATCAACCGCTCTCGCTCCCCCGCCGTGCGCTCCGGCTCGGCCGCCAGCGCGGCGGCGAAGTCCAGTGGTTCGATGCCGTGGGTGCGGCGTTCCTTCCAGTGCGAGTACGCGCGCTCCACCGGGTCCCGCAGAAGCACGATGAGCTTCACCGTCGGCATCAGCGCGGCGACCCGCTGCGCGGCCAGCGGGTGGAACATGTACAGCGGGGCGGCCTCACCGACCCGGACCGGTCCGCCGTGCCGTTTGGCCAGCGCCTCGCGCTGCCGCTCGGTCGGGAAATGCGAGCGGTACCAGGATTCGCCGCGACCCCAGTGCTCCTCGAAGTAGTGCGCCGACTTGGTGTTCCACGCGGGGAAGAGCCGGGGCACCAACGGGTGCTGGATGAGGTAGTTCCACAGGGAGGTGGTGCCACCCCGTTTGGTACCGATGATCAGGAAGTCCGGCAGCGGCCGGCGATCGCTGGTGCGAACGCCGTAGTCGACCAGCGATTCCTTCACCCGGGTGGTCACCTGGGTCGGAACCAACTGCTTGACCCGGTCACGGATGGACACCACGACGAACCTCACCTGCCTCTCGTCGATGCCGAGGCGGGCTCGGCGGCCGCGGCCGCGTTGTCCCCTCCACGGATCTGCCTCATGTTCCCCCGGATGCCGGCGCGCACCCGGGGCAACGTCAACATGCCGACGCAGCCGGCCAGCAGCACCGCGAGCGCCAGCGCGAGGCCGGGCAGGCCACGACCGCCGACCAGCACGCCGACGCCGGCGGCCAGGCCCACACCGGCGACAGTGGCCACCGCGGCGCGCACCATCGCTGCGTCGAACAGCGGTTCCCGAACCACCGACCGGGCGAACGCGGCGGCAATGAGGTTCTCGGTGGCGATACCGGCCGCCCAGGCCACCGCCGCGCCCGTCGCGCCGTGGCGGGGGATCAGCCAGAGACCCAGCGAGACGGTCACCGTCAACCCGGCCACGGTGGCGACGAGGTGCAGCCCGCTGCGCCCACCCATCAGGAGCAGACTCTGCACGTTGCCGACCCCGGTGTTGACCAACATCGCCAGCGCGAGCACCGTCATCGCCGGCACGCCGGCGGTGAACTCGGGCCCGAACAGTTGCAGGAAGGCCAGCGCGAAGACCGCCAGCAGCAGGTAGACCGGCCAGGACAGCACCAGCCCCCAGGCGGTCAACTGCCGGTGCACGGCCGCCGCCGCGGCCCGCTCGCCCCGCCCGAGCAGCCGGGACAACTGCGGAGACACCGCCACCCGCAGCCCCTGCATGGCCAACTGACCGGCCAGCACGTACCGGCCGACGGCACCGAACACACCGGCGTCCGCCGGCCCGGCCAGCACCGAGGTGAGCAGCACCCCCACCCACATGCTGCCGGCGTCGATGGCCGCCGAGGCGGCCCGGGGCAGCGCGAAGCGCCAAAACGTCGACCAGTCGCCGCGGCGCGGACGCAGCGTCGCCCCCCGGCCCAGCCCGAGCGGGCCGGCGACGAGGGTGAGGCAGGCCAGCAGCGCCAACGCGGCCGGCACCAACCAGCCGGTCATGCCGGCGAGCAGACCACCACCCGCCAGCGCGGCGGCGCCGACCAGCACCGGGCGGGCCACCGGCAGCAGCAGGAACTGCACCCCGACGTACGCCCGGATGGGCCGCACGCAGCGCAGCGCCGCCAGTAGCAGGGTCATCGCGACCACCACCGGCACCGCGGCGAACGTGACGGTGAGCAGCGCGTCGCCGCTCGCGCCGGAGCCGCGCAGCAGTCGGGGCGCGAGCGCGTCGGCGGCCAGCACGCCCGCGCCGGCGACCAGCAGCCCGGTCAGCAGCGGTGGGATCAGCGCCACCGGGAGCACCCGGGCCGCGTCACCGCGCACGCCGGCGGTGCGGCGGGGCAACGCCCACATCAGACCGGTCTCCGCGCCGAGCGTGCAGATCGCGGTGGCCACGGTGACGACCCCGATCGCGGCGAAGAACGCGCCAGCGCCGGCCGTGCCGTACCCCCGGGTGATCACGACGGCCAGCACGAACCCGAACAAGCCGCTGGTGGCCGCGCCGAGCAGCCCGGCCACGCCGCTGCGCGCGCTGCGCCGGGTCTCGGCCGAGCCGCCGTCCCCGGCGGGCGACGGCGTGGCCTGGCCCTCGACGGGGGCGGGCGTCGGCCGGCCCTCGTCGGCGCCGGCCGGCGGTCGGGTCGCGGCGGTCACGCGGGCACCGGCGCGACCCGCGCGGCCGTCGGCGACGAACCGGCCAACCGGGTCGCCCGTTCGCGCTCGGTCAGCGCCATCGCGAAGGCGACCGCGAAGAACGCCACCGCCAGGTTCTGGTTCGCCATGCCGTAGAACGGGACCTGCACAAGGCAGACCACCGGCACCACCGCCAGCCACTGCCCGGCCGCCGAGGTCGCCCGCGCGCAGATCACCGCGGCGGCCACGAACCACGCCAGGAAGCAGATGAGCGCGGGTACGCCGTGGCTGAACAGCACCATCCACAGTTGCCCCTGGGTGCCGATCGGCGCGGCCGCCGACACGGTGTCGACGTTCACCGGAGCGCCGTAGCCCAACCACGGCGACTCCTGCACCCGGCGGATCACCTCGGTGTAGAGCGAGAGCCGGTCGGTGTTGGTGTCGCTGGAATCGACCCGTTTGCTGATCAGTTCGGTGATCGGAATGAACAGCGTGGCCAACGCGCCGATCACCACCACCCCGACGATGGACGCCGCCACCCGGACGTTGCCGCGCAGGCTGGCCCGCACCCCGAGCACCGCCAGCCCAGCGCCGAGGCTGAGGAACATCGCCCGGTTGAGGGTGAGGAACGCCGGTGCCAGCGACAGCGGCAGCGACGCCAGCAGCGCCCAGCGCAGCAGCCCTTGGCGGCGCAGCATCGCGAAGGCCACCACGCAGGGCAGGGTCATGGCGTACGCGCTGCCGTAGTTGTTGGTGTACGCGAACGGCGCGGCCGGCCGGTAGATCGGGTTGAGCGAACGGGCGCTGTACTCAGCGGTGGTGAGGTGCACCATGTCCTGGATGAACGGGGTGCTGGCCACGCCGCCGGGCAGCAGCACCTCCATCGGGGTCGTCATGGCCAGCCGGGGCATCAGCACCCCGAGCCAGCCCAGCGCCACCAGCCCGAACCAGAACGCGCAGAGCGGGGTGAGCACCGCCACCAGGCTGGCGCGTTCCCGGGCGGCGGCGTAGACGTAGACGCCGACCACCAGGGCGGTCAGGTAGAAGGCCAGCCGCAGGGTGAACGTGAGCAGCGAGGCGGGTGACGACAACTGGGTGGCGCTGACCACCACGATGGCGAGGAAGAGCAGCCAGATGCCGGCGGCCGGCGGCAACGGCACACGCCCCCGGGTGAGCAGCAACGCGAACAGCAGCGCACCCAGCAGCGGCCAGCCGAGGTAGAACGCGCCGAGCAGCCACCAGAGCGGCACCAGGCCGAACATCATCGACAGCGGCCAGAGCGGCAGGAGCGGCGGCGCGGGCGGCGGCACCGGCGCGGCCTCCTGCGGAGCGCCTCCGGGTGGTGGTTCGGTCGCCGGGGCGCGGGTCACCGACACGCTCAGGCCCGGCCGTTTCTGGTCAGCACGAAGCCCAGCGGGGTGACCCCGGCGGCGCGCAGCCGCTCCACCAGGCGGCGCAGGTCGCTCTGTCGGGTGCGGTCCCGCTCGACGACCACCACCGCGCTGCCCTGCCGGGCCACCGCCACGCCACGCTCGTCGGACTCCGCGGGCGGGGCGTTGAACAGGACCAGGCCGTGATCAGCGCCCTGCCGCCAGGTGCCGAACCGGACGCTGCCCACTCCGACGGCAACCTCGTCCGGGGCGACGACCCGGGCGTTCTCCGGGCGGGCGGACGACACCCGCGGCAGCGTGAGCGTGGCGTCCGGGTCGGTGGACGGGCGGGCACCGGGCGGGTGCGGGGAGGGTCGGCGGGCCGGCGTGCTGTCCGTGGCGGCACCGGCGGCCGGTGTGCTGCCGGCCGGCCGGGGCTTGGGCACCAGCGGCCGGGACGGGTCGATCGGCAGCCGCCCCCGGTCGGCGAGCACGCTGGCCCGTAGCCGCTCGATCCGTCCGCTGTCGTCGGCGACGAAAACCTCCCGGCCGTCCACGGCGAGCGCCACCGCGAGCCCGGCGGTGAGCGCGGTGGCGTCCTCCCGGGCGGTGACCAGCGCCACCCGGGCGGGTTGCCGGACCCGCTCGGCGACCGCCATCGCCACGTACCGGACGTCGGCGTCGACGGCCCGGGGGCTACCCCGGAACGCCGGTCGGCGCACCGTGCCGAGCAGCGGAAGGCCGGAGGCCTCCCGGCCGTCGGCGACCGAGCGGACCCGCCGGTCGGTCGACTCCCAGAGGTACGCCAGCACGATGCCGACCAGCGCGCCACCGAGCAGGCCCGCGACCAGGTAGAGCGGCCGGTGCCCGGCGGAGGTGACCAGCGCCTTCTCGGCGGTCTGGGTGACCCAGCCGGGATTGACGTCGACCGCCGCGATCTCGGTACGGGCGGCGTTGAGCTGGGTGAGCTGGTTGTTGATCCCGGCCAGCTCGGCCACCAGCGCGTCACCGGCGGCGGTGTCCTTGGCGGTGTTCGCCCGCTTCTGCAACGCGGTCTGCTGAGCGGCAACCTTGGTGATGCTGGCGTCGTAGGAGCGCAGCATCTCGGCGCGCTGCTGCTCGTACATGGCCCGGCGCACGCTCAGGTATGCCTCGGCGGCCATGTTGGCGCTCTGCACGGCCTGATGCGCCTCGCGCGCCTGGTAGGTGAAGCGCAGGATCTGCCCGCCGGTGGGCACCTCGACCTCGAGCGCGTCGCGGATGTCACGCGGGTCGCCGCCGGCCGACTCGGCGAGCCGCTGCACCACCTCGGTGCCGGTGGCGATGCCGCTCTCCACGTTCATGTTGACCGCCCGGTCGGCGCCCGCGCCGCTGGGGGTGAAGGCGTCGGTCACCACCGGCCGGACCGCGACCACGGCGCTCGCGGACTGCGCCGCCGGCACCAGCAGCACGTAGCCGAGCGCGACGAGCAGACCGACCATGGCGACCGCCGCCACCAACCGCAACCGGTGCAGCGGCACCCGCAGCAGGTCGGTCAGTGTCACGGCACGCGAGGTGCCGGAGGACGGGCCGTCCGTGGGCCACGGGGCGGGCGCTGCATCAGTCATGGAACTTCTTCACCGTCTGTTGAGGATTACCGACGACCACGACGCCGGGTGGTACGTCCGAGCGGACCACCGTCGCCGCGCCGACGACGCTGTCCCGGCCGACCCGTACGCCCTTCAGGACCAGGGCGTGCGCACCGACCCAGACGTTGTCCTCGAGGACGATCGGGGCACGGGTGAGCGGGCCGGGCGGTGCGTGCCGCTGCTCGGGCGGCAGGTTGTGGAAGTCGTTGTCGAGCAGTTCACAGTCCGACAGGAGGCAGCGGTCCCCCACCGTCACCGACGTCCAGGTGCCGATCCAGGTGGCATTGAGCAGGCAGTCCGCGCCGACGCGTACCTCGCCGGGGCCGGCGAAGCGGACGAGCTTGTTCAGGCGGGTGCGGTCACCGATGGTCACCCGCACGCCGCGCCGCAACCGGATCCGGCCACGGATCTCCACGTCCTGACCGAGCGTCAACCGTCGGTAACGGAGCTGATACCAGCCGCGTTTGACCGCGAAGACCAGACGCACCACGCGTCTCGTTCGGATGCCAGCGGCGCCGAGCAACGACCCTCCCCCACCGTCGCGGGCCGGCGGCGGTGGTGCCCGCCACCGGCCCAACATGAACAATCTACCGATGCTCCGTCACGAACGGTTGACCCTTACTGTACGGAGAAGAATGTCGATGGGGTAGACCAGGACAACTCGGGCGTCGCGCTGCTGACGACGGTCGCCGTGGCACCGTCGACCACCGCGCTCGGCGCGGCCGTCGGGTCGAACGGCACGCTCCGCAGAGCGCCATCGGTGGAGCCGTAGACGATCCGGCCGCCCACCCAGGCCATGCCCCGCACCGCGGACCAGGTCACACCCGTGGTCGGCAGCGCGAACTCGGTGGCGCCCAGGTAGTTGCCGTCGATCTCGAAGTAGCGGTAGTAGAGGTTGTTGGCCCCGGTACGGGTGTAGTAGAGCCGGCCGTCGAGGAAGAAGGCGCCGGTCAGCAACGCCGGGTTGTACCAGTCGTTGTAGCCGGACGCCTCCCACGGCGAGCCGATCGCGCCGCCGTTGAAGAGCGAGATGTCGATCCGACTGCCGGTGGGGGTGCCGGCCACCGTGTGCGACCAGTAGATCCGGTCGTCCACTCGCCAGGTCGCGCCGGCCGCCGTGTACGCGGGCTGGCTGACGCTGGTCGCGGTGCCCAGCGCGGTGCCGTTGAACGGCACCTTCGCCACGGTGCCCGAGGCGGTGCCCAGGTAGAGGTTGCCGGTGGTGGCCGACGGCGGGTTCTTCGGGGTGAAGGTACGCCCGCCGGCGAGCGGGAACATGCCGAGCCGGCCGTGGTACTCCTCGCCCATGCCATCGGAGTTGTGCCCGAAGTAGAGGCCGTCCGAGCCGCGCCAGAGCACCGGCACCGACGAACCCCAGTTGCTGGTCCCCGCCGGCATCGAGGCGCTGCCGCTACGGCGCGGGTTCCAGTTCACCGGCATGCCGGTGGCCGGGGTGACGGCGGCGATGCCGAGCCGGTCGACCGCACCCGGGCCGGCGTTGTCGCTGGCGTTCGGGTTGTTGACCCAGCGGAAGTGCCCACCCAGGTAGATGACGTTGTCCGCCACCTCGACCGAGGTGATGGTGTCGTTGCCGGTGTAGTCGACCCAGGTGGCGAGCAGGCCACTGCCCCGTGCGGCGGTCTCGAAGCGGACCAGGGCGTCGCAGTACGCGGCCGGCCAGCCGGCGCCGCCATTGGTGCCGACCACGAACCAGCTGCCGTCGCCACCGAACTTCACGTCCTGCACGTAGTGCACGAAGGTCGTCGGCGCCGCGCACGGCGGGACGAACTTGTCGGTGCTCCAGTCGAGCACCGTGGGGGTCCCGGAGACGTCCACCAACGCCATCTGGTTGCGCGGCAGGTCGTTGACGAGCGTGAAGTTGCCGCCAACGGCCAGGGTGTCGCCGTCCGGCGCGACGTCGATGGTCCAGACGTACGACGTGGTGCTGTGCCGTCCCACCGTGGCGTTGATGTTGAAGCTCGGGTCGATCGCGCCGGTGGTCGCGTTGAGCCGCCCGAGACCGGCGTGCGCGGTGCCGTTGAGCCAGTTGAACGCGCCGGCCACGTACAGCCAGTTGCCGTGCAGCGCCAGGTCACGGACCGTGCCGCCGTCGGAGCGCCCGACCCAGCTGTCGACGATCGCGCCGGTGGACGGGTTGAGCGCCACCAGGTTCTTCCGGGAGACGCCGTTGACGTTCTTGAAGGTGCCGCCGACGATCAGCGTGCCGCCGGGGCCGGCGAGCAGGGTGTTGACCGCGCCGTCGAGCACCGGCAGGAAGGTGGTCGACATGGTGCCGGTGGTCCGGTCGTACCCGAAGAGGTAGCGCTGCGTGATCCACGCGGAACTGGCGGTCTGCCGGAGCTGGGTGAAGCTGCCGCCGACGAAGACCGTGTTGCCCACCTGTGCGAAGGCACGGGTCTCACCGTCTCGTGCGTGCGGGGTCGCGTCGGCGGGGTTCGCCGACACCAGGGTCGCCGTCACCGGGACCGGTACCACCGCGGCCGACGCGGTCGTGGGCACGCCCAGACCTGCGGCGATGATCGCCAACGCGACCATCCCCGCCCGCGTACGACGTCGTCCTGCAAAACGCCACAAGTGCGAGAGTTTGGGCACGCTGCGCCTCCAGATTGGATGAGAACCCGAGGTAGCGTGCCTCGTCCAGCCTGGTTAACAAAATCCGCCGATTGGGCGGTGCATGAATCCGCAAGCCGACAGAACGCCGGAGGATCGGATGTCCGACCTCCGGCGAACGCCGTGTTGTCAGCCCGTTTCGAACGTCAGCGGCTACCTCCGGTGGGTTGCCGCAGGTAGGGGTCCTGTCCAGCCCGGGCGAAGCCGGCCACCGCCGAGGCGTCGTGATTCATCGTCATGTCGCAGGTCGACGTGCGGCTGGTCATGCCGGCCGAGTTGAAGTAGATGGCCGCCTTGATTTTCGGGTGTGCCTTCAGCGCCGCCGGGAACTCCTGGAACCAGCGCTGCTTGGCGCCCAGGTCGGCGGAGTTGAAGTTGGTCCCGAACTCGGCGAGCATCCGGGGCTTGCCGGCGCCGATGCCGTTGTCGTCCAGCCACCGGTAGAAGCCACCGACCGTCGTGCTCGGGCTCTTCCACACCGTGCTGCCGTTGCAGACGTGGAAGTTGTACGGGTCGTAGGCGACCCAGTCGACGTACCGGTCACCGGGGTACAGGCCGGCGTACCGGGAGTAGTGCCCGGACCAGCCCATCATCGTCCAGACCCAGACCGCGTTGGTCGCGCCGGCGCTGGCGAACCGCTCGTGGACGTAGCGCCAGGCCCGGACGAAGTCCGCGTCGCTGCCCTTGGCCGGCTCGTCCTCCGGCTCATGGTCGAAGCCGATGAAGACCGGCACGCCGGCGGCGCGGATCCGACCGGCGACCGCGTCGATGGTCTCGTCCTGCTTGCCGCCGTAGACATCCGACCACTTGAGGGTGGTGCCGGCGGAGAAGTCACGGGACTCCCAGGCGAAGAACATCAACCGGCCTTCGCGCATCTGCTGCAACTCGTACACGTCGGGGAACGCGCCGTTACTGCCGGCGTTGGAGAAGTCGTGGTAGCGGTGCACGATGTCGAACTTCCGCCCGACCTGCGTCTCCACGTCGGCGACGGCCTTGCCGTGGTCCCAGCCGCCGGCCGCGCCGGCGGGCGAGTACATGCCCCACCATGCGCCACAGGACGGGACGAGCTTGTCCGAGACGGACCCGCACTTGCCGGCCGGAAGGGTGCCACTGGCGCTCGGGGTCGCCGTCCGGGTCGGGGTGATGGTCGGTGACGGCCTCGGCGCGGCGGTGGTCGGTGACGCGCTCGGCGACGGCGGCGGTGCCGGCCGGGTGGTCGTCACCGGCGACGGCCGGGTCCCGAGGTCGTAGCTGATCAGCAGGCTGGGCCGCAGGTCCGGATTGCGGTTCTCGACCGACGCCCAGTAGATCCGGCTCTCCAGGCCGCTCTGCGCCAACGAGACCGTCCAGGTGCCGTTGCCGGTGACCAGTTTGGAGACGTCCCAATCGTTGACGCCCTTGGACACACTGGTCACGCTGTCCAGTACGGCACCAGCCGACGTCAGCGGAGGCCGCGACTCGCGGGCGCTCAGCGGCGAGGCGTGCGCCGTCACCGTGGCGGCGAACTGCTGCCAGGCGTGCACCCGCAGCGTCGCCCGGATGTTGACCGCGGTGGCCGGCACCGTGGTCACCGCGAACTCGATGACCGCCTCACGGCCACCGCGCGGGTTGCCGTCGCAGCGCGTCGCGCAGGTTGCCAGCGTCGACTTGGCCGCGTTGTCACCGTCCTGCGACACCGCGGTGGCGGTGGTGTCCGCCGCCGCCCGAATCGACAGGTCGTCGCTGGCCAGCAGCGGCATCATGGTCGCCACGATGCCGGCCACCACCGAGCCGCCGACCACGCCGATGGCAATCGCCTTACGCCGGGGTCCGGAGCGGAACCGGGTGATGCGGTGCAGTCCGTGCCTGGTCAAGGAAACTCCCTGTGTCTGCGTCCGTAACGGTGAGCAGCGTATCGATGACCAGGACATGTGGCAGGTAGGACAGTTTTCCGTAAGCGCGTCTTAACCGTCAGCTAAGAAACCGCCTCAGGGAAATCAGGGGGCTCTGCCCGCAGGTGCACCGAAGCCCGCCACACACCTTGCCCGCGCAGCACGCGCGGAGTCAACGGAACGCGTTGGAAGCCTGCTTCCGGGAGGCATCGCCTACCGGCGACCGTGTCGGTCCGTGTGTTCCGGGCAACCTGTTCGGTCCGTCAGGCGGCGCGAGCGGCAGTCAACGCGGCGGCCATCGCCGCCCTCGGCGCGGTCACCCCGGTGAACTGCTCGAACTGGCCGACCGCCTGGGCCAGCAGCAGATCCAGACCGGAGACGATCCGGCAACCGGCCGCATCGGCGGCCGTCGCCAGCGGTGTCGGCCACGGGTCGTAGAGCGCGTCGAAGAACACCGCGCCCGGCCGCCAGGCCACCGCGCCGGCCAGCGGGTCGGCGACCCCCTTCGGCACCGTGGAGACGACCACGTCGGCAGTGGAGAGCCGCCGGGGCGCGTCACCCCATCGCGCGGGCGTCAGCGCGACACCCAGGGCGTCGGCCACCGGGCGCAGGTCGCCGACCGCCTCGGGTCGGCGGGCCACCACCGTCACCGACGAGCAGGCCAGTTGCGCGGCGGCGGCGAGCGCGGCGCGGGCCGTCCCGCCGGCGCCGAGCACCGTCACGGCGGCACCGGCGGTCACGCCGGCGTCGGTGAGCACCCGCACCATGCCGGCGACGTCGGTGTTGTCCGCGTACCAGGAGCCGTCCGGGCGGCGTACCAACGTGTTGGCCGCGCCGACGGCGGCGGCGACCGGCGACGCGGCGTCGGCCACGGCGAGCGCCGCCTCCTTGCCCGGCATGGTCACCGACAACCCGGCCCACTCCGGGCCCAGGCCGGCGACCAGATCCGGCAGCTCCGCCGCCGCGCACTCGATCCGGGTGTACGACCACCCGCTCAGCCCGGCGGCGACGTACCCCGCGGTGTGGATCACCGGGGAGAGGGAGTGCGCGATCGGCTTGCCCAGCACCGCGGCCCTATGCGCTGTCATGTCACTCCCCCCGCCAGAGCGTCCCACCCGAGCTGAAGGGTAACCAACGCCGCCAGGCCACGCTGACGGTCAGGTATCGGCACCCCGCGAGCCGATGAGGTGCATACAGAACCAGTAATCATCAGGACAGCGGACGGCAACATTGTCCAGTTTAGATACTTGCGTGACCTGGCAAGCGCGGCAATACTAAGCGCACCGCAACGGCAATGCGTGCGGCCGGTTAAGCGACCGAAAAGATTGTCGCTGAACCACTTCACCAACCACGGGGAGCAGAATGATGAACTCATCGCTAGGACGTCAGCCATCGATGGCTAAAAGTCAGCGAAGAATGACAAAGGTGGTTGCCGGTGTAGCATCGGCGGCCCTGGTGGTCGGCGCATTCGTCGCCCCCTCGCCCGCCAGCGCCTCGGCGTCCCAGGGCTACATCGGCGGAGCCAGCACCATCACCGACGACTGGGGCGACGAGGGGACACTTAGCCGCACCAGCTACGCGAACAGCAGCGCCACGGGGCTGTGGCAGCGGGTGCTGGTAGCGGATGGTCTACTCACCCTGCAGCAGGTCGACTGCGAGTTCGGGCCGACCACGGAGGCCGCGACCAAGACCTGGCAGAGTCGCAACGGATTGACCGCCGATGGAAAGGTCGGTCCGGCTACTTTCGGGAAGGCTGACAGCCGCCTGACCCAGTCTGGCTCATACATCTACTACAACGGCTCTAACAGCAGGTTGGCGCTCAAGCGCATCGACGGTCGCTACCAAATTCTCTTCTACAACGGAAACGACATCTGGTCCGTCGCCTACTACGGTTCAAAGTCACAGTACTGCTGACATTGATCGTTGATCTGGCGTAATTGATGGAGTTGCGTACAGGATGTGTTTGCGTCCTGCACGCAACTCCTTCGTCTTTGCCGCGGGCTTTCGTCGCAACCCGGACCGGTGTCAGATGATGCCGGCCTCCCGAGCCTTGGCCTCGTTGCGCTGGTGCTGCTCGTACGTCTCGGCGAACGCGGAGTGGCCCTT
Source organism: Micromonospora sp. BQ32 (assembly GCF_059358895.1). Classification (NCBI taxonomy): domain Bacteria; kingdom Bacillati; phylum Actinomycetota; class Actinomycetes; order Micromonosporales; family Micromonosporaceae; genus Micromonospora; species Micromonospora sp. BQ32. The sequence goes on along the minus strand of NZ_JCADBI010000003.1, from coordinate 474,376 downwards.
GTCGTCGATCGCCACGAAGTAGAGCCACTTGCCCGGCGGCGTGTCCATCGCCCCTTCCAGGGCCTGCTTGCCAGGATTGTTGATCGGGGTGGGGATCATGCCCCGCAGCTTGCGGTTGTACGGGTTCTTCTGGTCGTCCAGCTCGGCCGCCGTCATCTGCTTGGACGACTTGGTCGGCTTGCCGATCGACTCCAGGTAGTAATTGACAGTGACGTCCATCTCCAGACAGTTGCAGTCGAACTCGCCGTACGCGCGGTTGTAGGCCACCCTGGCGACCTTGCCGAGGTCGTCCTTGTTGCCCGCCTCGGCCTGGGCCAGCGAGGCCACGATCAGCGCCTCGTACGGGCTGACCTTGCGCTCCTCCTGCACCCGGTCGGCGAACTTCATCTCCCCGGTCACCGAGAGGAAGCGGTTCACCATCAGCTTGAGGATGCTCTCGGCCGTGGACTTCGGCGGGATCTCGTAGGTGTCCGGGAAGAGGAAGCCCTCGACGGACTTGACGCTCTTCTTGCCGTCGCCGCGCTTGAACCACCAATCCGGGATACCGAGAGCCTCCGGGTCCTTCGCGGCGGCCTGGAAGTCCTTGACCGGGATCTTGGTCTTCTCGGAGAGCAGCTTGTAGATGTTGAAGCTCGTGCGGCCCTCGGGGATGGTCACGCCGTTGACGATTCTGTTCTTCGGGTCGAGCATCGCGGTCACGGCGCTCGCGCCGCTCATCTGCTTGCGCAGCTTGTACGTGCCCGGCTGGATGTTCTTGCTGCGTGATTCGGCCTCGGCCGCCTCGATGAAAGCCTTCTGGCTCTTCACCACGTCGGCCGCGACGAGGGCGTCGGCCATGTCGGCGAGCAGCGCGCCGTTCTTGATCTCGACGGTGATCTCACCGGTCCCGCTGCCGTCGTAGTCGGGGGTGACGAAGTAGCTCTGGATACGGTCGAAGCCGTAGAACGCGCCGCCGCCGATGCCACCCAACAGGAGCAGGGCCATCAGCAGGGCCAGGAATGTCTTGCCCCGGCCGCCGCCGGACCCGCCCTTGCGCTTGCGGAAGCCGCGCCGGTGCCGACCCTTCTCCCCCCGCTCCGGCTCGTCGAACCCAAGGTCCAGATCGTCGATCATTACGTCCGCCTCCGCTGCGCGTCCAGCCAGCTCTGCAGGATCTCCACCGCGGCCGCCTGATCGACAACCGCACGTTGACGTTTACCTCGGACGCCACGCTCGGCAAGCCTACGAGAAGCGACCACGGTCGACATCCTCTCGTCAGTGAGCGTTACCGGGACAGGCGCTATCACATCGACCAGTCGGTCAGCGTACGCCTTCACATGGACGGCCGCAGGGCCATGCTTACCGGCGAGATTGACCGGAAGACCGACGACAACCCCGACGGCCTCGTGCTCGGCCACCAGGGCGGCCAGTTCGGCGAGGTCGCTGGGCACCGCATCCGGCGCCGCCGTGAGATCGCGGGCCAGGGTGACCAGCGGCGTTGCCAAGATCCCGTCCGGATCCGAGCGGGAGACACCCACCCGCACCTGACCGACATCCACGCCGATCCGCACACCGCGCGTCAACTCAGCCACCGACGGTCACCACCGGCCGGGTACGAACCAGGGCGGACCAAATGGCCCGCCCTGACTCACAGTGATGATCTATCACGCCTCAGTGATCGCCTTCTCGACGGTGAGCAGCAGGTTCGGCGCCTCGGTCGCCGGCAGGCCGCCGCCCTGGGCCAGATCGGGGCTGCCGCCGCCGCGCCCGGAGAACGCCGCCTTCACCAGATCCGATGCGGCCAGGCCCCGGCTCCGCGCCGCCGCGTTGACCGCCACCACCAGGGATGCCTTGCCGTTCGACCGCGCCGCCACCGCGACGACCGCCGGCCGCGCCGGGTCGATCTTGCCGCGGATCTCCTGGGCCAGGGTGCGCACGTCGTTGCCGGCCGCGCCCTCCGGCGCCTCGGTGCCCACGTACGCGACCCCGCGCACGTCCTTGGCCTGCGCCGCGAGCGCCCCCGCACCACCCAGCACCAGCTGGGCACGCAGCTTCTCCAGCTCCTTCTCGGCGTCCCGAAGCTGGGTGACGGTCTGCTCCACCCGGTCGGCGACCTGGTCGTTGGGCACCCGGTACAGCTCGGCCAGCCGAGAGACCAGCAGGTGCTCCTTGGCCAGGAAGCCGAAGGCGTCCATGCCGACCAGCGCCTCGACCCGACGGACACCGGAGCCGATCGACGACTCGGAGAGGATCTTCACGAGGCCGAGCTGGGCCGAGCGGGCCACGTGCGTGCCGCCGCACAGCTCCCGGGCGTAGTCACCCACCTCGACGACCCGCACCTCCTCGCCGTACTTCTCGCCGAAGAGCGCCATCGCGCCGATCCGCCGCGCCTCGTCCAACGAGGTGATGAAGGCGTGCACCTCCAGGTCGGCCAGGAGCACCTCGTTGACCTGCTGCTCCACGTCACGCAGGACGCTCGGCGACACCCCGGTCGGGGTGTTGAAGTCGAACCGGAGCCGACCCGGGGCGTTCAGCGACCCGGCCTGCGTGGCCGACTCCCCCAGGAAGTTGCGCATGGTCTGGTGCACCAGGTGCGTCGCGGTGTGCGACCGGGAGATGGCCCGACGCCGGGTCGTGTCGATCTCGGCGAAGCCGGCCTCACCGGCGCGTACCTCGCCCCGGATCACCCGGGCGCGGTGCACGATCAGGCCGGGCACCGGCTGCTGCACGTCGAGCACCTCGACCTGCCCGCCACCAACCGTGATCATGCCCTGGTCGGGCTGCTGCCCACCGCCCTCGGCGTAGAACGGGGTGGTGTCCAGCACCAGCTCGATGGTGTCGCCCTCGGTCGCCGCCTGACGCGGGCCCTCGGCGCCGAGCAGCGCCCGCACCGTCGACTCGCGGGACACCTCGCTGTACCCGGTGAACGTCACCGGGCCACCCGCGTCGAGCACCGACCGGTACGCCGACAGGTCGACGTGCCCCGTCTTGCGGGCCTGCGCGTCCGCCTTCGCCCGGGTCCGCTGGTCGGCCATCAGCCGCCGGAACCCCTCGTCGTCGACCGTGAGCCCCTGCTCCGCGGCGATCTCCAGGGTCAGATCGATCGGGAAGCCGTACGTGTCGTGCAGCTGGAACGCCTTCGCCCCGGACAGCGCCGAGCCACCCGCCGTGCGGGTCTCCGCGATCGCGGTGTCCAGGATCGTGGTGCCGGCCCGCAGGGTGGACAGGAACGCCTCCTCCTCCGCGTACGCGTAATCCGCGATCCGGTCGAAGTCGGTCGCCAGCTCCGGGTACGACGGCGCCATGCAGTCCCGGGCCACCGGCAGCAGCTCGGGCAGCGCCCGGTCCTGCCAGCCCAGCAGCCGGATCGACCGGATCGCCCGGCGCATGATCCGGCGCAGCACGTACCCGCGACCCTCGTTGGACGGGGTCACCCCGTCGCCGATCAGCATCAGCGCCGTGCGCACGTGATCCGCGATCACCCGCAGCCGGACGTCGTCCGGGTGCGACTCGCTGGCCACGTGCCCGGAGTGCGCGCCGTACCGCTTACCGGTCAGCTCCGCCGCCCGGGCCAGGATCGGCCGGACCTCGTCGATCTCGTACAGGTTGTCGACACCCTGCAGGATCGAGGCCATCCGCTCCAGGCCCATGCCGGTGTCGATGTTCTTCGCCGGCAGGTCACCCAGGATCGGGTAGTCGTCCTTGGTCGTGCCCGGACCCCGCTCGAACTGCATGAAGACGAGGTTCCAGAACTCCATGTAGCGGTCCTCGTCGACCGCCGGGCCGCCCTCGCGGCCGTACTCCGGGCCCCGGTCGTAGAACAGCTCGGAGCACGGACCGCACGGCCCGGGAATGCCCATCGACCAGAAGTTGTCCGCCTTGCCCCGGCGGACGATCCGCTCGGCGGGCACCCCCACCGACCGCCAGATCTCGTACGCCTCGTCGTCGTCGAGGTACACCGTCGGCCAGACCCGCTCCGCGTCCAGCCCGAACCCGCCGTCGGCCTGCGACTTGGTGACCAGGTCCCAGGCGAGGGGGATCGCGCCGGCCTTGAAGTAGTCACCGAAGGAGAAGTTGCCGTTCATCTGGAAGAACGTGCCGTGCCGGCTGGTCTTGCCGACCTCGTCGATGTCCGGGGTGCGCAGGCACTTCTGCACGCTGACCGCCCGCTGGTACGCGGGAGTCTGCTGACCCAGGAAGTACGGGACGAACTGCACCATGCCGGCGTTGACGAACAGCAGGTTCGGGTCGCTGATGGCGGGCAGCGGAGCGGACGGCACCACGGTGTGGCCATTCGCCTCGAAGTGCGCGAGGTACCGCCGCTTGATCTCCGCCGTCTTCATCGCTGGTGTTCCTCCGGAAAGATTTCTCGATCGCCGATGCGCGGGTCTTCCCGCAGCTCGGCGAACTGATCGTCGAACGCCTCGCCCTGGGCGAACGCGTGGTGGATCTCCTGCTCGCGTTCGGCCATCCCGACCCGGACGTCCTCCACGAAACTACGCAGCGACTCGACGAGCCCGCCAGCGGATTCCGTCAGTGAGCTGGCGATGCCCGCCGGCGTGTACGCCTGTGCGGTCCGGGTCGCCTTGCGGACCACGATCACACCGACGGCCACCCCGATGCCGAGCCAGAACAAGCGCCTCATGTCCCGCTACCTCCTGGTACGCCGGCCGGTCAGCTGTTGCCGCGTCGCGCGGCCCGTCGCTGCTGCTTGATGGTGTCGCGTACCTCGCGCTCGGTCTCGGCGTGCCGGCGGCCGGCGGCGGCCTTACGCACGCCGTAACCGAACGCGGCCACCTTGACCAGCGGGTTGGCGGCCGCGGCGGAGACGACGGTGGCCAGGTTGGCGACGTTGGCGGTGACGTTCTGTGCGTGGCTGGTCATGGTGTCGACCTTCGCCAGCTGGAGGTTCACACCGTCGAGCGAGGTCTGCACCTGCTCCAGCGCGGTGTTGACGTTCTTCACCGTGGTGTTCACGTCACCGAGCAGCGGCGCGGTCCGATCGTTGAGGTCGTTGATCATGCGGGTGGTGGCGTCAACCGTGTGCCGCAGCCGCAGGATGGGCAGCGTCAGGATGAGCACCAGCACCGCGAACGCGCTTGCCGCGATCAGCGCCGCGATCGCTCCAATGTCGCCCACGCCTGTCCTCCTCAAGCAGAGTCCGCAGGACCCGACGTCCCCGGAACACACAACCATGGCACCCGTACCGGCCGCCGAGCCGTCAGCGGTCACCGGTAGCGGGCGTGCCCGCCAGCCCCAGACCCTACCGTCCGTGATGGAGACCGGCTCAGGACGGTGAGGGTGTCAGCTCGCCCAACGGATCCGCGCTGACCGTGGGGAACGGATCCTCACCGGTCAGTGACGGGTCGGTGGTCGGCTGCGGCCTGGTCCGCTCGTCGTCGATCGCATTGCGCACCTTCACCGACACCAACGAGCCGGTGCACTCGGTCGCAGCGGCCGACGGGTCGCCGGACGGCACGACCGCCGGCTCGCCGTCCACCGGCGGCGGCACACAGGTCGGCTCGCGTACCCACAGGTCGAGGGTCAACTCGTCGCGACGCCAGCAGGTGTAGCTGCCCTTCGTCTGCTGCTCCGGGCAGCGGCTCACCTTCCACGGCCGCCAGCCGTCCTGGCGCAGCGCGTCCTCGTAGACCTGCGCCGTCTCCTTGGGTGCCTTCTCCGAGGTCACGGTCCGCTCCCGCAGCCGGCAGTCGAGCAGGCACCACCGGCTGCCGCTGACGTCGTCGACCGTCTTCGCGGCCGCCCAGCCGGGCACGCTGAGCTGGTCCAGGTTGTCGAAGACCGGGTCACGGCTCAGCGTCCGGATGCCGAAGAAGAGCGGCACCGCGCCGAGTAGCACGACGCTGACCAGCACCAACACCGCCGCGCGTAGGCGGCGTCGTTCGCGGGTCTGCCGGCGTTCTTCGGAACGGGCGCCCGCTGCGGCGTCGTCGTCCGGCGCGTCCTGACCAGCCGAACGCAACGCCGGCCCGTCGGAGGGCTCCGGTGCCGGCCGGTCCACCGGACCGGACGCGGAGGGCACCACGGCGGCGGCGCGGGCCACGCCGACCGGCTCGCCGCCGCGTCCGGGAGGCGGCACGGGCGCGACGCCGCTCGGCTCGGCGCGACCGGGCTCCCGATGCGGAGGCAGGGCGCGTCCGGCGGCACGGTCGGCCGGCGCGGGTCGGCCGACCGGCGCACCACCCCGGGCCGGCCCGGCCGGTCCCGGCTCGCCGGTCGTCCGTTCGTCAATGGGCGGCTGCCCGCCGGGTGGGCGGACGGCGGCGCGAGCCGGCCCGTCCGGCCGCGAACGCGGCGGACCATCCACAGCCGGCGGCACCGCCGCACGAGCCGGCCCGTCCGGACGGGTCGCCTCCCGGGGTGCCGTCTCGGCGCCCGGACCAGGGCGCAGTGGACCGTCAGCGCCGCGGCGTCCGGCGTCGGGTGCCGGCGCGTCACCGGGGATGGGCCGGGCCCGGCCGGGTGGAGCGGAGCGGGCAGCGCCCCGAGCCGTGGGACCGGCGCCGGGGGCGGGTCGCCCACCGACGTAGGGGTCGTCGCCGTGGTCACCGGCGGGCCCGGGTCGACCGGGGCCGGCCGGACCGTCGGGGCCGGACTCGACTGGCGGACGACGTCGTCGGCCGGTCGGATCCGAGGTGGGCGGTGCGTCCGGGCCGGGCCCCACCACGGCGCGGCCGCGCCGGCCGGTGGGGTCGGGAGTGGGTACCGCCGCCGCGCCCCGCCCACGGGGGGCGGGTCGTTCACCGGGCGGCGGATAGGGCTGAGCCTGCTCGCCCGTGGATCCCGACGGGTCGGTCCGGACGGCGCGACGACCGGTCGGTGCGTCCGCGCCCGGGTCAACCGGCGGGCCGGCGGGCTGGCGGGCGGCGGAGCGCTCCGCGGCCGGGTCCGGCACGGCGAGCCGACCTGACGCCTGGTCGGCGAGGTCCCCCGGCCCGGCGGGTGCCGCCGGGTGGCGACCCCCGGCCGGCGGGCTGACGTCTCGGCGGTTGACCACCGGCAGGCCAGGATCGGTGTGGGGCAGGCGGCCGGCCTGGCGGAGCCAGTCCGCGGGCCGCTCCGGCCGGTCCAGCCGGGGTTCGCCACCGGGTGGCGTTCGGCGTTCTGGTTCATCGGAGACGACCCGGCGGCGGCCGGTGCCGTCGGCGGGGCCGGTGGTGGGCAGGGCGCCGCTGTGCGCGCCGGTCGCCTCGGGCACCGACGACGCGTTGCCCGAACGGGGTACGGGTGGCGCGTTGCCCGAACGGGGCACGGATGGCGCATTGCCCGAACGGGGCACCACCGGCTCGTCGGGTTCCGCGGCGCGGCGACGCCCGCCGGCTGCCGGACGGGGACGCTCGGTGGGGCGCCGCCCGGTGGGCTCGGGAGCGCCGGGGTCGGCCGGGCCCGGGCGACGCCGGGCGGTGCGCGGGTCACGATCGACGGCGGGGGCGGGCCGCAGGCCGTCCGCGGTCGGCGGCACCACGCCGGCCGGCGCGCCGTCGAAGCGGGCCGGCCCGGGTGCGGGGGATCCGGGCGCCCTCGCCGGGTCGGGGGTCGGGCCGGTGGCGCGTCGACCGGCGGGCGGTCGGTCGGCGGGTGGCGCGGCACGGCCGGGCTCGATCGGCTGCTCCGGGCCGGGTCGGCGGCCCGGCGGGCCGGCGTCCGGACGGCGCAGCGGCGGCATGGCGTCGGGATTTCCGCCCGGTGCGGCGGGGTCCTGATGACGGCCCGGCGGCACAGCGGCATCCGGGCGACGGCCCGGCGAGGCGGCGGCGTCCGGGCGACGACCGGCCGGAGGGCCTGCGGTCGGCGGGCCCATGGGTGGGCCGGGAGGGGCCGCGGCACCGCGAGAACGGGCCGGGCCGCCGGGGGCGTCGGGTGCCGGGCGAGGCCCCTGCGGGCCGGCCGGCTCACCCCCGCCCGGCCGAGTGGTGGGCGCCGACGGTGGTACGGCAGCGCGGGCGCTGGGCGCCGGCTGCACGCCGCGGCGCGGCGGCTGCCCGGGGGCACCGGGGCCCGCGGCGGCCGGCCGGTCATCCGGGCGACGGCCCGCTGGCGGTGTCTCCCCCGGCCAGGGGCCGTCGACCGGTCGACGGGCGGCGGCACCACCCGGTTCACCCGGGCGCGAGGCCGGCGGCGCGGACTCCGGCCCACCGCCGCGCGCACCGGCCGGCTCTGCCGGCGTACGCGGGGTGGGTTGTGCCGGCGGCCCGGTCGGGTCTGCCGGGGGCATGCCCCCGCGGGGTCGGTTCGGCTCCGCCGGCGCACCGTCCGGGCCCAGCTCGGTGCGTTGCTGCTTGGCCGAGCGCAGGTCGTCGATCCAGCCGAACTCCTCGCCGGCGACCGGCGCCTCCGGCTCGGGCTCAGCCGCCCGGCCGCGACCCCAACGGCGGGTCTTGGCGCGGGGATCGCGCCGCTCGTCCGGGCCCTCGTCCGGGCGGTCCCCACCACGCGATCTCACTGTTGACCCTCTCCTGCGGCGTCGGTGCCGCTGTCCTGCATCGTGCCGGGGGCACCCGGGCCCGTCGTCGGACGGCCGGCCCCCGGGGATAGCGCTGGCGCGGTCTGCGCCGTTACGGACGGCTCGGATGGCGGCGCCTCCGGGCGGGCGGCCGGGGCCGACAGACCACGCACGATCCGGCGCAGCACCGGCAGCCGGTTGGCCACCGAACGCTCCGCGCCGTGCGGGCTGGGCTGGTAGTAGTCGGTGCCCACCAGGTCGTCCGGGACGTACTGCTGGGTGACTACGCCGCGCTGGTCGTCGTGCGGGTAGCGGTAGCCGGTCCCGTGGCCCAGCCCTCGGGCGCCGGCGTAGTGCGCGTCGCGCAGCCCTCGCGGCACCGGGCCGCCGCGACCGGCCCGGACGTCGGCGATCGCGGCGCCGATGGCGGTGGTGGCCGAGTTCGACTTGGGCGCGGTGGCCAGGTGGATCACCGCCTGGGCGAGGTTGAGCTGCGCTTCGGGCAGGCCGACGTACTCGACCGCGTGCGCGGCGGCGGTCGCGACGTTCAGCGCCCCGGGGTCCGCCATGCCCACGTCCTCGCTGGCGAAGATGACCAGGCGACGGGCGATGAACCGGGCGTCCTCGCCGGCGACCAGCATGCGGGCCAGCCAGTGCACCGCCGCGTCCACGTCCGAGCCGCGCATGCTCTTGATGAAGGCGCTGACCACGTCGTAGTGGGCGTCGCCGTCGCGGTCGTAGCGCACCGCCGCCACGTCGACCGCCTGCTCGGCGGTGGCCAGGTCGATTCGCCCGCCGCCGAGGGCCGTGGCGGAGGCTGCCGCCGCCTCCAGGGCGGTGAGGGCCTTACGGACGTCACCGGCGGCCAACCGGACCAGGTGGTCCTCGGCCTCGGTGGTCAGGGCGAGTGCGCCGTCCAGGCCTCGCTTGTCGGTGACCGCGCGGCGCAGCAGGCCCCGCACCGCCTCGTCGTCCAATGGTTGCAGGGTGAGCAGCACGCACCGCGACAGCAGCGGTGAGATGATCGAGAAGTACGGGTTTTCGGTGGTCGCCGCCAGCAGGGTGACCGTGCGGTCCTCGACGGCGGCGAGCAGCGAATCCTGTTGGGTCTTGCTGAACCGGTGCACCTCGTCGATGAAGAGCACGGTCTGCGGGCCGCCGGAACGGCGCTGGCGGCGAGCCGCCTCGATCACCGCACGGACGTCCTTCACACCGGCGGAGAGCGCCGACATGGCGACGAAGCGGCGGTCGGTCGCCCCGGCCACCAGGTGCGCGATGGTGGTCTTGCCGCTGCCCGGCGGGCCCCAGAGGATCACCGACATCGGAGCCCCGCCGGAGACCAGTTGCCGCAGCGGTGCGCCGGGAGCGAGCAGGTGCTCCTGCCCGACCAGCTCGTCGAGGGTCACCGGGCGCATCCGGACGGGCAGGGGCGAATCGTCGGCCACCGCGGTGAAGCCGTCGACACCGGCGGGACCGTCGGGCGCGCTGCGCGACCCGGCGGGTTCACCGAGGGAGAAGAGGGCGTCGGACTCCATCACGAAGACAGTACCGGGCCGGGCCCACGACGCCGGAATCGCGCCGCGGGCCCGCCACCGGTGATCGGTTCCGGTCAGCCACGGCCGGGGCGCCGGCCCCGGTACCAGCGGCCGCCGCCACCGCCGCCACCGCCGCGCGGGCCGCTGCCCACGCCGGCCAGGTAGAGCGAGAGCAGGAGCAGCCCGATGAGCACGAGGGTGTTCCAGTTGAACAGGTCGGGTGCGCCGAAGTTGGTGTCGAGCAAATCGATGAGCAGGGCGAAGCCGAAGACAATCGCGGCCAGGATGGCGAGCATGTCGGTCCTCCGGTGGGGGTTCCCAGTAGGTCGGCGCGTGATGTACCCAATCGGTCGACTCGCCAATCTCCACGGTGGATGTGGGTCACGCCGCGACGGCCCGGCGCGGGCGTTCCACCCCCGACTCCTAGGCTGGAAAGCATGATCATCGACGACCGGGTGCTCCAGGACCGCAGCGCCATCCTGGCCGCCGTCGGCCATCACCCGTTCGCCCGGCACGCGCTCGGGCGGGCTGTGCCGGCGCGCGCGTACCGGCGCGACGACGCCGTGCTGTGGCTGGTCCCGCCCGAGCACGGACCGGCCGGCTGCGCGATCGGACCGGCCGAGGCGGCGCTGGAGATCTGTGTCGCGCTCGCCGCCGACGGGATGCTCCAACCCGGACAGCGGCTGCACCTGCCGCGACACGATCACGGTCTGTTGGTCGACCGGCTGGCGGTGGCCGAGCACAACGACTGGGACTTCCACTGGACCGACACGTCGCCACCGGCGCAGCCGGACGAGCAGCCGGTGGTACGCCTCGCCGCCGCCGACCAGCCGGCGCTGGCGGCGCTGGTCGAGGAGTCGTTCCCCAGCAGCACCTCCCGCCCGGGCGACCCACGGGTGGTGAACTGGTACGGCATCCGGGCCGGCGACCGGTTGGTGGCGTGCGGCGCGGACCGCAGCCAGGGTGACATCGGTTTCCTCGCCGGCCTGACCGTCGCCCCCGACCAACGGGGTCGAGGGCTGGGCGCGTCCCTAACCGCGGGCATGACCCGGGCGCTGCTGACGCGCCACGACGTCGTGGGGCTCGGCGTCTACACGCACAATGTCGGTGCGGCGCGGCTCTACCGTCGGCTCGGCTTCACCACCACTCTCCCGCTCAGCTCGATCCGCCTCGCCTGACCGGCAGAAGGGGCCCCTTGCGGACAAGGGGCCCCGTCCTCAACGGTCGGCGGCGGGCACCGGGACGGCGGTCGGCTCGACGGCGGGTGCGGCCCGACGCCCGGCCAGCCAGGCGGGCAGGTAGAGCGGCGCGGCGACGGCCAACACCACCGCGCCGACCACCATCGCGGTGCTGACGCTGGTGGCGGCGGCGAGCGCGGTGAGCACCACCCCGCCGAGCGCGCCGGCCGGCTGCCCCATCATCGAGTTCAGCGAGAGCACACTGGTCCGGTACGGGCCGTCAACCTGGCGGTGCAGCAGCCCACTGTGCAACGGGTTGGACGCGCCGTGCACCGCGTAGCAGGCCAGGTAGGCCACCAGCACCCCGACCGGCCCGGCGAACAATCCCATCCCGACCACCGTCACGCCCTGCAGGATGCGCAGCAGGGCCGCACCGGGCGCGGCGCCGAACCAGCGCAGCAGCAGTGGGGTCAGTGCCGCGCCCGCGGCCGAGGCGAGCCAGGCGGCCGAGTTGGCCGGCCCGAGCAGCGCCGCGGCGCGTTCCGGGTTGCCGATCACCTCGGCGAGCCGGACCGGTAGCAGCGACTCGAAGGTGACCATGCCGAAGCCCCAGAACAGCTCCACCGCGACCAGGGCCAGCAGCACCCGGGAGCGACGCAGCAACCCGACGGCCTGGCCGATCATCCGGGGGGCCTGGACCACCGAGGCCCGCAGCGCCGCGACACCGGTGGCCGGCCGCTCTTCGACCAGCAGCACGACCAGCGCGACGAGCGCCGCCGCCTGCGCGACGATGGCGGCCAGCACGGGCACCGTGAGCGCGGTGACCGGCCCGATCGGGCCGAGCGCGATGAGACCGCCGCTGAGCAGCGCGCCAGCGCCGATGGCCGCACCGACGACGGTGCCGGCGTAGCCGAGGCCACGCTCGTACTCGGCCTCCGGGTCGGCGGCCAGGGTGGCGTCGACGTACCAGGACTCCAACGGGCCGCTGTCCAACGCCCGGTAGATGCCCTGCAGGGCCCAGACCACGAAGAACAGCGCGAACGAGTCGGCCACCGCGAACAGCGCCAGCGAGGCAAGGTTGAGCACTCCGGCGGCGAGCAGCACGGGTCGGCGGCCGAGGGCGTCAGCGAGCCCACCGGTGGGCAGCTCCAACGCCAGCACCAGCAGCCCCTGCGCGGTGCCGACCAGGCCGATCTGCGGCAACGACAGGCCGCGCTCCTGCATCAGCAGGATCATCACCGGGATCATCAGACCGGTGGGCAGCCAGCGCAGGCCGTACAGCGTGAGGTAACGACCCCGGACCTGGCGTACGGTCAGCGCGCTCACGACGACACCTCCGTTCGCGACTGCGGGGCTCGCAGACCCGGCTCACTCCTCGCGCTCACTGGGCCACCTGCCGTTCGCGACTGCGGGGCTCGCAAACCCGGCTCACTCCTCGCGCTCACCAGCGCTCGTCCAGACGCGGGAAGCCGGCCAGGAACACGTGCACGGGTTTGACGTCCGGAGCATCGGCCGCGGCTTCGTCGCGGTAGCGCATCAGCACCGTCCAGAGGTCGTCGCTGAGAGCACGCAGTCGGTCCGGGTCGAGCGGTAGCACCAGGTCACTCATCCCGGCGGCGTCGCGCCAGGCCGGAGACTGGTGATGTTCGACGGCCATCCAACGCTCGGCCAGCTCACCCATCAGCCGCACCTGGTCCGCCTGGATCCACTGGACGGCGGCGCGGGTATCCGGGTCTTCGTCGAAGTCGGTGGGGTCGAAGTGACTCATGTCGTGCGCGGCCTGCCACCAACGCTGCCGACCGGTGCCCCGGTCGGGATCCTCGGCCACGAGCCCCACCTCGGCGAGTTGCCGCAGGTGGTAGCTGGTCGCGCCGGTGTTGGTGCCCAACTTCTCGGCGAGAGCCGTCGCGGTCGCCGGGCCGTCGATGCGCAACGAGCCGAGCAGCCGCATCCGCAGTGGGTGGGCCAGCACGCGAACCTGCCGGCCGTCCAGATCGACGCGCCGTGGCTCGGTGCGGCCGTCGGGTGGGGGGTTCTCCATGGCTGCACACTATCTCTGCACACTTCCTCTGCACAAGAGTTCTGCATAGGAAGTGTGGACGCGCCGTTCAGGACGCGAGGACTTCGCGTACTCCGCGCAGCCGGGTGCGCAGCAGGCCCACGGCGCGCGCGGAGTCGAGGCGGACGTCCAGGGGGCGGACCAGGCCGGTGGCCGCGCTGGTGCTGGTCTTCAGCCCCGCCGCGTCCAGGCCGTACCGCTCGGCGACCAGCAGGCCCAGCTCCGCCCGGCTGACCGCGTCCGGGCCGGCCACGTTCAGCAGACCGGCGTACGCCGAGGCGACCAGCTCCAGCACGGCGTCGGCCAGGTCGGTGACGTTGATCGGGCAGCGCAGCTCGTCGCTGAACAGGGCGGCCCGGCCGGCGAGCGCGTCCCGGCAGAGCTGGAACTGCTTACTGCCCTCCCCCACGATCAGGGAGGTCCGGACCAGGGCCGCGCCCGGGTCGATCGCCCGCACGGCGGTCTCGGCCGCCGCCTTTCAACCATCGACCACCCGGCACTGACGCCCCGCCGAGAGACCTCCCGCCCCAGAAACCCGCTACCCCCGACAACAAGCACCCGCATCCCAGCCCACTCCCCCACTGACGATCAAGAGGTTTGCGTCATCTCGCCGGGCGATGATGACGCAAACCTCTTGATCAACCAAGCAGGAGCGGGGTGGGGTGGGGGTCAGACCGGGTCTGCTACCGGGGCTGCCGGGCCGGCCGTTCCGGTGTGGGCCGTTGCGGCGGGCTTGGGCTTGGCGTCGATGCCGGCCTCGGTGCGCTGCTGGGCGGTGATCGGGGTGGGGGCGCTGGTCAGCGGGTCGAAGCCACCCCGGGTCTTCGGGAAGGCAATGACCTCACGGATGGAGTCGGCGCCGGCGAGCAGCATGCAGACCCGGTCCCAGCCGAAGGCGATGCCGCCGTGCGGCGGGGCGCCGTACTTGAACGCCTCCAGCAGGAAGCCGAATTTGTCCTGCGCCTCCTCGGGGGTGATGCCGAGCAGGTCGAAGACCCGCTTCTGCACGTCACCCCGGTGGATACGGATCGACCCGCCGCCGATCTCGTTGCCGTTGCAGACGATGTCGTACGCGTACGCCAGGGCGCGGTCCGGAGCCTCCTCGAACCGGTCGACCCACTCCGCGTTCGGCGAGGTGAACGGGTGGTGCACGGCCGTCCAACCGCCTGCCCTGCCGTTCTCCTGGTCGGAGGCCGGCTCGAACATCGGCGCGTCGACCACCCAGCAGAACGCCCAGGCGCTCTCGTCGATCAGGCCGGACCGCTTGGCGATCTCGACCCGGGCCGCCCCGAGCAGCTCCTGTGCCTCCCGGGCGTGGGCGCTAGCGGCGAAGAAGACCGCGTCGCCCGGCTTGGCGCCGACCGCGTCGGCGAGCCCACCGAGGTGCTCGGCGGAGAGGTTCTTCGCCACCGGGCCGCGCGCCTCGCCGGTCTCGGCGTCCAGCACCACGTACGCCAGGCCACGGGCGCCACGCGCCTTCGCCCAGTCCTGCCAGCCGTCCAGCTCCTTGCGGCTCTGCGCCGCGCCGCCCGGCATCACCACCGCGCCGACGTAGCCGCCCGCGTCGATCGCCCCGGCGAAGACCCGGAACTCGGTGCCGCGTAGGTACTCGGTCAGCTCGGTCAGCTCGACGCCGTAGCGCAGGTCCGGCTTGTCCGAGCCGTACCGGGCCATCGCGTCGTGCCAGGTGATCCGCGGGATCGGTCGGGTGATCTCGTGCCCGGCCAGGTCCTTCCACAGCGCCGAGACGATCGCCTCGCCGAGGTCGATCACGTCGTCCTCGGTGACGAACGACATCTCGATGTCGAGCTGGGTGAACTCCGGCTGCCGGTCGGCGCGGAAGTCCTCGTCGCGGTAGCAACGGGCGATCTGGTAATACCGCTCCATGCCGCCGACCATCAGCAGCTGCTTGAACAGCTGCGGCGACTGCGGCAGCGCGTACCAGCTGCCGGGCTGCAAGCGCACCGGCACCAGGAAGTCGCGGGCGCCCTCCGGCGTCGAGCGGGTCAGCGTCGGCGTCTCGATCTCCAGGAAGTCCCGCTCGTGCAGCACACCCCGGGCGAGCTGGCTGGCGCGCGAGCGCAGCCGCAGCGCGTTCGCCGGGCCCCTGCGGCGCAGGTCCAGGTAGCGGTACCGGAGTCGGATGTCGTCGCCGGCCTCGATCTGGTCGTCCACCGGCAGCGGCAGCGGCGCCGCCTCGGAGAGCACCTCCAGCTCGACGGCGGTCACCTCGACCTCACCGGTGGGCAGTTCCGGGTTCTCGTTGCCGGCCGGCCGGCGGGTCACCTCGCCGACGACCTTCACGCAGAACTCGTTGCGCAGCGCGTGCGCGTCCTCCTCGCGGAACACCACCTGGACAACACCGGAACCGTCGCGCAGGTCGACGAAGATGACCCCGCCGTGGTCGCGGCGGCGGGCCACCCAGCCGGCGAGCGTCACCGTCGAGCCGGCGTCCGCGGCGCGCAGGCTTCCGGCATTGTGGGTACGGATCACGGCTGGCAACTCCTCATCGTGGAACAGTCCTCACCGGCATTCTGTCAGGGGTGGCCGCCCCGCCTCCGGGCACCCGGCAGGCCGGCACGATTCGCTGGTGGGGTGGACCGGCGAACCCGGCTCCCCCGGCGGCCATGCCGGTTAACGTGACGAAATGCGCGCCGTACCGAACTGGGCCGTCGCCACGGCGGCGGCGGCACCCGTGCTGCTGGTGGCCGGTTGGACGGTGGCGGAGGCGCGACAGCCCGTCGGGTACGACCCGGTCCGGGACACCATCAGCGAGCTGGCGGGTCAGGACGCCACCGACGCCTGGATCATGGTGGTGGCCCTGGTGTTGCTCGGCTGCTGTTACCTGTCGGTCGCCGCCGTCCTGCACGCGGCCGGGCTGCCCAGCCGCTTCCTGCTCGCGATCGGTGGCGTGGCCACCATCGCGCTGGTCGCCTTTCCCCGACCGCCGGTCGGCGGCTCGCTCAGCCACGGCATCGCGGCGACGGTGGCCGTCCTCGCCCTGGTGCTCTGGCCGGCCGGCTCGGCACTGCGGCTGCCGCGCGGGCACGACACCGAGCACCCCGCCCGACCGGAGCCGCCCTGGGCGTTCCGCCGGGCGGTGGGGTTGAGCGCCACGCTCGTGCTGCTCGCGCTCTTCGGCTGGTGCGCGTTCGAGGTGACCAGCGGGTCCCGAACGGGGCTGGCCGAGCGGGTGACGGCGGTGGCGGTCTCCCTCTGGCCGCTGCTGGCGGTCCTCTCCGCCCGACGGGCGCACCTCGCCTGGTCGGCCGGCGGCACCGTACGCGTCGGCCCGGACCTGCCCACCATCGGCGTCGTACCCCCGGATCCGCTCGGACCACCGAGCGGGCCCGCTCCCGGGCGACCCGACCGGCTGCCGTGAGTCGTCGCCCCGCCTGACCTGGTGCCGCCGCCAACGCGACGCGGGCCGCCGGAGTGTTCCGGCGGCCCGCGAGCGGTGCGGGGATCAGAAGACGCTGACGCCGTAGCGGCTGAGCGCCTCGGTGACCGGCTGGAAGAAGGTCGTGCCACCGGTGCGGCAGTTGCCGCTACCACCGGAGGTCAGACCCAGGGCGGTGCCGCCAGCGAAGAGCGAGCCGCCACTGTCGCCCGGCTCGGCGCAGACGTTGGTACGGATCAGACCGGAGACCGAGCCCTCGGCGTAGTTCACCGTGGCGTTGGTCGCGGTCACCGAGCCGCTGCGCAGACCGGTGGTGCTGCCGGAGCGCTGCACCGCCTGGCCGACGGAGGCGTTGCCGGCGCCGGTGATGTCGCGGTAGCTGCCGTTGTAGAGGTAGACGTTGCCGGCGGCGTTGGCCGAGTTGTTGTGCCGCACGATGCCGTAGTCGTTGCCCGGGAAGCTGCTGCCGGTACGGCTGCCGAGCAGCGCGGTCTGGGCGGAGTTCGAGTACCAGCTGGCCGAGATGTTGGTGCAGTGCCCAGCCGTCAGGAAGGAGTAGGTGCTGCCACTGCGCACGTTGAAGCCGAGCGAGCAACGCCCGCCCCCGCCGGCGTAGATGGCCTGACCACCGGAGATCCGGGTGCTCAGCACGCCGGCCTCGGCCTCGATCCGGACCGCGCCGTTGGCCCGCGCGGCGGCGGCCTTGACCCGCTCCAGTTTGGCCCCGGTGACGGTGCTGTCGACGGAGACGACGACCTGGTTGGTGACCGGGTCGCTCCACCAGGCGGTGCCCGGAATCTTGGCGGAGCGCTCCAGCTCGGCCGTGGCCCGGTTGAGCTCGGCGGCGCCGCGGGTGACGTAGCGGACGACAGCGCCGGCCTTGCTCGCCTTGCTGGCGGCGGTCGCGTCGGTCACCGTGACGACGGATTTGCCGCTGGCGTCGATGTACGAGCCGGCGGAGCGGTCGCCGAGTTCCGCGGAGATCGCGGCGGCGGCATCGGGCGACGCGGCGGGAGCGGCCTGAGCGGGCGCGCCGATGAGCGAGCCGACGACCAGGCTTCCGGAAACGGCGACTGTAGCCGCAACGCGGAATGAGGACCTCGTGGGTCGCATGTAACAAACCTCCTGGGCGGGGGAGCGGGTCTAACCGGGGCCGGCTGACCCGAGGGCAACCGGCCGATCTGGGGAAACCGGCCGGCTGAGACTGAAGTATTCACATACTTAAGATCATTGACAAGGCTTGGATTCGCCCGGATTCACCGATCTTGGTCGGCCACACGGCCGCAACACCCCTGACACGCTGGTGAACAGCCACCGTCACACCCAACCGACGCCCCACCAGTTTCGGCGCGCACGATCATCGATGTCTCCCCCGCACTGAACGGCGGTCGCGGCGGGTGCCGGAGGGCACGGCGACGGACGCCGTGCGTCACAGGGCACGACGGGCGCCGTGCGTCACAGGGCGCGACGGACGCCGTGCGTCACAGGGCACGACGGGCGCCGTGCGGCACAGGGCGCGACGGGCGCCGTGCGGCACAGGGCACGACGGGCGCCGTGCGGCACAGGGCGCGACGGGCGCCGTGCGGCACAGGGCGCGACGGGCGCCGTGCGGCACAGGGCACGACGGGCGCCGTGCGTCACAGGGCGCGACGGGCGCCGGATTCAGGGGGTACGACGACGGGCGCCAGGGCCCGGACTGGGCACCACGTCGCGGGGCCGACCGACGTCGTGCCCGTCGGCGCAGCGCAGTTCGGCGCGGACCTCGGCGCCGCAGTCGCGGTGGGTGACACTGAGCGGCGGGCCCTGCGCGTCGGCGAGGTACCGGTCACCCCAGCCGAGGACGGCGACCAGCACTGGCCACAGATCCAGGCCCTTCTCGGTCAGTCGGTACTCGTGGCGCAGCCGACTGCCGGGCTCCCGGTACGGCTCGCGGCTGAGCACGCCCTGCTCCACCAGGCTGGCGAGCCGGTTGGTCAGCACCTGGCGCGGAATGCCGGTGCGTACCCGCATGTCGTCGAAGCGGCGTACGCCGGTGAACACCTCGCGGAGGACCACCAGCGTCCACCGCTCACCGAGGACCTCCATCGCGCGGGCGATGGTGCAGTTCTCCACTGACCAGTCCACAGCCGCGGGTCGCATCCGACCAGGCTAGATCTCGTTGACAGACTCAGCAACCGGCTGCCAGGCTGCGTCCATGACGCAGACGCAGGAACCAGTGCGCAGCCGTACCTTCACCTGGGCGGACCCGTCGGTCAACGCCGCCCAGGTCGGTCGACGCAGCGGCCTCGACATGCTCCGGGCGATGATCGCCGGCGAACTGGCCGCGCCGCCGGTGATGCACCTTCTCGACATGTCCCGGATGGAGGCCGACGAGGGTCGGGTCGTTGTCGAGCTGACCCCGCAGGAGTTCCACTACAACCCGCTCGGCAGCGTCCACGGTGGCGTGCTCTCGACCCTGCTGGACACCGCCGCGGGGTGCGCCGTGCACACCACCCTGCCCGCCGGCGTCGGCTACACCTCGCTGGACCTCAACGTGAAGTTCCTCCGCCCGGTCACCGTCGACAGCGGCACCCTGCGCTGCGAGGGCACGGTGCTGCAACGCGGCCGCCGTACGGCCCTGGCCGAGGCCCGCATCACCGACGCCTCCGACCGCCTGATAGCCCACGCCACCAGCACCTGCCTCCTCCTCCCCCTTCCCCTCCCCTAACCCCACCCCCACACCCCGACCCCTCGCTGCGTTGATCAAGAGATTTGCGTCAGGAAACCGGCGTCCGATGACCGAAAGCTCTTGATCAACGCGAGCAAGGTGGGTGGGGGTGCGGGGTAGGTGGGTGGGGGTGCGGGGGTGGGGTGGGGGGTTAGCGGAGGGCTAGGCGGGCGGCTCGGGCGTCGCGCTTCTCCTCGAAGCGGCTCGCGGCGCGGTCCAGGTCCTCCAGCTGGGCGGCGAGCTGCTCGCGGGCGGCTTCGCCGTCGGCGTTGAGGCCGGTCACGTTGAAGACGTCCCACTGGCGCAGCACCGGCTGCAACACCTCGTCGCGGTGCTGGCGCAGGTCGTAGATGCCGGCCAGGGCGATCGCCACCGACTTGCGGGCGAAGCCGTCGATGCCGCTGCCCGGCATCTGGAAGTCGGCCACCACGTCGGCGACGGCCCGCATGGCCTGGCTCGGCGCCAGCTCGAACGCGGCCGCGAGCAGGTTGCGGTAGAAGACCATGTGCAGGTTCTCGTCGGCGGCCACCCGGGCCAGCAGCGCCTCGCAGGTGGGGTCGCCGGTGGCCTTGCCGGTGTTGCGGTGCGAGATCCGGGTGGCCAGCTCCTGGAACGAGACGTACGCCAGTGAGTGCAGCACCTCGTCGCCGTGGGCGTTGGTGTAGCCCTCCGACATGTGCGTCATCCGGGCCCGCTCCAACGCCACCGGGTCCACCGCCCGGCTGACGGTCAGGTAGTCGCGGATCGCGACGCCGTGCCGACCCTCCTCGGCGGTCCACCGGTGCACCCAGGTGCCCCACGCGCCGTCGCGGCCGAACAGGGTGGCGATCTCGTGGTGGTACGAGGGCAGGTTGTCCTCGGTCAGCAGGTTCACGATCAGCGCGGTGCGGGCCACGTCCGGGATCGTGGAGTCGGTCGGTGACCACGCCTCGCCGCCGAGCGGCCCGTCGAAGGTCCGCCCCTCGCTCCACGGCACGTACTCGTGCGGGAACCACTCCTTGGCGAGCGAGAGGTGGCGGTCCAGGTTGCGTGCGACAACCGGCTCCAACTCGACGAGCAGCGCGGTCTGACTCAGTGTGGTGCTGACGGTCACGAGAAACTCCCTACGGTGGCGTAACTTACGCTACCGTAGGTCCCCGCGGCCGTCAGCGCCAGTGGAGACACTCAACCGACCGTGGGCTTCAGGTCCGCCAGGGGCGGCATCCACTCCTGGGCAGCGGCCGTGACCTGTTCGCCGGAGCGGATGTCCTTCACCTCGTCCGGCGCTCCCTCGGCACCGGGGAACCAGACGTACGGGATACCGCGCCGCTCCGCGTAGCGGATCTGCTTGCCGAACTTCGCCGCGCTCGGCGACACCTCGGTCGGCACCCCGCGCCGCCGCAGCGCCTCGGCCACCCGGTTGCTGGCCGTCCGCTGCTCCTCGCTGGTCACCGCGACGAGCACGGCGGTCGGCACCTCCCGCGAGACCGACAGCTCCCCCGCACCGAAGAGCAGACCGAGCAGCCGGGTCACCCCGATCGAGATACCCACCCCCGGGTACGAGACAGCCCCGGCGCTGGCCAGGTTGTCGTACCGGCCGCCGGAGCAGATCGAGCCGAAGCGCTCGTAGCCGCGCAGCTGGGTCTCGTAGACGGTGCCCGTGTAGTAATCCAGGCCACGGGCGATGCGCAGGTCCGCCACGCAGAGGCCGGGCGAGTGCTCGGCGGCGGTGTCCACCACCCGGACCAGCTCCTCGATGCCCTCGTCGAGCAGCGGGTCGCTCACCCCGAGCGCCCGGACAGCGTCGGCGAACGACGCGTCCGGGGCGGAGATCTCGGCCAGCGCCAGGCACGCCTTGGCCTGCGCCTCGCTCGCCCCGGCGGTCTGGGCCAGCAGCTCGGCCACCTTCACCGGGCCGATCTTGTCGAGCTTGTCCACGGCGCGCAGCGCCGCCTCCGGGTCGGTCAGCCCGATGCCCCGGTAGAAACCCTCGCAGATCTTGCGGTTGTTCACCTGGATGGTCACCGGTGGGATCGGCAGCGAGCGCAGCGCGTCCCCGATCACCAGCGGCATCTCCGCCTCGTGGTGCGCAGCCAGGGTGTCCCGGTCGACGATGTCGATGTCGGCCTGGACGAACTCGCGGTAGCGGCCCTCCTGCGGCCGCTCGCCCCGCCACACCTTCTGGATCTGGTAGCGGCGGAACGGGAAGCTCAGCTTGCCGGCGTTCTCCAACACGTACCGGGCGAACGGCACGGTCAGGTCGAAGTGCAGGCCAAGCTGGTCGTCACCACCGGCGCCCTCGGCGTCGGCGTGCAACCGCCGGATCACGTAGACCTCCTTCGAGGTCTCACCCTTGCGCAGCAACTGGTCCAGCGGCTCCACGGCGCGGGTCTCGAGCGGCGCGAAGCCGTACAGCTCGAAGGTGGCCCGGATCTTGTCGAGCACGAACTGCTCGATCATCCGCTGGCCGGGGGTCCACTCCGGGAAGCCAGAAATGGGCGTGGGCTTGCTCATCGCGTACTCCTTGCGGTTCCGCGCCGGTGGCACGGTGGTGTCGTGGGTCCGCGCGCGGCGCGGACAGAAGATCTAGAGGCCCCGGGTGGGCGCGGCCGGCGACGTGCCGGCCACCTCGATGAGGTACGGGTTGCTGGCGCGCTCGCGGCCGATGGTGGTGCTCGGACCGTGGCCGGGCAGCACGACGGTGTCGTCGGCCAGCGGAAGGATCTTCTCCCGCAGGCTGGTGAGCATGGCCGGCATGCTCCCGCCCGGCAGGTCGGTGCGGCCGATCGACCCGGCGAAGAGGACGTCGCCGGAGAGGCACAGCTCGTCAGCCTCCCAGCTCGACCCGGCGCCCGGCAGCCGGAACAGCACCGACCCGCCGGTATGGCCCGGGGCATGGTCGACGGCGATCTCCAGGCCGGCGAGCGTGAGGGTGGCGCCGTCGGTCAACTCCGCCACGTCCTCCGGCTCGGTGTAGCTCAGCCGGCCGCCGAAGAGCGACGTCAGGTCGGTCGAGAGGCCCTTGGCCGGGTCGGCCAGCATCTCCCGGTCACCGGGGTGCACGTACGCGGTGATGCCGCGCGCACCGCAGACCGGCGCGACCGAGAAGGTGTGGTCGAGGTGGCCGTGGGTGAGCAGCACGGCGGCCGGATGCAGGCGGTGCTCGGCGAGCAGCGCGTCGAGTTGGTCGAGCACCCCGATCCCGGGGTCGACCACCACGCACTGCTCCCCCGGCGCGGTGGCAACCACGTAGCAGTTGGTGCCGAAGGCGTCCGCGGGAAAGCCGGCCACGAGCACGGGCGCTGTCCTTTCCGTCGAGCAGCTGTCGTCCTTTCCAGCAGCCTATCGGGCGCACCGAGCGAGTTTGCCGCGTCCGTCCCGCGCGCCCCGTACGGCACAGTGACAGGCTCCGATAAGCGCTGCTCGGGACGGGGTGGACCTCGTACACCACATTCCCAGTCACTAGCCGTACACTCTGGCGGGCGTGTGGCGCGGCACACGTGACGCCCGGACGGGCCGGGGCGACCGGCCGCCGGCGACGACCAGGTAGAGGAAAGGGGAGCACGGGTGGCTTCCAGCAGGGACCGGCAGCGCAAACTGGCGCGGGCCAAGCTCGACCGGCAGTTGGCTCGCCGGGCCGCCGCTACGCGACGCCGACGGCAGATCCAGGCCGGAGTCGGCGCTGCTCTGATCCTCGTGCTGGTCGTGGCCGGCTCGGCCTGGGCGCTCGGCGCGTTCGACTCCGACCCGAAGCAGAACACGGCCGCGGAGGACACCTGCCTCTGGACGCCGCAGGACGCGACGGCCAACACCAACCTCAAGGACGTCGGCACGCCGGCCACCAAGGATCTGCCCACCGACGGCACCCGGGCGATGACCGTGACCACCAACCAGGGCGCGCCGATCACCGCGGAGCTGAACCTGACCAACTCCCCGTGCGCGGCGGCGAGCATCGCCCACCTGGCGAGCCGATCGTTCTACGACAACACCAAGTGCCACGAGATCACCGCCGAGGGCGCGCTGCGCTGCGGCGACCCCAGCGGCACCGGCCTCGGTGGGCCGACCTACTCGTTCTACGACGAGGAGCTGCCGACAGTGCCGTCGGCGTCCCCGTCGGCCAGCCCGGCTCCCGGCCAGCCACCGACGTACCCGAAGGGCACGGTGGCGATGATCTCCAACCCGCCGGGCAGCAACGGCAGCCAGTTCCTGATCTTCTTCAAGGACTTCACCACCGCCGACCCGAAGTTCCCGGTCATCGGCCGGGTGACCGGTGGGCTGGACGTGGTGGAGAAGATCGGTGCCCTCCCGACCGTGGACAATGGGACCGGGGCGAAGGTCAAGCCCAGCACCGATGTGACGATCCAGAGCCTCACGGTCGGTGAGCCGGTCACCGGTGCGGCACCGGCTCCCTCGGCCTCCGGCACCCCGGCCAGCAGCCCGAGCGCCGGCTGACCGGGCGCCATCACCCACCCAAGCGGCACCCAGCAGCAGACAGCCAGGAGGATCCAGGCGTGACGTCCACCAGAGAGCGGCAGCGCGCGGCGGCACGCGCCCGGCTCGAGAAGGAGATGGCCGAGCGCGCGGCCAAGGCCCGCAAGCGCCGGCAGACGACGGCGATCGTCAGCGCGGGTGCCGCGCTGGTGCTCGTGGTCGCCGGCACCGTCTGGCTGGCGGTGAGCCTCGGCGGCGGCGACGACAAGAGCGACACCGCCGCGCCGGCGGCGGGCGCGGCCGAGTGCGCGTACAACGCGCTGCCCACCGAACAGCGGCCCCCGCAGATCAAGGACGTGGGGTTGCCGGGCAACCAGCAGTCCGCCAAGGGCGTCCAGACCATGACGATCGACACCAACCTCGGCCCGATCACCGCCAAGGTCGACCGGTCGCTGGTGCCGTGCACGGCGGGCAGCTTCACCCACCTCGCCGAGAAGAACTTCTTCGACAACACCAAGTGCCACCGTCTCGTGACCGAGGGCATCAAGGTGTTGCAGTGCGGTGACCCCAGCGCCACCGGCAACGGCTGGCGGGACACCGACGGCCAGGGCGGCCCGAGCTACCGCCTGGCCGAGGAGAACCTGCCCACCGACAAGCGCCCGCCGTACCCGGAGGGCGTCATCGCCATGGCCAAATCCCAGGATCCGGGGAGCACCGGCAGCCAGTTCTTCATCGTCTTCGGCGACTCTCCGCTGGACCCGGCGTACACCGTGCTGGGCACCATCACCGGCGGCATGGACCTGGTCAAGGACGTGGCCAAGGCCGGCGACGACGGGGCGTTCGCCCAGCAGGCCGGGGGCGGCCACCCGAAGAAGGAGGTCATCATCAAGGACCTCACGATGAGCGCGCCGCAGGGCTGACAACCCGCGCAGACGACACAGCGCCCGCCGGCTGAGCCGGCGGGCGCTGTCGCGCCCTCGGGGTACGCGCCGGGCCGCGGAACGGATCCGGTGGGCGTCAGGCCCCGGAGGTGACCCGGTAGGCGTCGAAGACGCCGTCGACCTTGCGGACCGTGGCCAGCAGGTGGCCCAGGTGTTTCGGGTCGGCCATCTCGAAGCTGAACCGGCTCACCGCCACCCGGTCGCGGGTGGTGGTGACGGTGGCGGAGAGGATGTTGACCCGCTCGTCGGAGAGCACCCGGGTGACGTCGGCCAGCAGCTTGTGCCGGTCCAGGGCCTCGACCTGGATGGCGACCAGGAACGTCGAGGCGGAGGTGAGCTTCCAACTCACCTCGACGACCCGCTCGCTCTGCGCGCGCAGGTCCTCGGCGTTGGCGCAGTCGTCGCGGTGCACGCTCACCCCGCCGGAGCGGGTGACGAAGCCGAACACCGAGTCCGGTGGGACCGGGGTGCAGCAGCGGGCCAGCTTGATCCAGACGTCGCTGACGCCCCGGACCACCACGCCCGGGTCGCTGCTGCTCTGCCGGCTGCGCGGCGGCCGGGTGGCGACGGCGGTCTCGGCGATGTCCTCCGCCGCGCCCTCCTCGCCGCCGTACGCGGCCATCAGCTTCTGCACCACCGACTGCGCGGAGACCTGGCTGTCGCCGACCGCCGCGTAGAGCGAGGCCACATCGGCCAGGTGCAGGTCCCGGGCGATCGACATCAGCGCGTCGGAGGTGAGCATCCGCTGCAGGGGCATGCCCTGCTTGCGCATCGCCTTGACGATCGCGTCCTTGCCGGCCTCGATCGCCTCCTCGCGCCGCTCCTTGTTGAAGTACTGCCGGATCTTCGTCCGGGCGCGCGGGCTCTTGACGAAGCCCAGCCAGTCCTGCGTCGGGCCGGCCGTCTCGGACTTCGACGTGAAGATCTCGATCACGTCGCCGTTGGACAGCGTCGACTCCAACGGCACCAGCTTGCCGTTGACCCGCGCCCCGATGCACTTGTGCCCCACCTCGGTGTGCACGGCGTACGCGAAGTCCACGGGTGTCGACCCGGTCGGCAGCGGGATGACGTCACCCTTCGGGGTGAAGACGTACACCTCCTGGCTGGACAGGTCGAAGCGCAGCGCGTCCAGGAACTCGCTCGGATCGGCGGCCTCACGCTGCCAGTCGAGCAGCTGCCGCAGCCAGGTCATCTCGTCGATGTGCGCGGGCGGGCCGACGATCTGGGTGCCCTTGTGCTCCTTGTACTTCCAGTGCGCGGCGATGCCGAACTCCGCGGTGCGGTGCATCGCGTACGTGCGGATCTGCATCTCCACCGGCTTGCCGGTGGGCCCGATGACCGTCGTGTGCAACGACTGGTACATGTTGAACTTGGGCATCGCGATGTAGTCCTTGAAGCGGCCCGGCACCGGCTGCCAGTTGGCGTGGATCACTCCCAGCGCCGCGTAGCAGTCGCGAACCGTGTCGACCAGGATGCGCACGCCCACCAGGTCGTAGATGTCGTTGAAGTCACGACCCCGCACGATCATCTTCTGGTAGATCGAGTAGAGGTGCTTCGGCCGCCCGGTGGTCTCCGCCTTGATCTTGGCGGCCTTCAGGTCGGTCTGCACCTTCTGCGTCACCTGCCGCAGCAGCGCCTCGCGCTGCGGCTGGTGCTCCCCGATCAGCCGGTTGATCTCCTCGTAGCGCTTCGGGAAGAGCGTGCCGAAGGACAGATCCTCCAGCTCCCACTTGATCGTGTTCATACCGAGCCGGTGCGCCAGCGGCGCCAGGATCTCCAGCGTCTCCTTCGCCTTCTGCTCCTGCTTGGGGCGGGGCAGGAAGGTCAGGGTGCGCATGTTGTGCAGCCGGTCGGCCAGCTTGATCACCAGCACCCGCGGGTCCTTGGCCATGGCCACGACCATCTTGCGGATCGTCTCGGCCTTGGCCGCGTCGCCCAGCTTGACCTTGTCGAGCTTGGTGACGCCGTCGACCAGCAGGGCCACCTCGCCACCGAAGTCGGCCCGCATCTGGTCGAGGGTGTACTCGGTGTCCTCAATGGTGTCGTGCAGCAGCGCGGCGACCAGCGTGGTGGTGTCCATCCCCAGGTTGCCGAGGATCGTCGCCACCGCGAGCGGGTGGGTGATGTAGGGGTCACCGGACTTGCGGTACTGCCCGGAGTGCCACCGTGCGGCCGTGTCGAAGGCACGCTGGAGCAGCCGGGCGTCCGCCTTGGGGTGGTTGTCCCGGTGGCTGGCGATGAGCGGCTCCAGCACCTCGCTGACCTGGGAGGTCTGCCAGGGCGCGTTGAACCGGGCCAACCGGGCCCGGACCCGCCGGCCGGTGGGCGCGTTGGACAGCCCGAAGCCACCGCTGGGCGACGAATCGATGCCCGCGTCGGCCGGGAACGGCACCACGACACCGTCGGCGCCGGGGGACGCCTCGACGCTCGGCGGGCCGCTGGTCGGACGCACCGCGCTCTCGCCGGAGGCCCCGCCGGAGCCGTTGCCGGTGCCCGTGACCCGGGCCGGCGCGTCGCCTGTCCGGTCAGTCACCGAGCCGTCAGCGTCGCCTGTCGGGTGCACCGTGCCCTCCGCCGGAGGGACGACATCGTGGGACACCGGCCTCCTCACCGCTCGCCGGAAAGACGCCGGCCGAAGATCGGCCGACCTGGTCTCGCCCGCCGGACGGGGTACCGCCGGCGTCAGCAAAGGGCAATGCTACCCGCACGGACGGTCCCCTGCCGCTCCGCCGGACGGTCGGCGCCGGGTCCATCCGACGGGTCCGGGATCAAACGGTCAGCAGAGTATCGACCGGTTCAAACGGTCAACAGGGCGTGCACGGGACGCGGCGCCAGCCGCTCACGCCCACCCAGGAAGCCGAGCTCCAGCAGCACGGTGAAGCCGGTGACGGTCCCGCCGGCCCGCTCGACCAGGTCCAGCGTCGCCTCGGCGGTGCCACCGGTGGCCAACACGTCGTCGACCACCAACACCCGGTGCCCGGCGGTGAAGGCGTCCTCGTGCACTTCGAGGGTGGCCTCGCCGTACTCCAGCGCGTAGGAGACCGAGTGCGCCGGGCGGGGCAGCTTGCCGGCCTTGCGCACCGGCACCACCCCCACGCCGGTCGCGTACGCGATGGCCGCCGCGACGACGAACCCGCGAGCCTCGATGCCGACCACCACGTCGAAGGCGTCCCGCCCGTGGTACGCGACGATCCCGTCGATCACGTCCCGGAAGACCTTGCCGTCGGCGAACAGCGGCATCAGGTCCTTGAACATGACGCCGGGCTTGGGGAAGTCGGGCACGTCCAGCACCCGACTGGCGACCAGTCGGGCGACCTCCGGGCCACTGTCCCCGCGCGCTGCGGTGCTGTGGGTCTCCGTCACGGCTGTTTCGCTCTCCTTCGACGACGAACGGCGTCCGGCAACAGCATGCCGGACGCCGTTCGGGTGTTTCCTGTCGGGTCAGCGCCGCTTGGCGCCACCCGGCCGGTTGCCGCCGCCACCCGGGCGACCGCCCCGGGCACCGGTGGGCCGCTTGCCCGCCGGCCGAGCGCCCACCTTGGGGGCCGCACCGGCCAGCGCGGCGGCGTCCGGGTCGACCGGCTCGTCGGTCGCGTCGGCCTGGGCCACCGGGCTCGCGGCAGCACCCTTACCGGTGACCTCGCCGCGGCCGACCGTGCCCCGCCGGGTCAGGACGCGCTTGTTGTGCGCCTGGATCCGCGGGTCGTAGTTCTTCAGCAGCGCCAGCAGCGGGGTGGCCACCAGGATGGAGGTCAGGAACGCCACCGCCATACCGACGAACAGCACCAGACCGAGGTCCTTCAGCGTGCCGGCGCCGAGCAGGCCGGCACCGATGAAGAGCAGACCGCCGACCGGCAGCAGGGCGACCACCGAGGTGTTCAACGACCGCATCAGGCTCTGGTTGATGGCCAGGTTGGACGCCTCGCCGTACGTCTGGTTGTTGTTGGCCGTGATGCCCCGGGTGTTCTCCTGGACCTTGTCGAAGACCACCACCACGTCGTAGAGCGCGAAGCCCAGGATGGTGAGGAAGCCGATGATCGTCGACGGGGTGACCTCGAAGCCGACCAGCGAGTAGATGCCGGCGGTGAGGATCAGGTTGGTGATCAGCGAGGCGACCGCGGCCACGGCCATCCGCCACTCGAAGCGCAGGATCAGGTAGACCATCACCAGCGCGATGAAGATGACCAGACCGAGCACGGCCCGCTCGGTCACCTGGCTGCCCCACGCCTCACTGACCTGGTTGTCGCTGATCTGGTCGGCGCTGATGCCGAGGTCCTCGGCGATCTGGGCCTTGACCGCGGTGGCCTGCTCGGCGGTGAGCTGCGGCGTGCGCAGCTCGTAGGAGTCGCCGCCCGGGCCGCCGATCTTCTGCGTGGTGGCCACCGTGACGCCGGTGTTCTCGGCGGCGAGGGCCGAGTTGACCTCCCGCTCGGCGTCGTCCAGGGTGCCGACGCTGGCCGGCACCTGGAACGAGTTACCGCCGGCGAACTCGATGCCCAGGCTGAACCCACGGATCGAGAAGCTGAGGATCGCGATCAGGACCAGGAGCCCGGCGACGCCGAACCAGAGCTTGCGCCGGCCGACGATGTTGAGACCGGCCTCGCCGTTGTAGAGGCGGCTCGCCAGACCGTTTTCAGCCATCTCAGGCCTCCTTGGCGCGCGGGTTGCGGGGCTGAGTCGGCTGGTTGCGGGCCGGCAGTGCCCGGCCCAGACCGCTGACCCGCGGGGACAGGAACGCCCGGGTCCGGGCGAACATCGTCATGATCGGGTGCCGGAAGAGGAAGACCACTACCAGGTCCAGCACGGTGGCCAGGCCGAGCGCGAACGCGAAGCCCTTGACCGTGCCGACCGAGACCACGTAGAGCACCACAGCGGAGAGCAGGGTGATCGCGTTGGCCGAGATGATCGTCCGACGGGCCCGGATCCAGGCGCGGGGCACCGCGCTACGCGGGCTGCGCCCCTCCCGGATCTCGTCTTTCAGTCGTTCGAAGTAGATGACGAACGAGTCCGCCGCCACACCGAGCGAGACGATCATGCCGGCGATGCCGGCGAGGGTGAGCGTGAAGCCGATCTGCCGGCCGAGCACCACCAGCGCGCCGAAGATCAGCAGCGCGGAGAGGATGAGGCTCAGGAAGATCACCGAGCCGAGCAGCCGGTAGTAGAAGAACGCGTAGATGATGACCAGCAGCATGCCGATGCCCGCCGCGAGCAGACCGGCGCGCAGGTGGCTGGCACCCAGCGTGGCGGTGACGTTCTGCTCCTCCTGCTGCTCGAAGGTCACCGGCAGCGCGCCGTAGCGGAGCTGACCGGCGAGGGTGCTGGCGTCCTTCTGGGTGAAGGTGCCGGTGATCTGGGAGTTGCCGGTCAGCACGCCCTGGATCTCCGGGGAGGAGACGATCTTGTTGTCCAGCACGACGGCCACCCGGCACTTGCCGTCCTGACCCAGCGCGCTCGCGTCGCAGGCCTGGCCCTCGTTGTTGAACGCCTCACGGGTCAGCGAGGTCCACTTGCCCTGGCCGTCGCCGGTGAAGTCCAGGCTGACCACCCAGGCGTTGGTCTGGTCGAGCACCGCGTCGGCGTCGGACACGTCGGTGCCCTCGACCTTGGCCTGGTCGAGCAGGTACTTCGACGCGCCGTCCTCGCAGGAGACCACCTGCTGCTTCGGGTCGGAGATCGACGCCGGGGGGCGCTGGTCGAGCTGCGCGCAGCTGATCGTCGGCACGTTGAACTGCATCTGCGCCGGCAGCACCGCGACCTCCTGCGGAGACAGCGTGCCGAACGGCTTGAGCTTCTCGGCCAGCGACGGGTCGGCGGTCAGATCGGCCGGGGCCTGCAGCCCGTTGGCGGCCTGCCACGCGGCGGCGCCGACCTTCTGCTCGACGACCTTGCGCTGCTCCTCGACGCTGGCCGGCACCGGCTCGGCGCTGGCGCTGGGCGCGGCGGCGCTCGGCGAGGCAGTGGCGGACGCGGAGGGGGTCGGCGTGGCGCTGGGCGACGCCGGGGCCATTCCGCCCTGACCGCCGCTGGGCGACGAGGTCACCTTCGGCGAGGCGCTGCCCGTCGGGGTCGGGGTCGCGGCGCCGGTCGGGGTCGCGCTGCCGGTCGGGGCGGCGCTACCGGACGGGGTCGGCGTGGCGGCGGGCGGCGCCTCGGCCACCCCGCTGCCGGAGGCGGCCTTGAGCACCTTGCGGAAGCGCAGCTCAGCCGCTTCGCCCACGTCGTCGAGGTTCCGGTTCTGACCGGGCAGGGAGATGACGATGTTGCGGTTGCCCTCGGTGACCACCTCGGCCTCGGCCACGCCGAACGCGTTGACCCGGCTCTCGATGATCTCGCGGGCCTCCTCGAGGTTCTCCGCCGTCGGGGGCTTGCCGTCGACGCTGTTGGTCGCCTCCAGTGTCACCCGCGTGCCGCCGATGAGGTCCAGGCCGAGCTTGGGCTCGAGCCGGTCCTTCCAGCTGCCGCTGGCGCCAGCGAAGAACACCAAAAGATAGAGGACCACGAAGATGAACCCGAGCACGGCGAGCTGCCGCCCGGGGCGCATCTGTCCCTGAGGTGGTGCCACGGCTGTCCTGTCTCCCTGTACGGTCGCGCCGCTGTCGCAGCGGCGGCGGTGTCGGGCCGGGGGTCCCGCCCGACGGGGTCTGCCTTGAGCCGACGGAATGCCGACACGAGGACCGGGCACCCCGGCGCGGAACGCCGACGGTTACGGGAACGTGCCGACGCCCGGCGTCGACCCAACTATCCAGTTTTCACGTCTCGCCCGCTGCCCCGTTCGGGCGCGACGACCCGGAAGCCGGCCGACCGGCCGTACGCCGGACTCGCCGCTCCCGAGGGGACGGGTTAGTCCTTGACGGTGTCCGCGTCCTCGGTGACCGGCTCGCTCGGCAGCTCCGCGCGGGTGACCACCCGCGCGATGGCCGGGCGGGCGTAGCGGGTCTGCACGCCCGGTGCGACCTCGATCAGGACAGTGTCGTCCTCGATGCCGGTGACCGTGCCGTAGAGCCCACCGATGGTCACGACCTCGTCGCCGGGGCCGAGGTTGGACTGCATCGCCTCCGCCTCTTTGCGGCGCTTCTGCTGGGGCCGGATCATCATGAAGTACATGACACCGAAGAGCAGGGCGATCATCAGGATCGGCGTGAAACTGCCGGCCCCGCCACCCGCTGCTGCGTAACGCACGGTTACTGACCTTCCCATTGGCCGCCTGCCCGGCACCGTAGGTGCCGGAGCGGAGGCGGATTCTCACGTCCTGTACAGACCGCGGCGAAGTCTAAACCCTGCACCTGAGAACGCCGAATGCGGCACAGATCACGTTCACATCACGGCTGGTCGACATCCAAGGAGAACAAGTCGGGCACTGGCGGACTATCTACACCAAATGTACCATTCGGTGGCGTGCGCCCCAG
The DNA here is from genome assembly GCF_059358895.1 of Micromonospora sp. BQ32. NCBI lineage: Bacteria > Bacillati > Actinomycetota > Actinomycetes > Micromonosporales > Micromonosporaceae > Micromonospora > Micromonospora sp. BQ32. Next base: position 442,297 of record NZ_JCADBI010000003.1, on the reverse strand, counting down.
ATGCCGCCAGGCGGCCTCCGTCGCCACCCGACCCCGGGGCGTACGGGCCAACAGCCCAGCTCGCACCAGGAACGGCTCGCAGACCTCCTCGACCGTGTCCGGCTGCTCCCCCACCGCCACGGCGAGCGTGGACAACCCGACCGGGCCGCCCCGGAACGAGTCGACCAACGCCGTCAACACCGCCCGGTCCAGCCGGTCCAGGCCCAGCGCGTCCACGTCGTACACGACCAGGGCGGCACGGGCGGTGTCGAGATCGACCACGCCGTCCGCCCGAACCTCGGCATAGTCGCGGACCCGGCGCAGCAGCCGGTTGGCGATCCGCGGGGTGCCCCGGGACCGACCGGCGATCTCGGTAGCGCCCTCGGCGGTGATCGGCACCCCCAGGATCCGCGCCGAACGGTGCAGCAGCGTCTCCAGATCCGCCGGGGCGTAGAAGTCGAGGTGCGCGACGAAGCCGAACCGGTCCCGCATCGGCCCGGTCAACAGGCCCGAGCGGGTCGTCGCGCCGACCAGGGTGAACGGCTCGACGTCCAGCGGGATCGCGGTCGCCCCCGGACCCTTGCCCACCACCACGTCGACCCGGAAGTCCTCCATCGCGCTGTACAGCAGCTCCTCGGCCGGCCGCGCGATCCGATGGATCTCGTCGATGAAGAGCACGTCACCCTCGGCGAGGCTGGTCAGGATCGCCGCCAGGTCACCGGAACGCTCGATCGCCGGGCCGCTGGTCACCCGGATGCCCGCCCCCAGCTCGGCGGCCACGATGTTGGCCAGACTCGTCTTACCCAACCCGGGTGGGCCGGAGAGCAGGATGTGATCCGGCGGCGATCCCCGCCGCATGGCGCCCTGCAACAACAGGTCGAGCTGGTCGCGTACCCGGTCCTGGGCGATGAACTCGGCCAGCCGCCTCGGCCGTACCGTGGCCTCCGCGTCCCGATCGGCGTCGCTGACGTACGCCGAGACGAGCCCCTCGGTCTCGCTCACAGCACCGCCTTCATTCGCGACTGCGGGGTTCGCACACCCGGCTCACTCCTCGCGCTCATCGTGGCGCCGCCCGTCGCGGCCGGGCCGTCATCGGGTGCGACCGAGCAGTCGGATGGCCTGCTTGAGCAGGACCGGCACCGGTGGGGTCTCGCCCTCGATCGACTCCGCCACCGCGGCCACCGCCTGATCGGCCTGACCGGCCGACCAGCCCAGCCCCACCAGTGCCTGCCGGACCTGGTCGGGCCAACTGCCGCGGGTCACCCCGCCCACCCCGTCGGCGCCGATCGGCACCGGGCCGATCCGGTCGCGCAGCTCCAGCACCAGGCGTTCCGCGCCCTTCTTGCCAATCCCGGGTACGCGGGTCAGGGCAGCGGTGTCGGCGTTGGCGATCGCCTTGCGTACCGCGTCCGGGGTGTGCACCGCCAGCACCGCCTGGGCCAGTCGCGGGCCGACCCCACTGGCGGTCTGGAGCAGCTCGAACAGCGACTTGGCGTCGTCGTCGGCGAAGCCGTAGAGAGTCAGCGAGTCTTCCCGCACGATCAGGCTGGTGGCCAGCCGGGCGACCTGTCCGACGCGCAGCTCCGCGAGGGTCCCCGGTGCGCAGTGCACGGCGAGGCCGACCCCGCCGACCTCGATCACGGCCTGGTCCGGACCCGTCGCGGTCACCGTGCCGCGCACGCTGGCGATCATCGTGCTCCTCCTCGTCGTGCCCGGTCGGCCGCGGCGGCCAGCTTGGAGCGGGTCCCGCCGCGCCACACGTGGCAGATGGCCAGGGCCAACGCGTCGGCGGCGTCCGCCGGCTTCGGCGGCTCGGCCAGCCGCAACAGCCGGGTCACCATCGCGGTCATCTGCGCCTTGTCGGCCTGACCGGACCCGGTCACGGCCGCCTTCACCTCGCTCGGGGTGTACGTCTGCACCGGCAGCCCGGCCCGCGCCCCAGCCAGCACGGCGATGCCGCTGGCCTGCGCGGTGCCCATCACGGTGCGCACGTTGTGCTGGCTGAACACCCGCTCGACGGCGACGCTCTCCGGTTGATGCTCGGCGACCAGTTTGTTGAGCGACCGGTCCAGGTGCAGCAGGCGCAGCGCCAGGTCGTCGGCCGGGTCGGTGTAGACCACGTAGTAGGCGACCAGCGTGCAGGGCCGGCCGGGCACACCCTCGACCACGCCCACCCCACACCGGGTCAACCCCGGGTCGACACCGAGCACGCGCACGCCGCCCCCTCCCCAGCCGTCAGCAGTACGTGTGTTCGACACCCTAACCGGCCCCGTTCCCACCAGCCCCACGGGACACGCCCTCTGCCCTCCACGCCCACGCCCCCACAGCCCACAGCCCACGCAAGATCTACGCAACTTCACGGAAGTTGCTGCCTGCGACGCGCGCGAGACAGCAACACCCCTGATGTTGCGCGGATCTTGACGACCGGACACGGTGGCCGAGAGCCCGGAAGCGAGGTCTCACGCCACCGGCCGTCAAGGTCACGCTCGAACCAGGGTGTAGTGGCCACGAAGCGCCGGGGAAGCCACTACATCCAGGATGTTGCGCGATCTTGCGGCCCCGAGGCACGGCCAGACCCGGCAAGCCCGGCACGAGGCATGGCCGGACCGGCGGGCGCGGCGCGAGGCGCGGCGGGGGCAGGCGGGTCGGGGGCAGCGCCGGGCGATCGAGGCGGGAGCGGGCGGCTGTGGGCGGTGGGGGCGGGTGGGGCCACACAGCTTTGGTACGGAGTATGTGTCGCTGGCCCATGTGCCGGAGAGCACACAGCTCGTAACTTCTTGCGCCATGACGGCAGAACCCGTGGTGGTCCCCCACGTCGTACAGGTCGACCTCTCCGGTCGGACCGCCCTGGTCACCGGGGGCGGCGGCGGCATCGGGCGGGCGTGTGCCCTGCGGCTGGGCGCGGCCGGCGCCAAGGTGCTCGTGGTGGACCGCAACCTGGAGGCGGCCAAGGCGGTGGCCGCCGAGGCCGGTGGCCGGGCCGAGGGTGTGGACCTGTCCGACGCCGCGGCGGTGGACTCCCTCGACGTGGACGTGGACATCGTGGTGAACAACGCCGGGCTCCAGCACGTTGCGCCGTTGCAGGACTTCCCCGTCGAGCGCTTCGAGTACATCCAGCGGGTGATGGTGGAGGCGCCGTTCCTGCTGATCCGCCGGGCGCTGCCGCACATGTACGCCCGGGGCTGGGGGCGGATCATCAACATCTCCTCGGTGCACGGGTTGCGCGCCTCGCCGTACAAGGCGGCCTACGTCTCGGCCAAGCACGCTCTGGAGGGGCTGTCGAAGGTGGTCGCGTTGGAGGGCGCCGCGCACGGGGTCACCGCCAACTGCATCAACCCGGCGTACGTGCGTACCGCCCTGGTGGAGAGCCAGATCACCGACCAGGCGGCCAGCCACGGCATCGACGAGGCCGAGGTGATCGAGAAGATCATGCTGGCCCGCGCGGCGATCAAACGGCTGATCGAGCCGGAGGAGGTCGCCGAGCTGCTGGCGTACCTCTGCTCGCCGCCGGCGGCGTTCATCACCGGCGCGTCGATCGCGCTCGACGGGGGCTGGACGGCCAACTAGTGGGGCTGAGCACAATGTCGACCATGTCATCGCCGGTGGAGTTCCTGGAGCTGCTCGCCCGAGAGGCGGCGGCGGTCGAGTTCGAGGGCCCGCTGGTGGCCGCGCGGGCCGCCGGGCTGCCGCCGGACCGGCTGGCCGAGCTGGAGCAGGCCAAGTCGGTGGCGTTGCGGGTCCGCGCCCTGCTGGAGCGTCGGCGCCGCCGGGAGAGCGAGCTGTCCGGCCTGTACGACACGGTCAGCGACCTGGCCGGGCTGCGTGACCTGGACGATGTGTTGCGGGCGATCGTGCACCGGGCCCGTCACCTGCTCGGTGCGGACGTGGCGTACATGACGCTCAACGACGACGAACGCGGCGACACCTACATGCGGGTGACCGACGGGTCGGTCTCGGCCCGTTTCCAGCGGCTGCGCCTGCCGATGGGCGCCGGCCTCGGTGGCCTGGTGGCCCAGTCTGGCGCCCCGTACGTCACCGCCAACTACGGCGAGGACGACCGCTTCCACCACACCGGCGAGATCGACGCCGGGGTGGGCGAGGAGGGGTTGGTGGCGATCCTCGGGGTGCCGCTGCGGCTCGGCTCCACCTCGATCGGGGTGCTCTACGCGGCCAACCGTTCGGCCCGGCCGTTCGTCCGGGAGGAGGTGGCGCTGCTGGTGTCCCTGGCGGCGCACGCCGCGGTGGCGATCGACACCGCCCGGCTGCTGACCGAGACCCGGTCGGCGTTGGCCGAGTTGTCGGCGGCGAACACCACCATCCGGGCGCACAGCAGCTCGGTGGAGCGGGCCGCGGCGGCGCACGACCGGATGACCGCGCTGGTGCTGCGCGGGGGCGGTGTGGAGGACGTGGCGGCGGCGGTGACCGAGGTGCTGGGCGGCGCGCTGTTGGCGCTGGACGCCGAGGGCCGCCTGCTGGCCCGGGTGGGTGAGATCGAGGAACCGGACCGGGCGGACATCGTCGAGGCGGTGGCCGCGTCCCGGACCGAGGGGCGCAGCGTACGCCGGGGTCCACTCTGGTACGCCGCCGTGGTGGCCGGCGCGGAGAACCTGGGTGCGCTGGTGCTGCGCCCGGACGACGAGTTGGTCGACGCCGACCAGCGCATCCTGGAGCGGGCCGCGTTGGTGACCGCGCTGTTGCTGCTGTTCCGCCGGACGGTCGCGGAGGCGGAGGGGCGGGTGCGTGGCGAGCTGCTGGACGACCTGATCGCCCGTCCGTTGCGCGACACCGACGCGTTGCGCAGCCGGGCCCGCCGGCTCGGGGTGGATCTGGACGCGCCGCACGTGCTGGTGGCGGTGGGCGATGACGCGATCGCCGCGACCGGTTCGGCTCGGCAGCGGGTGCTCTCCTGGGCCACCACGTACGCCTCGGCGCGCGGCGGACTGGCCGCGGCGCGTGACGGCCGGGTGGTGCTGATGCTGCCGGGGCTGGACGCGGGCGGCAGCGCCCGCGCGGTGGCCCGGGACCTGTCCCGGGTGACCGGTCGACCGGTGACCGCCGGGGCGAGTGGCCCGTCGAACACGCCGTCGGCGCTGGCCGGGACGTTCCAGGAGGCGGACCGGTGCCTGACGGCGCTGGGCGCGCTGGGCCGCGCCGGGCAGGGCGCGAGCACGGTGGAGTTGGGCTTCGTCGGGCTGTTGCTGGGCACGGTCGGTGACCGGGGTGAGAAGGACGTGACCGAGTTCCTCAGTGCCACCGTCGGGCCGGTGCTCGACTACGACGCCCGCCGCGGCACGGCGCTGGTGAAGACGCTGGAGGCGTACTTCGGGGTGGGTGGCAGCCTGGCCCGGGCCGCCGAGCAACTGCACGTGCACGTCAACACGGTGACCCAGCGGTTGGAGCGGGTCGGGCAGTTGCTCGGCGTCGACTGGCAGCGGCCCGAGCGGGCGTTGGAGGTGCAGCTCGCGCTGCGGCTGCACCGGCTGCGCGCGCCGGCCGGCTGACCGACCCCGGCCGGCGGCACGAACGCCGCCGACCCAGCGCCCGACGTCAGCGGACCTGGATGCCCTCCAGTACGGCGTCGACGACCCGCTCGGGCAGGGTCTGCTCGTCCAGGTCCGGATTCCACTGGAGCACCCGCTGGATCAGCATCGGCCCGGTGAGCAGCGCCATCGTCACCTCGACGTCGATGTCGGCGCGGAGCACCCCCTCGTCGATGCCGCGGCGCAGCACCTCGCGCATCAGCTGCCGCCGGGGGGCGATGATGTTCTGGTAGAGCTGGAACTGGTCCGCGCTGCGGTTCACGGCGGGTGCCAGGCAAGGCATGATCTTGGCCGCGCGCGGGTCGACGTTCTTGCCGATCGCGCCGACCAACAGCACCAGGTCGTCGCGGATGGAGTGGCCGGCCGGCTGGGCCATCACGCCCTTGAGTCGGCGCAACGCGTCCAGCAGCAACGCGTCCTTGCCGGCCCAGCGGCGGTAGATGGTGGCCTTGCCGACCCCGGCGCGGGCGGCGATCGCCTCGATCGAGAGCGCCTCGATGGTGCTGCCCTCGGCGAGCAGGTCGAGGGTGGCCTCGATGATCGCCTCGTCGGCGCGGATGCTCCGCGGTCGCCCGGGCGACCGCGGAGCATCGGCAGTGGACGTCATGTCCGCCATTCTCCCCGAACCTAGGCCGTGCCGGCCAGCTCAGGCTCGGCGACCGGAGCCGCCGGAGCGACGCTCGTGTCCTCCTTGCCCGGCATCCAGCGCAGCACCACGATGATCCCGAGCGCGGCGATGACCGCGGAGAGCCCGGCCGCCCAGTGCATGGCGGTGACGAAGGCCTCGTTGGCCGCCGAGATCAGCCCCGGCCCCGCCGGGCCGAGCTGGCCCGCCGCCGCGTACGCCCCGGAGATCGACTCGTTGGCCGCGTCCCGGGCCTGCGTGGGCAGACCGGTCAGCGCGTCACCGATGTCGCTGCGGTAGACCGCGGAGAGCACCGAGCCGAGGATGGCCACGCCGAGCGCGCCGGCCACCTGGCGGATGGTGTTGCTGACCGCGGAGCCCACGCCGGCCTTCTCCCGGGGCAGCGCCGACATGATCGACTCGGTGGCCGGCGGCATGATGTTGGCCATCCCGGCGCCCTGGATGAGGAAGACGAGCAGCACGACCCAGATCGGGGTGGAGGCGCCGATGAAGACGAAGGCCCCCAGTGACACCACGGTCAGCGCCAACCCGACGGTGGCGACGGCCTTACCGCCGTAGCGGCGGACCATCGCGGCGCTGCGCGGCGCGAAGACCAGCTGGGCGCCGGCGAAGGGCAGGAAGAGCAGACCGGTCTGCAACGGGCTGTAGTCACGCACGAGTTGCAGGTAGAACGAGCCGAAGAACATCGAGCCCATCGCGGCGAAGAACACCAGGCCGACGATGGCGACCGGCGCGGCGAACCGGGGCACCTTGAACAGTCGGACGTCCAGCGACGGGTGGTCGCTGCGCCGCTCGTGCTGGACGAACCAGGCCAGCACCGCGATGCCGACCAGGATCGAGCCCCAGGCAACCGGGCGGTCGAAGCCGTGCTCGCCGCCGTCGATGATGCCGTAGGAGAGGGCGACCAGGCCGACCACGGAGAGCAGGACGCCGAGCACGTCGACCCGGCCCGGCCGCGGGTCACGCGACTCGGGGACCAGCAGCGCCACCAGCACCACACCGGCGGCGACCACCGGCACGTTGATCAGGAAGACCGAGCCCCACCAGAAGTGCTCCAGCAGCGCGCCGCCGAGGATCGGGCCGATCGCCACGGCGAGACCGACCGCGCCGGCCCAGACCCCGATGGCCCGGCCACGCTCGCGTGGGTCGAAGACGTTGGAGATGATCGACAGCGTCACCGGCATGATGGCCGCGCCGCCGACCCCCATCAGGGCGCGGGCCGCGATGAGCTGTCCGGGGCTCTGGGCGTACGCGGAGAGCAGCGACGCGAGGCCGAACAGCACCAGACCGATCATCAGGAAGCGCTTGCGGCCGGCCCGGTCGCCGAGCACCCCGAAGGTGAACAGCAGCCCGGCGAAGACCAGCGTGTAGGAGTTGATGGACCACTCCAGCTCGCCCTGGCTGGCGCCGAGGCCGTGCACCGGGTCGGCCAGGGTGCGGAGCGCGACGTTGAGGATCGTGTTGTCGAGGACGACCACGAGGAGGCTGATCACCAGCACCCCCAGGATCGCCCACCGCCTCGGGTGTCCGGTGTTGTTGTGCAGCTCCATGCCTGGCTTTCCCCCCACGCTGATCACCCGCGACAAATACGATACGGGTCAGACTCGTAACGCGGATCAGCCTACGACGCACATTAACGATACGGCACCGATCCGTATCGTATGTGGTGGGCGTCACGACCGGGCGCGACCGCCAGACAGGCGGTGACGGCGTCCGTCAGGGTTCCGAGACGGGTCGCCGGAGCGCCGAGCGGCTCGATCCAGCCCGGCCCCGCGCCGTACACCCGGAGGAGCGGAAAGTCCCGGGCGAAGCGCACCAGGCGGCACGCGCGGCCGGTGAGCGGCGTCTGCGACCAGAGCACGACGGTGCGCGGGCGGGCCCGGTACACCGCGCTGGTGAGCGCGGACCAGGGCAGCGCGGAGCCGAGGTTCAGACAGCCGCGGCCCTGCTCCCGCAGCGCGGCGGCGAGCGCCAGCAGACCCAGGCAGTGCGCCTCCTTCTCGGCGCCGGCCAGCAGCACCCCGCCGGCCAGCAGCACCCCGCCGGTCGGCAGTGACCGGCCGGGCTCCCGGCGGTACGCGTCCAACCCGACCCGGACGCCCTCGAAGAGGGCGTGCTCGATGACGATCTCGGCGGCGGTACGCCCCGACAGCCGGGCCAGCAGCGGACGGCAGACCTGCTCCCAGAGCGCCGGCACGCCCCACGCCTCGACCAACTCCAGCAGCAACGAGGCAACGCCGTTGGCGTCCAGGTCCTCGGCCGCCAGCGAAACCTGCTTGTGCGCGATCTCCACGGCCTCCGCCGGCATCGGATCGGTCAGCACCAGACGTACCCCCGGGTAGACGTTCTCTACCCGGGGGTTCGCTCGTAGGGCGGGTGGCGGATGCGCCGTCGCCGAATTCAGCGGCGGCGGGCCGCCAACCGGTGGGCCAACGCGGCGACGCTGCCCCAGATGCCGCGCCGGAACAGCACCACGACGAGGACGAAGATGCCGCCGGTGACCAGGCCGATCGCCTCGAACCCGGAGAACGACAACCAGTCCTCCAGCCGGACCACGAGGGCGGCGCCGAGCACCCCGCCCCAGAGGGTGCCGATCCCGCCGAGCACCACCACGATGACCGCCTTGCCGGAGGTGGTCCAGTGCAGCACGTCCAGCGAGACGAACCGGTGGCCGACCGCGAACAACCCGCCACCGAGACCGGCGATGAAGCCGGAGAGCACGAACGCGGTGAGCTTGTAGCGGTGCACCGGGTAGCCCAGTGCCCGCGCCCGGGCCGGGTTGTCCCGGATGCCGACCAGCACCCGACCGAACGGTGAGTGCACGATCCGCCAGGCGGCGGCGAGCCCGAGCAGCACGATCGGCAGGATCGCGTAGTAGAAGAAGTAGTCGTCGGTGAGGTCGATGCCGAACAGCTCGCGGGGCACCCCCTGGAGGCCGTTCTCGCCCTGGGTGACCGAGCGCCACTCGTTGGCGACGTAGTAGACCATCTGCGCGAAGGCCAGGGTCACCATGGCGAAGTAGATGCCGGTCCGCTTGACCGCCAGGTACCCGATCGGCACCGCCAGCACGGCCGCGGCGAGGGCCCCGGCCAGCACCGCGAGGGGAAACGGCAGGCCGGCGTGGATGGCCACCAGCCCGGTGACGTACGCGGAGGTGCCCCAGAACGCGGCGTGGCCGAAGGACATCAGCCCGGTGAAGCCGAGCAGCAGGTCCACCGCCACGGCGAACAGCGCCCAGCAGAGGATGTCCACCGCGACCGCCGGGTAGAGGCCGTTGGGCAGCCATGCGGCGACGGCCAGGCCGACGGCGAGCAGCGCGTACCGGACCCAGCCGGGGGCCCGGGCCACCGCGATCAGCCCGGACGGTGGCGTCGAGCGGGACGCGTCGGTGGGGGTGTCCACGGTGTTGGTCATGCGGGGGCCTCCTCCCGACCGAACAGACCGGCCGGGCGCCAGAGCAGCACGCCGGCCATCACGACGAGGACGATGGTCTGCGAGACGAGCGGGAAGTTGGACAGGTACGCCTCACCCCACGCCTGGACCAGCCCGATGCCGAAGCCTGCGGCGACCGACCCGAAGATCGAGCCCAGCCCGCCGATCACCACCACGGCGAACACCACGATGATCAGGTCGGCGCCCATCAACGGGTTGACCGCGCGCATCGGCGCGGCCAGCACACCGGCGAGGCCGGCCAGCCCGATGCCGAAGCCGAAGACCGGGGTCACCCACCGTCCGACGTCGATGCCGAACGCGCGGGTCAGGTCCGGCCGCTCGGTGGACGCACGGACCACCATGCCGATCCGGGTCCGGGTCAGCACCCACCACACCGCGACGCAGAGCAGCACCGCGAAGCCGAGGATGAACACCCGGTACGTCGGGAAGTCGAACAGCCCGAAGTTGACCGACCCGCTCAACAGCGACGGCGTCTCGTACGGGCTGGACTGCACGCCGTAGCGCAGTTTCACCAGGTCCTGAAGGATCAGTGTCAGACCGAAGGTGAGCAGGAAGTTGTAGAGCGGGTCCAGTTTGGTCAGCCGGTGGATCACCGCGCGTTCCAGCGCCATGCCGAGCAGAGCCAGCCCCACCGGCATGATCACCAAGGCGGCCCAGAACGGTACGCCCGCCTCGCTGAGCAGTACGTACGCCCCGAACGCGCCGAGCATGTAGAACGCGCCGTGGGCGAAGTTGACCACCCGCAGCATGCCGAAGATGACCGCGAGCCCGAGGGCGAGCAGGGCGTAGAACGCCCCACTCACCAGCCCGTTGAACGTGTTCTGCGCGAATCCGCTCATAGTTTGCAGTCCGCCGAGGGCGCGCGGAACGCCTCCGCGGCGGGGATCGTCTTGAGCACCTTCGCGTAGTCCCACGGCTCGCTGACCTCGGACTGCGGCTTCACCTGGGCCAGGTACGCGTCGTGCACCACCCGGTGGTCCTCGGCGCGGATCTTCCCGTTGCGCAGGAAGACGTCCTCGACCGTCTTGCCCTCCAGACCCTTGACCACGGCGTCCGCGTCGTCGGTGCCGGCGGCCTGCACCGCCTCCAGGTACTGCAACGCCGCGGAGTAGTTGGCGGCGTGCGCGAAGGTCGGCCGGGTGCTGGCCTTCTGCTGGAAGCGGTCGGCGAACTCCCGGTTCTTGGCGTCGAAGTTCCAGTACCAGGCGTCGGTGTACGTGGTGCCGGCCAGCGCGGCCGGGGTGAGCGAGTGGATGTCGGTGAGGAACATCAGGCCCACCGCCAGGCCGACGCCCTTGTCCCGCAGCTTGAACTCGTTGTACTGCTTCACCACGTTGACCAGCTCCGCGCCGGCCTGCATGGTGCCCAGCACGTTCGGCTTCGGGTTCAGGTTCGGCGCCTTGAGCAGGAAGGTGGAGAAGTCACCGCTGGTGTTCGGGAACGGCGCCCCGTCCTTGCCGACCACCGTGCCGCCGGCCGCCGTGATCGCGGTGGAGAAGCTCTTCTCCATGTCCTGACCGAAGGCGTAGTTCGGGTAGAGGATGTACCAGTTCTTGCCGATCTGCTCGGTGGTGGTCTTCCCGGTGCCGTTGGCCAGCATGTACGTGTCGTACGCGTAGTGGAAGGTGTACTTGTTGCAGCTCTTGCCGGTCAGGTCGGTGGTGGCCGCCCCGATGTTGAAGTAGAGCTTCTTCTTCTCCTTCGCCACGTCGGCGACCTTCAGCGCGGCCGACGAGGTGGGCACGTCCAGGATCAGGTCGACGCCCTTGCGGTCGTACATCTCCTGTGCCTTGGAGTTGGCCACGTCCGGCTTGTTCTGATGGTCGGCGGTCTCCACGGTGATGTCCTTGGTCACCGCCCTGTCGCCGTACTTCGCGGTGAAGTCGGCGATGGCCATCTCCACCGCCGCCACCGAGTTCTTCCCGGACAACTCCGAGTACGCCCCGGACTGGTCGTTGAGCACGCCCAGCACGATCTTGTCGCCGGTCAGCTTCTGGTCGCCACTCGACTGCGGGCCACCGCCGCCGCATCCGGCGACCAGCACCACCACGGCCGACGCCGCGGCCACACCCATCGTCCTGCGCATGCCCACTCCATCCATCCCGTGCGTCGTCGCGCGGGTCGTCGTCGTTGAGAAATTCAGATGCCGAGGTACGCGAGCAGTTCGCGTTCGCGCGAACGCACCTCGGAGTTCTCCATCGCCTCGGCGACCCGGCCCTCGGCGAGCAGGTAGTGCCGGTCGGCGACACCGGTGGCGAAGTGCAGGTTCTGTTCGACCAGCAGCACGGTCACCCCGTGCCGTTTGGCCTCGCGCAGCAGGTCGCCGACCTGCTGCACCAGCAGTGGCGACAGCCCCTCGGTGGGCTCGTCGCAGAGCAGCAGCCGGGCGCCCATCCGCAGCACCCGGGCCAGCGCGAGCATCTGCTGCTCGCCGCCGGAGAGCATGGTGGCCGCGGAGTCCCGCCGGGTGTACAGGGCCGGAAACGCCTCGTACACCCGCTCCAGGGACCACGGGTCGGGGCCGACCGTGGGCGGCAGCGTGAGGTTCTCGGTGACGGTCAAGGTGGCGTAGCTGCCCCGGTCGTCGGGCACCCAGCCCAGCCCCAGGCGGGCCCGCCTGTGCGCCGGCAACCTGGTGATGTCCCGCCCGTCCAGCTCCACCGTGCCGCGCTGACCGGGGTGCAGTCCCATCACGCAGCGCAGCAGGGTGGACTTCCCGGCGCCGTTGCGGCCGACCAGGGTGACCACCTCACCGGCGGAGACCTCCAGGCTGACCTCACGCAGCACCTGCGCCTCGCCGTAGAAGGCGGACAGGTTCTCAATGCGCAGCATCGGCGACTCCCAGGTAGGCGGTGATCACGCGCTCGTCGGCGCGGACCTGCTCGTACGGGCCCTCGACGAGGACCTTGCCGGCCTGGAGCACGGTGACGGTGTCGGCGAGACGGCCCACCACGCTCATGTTGTGCTCGACCATCACCACGGTCCGGCCCTGGCGGACCCGGCCGATCAGCTCGACGGTGCGGTCGACGTCCTCCAGGCCCATGCCCGCGGTCGGCTCGTCGAGCAGCAGCACCTTCGGGTCCAGCGCCAGGGCGATGGCCAACTCCAGGGCACGTTTACGGCCGTACGCCAGGGCCGCGGAGGGGGCGTCCGCCAGCTCGGCCAGCCCCACCATGTCCAGCAGTTCGTCGGCCCGCTCGGTGTAGCGGCCCATCAGCTTCGCCGAACGCCAGAACCGCCAGCCCAGCCCACTGGGCGACTGCAACGCCAGCGCTACGTGCTCGCGGGCGGACAGTTGGGGGAAGAGGCTGGTGATCTGGAACGAGCGGGCCACGCCGAGACGGGCCACCTGCTCCGGGGGCAGCCCGGTGACGTCCCGTCCGGCCAACTCAATCCGTCCACCACTGGGTCGCAGGAAGCCGGTGAGCAGGTTGAACAGGGTGGTCTTGCCCGCGCCGTTCGGGCCGACCAGCGCGTGCACACTGTCCGGCGCCACGTCGAGGTCGACATCGTCGACCGCCCGGAAGCCCCGGAAGTCGCGGGTCAGCCCACGGGCCGACAGGAGCGCTTGCCCGGCCATCGCCTCATCCTCCGCACGTCGCGGCGACGGTCGGTTCGGTGACCGTGGTCACAGGCCCGTCGCGTGGACGAAACCTACGGCGGGCCGCCGGAGTCGAACCATGTCGACGGTCTCCATATTCGACCCGCGGTTGACGTGCGCCGACGCCACTCCCCCGTGCCGTCGACTTGACCGGACCCCCTAGGTTGATGATCCACACAGCCCAGCGGAAGGTCCTCACCCCATGCCCGTCGGCTTCACCATGGCGATCGTCTTCGCCGTCGCCCTGGCGGTCAGCGCCATCGTCGCTCTCGTCGCTCCCGCACGGTCGCTGAAGCGGATGGCCGCCCTCGCGGCGCTCGGTTTTCTCGCCCTCACCCTGGTGGTCGGCATCGCCTCCAGCGCCCACTCGGTGCCGATCCGCTCGGTCGGCATCGTCACCAGCTTCGGCAAGCCCACCGGCGAGGTGACCGGCTCGGGCCTGAAGTGGGTGGCGCCCTGGCAGAAGGTCGGCGAGTGGGACGCGGGCCGACAGAAGTACGACCACATCGGCGGCAACAACTGCGTACGTGTGCGCACCGGCACCCTCGCCGACGCCTGCGTCGAGGTGCTCGTCGAATGGCAGGTCAAGCCGGAGAACGCGCCGAAGCAGTTCATGGACTACAAGGGCGACTTCGACAGCTTCCGGGGTCAGCGGGTGGGTGTGCAGCTCGACAGCGCGGTCAACGACGCCTTCGCCGCGTACAACCCGCTGGAGAAGATCGACGACCAGACCGGTGACCTCAACGTCGACCTGAAGCCGTTCGCCGCGAACATCAAGACCAGCGCGGAGACCCGCCTCGCCACCGACGTGGACATCCTTTCGGTGACCATCACCCGGGTTAACCACGACGACAAGACCGAGGGCAACATCAAGGCGTTCCAGGACAAGCTGGCGCAGACCCGCAACCTGGAGCAGGACCGCAAGAACGCCGAGATCTCGAAGCAGATCACCGAGACCAACGCGAAGGTCGACAAGGTGACCCGCTGTCTGGAGATCGCGGAGAAGAACGGCGCCAACCCGGGGCTCTGCATCAACCCGGGCATCGTCACCGGCAAGTGACCCGCGGCCGGCCCACCACCGTCGGTCACCTTCGTCGGGGGGCGGATGCGGCATCAAGCGGTATACCTCAGAGGCATAGATATGCCGCTGAGGTATACCGCTCCTCGGCAGATCGACATGGCGGGCCAGCCGAGCGCACGGTGGAGGCCGTGAGGAAATACTCGTCTAGGCGAAGCTGAACAGCGGCGGGAAGACGAGGACCACGATCCAGGCCCACGCGGCGTACACCGGCAGGTAGCTGGTCTGCCAGCGTTCGAGCGCCGCGAACGGCGTACGCCGGCGGATGAAGGACAGCAGCAGCCACGCCGACCACGCGAGGTTGACCAGCAGGATCACGTTCTCGCCGAGCGCGGCCGCGCGGTTGGGCGTACCGCCGTACTCGTCGGTGATGCGACCGGTGATCTCCAGCAGCACCAGCACGTCGATGGCCAACGCGCTGACCACGAGCGCGAGCTGAAGTTTGTCGAACGGGCCGGGCTGGGCCAGCGGCTCACGGGCCGAGAGTGAGTAGAGCAGCAGCCCCAGCACCACGACCAGCAGCAGGTCGAAGAGGAGCAGCGCCTCGCGCTCGACGTCGATGCCGTGGCTGGTCCAGACGACAGCGACGAGGAAGGCGAGCAGGGCGGCCGTGAAGAGCGGGGTGAACAGCCGGGTGAGGACCGGCGCGATGTTCTCGACGACACTCTGCTTGGCCTCGACGAGCCACCCGGCCACCACGACCGCGGCCGCGGCGCCACCGGGCAGCAGCCACTGCGAGATGAACTCCTCCGGGACGATGCCGATGGCCGCGAAGGTGTTGAACAGGAACGCGGCGAGCACGCCGCCGCCGAGGGCCATCAACACCAGGTAGATGAACCACTCACCGGTGAACCGGATGAAGTCCATGCGTCGACGGGACGAGCGCCAGTCGTCGGCGACATAGGCCAGACCGACCACGAGCCACAGGGCGATGGGAAGGTGGATGCTGGTGACGACCACGGACTGCGAATCGTCCGCCAGGGGGTAGGCGTTGGCCGCCACGGCGCCGAGGACGAAGAGCGCCACCAGTGCCGCGATCACCGACCGGCGGGCTCCGCGGCGCCAGGCCAGGTACGCCGCCAGCCAGGGCAGCACGAGCACTGTGAAGTTCCGGGCGTAGAACGAGCCGTCGTCAGCGAAACTCAGCCCGAACAGCGCCGGCACCTTGACGGAGGCCAGGGCACCCGCCGCACAGCCGAGCATGACCCACAGCTCCCGCCGGGAGCGCGTGCCGCCGACCGCGCTGCCGGAGTCGCCGGTCAGCACCAGCTGCTTCCATAGACGTTCCGAATGTTCCCGGGCGAACTCGCGGGAGAGGTCGTCGAGGCTGCCCATTCGTTTCACCGCGACCAGGAACGCCTCGTCCGGGCTCAGGCCGGCGGCGACGAGCTCGTCGACGGAGCCGCGGAGGTGGTCTTCCAGCTCGTCGGCGTCCACCGCTTGCAGCTCTCTGCGGCGCAGCACGTACTGGCGCCACTGCTCGAACTGCGCTTCCAGCTCCGGTGGCCCGTCGTGCGCGGTCATGCGAGGCCCTCCAACGGGTGCGCCGTCAGTGGCGTGCGGTCGTGCCAGATCTCCTTGAGCGCGCCCACGACGGTGTCCCACTGCCGGCGCTGCTCGGCAAGCTCAGCCAGCCCTCTGTCGGTGATGCGGTAGTACTTGCGCTTCCGCTCCCCGGCGACCGCCTGCCAACTCGACTCCAGATAGCCGAGGCGCTCAAGCCGGTGCAGCAACGGGTACAGCAGCCCTTCGGTCCAGTCCAACTCACCACCGGACAGCTCGTTGATCCGCCTGATGATGGCGTAGCCGTAGCTCTCGCCCTCGGCCAGAATGCCGAGCACCATCGGCGTCGCCGAGGCGGCGACCAGATCCTTGGCGACCTTCACGAGACCTCCCGTCCCTAAGCCTAGAAGTACGATGCATAGTACTGCTAGGTATAGCTCCTGGCGCAACGGCCCGGGAGCGAGACGTCGACGAATCGCCGTCACGGACAGTTGTGGTGCCGCGATCGGCGCCGTCCGGGTTAGCCTTGGCGCATATGGCTACCTTTCGCAGCGCCTCAGTGCTCCTTTCCTCGGACGGCACCAGGACCCCCGGCACCGCCGCCCTCTTCGCCGAGCCGGCCCGTAGGGGCGGGGTTCCGCCGTGGGCGGGCGACTTCCGACCCGCCAACAGCGCCGGCAACGGCCCCAAGAACGCGATCGGCAAGACCTTCACGTTGGAACTGCCCGACGGCAGCACCGGCAAGGTCGTGGTCCAGGGCCTCAAGAGCGGCAAGGGCGGCGTCGTGCTGGCGCTGATGGGCGAGGACGCCCCGCCCTTCTGACCAGCAGTCGCACGGCTCTCGTCACCCAGGCGCCCTGGGTTGACCCCTTCCGGGGTCAGCCCAGGGCGCCTGACCAACCACGCCAGTCAGTCCAGGGTGACCACCCAGCGAGCGCCCTCGCCCCGCGCCAGCCGGTCGAACGCCGCGGGCGCCTCCTCCAACGGGACCGTTCCGCTGACCAGCACCCCCAGATCCAGTGCGCTGTCGGCGAGCTCGGCAGCCAACACCGGCACCTCCCGGTCCGGGTCGGACGAGCCGTACACCGAGGAGCGCAGCGTGCGCGCGGAGTGGAAGATGTCCAGCGCGCCGAGGCTGACCATGTCGTCCTTCGCGCCCATGCCGACCACGGTCACCGCTCCCCCACGCCGGGTCAGCCGCCAGGCGGCGCGGATGGTGGCGGCCCGACCGACGCACTCGAAGGCGTGGTCGACGCCGCGGCTCTCGGTGCGCGCCCGTACCTCCTTGGAGAGCCGATCGTCGGAGAGCAAAAAGTCGGTCGCCCCGGCGGCGAGCGCCAGGTCCCGCTTCGCCTCGGCGACGTCGATGGCCAGAATCGTCGTGGCACCGGCTCGGCGGGCCGCGCTGAGCACGGCGAGCCCGACCCCACCCAGCCCGACGACCGCCACCGACTCGCCGGGCGCCACCCGGGCGGTGTTCCGAACCGCGCCGACGCCGGTGAGCACCGCGCAGCCGAGCAGCGCGGCCTGCTCGGGCGGCAGCCCGGCGGGGATCGGGATGACGGCACGCTCGGGTACCACCACCGCCTCGGCGAGCGCACCGAGGCCGAGGGTCAAATGCAGCGGGAGCCCGTCGTCGGTCTCGCCGCGCGGCACGGTCGGGGCCGTGGTGTCGGCGCAGAGCCACGGCTCGCCGCGCCGGCACCACCAGCAGGCCCGGCAGGCCGGCGCCCAGTTGAGCACCACCGGTGTGCCGACGGTCAGGTGGCTGCCCGGCCCGACCTCGGCCACCACTCCGGTCGCCTCGTGCCCCAACGCCAGCGGGAACCTCGCGGCGAGGGTGCCGTTGACCATCGACAGGTCGGAGTGGCAGACACCGGCCGCTGTGATCGTCACCCGCACCTCGCCAGGGCCGGGCGCGGGCAGGCGTACCCGCTCGACCCGCAGCTCGGCGCCGGACCCGCGCGCGACCAGCGCGCGAACAATGACCGGCGCGGACGCCGGCTCGGTGCCGCCACCCGGCGCGGCCGGGGACAGCTCGGTGCCGGTCATCGCTGGATCGCCTTCAGCTCGCAGAACTCGGCCAGCCCGTGCACACCCAACTCCCGGCCCAGGCCGGACTGCTTGTAGCCGCCGAACGGGGCGAGCGGGTTGAACGGGGCGCCGTTGATGTCGACCGCACCGGTGCGCAGCCGCCGGGCCACCGCGAGCGCCGCGTCGGTGTCGGCGGACCAGACCGCGCCGGCCAGCCCGTACTTCGAATTGTTGGCGATGGCGACCGCCTCGTCGGTGTCGGCGAACGGGATGACGGCGAGCACCGGGCCGAAGACCTCCTCCTGGGCGAGCGCGCTGTCGGGGTGCACGTCGGCGAAGACGGTCGGGGCGACGAAGTGCCCCCGGGCCGGCACCGGGGCGGCGGGTCCGCCGGCGACCAACCGGGCACCGTCGGCGAGGGCCCGGTCGATGTGGCCGCGCACCCGCTCGGCCTGGGCGGCGGAGACCAGCGGGCCGAGCCGGGTCGCCGGGTCGAACGGGTCGCCGAGTCGGTAGCCGGCCACCGCCGTGCCGATCAAGTGCAGGGCTTCGTCGTACCGGTCGCGGTGCACCAGCATCCGGGTCCACGCGGTGCAGGTCTGCCCGGAGTTGAGCAGGGCGTTGCCGACGCCCACCTTGACGGCGGCGGCCAGGTCGGCGTCGGGGAGGATCACGTTGGCGGACTTGCCGCCCAGTTCCAGCGCGACCCGGGCGATCCGGTCGGCGGCGAGCCGCATGATCCGCGCGCCGGTGGCGGTGGAGCCGGTGAACGAGACCAGGTCGACGTCGGGGTGCCCGGCGAGAGCCTCGCCGACCACCGGCCCGGTGCCGGGGACCAGGTTGAGCACGCCCGGCGGCAATCCGGCTTCGGTGACCGCGTCGAAGAGCAGGTACGCCGTCAGCGGGGTCAGTTCGCTGGGCTTGAGCACCACCGTGCAGCCGGCGGCCAGCGCGGGTGCGAGCTTCGCCATCACCTGGTGCAGCGGGTAGTTCCACGGGGTGATCGCGCCGACCACGCCGATCGGCTCGCGGACCACGAGGGAGTTGCCGATGCTCTCCTCGACCGGCGCGCGGGCGGCGAGCGCGACGTGGTCGCGCAGCACGGTCAGCGGGAGCCCGACCTGCACCCGGGTGGCGAGCTTGAGCGGCGCGCCGAGCTCCACGGCGATGGTGCGGGCGAGGTCGTCGGCGCGGGCGGTGAGCGCCGTGTGCAGCCGGTCGAGGTGGGCGGAGCGCTCGGCGGGAGTGGCGGCCGACCAGCCGGAAAACGCGGCGCGGGCCGCGGCCACGGCGCGATCCACATCGGCGGGGGTGCCGGCCGGCACCTGCCCGACCAGCTCCCCGGTGCTGGGGTTCTCCACGTCGATCAGGTCGGCGTCGGCGGGAGACGTCCACTCCCCGCCGACGTGCAGGTGGCGCCGGAGGCGCAGGGAGTCGGGCAACTGCGACAGCGGGGCGGCGAGGTCCATGTCGTCCCTTCGAGGGTGGGCGATGGGCGAGGGCGACGGGGGTCGCGATGGGGCGATGAAACTAGCGCTGGGAGTTTGGACGCTACCCGGTGGGCCGGGCGGACTCCACCGTCTCGACGGTGCGGGTGTACTCGGCGGCCAGCCCGTGCAGCAGGGCGTCCAGGCCGAGGGCGAAGGCGCCCTCGTCCACGCTCTGCTGGTGCTCGGCGAGCCGGTGCGCCTGGCGCAGGTGCGGGTAGTGCGCCGCGTACAGCTCCGGGTCCTCGACGAAACCGCGGGCGAACGAGCCGAGCGCCGACCCGGCCACGAAGTAGCGCAGCGCCGCGCCGATGTGGGTGGCGCGGGCCGGTGGCCAGCCGGCCCGGACCAGGCCGCCGTAGACCGCGTCGGCCATGGCGAGGGCGGCCGGTCGACGACCCGGCCCCTGCGCCAGGTACGGCACGATGTTCGGGTGCGCGGTGAGCGCCCGTCGGTACGACCAGGCCCAGTCCCGCAGCGCGGCGACCCAGTCCCGGCTGGCGAAGCCACTGGTGTCGACGGCGCCGGTGACCGTGTCGGCGACCGCGTCGAGGATCTCGTCCTTGGTGGCGAAGTGGTTGTAGAGCGACGGTCCGCGTACGCCCAGTTCGGCGGCGAGCCGGCGGGTGGAGAAGGCGGGCAGGCCCTCGGCGTCGATGAGCGCGGTGGCTGTCTCGACGATCAGCAACCGGGTGAGCCGGGGCTGGCGGGGTCGGGGCACTGCGCTCCTCGCGGTCTCGGGCCGTGGGGTCTGGACGAATGAAAACTTACACCGCTAGTTTATGTATGACCGCTGCGGCCCGTAGCGGCGCACCGCCACGCCGACCGAGGGGGAACCGTGGACTTCGCACTGTCCGACGAGGAACGCGCCGTCCGAGACACCGTGCGCGCGTTCATAACCCGCGAGGTGATGCCCCTGGAAGCGGAGGTGCTCCGCCGGGAACGGGCGCACCAGCCGGGCCTCGACCACTCCGAGGTGCGCGAGCTGCAACTCAAGGCGCGCAAGTTCGGCTTCTGGGGCCTGGCCACCCCGGAAGAGTACGGCGGGATGAACCTGCCAGCCGTACTCCAGTCGTTGATCTGGACCGAGCTGGGCCGCACGTTCGTGCCATTCCGCTTCGGTGGCGAGGCGGACAACATCCTGTTCCACGCCACCGAGGAGCAGAAGCGGGAGTTCCTCATCCCGACCATCGAGGGCGAGCGACGCTCCTGCTTCGCCATCACCGAACCGGGCGCCGGGTCGGACGCGGCCAACATCCGGCTGTCCGCCCGCCGCGACGGCGACGACTGGATCCTCGACGGCGAGAAGACCTTCATCACCGGCGGTCACGACGCCGACTTCGCCATCGTGGTCGCGGTGACCGACCGGGAGAAGGGCGCCCGCAACGGCGGAGCCACCGCGTTCCTGGTGGACCGGTCGATGGGCTGGCGCTCGGAGTTCATCCAGACGATGGGCGAGGGCGGGCCCGCGTCGCTCATCTTCGACGGCGTACGCGTGCCGCACCGCAACATCCTCGGCGAGATCGGGCAGGGTTTCACGCTCGGCATGGAGTGGATCGGCAAGGGTCGCTACACCATCCCTTCGCACGCCATCGGCATCGCCGAGCGGGTGTTGCAGATGGCCATCGACTACGCCAACACCCGGGAGACCTTCGGCGCGAAGATCGGCACCAACCAGGCCATCCAGTGGATGATCGCCGACTCGGAGACGGAGCTGGAGGCGGCCCGCTGGCTGGTGCTGCGCTCGGCGTGGACGGTCGACGCGGGCCTGGACCCCCGACACGCCTCGTCGATGGGCAAGCTCTACGGCGCCGGCATGGTCAACCGGGTGGTCGACCGGGTGCTCCAGATCCACGGCGGCATGGGCTACACGCGGGAGCTGCCCATCGAACGCTGGTACCGGCAGGTCCGGCTCTACCGGATCTTCGAGGGCACCGACGAGATGCAGCGGCTGATCATCTCGCGGGACCTGCTGCGCGGCTACACGAAGATCGGTGGCCACCTGGCCTGAGCCGGATGCCTGATGCCGCTGAGGACGGCCGGCCGCGCGCCGGCCGTCCTCGGCGTCAGGTTCAGCCGGTCAACGCCGTCAGGGCGGAGTCCACATCGGCCTCGGTGGAGTAGATGTGGAACGAGGCCCGGACCCGTCCGGCGCGCACCGCCGCCCGGATGCCGGCCGCCGCGAGGCGCTGCTCCGCGTCGGGCACGTCCACGCTGACGATGGCGCTCTGCCCCGGTGGCCGGCCCAGCCCGGTCAGGAACCGGTTGGCCAGCGCCACGTTGTGCGCCCCGATCGCCGACACACCGATCTCGGCGACCACCTCCAGGGCGGGCGCCGCACCGACCCAGCTGAACCAGGCCGGTGAGATGTCGAACCGGCGGGCGTCGTCGGCCAGCCGCAGCGGCGGGCCGTAGTAGGAGGCGTGCGGGTCGCCGCCCGCGTACCAACCGGCCGCGTCGGGGCGCAGCCGTTCGCGCAACGCCGGGGCCAGATAGGCGTACCCGGTCCCGCGCGGATTCATCAGCCACTTGTAACCGCCCACCGCCACCGCATCGGCCCGGCTGCCGTCGAACGGCAGCCAGCCGCACGCCTGGGTGGCGTCCACCACCACCAGCGCGTCGTGCGCACGGGCGGCGGCCACGATCTCGTCGTACGCCGCGATCGCCCCGTCGGCCGACTGCACCAGGCTGAACGCGACCAGGTCGGTGTCGGCGTCGATGGCGTCGACCAGCGACTCCAGCGGCACCGTGCGGACCTTGACGCCCCGCTCCTGCTGAACCAGCCAGGGGAAGAGATTCGAGGTGAACTCGACCTCGGGGACCACCACCGTGGCACCGGCCGGCAGCGCCGCCGCGACCGGCGCGAGGAGCTGAGACACGGCCGCGCCGACCGCCACGTCACCGACCGGCACCCCGATGAGGCCGGCGAAGGCGACGCGAGCCCGGTGCGTCGACTCGCCCCAGCCCTCCCACGACGTACGACCAACCCGCCAGGCAGCGAGGGCTTCCTGCACCGCCGCCCACCCCGGCTCCGGCGGCAACCCGTAGCTGGCGGTGTTCAACCAGCCCGGCTCCGGCTGCCACAGCTTCTGCGCCTGCTCGATCTCCATGCCCTCGACGCTAGGCCGAGCGGCGCGCGACCGGCACGGCCAATCGGCAACCGGCGGCCTGTGGCGCACGGCGGCGGGCCGGTCTGAGCGGCCCCCGGTGAGTACTGTCTCGCATGGCCCGACACGAGGCGGGCCAGGCTGGGGAGGCCATGCGCTTCAGGCGATCTGTCGACGCCGCCGGCTCCGCCGGCCGGCACCGCCGGACGTGGCTGGCGGCGCTGGCCGTCGCCGCGCTCTCCGTCCCGGTGGGACTGCTCACGAATCTGGTGAGCGACCGGGTGCCGGCGCAGCTGGACCGGCTGGCGCTGCCGGCGTTCGCGGCGGCGGTCGTCGCCTTTCTGCTCGCGGTGGCGTGGCAGACGCGGCAGAGCATGCCGGGCGCGGGCAGCCGCCGCTCCAGGGCGCGGCGGCTGAGGGAGAAGCAGCAGACGATCCGGCTCGTAGAAGCCGCCGCGCGGGAAGCGCTGCGGGAGACGTTCGCCGAGATTCCGCGCCTTCCGCTGAGGCTGAGAGGCCGCCCGGATCTGCTCGGCAATCCCCGCCTGCTGCCGGACGCACCCCGCTCGGCGACACCGAATGGTGGCCCGACCGCCAGTGCCGACGAGATCGGCGAGATCTTTGACGGCACCGGGCGGTCGCTGCTCCTGATTGGTGCCGGCGGTGCCGGCAAGAGCACCCTGCTGGCCGAGTTGTGCCTGTGGTTGTGCGAGCGGGCCGACCCGCGTGACGAGGACCCGCAGATTCCGATCCTGGTTAGCCTGGCGTCCTGGCGGGGTGGCGACGAACCGGTGACGGAGTGGCTGTGCCGGGTCACCGCCGACACCTACCCGGGGGTGGGGGCCGACCTGGTCCGAGAGTGGGTCGAGGAACGGTCACTCGTACTCCTTCTCGACGGGCTCGACGAGATCCGCGGCCGGGAACGGGCGGTCCGGGCACTCGACGCATTCCTTCGTCTCGGCCCCTGTCCCGTGGCGGTCGGCTCCCGGACAGACGACCACCTCACCGGCGGCACCAAACTCAGCCTCTCGCACGCGCTGGAGATCGTGCCGCTCGACCGGCGCGAGGTCGACACCTACCTCGCCGACCTGGGCAGCTCGGTGTCGGAAGCCGTTCGGGCGGTGCCGGCCAAGGACCAGGCGTGGTGGGCGATGATCGGTACGCCGATGATGCTGGGCGTTGTCGCCCGGGTGTCCGCCAGCCGTCCGGACGCCACGCTGCCGGCAAAGGGCTCGGTACGTCAGCGGCGGGCCGACCTCATCGAGATCCACGTCGACGCCCTGCTGCACCGGCGGACAGACCGGCAGCCGGGCTTCCCGCCCGAGGACGCCCGGCGGTGGCTGGAGTGGCTCGCGGAGTGGATGACCCGGCACCGCAGCGCAGACTTCTACCTCGACCGGCTCCCACCGGCGTGGATCGCGGACGTCACCGATGCCAAAGAGCTGAAAATCCGGCCGAGGTACTGGCTTCCGATGACTTGGACGGCCGCCATCGGCGTGCTGTACGTCATCGCGTTCGTCGGGGGCGGCGACCTCTTCGCCGGGATTCCCCTCATGTGGAACGGTCTGCTGCTGACCTTCGCCACGAGCTTGCACATCCGACGCCGGCACTGCAGGCCGGACCGGCCCATCGAGCCGGTGTGGCGGGTCACGGGGCAGTGGCTGCCGCTGACGCTGCTCGGCCTGCTCTTCTCCTCGATCGGAGTACTGGTGGCCCGGCCGTCCCTCCCCACCTCCATCGCCGGCACGGGTGTCGTCGTGACTGCTGTCACCGCAACGCTCGCCACGGCGCCGGTGGCGATCGCGCTCGCCGGCAACCCGGTATCCATCCCCGACCGGGAGGGTCTGCCGCCGGGCGCGCGGGTGCGGCGATCCAAGCGGATCGCCTGGACGGCCGCGCTGGGGCTCGGCCCGCCGATCGCCCTGGCGGCCGGGCTGATGCGCGGGCTCCACGACGACGACCTGGCATGGGGGCTCAGCTTCGGGATTCCGTTCGCGGTCCTCTGCATGGCCAGCTTCTGGCTGATCTTCGGCGGCGTACCGGTCCTGCAGTACCGGGCGTTCTTCCGCCAACTCGCGAAGTCCGGTCACGGACCGGCCGATTACCTGGGCTTCCTGGACTGGTGCCGGGAACGGCTGGTGCTACAGGCCGCCGGCAGCGCGTACCGCTTCCCGCACCGGGAGATCCAGCGGCATCTCGCCGAGTCGTGGCGCCGCAACCAGCGGGTCGCACGAAAGGCGAGCCGTCGAGAAGACCCCTCATGATCGTCAGTCGGGGCCGTTGGCCAACTGCCGTCACGGCCTCCGGCCGCGATCGACCGGTTCGTCACCGACGGGCCGACGGATCCGGGCGAGGCTGTCGGCGAGACCGGCGAGCCACCGGTCGACCTCCACCAGATGCCGCACCGACGACGGGTCGGCCCCGCTCAGCAGCGCGCGGATCCGGTCCAGCTCGACGGCACGGTTGGTCGGGACCGGCGTCGAAGCCGAGGGGCGGCCGTCCGCGACCTCGTCGGCGAGGTCCTCGTACGCCGATCGCAGGCGCCCGGCGGAGTCCCGCAACAGCGCCGCCGCCTCGGGCCAGCCGGCGAGGCAGCCGGGCGGGTTGCGACGCAACAGCGACTCCGCGCCGGGCACGACGTGGTTCCCGGCGCTCAGGACGGCATCCCAGTTCACCTGCTGACGGTGCGGATCGTGCCGCTCGGAGTGGTACTGGCCGTAGGACGAGTCGACGAGGATCATCCGACGCCGAACCCGGTCGATGGCACGGTCGGATGGCGGCGCTCCGCCGAGCACCGCCTCGACAGTCTGTTCGACCGCGTCCGCGTTGGCCGCCAGATAGCGGGTGGCGTTGTGCCGCAGGTCGTGGCCCGCGCCGCGCGGCCACATCGCCACGCCGGCGAGGACACCGATCACCGCGCCGAGCAGGACATCGACGAGGCGGATCTCGGCGAGCCGCCACCCTTCGGGGTTGAGCTGCGCGAAGACGACCGTCAGCAGCACCGTGAAGAGCGCCTGCTGCCACACCGGACCGAGCAGCCGACCAGCGCCGAAAGCCAGCATCAGGGTCACCGGCAGGACGACGGCGTACACGATCGGCTGGTCCACGACGAGCATCACGCCGCCGCTGACGACGGCACCGGCGATCGTGCCGAGCACGGCCGGCCGCAGCGCGGTGCGGGTGTCCGCGGCCGAGGTCCGCAGGACCGTGAGAGTGGCCAGCAGCACCCAGAAGCCGTGGGTCAGCTGCAATACCCCGGCGGCCACCCGGGCGATGGCGAGTGCCACGGCCAGCCGCAGCGAGCTGTGCAGGTGAGCCGAGCGGGGTGCGAGGTGGGAGCGGACCTGCCACCAGTACAGCGTCCAGGGACGGTGCCGCGCGTACTCGAACACCCCTGAGCCGGTGTCCGTCCCGTCGGGCCGCGGCCCGGTGGCC
Organism: Micromonospora sp. BQ32; assembly: GCF_059358895.1. Taxonomy (NCBI): domain Bacteria; kingdom Bacillati; phylum Actinomycetota; class Actinomycetes; order Micromonosporales; family Micromonosporaceae; genus Micromonospora; species Micromonospora sp. BQ32. Next base: position 416,434 of record NZ_JCADBI010000003.1, on the reverse strand, counting down.
ACCCGGGACCCGACGGCGAAGACCCGCACCTGGTCGGCGAGGGCCAACGCGCTCGCGTCCTGGCACAACCGGGGTACGTCCAACGCGTCGCGGCCGTCGCCCCCTCCGACTGAGTACGTCGCCTCGGCTCGCCCGACTGCGGCGTCCAGGTCGTCGAGGTCCACCGCCGGGGCACCCGGCGACAGGCTCCGACCGGCGGCACGGGTCGTGTCCGCGCACGAACGCAGCAGACGGGCCGCCGACAGGTCCGGGATCGGCTCCGGTGGGAGGTCCGCCGCCAGCCGGTCCGCCAAGGCGAACACCTCCCGTAACGCGGTGGCGCTGATCCGCAGTGCCCGGTCCTTGACGCCCGCTGCGATGGGAGCCCACTCCGGGGGGTCGCGGCCCAACTCGATCGCCGTTACCACGTCATGCGCCCGCTCGCGCCGCGTGCCCCGACCAGCCGGATCGGCGCGTGGGTCGGTCAACCCCTCGGCGGCCGCGTCGAGGAAGGCGGCGACGCCGTCCGCCGCCTCGGCGAGGCGCTGCCGGTAGGAGACCGGCACCGGGTCGGGCCAGAGGAACACCTCGGCCGCGGCGAGCAGCACGACGGCGAACGTGACCCCACCGAGTCGCTCCGGCAGGGTGCCCGGCTGGTACGGCGGGAACGACGCCAGGATGTAGAAGAGCTGGAACGCGCTCGCCAACCCGACCAGACGGGGATTGGCGACCCCGGCGAACGCCACCACGAACCCGATGACCAGCATGCCGCCAGCGGCCGCCCACGTGCTCCACGCCAGGAGCGAGCCCACCGCGATCAGCGCCCACACCGCCGGCAGCGACAGCACCAGGATTCGCGCCCGCTGCGGCGCCGGGCCAGGAAGTTGCGCGAACGACCCGGCGGCGATCGTGCCGAACAACCCGTACGTGGCGAGCGTCGAACTGCCCACGCCGTACCGGCAGCTGTAGAAGACGACGGACGCGACGAGCGTCAGCCGTGCCGCCCGTCGCAGGATGGCGTCACCCGGGTCACGGCGGCGAAGCCGGCCAAGGAGGCTGGTTCCGAGCACAACCGCTCCCCCGGTTCGTCACAGCACCCCTCCCCGGCCCACCATTCTCCACCGCGTTCGGCGGTGGGCGGCGGGTTTGCCGACGAATCACCGTCGGGAGTTGCCGAGCAGACCGAGCCGGAGGGCCCGGAACAGGGTGCCGGGGCGGCTCAGGGCGGCCGGGTGGTCGAGCATGGTGGTGACCCGGCCCAACCGGGCGTTGAGCACCGGGTCGGTCAGCGACGCCCGGAAGAGCAGGTCCCCGAACCACTTGGTGACCTTGTAACCGGGCGGGTACGGCCCGCCGACGTGTGGCAGCTCGATGTCGGCGGTGGTGGAGATCTGCCAGGCGGCGTCGACCACCACCCGGACCTGGTCGAAGTACGCCCGCGCGGGCTCGTCGTGCGGCTTCGGACCGGAGCGCAGATACCTCGACAGGCAGGAGGCGTGTAGCGCCGCGGAGGTCATGCCCTGGCCGTACACCGGGTTGAAGGACGCCACCGCGTCGCCGGCGGCGACCAACCCGGCGGGCAGCCGGTCGAGCTTGTGGAAGTCGCGGCGTCGGCTGTCCGCCTGGTGGTAGGTGACCACCCCGCCGAGCATCTCCCCGTGCTCGGCGATGTCACCGAACATCTGCGGGTAGTGCTCCCGGCAGCGGGCGGTGAAGTCGGCGACGTCGCGGCTGGGCCGGTCCCCGTCGTAACCGGCCACCAGCATGATCCAGCGGTCCCCCTCGACCGAGTTGATCCCACCGATCCGGGCGGTACGCCCCTTGCCCGCCATGGTGTGGAAGACCGCCACCCAGGCGTCGCTGACCTTCTCGTCGCGCTTGAAGAGCGCCGTGGCGTAGTTCAGCTTGATCGGCATGCGGTGCATCGGCGGGCGCGGCCACCCGTGCTCGGCCAGCCAGTCGCTCAACCGGCTGGACCGCCCCATCGCGTCGACCACCAGGTCGGCCGCTTCGACGACGGGCTCGGTGCCGCCCTCGGGCAGGTACCGGGCGCCGGTGACCCGCCGCTCGTCGAAGAGCAGGCCCTCCGCCCGGCCGTACACCATGCGGATGTTGTCGGTGGCGAGGGTGCGCCGCCGGACCAGCGCCTCCAGGAACGGACGGGTGGTGATCAGCGCCGGCCCGGTGCCGGTCGCCGCGGGCGGCAGGCCCAGTCTGCCGTTCACGAAGACCTTCGCCGTGCTCGGGTCGCGCGACGGCGGCGGGGCGCCGAGCGCGAGCGCCTCGTCGGCGATGCCGGGAAACCAGCGCTCCAACTGGACCTGACCGGCGGGCAGCAGCGCGTGCACCTGACTGCCCTGGGGCACCCCCGGCCGTGGCCCGGCGTCGACATCGGACGGGTCCCGTTCGACGATCAGCACTTCCTCGGCGTGGTCGCTCAACACCCGGGCCGCCAGCAACCCGGCCATGCTGCCACCGAGCACCACCGCACGTCGCATGACCACTCTGGTCTCGGCCGGTGGTTCGGCCGTCGCTAGCTCGGCAAAGAGCCGGGACGGAGAGGGGGACATGCGATCACTCCTCGAACGGTCGGGAAACCGTGGCATCCACGACCGTAACCATCGCGGTGCCCGCCGTCAGCGCTCAGTTGGCTCACTATTTCGAGTTGACACCCCGGCTGCGGTGGCCAGGTCCGCGGCGGGCCCGCCGGCCAGGGTCGCGCCGGGACCAACCAGCAGCTATGAATACCGGGATGAGTGCCCATGCCGGTGCGACCCGGACCCCACCTGCCCCGGCCCTTCCCGAGTCCGGTGTGCGCAGTCGGGCCAGGCCGATCGCCGGGTGGGGCTTCCTGTGCCTGGCGATGATTCTGTCCGCCTGCACGCCGGCAGGTGAGTCGCGCCAGCACACCCCGCCGCCGGCCAACGGCGCGGCGCCGTCGACCGACGCCAGCGATGGTGGGCCGCCCTGCACGGCGTCGGTCGATGAACTGTCGGCACCGCCGGCGGGCTACCGGTTGGTGGGGCAGGACGTGGCAGTGCCCGACGCCCCCGTGATGTCGGTGGAAGATTCCGGGGAGGCCGATCCGGCGGCGCGACTGTTCGCCAAATGGGGGCTCGTCGTCCGCGCTGGCCGGGTCGTCGACCTGCGGGTGGCGCCGGGCTGGCAGGACAAGGCCCGGCTCGGATGGGGCGGCACCGGCACGCCCGCGGCGGCCACCACGGTGCACACGTGCGCGCCGGAGGGCGGGCCGGCTCAGTGGCTCGCCTTCGTGGGCGGCACCTGGGTCGCGCAGGCCGCCTGTGTACCGCTCGTCGTGACGTCGAACGGCCAGGACGACCGCGTCAACCTCGGCATCGGCGTCCCCTGCGACAGGAGCACCGCGCCATAGCCCCGCGCGCTCAGGCGGTTGGGGTGGACGGGGGCCGTCTCCGCGCCCGGCACCTGAAGATCGACCCGGGTTGCAGGAAAACGCGGTGTCGGGGTCGTTCGGATGCCCCGATTTTCGGGAAACGGAGTGGATCATTGCCGGGCAGGGTCGCGGTGGCACCGGCCGCCGCGACCCGTCCATGCCGTGACTCAGGCCGGGGCTCCGGCTGGCGTAGCTTCCTTCTCGTCGGGGCGGGGCGCCGCCTCGTCGTCGTGGTCGTCGTCGTGCTCGTCGACCATGGTGGCCTCGTCGAACGGGTCGTTCCCACTGAGCACCGCGGCCGCCCGGTCCCGGTCGAACTCTCCGGTCCAGGTCCCCACCAGCACGGTCGCCACCGCGTTGCCGGCGAAGTTGGTCAGCGCCCGAGCCTCCGACATGAACCGGTCGATGCCGACGATCAGCCCGACCCCGTCGACGAGGTCCGGGCGGTGTGACTGGAGGCCACCGGCCAGCGTGGCCAGCCCGGCGCCGGTGACCCCGGCGGCGCCCTTCGACGCGATGATCATGAACAGCAGCAGCGAGATCTGCTCGCCGATGGCCAGCGGCTTGCCCAGCGCGTCGGCGATGAAGAGCGACGCCATGGTCAGGTAGATGGCCGTCCCGTCCAAATTGAACGAGTAGCCGGTCGGCACCGTGATGCCGACGACCGGCTTGCTCACGCCGAAGTGCTCCATCTTGGCGATCAGCCGCGGCAGCGCCGACTCCGACGACGAGGTGGACAGGATCAGCAGGAACTCCCGGCCCAGGTAACGCAGCAGCGAGAAGATCGAGATCCGGGCCACGAACCACAGCAGCGCGCCCAGGAAGACCAGCACGAAAATCAGACAGGTGGCGTAGAAGCCCACCATGATCTGGGCGAGGCTCTTGAGGGCGTCCACGCCGGTCGCGCCGACCACCGCGGCCATCGCGCCGAACGCACCGATCGGCGCCAACCACATGATCATGGCGAGGACCTTGAAGACAACCCGCTGGATGACGGTGATGGCGCTGAGCACCGGTTCACCCCGCCGGCCCATGGCCTGGACGGCGAAGCCGACCAGCAGGGCGACCAGCAGCGTCTGGAGCACCTTGCCCTCGGTGAGCGAGGAGAGCAGCGTCGTCGGGATGATCCCGAGCAGGAAGTCCGCCGTACCGGCGGCCTCGTCACCGGCGGCGGCCTTGCCGGCGCCGGCGAGGTCCGGGCCGAGGTTCAGCCCGGAGCCGGGGTGGATGAGGTTGCCGACGACCAGGCCGATGGCGAGGGCGACGGTCGACATGGTCAGGAAGTAGCCGAGGGCCAGGCCGCCGACCTTGCCGACCTTCGCGGCCTGCCGGACGGAGCCGACGCCGAGCACGATGGTGCAGAAGATGACCGGGCTGATCATCATCTTGATCAGGTTGACGAAGCCGGTGCCGATCGGCTTGAGTTCCTTGCCGAAATCGGGGGCGACCAGGCCGACCACGATGCCGGCGACCACGGCCACGATGACGGCCAGATACAGGTAACGGGTACGGTCCCGGCGGACCGCCGGTGCCGGGGTGGTGTCGGGTGCGGTGGTGTCCATGTCGACAATGTGAAGCGCGTCTCACCCGTTGACAGCCTTGCGGTCATTCTGTTCACCGCGATGGCGTCGACGGTGGCGTGACGAGGAGGTGGTGGGGGGTGGCCCGACGCCAGTGGAGCATCGCGGGGCAACTCTTCGCCCTCCAGGCGATGGTGGTGACGCTGCTCGTGCTGGCCGGCGCGGCGGGTGCCGTCTGGCTGGCCCGCAGCGACTCCCGCCAGGCCGCGCAGGAGGAGGTGCTCGCGGTGGCGCAGACCGTGGCCGGCTCCCCCGACGTCCGCGCGGCCCTCGCCACCGCCGACCCCGCGAGGGTCCTCCAGCCGTACGCCGAATCGACCCGGAAGGCCACCGGCACCGACTTCGTGGTGGTGATGGCCCCCGACCGCACCCGTTTCTCGCACCCGACCCGGGACCGGATCGGCGAGCCGTTCGTCGGCGAGATCGGGCCCGCCCTGGCGGGCCGCCCGTTCACCACCACCAACGTCGGGACGCTCGGCGAGTCGGTACGCGCGGTCGTCCCGGTCTACGACGAGCAGCGACGCCTCGTCGGTCTGGTCTCGGTGGGCATCACCACCCGTGCGATCGACCGTAAGCTGCTCGGCCAGTTGCCGGTGCTGCTCGGTGTGGCCGCACCGGCTCTGGCGCTCGCCGCGACGGGCTCCTGGCTGCTCAGCCGCCGGCTCCGTCGCCAGACGCACGGTCTGGGTCCAGCGCAGATGACCCGGATGTACGAGTACTACGACGCCGTTCTGCACTCGGTCCGCGAAGGTCTCGTCGTGCTGACCACCGATCGTCGGGTGGCGCTGGTGAACGACGAGGGCCGCCGGCTGTTGGGGCTGGACGCGGACGCGCCGGTGATCGACCAGCCGGTGGCCGGGATCGACCTGCCGCCCGCGGCGGCCGAGTTGCTCGACTCCGGGCGCGACGCCCGCGACGAGCCGATCCTCGCCGGTGACCGGGTGCTCGTCGCCAACCAGCGAACCACCCGCTTCGAGGGTGCCGTGCTCGGCACCGTGCTGACCCTGCGCGACCAGACCGAGCTGCGCACCCTGGCCAGCGAGCTGGATTCGGTGCGCGCGCTGACCGAGGCGTTGCAGGCGCAGACCCACGAGTCGGCCAACCGGCTGCACACCGTGCTGACCCTGGTCGAGCTGGGCCGCGCCGACGAGGCCGTCCGGCTCGGCACCCGGGACCTGGTCCTCGCCCAGCAGCTGACCGACCGGGTGGTCGGCGCGGTGACCGAGCCGGCGTTGGCCGCGTTGCTGCTCGGCAAGTCCGCGCAGGCCGGCGAGCGCGGGGTGGATCTGGTGATCGAGCCGGACTGCCGCCTCGACGACAGTCCGCTGCCGACCGGTGATTTGCTCACCGTGGTCGGCAACCTGGTCGACAACGCCCTGGAGGCGGTGGCCGGCACGCCGGCGCCGCGCCGGGTCCGGGTCTTCGTCGGCGCGGCCGACGACGAGTTGGTGGTCCGGGTCGCCGACAGCGGCCCCGGGCTGGCGCCGGAGCGGGTCGCCGACGCGTTCCGGCGCGGCTGGTCCACCAAGAGCACCGGCCGCGGGCTCGGCCTGGCGCTGGTCGGGCAGGTGGTGCGCCGGCACGGCGGTAGCGCCGAGGTGGACCGCTCGGACGACGGCGGCAGCGTGTTCACCGTCCGGCTGCCGGTCGTCGGGGCACGCCGATGACCGACATCCGGGTGCTTGTCGTTGAGGACGAGCCGCTGCTGGCCGAGGCGCACAGCGCGTACACCGAACGGGTCCCCGGTTTCGTGGTGGTCGGGGTGGCGCACACCGCGCGGGCGGCGATGGCGGCCCTGCGCGCCAACGACGGCGGCGACGTGGACCTCGTACTCCTTGATTTTCGGCTGCCCGACCTGCACGGCCTGGACGTCTGCCGGGCGCTGCGCGCGGCCGGCAGCAGCGTCGACGTGCTCGCGGTGACCTCCGCGCGGGACCTGGCGGTGGTGCGCACCGCCGTGTCTCTCGGGGTGACCCACTACCTGCTCAAGCCGTTCACGTTCGCCGCGTTCCGCGACAAGCTGGAGCGGTACGCCGACTACCGCGCCCAGGCACTCGCCGACGGCGAGGTCGCCGCCCAGCACGAGGTGGACCAGATGTTCGCCACCCTGCGCGGCACCGCCGGGCACAGCCTGCCCAAGGGGCTCGACGCGCAGACCCTCGATCGGGTACGCGCCGCGCTCACCGACGGGACCCGCGCGGCCCTCGGGCTGTCCGCGACCGAGGTGAGCGCGCTGACCGGCATCTCCCGGGTGACCGCCCGCCGCTACCTGGAGTATCTGGTCACCGTCGACCGGGCCGCTCGAACCCCCCGCTACGGCACCCCCGGCCGCCCGGAGGTCGAGTACCGACCCCGCTGACGCCTCGCCGATCTTGCGTCTTCTGCGGGGACTATTACTCGCAGAAGCGACATTTCTACAACAGCAAGTGCAAGATCGACCGAGGTGGGCCGTAACCGGTGGCGGGGCGGAGATCCGTTGTTAGACTGACCGGGTTGGGTTAGCGGTACGACCAGGGAGACCAGACATGGCGGGTGACGACGACATCTCCGGGTGAGACCGGATGTGTTCGGCCATCGGTTCGGCGCGCGTAGGCGCAGCCGCCGAGGCCATGACGTCGTTCCACCGGTTCCCGTTGTCGTCGGGCGGCTGAGGCGCGCCCACCCCACCCTTTGAGGTCACTCGCATGTCTGATGCGTTCATTGTCTGCTCGAATCTCTCCTTCTCCTGGCCGGACGACACCCCGGTCTTCTCGGAGCTGTCCTTCACCGTGCCGGGCGGTCGCACCGGCCTGGTCGCGCCCAACGGCGCCGGCAAGAGCACCCTGCTCCGGCTGATCGCCGGGGAGCTGCGGCCCAGCGGCGGCAGCGTCACCGTCGACGGTGTGCTCGGCTACCTCCCGCAGACACTGCCGCTGGTCGGCGACCTGACCGTGGCGCAGGTGCTGGGCGTCGCCGAGCGGATCGCGGCGTTGCACGCCATCGAGGCCGGCGATGCCAGCGAGGAGCACTTCGCCACCATCGGCGACGACTGGGACATCGAGGAGCGCACCCGGGCCGAGCTGGACCGGCTCGGCCTCGGTGACCTGGAACTCGACCGGCGGCTGCACACCCTCAGCGGAGGCCAGGTGGTCTCCCTCGGTCTGGCGGCCCAACTGCTGCGCCGCCCGGACGTGCTGCTGCTCGACGAGCCGACCAACAACCTGGACCTGGCGGCCCGGCACAAGCTCTACGACGTGCTGACCGACTGGTCCGGGTGCCTGCTGCTGGTCAGCCACGACCGGGAGCTGCTGGACCGGATGGACCGCATCGCCGAGCTGGAACAGGGCGAGATCCGCTGGTACGGGGGCAACTTCACCGCGTACACCGAGGCGGTGCAGGCGGCGCGGGAGGTGGCCGAGAGCAACCTGCGCAACGCCGAGCAGGAGGTCAAGCGGGAGAAGCGGGAGATGCAGCAGGCCCGGGAGCGCGCTGACCGGCGGGCCAGCAACGCCTCGAAGAACCTGAAGAACGCCGGCCTGGCCCGGATCGTCGCCGGCGGGCTCAAGCGCAGCGCGCAGGAGTCGGCGGGCAAGGCGCAGGAGACACACTCCTCCCGGCTCGGTCAGGCCAAGGCTCGACTCGACGAGGCCGGCCGGGCGGTACGCGACGAGGACCGGATTGTCGTGGACCTGCCGGACACCACCGTCCCGAGCGGGCGCACGGTGTTCTCCGGCCACGGGATGCGGGCCCGCTTCGACGACCGGGAGCTGTTCGGCGGCGACGGCGCCGAGCTGGTGATCCGGGGTCCGGAACGGATCGCGCTCACCGGGGCGAACGGCGTCGGCAAGTCGACCCTGCTGCGCCTGGTCCAGGGTGACCTGCAACCGTCCGGCGGTGAGCTGAAGCGCGGCGACGGGCGGATCGCGTACCTGTCGCAGCGGCTGGACCTGCTGGACCTGGACCGCACGGTCGCGGAGAACTTCGCCGCGTACGCGCCCAGCCTGCCGGACGCCAAGCGGATGAACCTGCTGGCCCGGTTCCTGTTCCGGGGCTCGCGGGTGAACCTGCCGGTCGGGGTGCTCTCCGGCGGTGAACGGCTGCGCGCCACCCTGGCGTGTGTGCTCTGCGCCGAACCGGCGCCGCAGCTGCTGCTGCTCGACGAGCCGACGAACAACCTGGACCTGGTCAGCGTCTCCCAGTTGGAGAGCGCGTTGTCGGCGTACCAGGGGGCGTTCGTGGTGGTCAGCCACGACGAACGGTTCCTCGCCGAGATCGGCGTACAGCGCTGGTTGCGGCTGGCCGACGGCCAGCTGCGGGAGATCAGCGCCCCCGACCGGGGCTGAGCCCGGCGGCCGTCCTCGGTCCGGCCGGCGTACGCCGGCCGGACCGAGGCCCGGTCAGCTCACGTTGGCCGGGCCGAGGACGCTCTTCAGGTCACCCATCAGCGCGGTCGTCGCCGCCACCCGGAACGGACCCAGCCGCAGGGTGGTGGTGCGGCCGCCGTTCTGCAGTTTGACGTGCACCTCGGTGTCGCCGGGGTGCAGCACGAGGGTCTCCTTGAGCCGTTCCACCAGCGGTGGTGTGCACCGGTGCACCGGGATGGTGAGGGTGACCGGCTTGTTGGTGGCGCTGGTGCTGACGTCCGGCATGGACATGTCCATCGCCATGATCCGTGGGGTGTCGTCGCGGCGGTCCACCCGACCCTTGACCACCACGATGGCGTCCTCGGCGATGTACTGCCCGATCACCTCGTAGGTGTTGGGGAAGAACAGCGTCTCCACCCCGCCGGCCAGGTCCTCCAGGGTGGCCGATGCCCAGGCCCGGCCCTGCTTGGTGACCCGGCGCTGCACCCCGGAGAGGATGCCGGCGAGGGTGACGACCGCCCCGTCGGGCACCGCGCCCTCCTCGGCCAGGGAGGCGATGGTGGTGTCGGCTGCCGCGTTGAGAATGTGCTCCAGGCCGAACAGCGGGTGGTCGGAGACGTACAGGCCGAGCATCTCCCGCTCGAAGGCCAGCTTGTCGCGCTTGTCCCACTCACTGTCGCCGATGGTGGGCATCACCGTCGTGCTGCCGGTGTCGGCGTCACCGAACCCGGCGCCGAACAGGTCGTACTGGCCGACGGCCTCCTTGCGCTTGACGTCGGCGTACGCGTCGATCGCGTCGGCGTGCACCGCGAGCAGGCCCTTGCGGGGATGGTCGAGGGAGTCGAACGCGCCTGCCTTGATCAGCGATTCGATGGTCTTCTTGTTGCAGACCACCGCGTCCACCTTGGACAGGAAGTCGTAGAAGTCGGTGTACTCGCCCTTCTCCTCCCGGCAGCGCATGATCGAGGCGACCACGTTCGCCCCGACGTTGCGCACGGCGGCCAGGCCGAAGCGGATGTCCTTGCCGACCGGGGTGAACGGCCCGGCGGAGGTGTTCACGTCCGGCGGCAGCACCTGGATGCGCATTCGGCGGCACTCGGCCAGGTAGAGCGCCATCTTGTCCTTGTCGTCGCCGACGCTGGTCAACAACCCGGCCATGTACTCGGCCGGGTAGTGCGCCTTCAGGTACGCCGTCCAGTAGGAGACCAGGCCGTACGCGGCCGAGTGCGCCTTGTTGAAGGCGTAGCCGGCGAACGGCACCAGGACGTCCCACACCGCCTGGATCGCCTCGTCGGAGTAGCCGCGCTCGCGGCAGCCGTCCCGGAACGGGATGAACTCCTTGTCGAGGATCTCCTTCTTCTTCTTACCCATGGCCCGGCGCAGCAGGTCCGCCTGACCGAGGGTGTAGCCGGCGAGGATCTGCGCGGCGCGCTGCACCTGCTCCTGGTAGACGATCAGGCCGTGGGTGGGCGCCAGGATCTCCCGCAGCGGCTCCTCCAGCTCCGGGTGGATCGGCGTGATCTCCTGGAGGCCGTTCTTGCGCAGCGCGTAGTTGGTGTGCGAGTCGACGCCCATCGGGCCGGGCCGGTACAGGGCCAGGACGGCGGAGATGTCCTCGAAGTTGTCCGGCTTCATCAACCGCAGCAGTGACCGCATCGGCCCACCGTCGAGCTGGAACACGCCCAGGGTGTCACCGCGGGCCAGCAGCTCGTACGCGGCCTTGTCGTCGAGCGGCAGGGCCAGCAGGTCGAGCTTCCGGCCGTGGTTCAGCTCGATGTTCTTGACCGCGTCGTCGATGATCGTCAGGTTGCGCAGGCCGAGGAAGTCCATCTTCAGCAGCCCGAGCGACTCGCACGTCGGGTAGTCGAACTGCGTGATGATCGCCCCGTCGGCGTCGCGGCGCGTCAATGGGATGTGTTCGATGATCGGCTCGGCGGACATGATGACGCCGGCGGCGTGCACACCGGTCTGCCGGATCAGCCCCTCGATGCCCTTGGCCGTGTCGATGACCTTGCGGACGTCCGGGTCGGAGTCGTACAGGCCGCGGATCTCGCCCGCCTCGGCGTAGCGGGGGTGCTTGTTGTCGAAGATGCCGGTGAGCGGGATGTCCTTGCCCATCACCGCCGGTGGCATGGCCTTGGTGATCCGGTCGCCGACCGCGTACGGGAAGCCGAGGACCCGGGCCGAGTCCTTGATCGCGGCCTTCGCCTTGATCGTGCCGAAGGTGGCGATCTGGGCGACCTTGTCCTCACCCCACTTGTCGGTGACGTACTTGATCACCTCGCCGCGCCGACGCTCGTCGAAGTCGATGTCGACATCCGGCATCGAGACCCGCTCGGGGTTGAGGAACCGCTCGAAGATCAGGCCGTGCTGGATCGGGTCCAGGTCGGTGATGCCCAGCGCGTACGCCACGAGCGACCCGGCGGCCGAACCACGGCCCGGGCCCACCGCGATGCCCTGGTTCTTCGCCCACTGGATGAAGTCGGCGACCACCAGGAAGTAGGACGGGAAGCCCATCTGGTTGATGACGCCCAGCTCGTACTCCGCCTGGACGACGTGCCCCTCCGGGATGCCGTTCGGGTAGCGGCGGGCCAGGCCGGCGAAGGTCTCCTTGCGGAACCAGGACTCCTCGGTCTCGCCCTCGGGCACCGGGAAACGCGGCATCAGGTTGTGGAACTCGAACATGCCCTTCGGGTCGACCTTCTCGGCGACCAGCAGGGTGTTGCGGCAGCCCTCCTGCCACAGCTCGGACGAGTCCACCGCGCGCATCTGGTCGGCGCTCTTGATGAAGTAGCCGCCGCCCTCGAACCGGAACCGGTTGGGGTCGTCGATGTTGCTGCCGGTCTGCACGCAGAGCAGCACGTCGTGGGCGGTGGCCTGCGCCTCGTGGGTGTAGTGGGAGTCGTTCGTGACCACCGGTGGGATGTCCAGCTTGCGGGCGATCTCGGTGAGCCCCTCGCGGACCCGGCTCTCGATGGAGAGGCCGTGATCCATGATCTCCAGGAAGTAGTTGTCCTTGCCGAAGATGTCCTGGTAGCTGGCGGCGACCTTGAGCGCCTCGTCGAACTGGCCCAGCCGTAGCCGGGTCTGCACCGCGCCGGACGGGCAGCCGGTGGTGGCCATGATCCCCTCGGCGTGCTCGGCGATCAGCTCCATGTCCATTCGGGGCCACTTGACGTAGTGCCCCTCCATGGAGGCGCGCGAGTTGAGGGTGAAGAGGTTCTTCAGGCCCTGCGCGTTCTTCGCCCACATGGTCTTGTGGGTGATCGCGCCGTTACCGGAGATGTCGTCGCTCTTCTGCTCCGGGCGACCCCACTTGACCCGCGCCTTGTGATAGCGCGACTCCGGCGCCACGTACGCCTCGACGCCCAGGATCGGGGTGATCCCGGCGGCCATCGCCTGGTTGTAGAAGTCGTTCGCGCCGTGCATGTTGCCGTGGTCGGTGATCGCCACAGCGGGCATGCCCAGCCGCTTGGCCTCGGCGAACAGGTCCTTCAGTCGGGCCGCTCCGTCGAGCATCGAGTACTCGGTGTGCACGTGCAGATGCGCGAACGAATCAGCCATGCGTGGCGCCCCCCGGCGGTGTGGATCTTGTTGGTCGGAGCCGACCGGGACCTACCCTACCGAGGTGATCTCGGCGGCTCCACCGTCCGCGCCGAGGGTGGCCCTCGTCTCCTGATCGGCCCCGGATGGGCCTAGGCTCTTCAGGATGGCGAGGTACTACGACGTACACCCGGAGAACCCACAGCCCCGGGTCATCGGGCAGGTCGCCGACCTGATCCGCGGTGGTGGGCTGGTCGCCTACCCGACGGACTCCTGCTACGCGCTCGGCACCCAACTGGGCAACCAGGACGGGCTGGACCGGATCCGGCAGATCCGACACCTCGATGATCGGCACCACTTCACCCTGGTCTGCCACGACTTCGCCCAACTCGGTCAGTTCGTGCAGATCAGTAACGCGGTCTTCCGCCTGGTGAAGGCGTCCACCCCGGGCAGCTACACCTTCATCCTGCCGGCCACCCGGGAGGTGCCCCGCCGGATGCTGCACCCGAAGAAGCGGACCGTCGGCGTGCGGGTGCCCCGACACACCGTCACCCAGGCGCTCCTGGCCGAGCTGGCCGAGCCGCTGGTGTCCAGCACGCTGGTCCTGCCCGGCGACGAGGAGCCGATGACCCAGGGCTGGGAGATCAAGGAACGGCTCGACCACCAGCTCGACGCGGTGCTCGACGCCGGCGACTGCGGCAAGGAGCCGACGACCGTGATCGACCTGTCCGGGCCCGAGCCGGAGATCCTGCGCCGCGGTGCCGGGGACGTGTCCCGCTTCGAGTAGCCCGCCGGTTCGCGTCGGGTGCCGGACGCTACGGGGCCGCCGCGGCGGCGCCGGTCGTACGCTCAGGGATCGGCACCGGCGAGCATTGGACATCCGGCATGCCCGACGCGGACGACATCGACGCCCTGGCCCGGTCCGCCGCGCACGGCGACCCGGCCGCGCTGAACGCCCTGCTGGTCGCGGTGCGCCCGGAGGTGCTGCGGCTGTGCGCCCGCTTCCTGCCCAGCCGGGAGGACGCCGAGGAAGCCTGCCAGGACACGTTGCTGGCGCTGGCCGGCGGCATCACCCGGTTCGAGGGGCGCTCCTCGTTCCGCACCTGGCTGCACCGGCTGACCGCCAACCGGGCCCGCTCCACGTACCGCACGCTGCGCCGCCGCTGCCGCCTGGAGGCCGGCGGCATACCGGTGCCCGACCAGGCCGACCCCCGGCGCACCAGCGTGGTCGCGGGCACCCGCCTCGACCTGCTCGACGCCTTCGACTCGGTCCACCCCGACCTCGCCGAGGTGGTCGCCCTGCGCGACGTCCTCGGGCTGAGCTACCCCGAGATCGCCGCCCTGCTCGACGTGCCCGTGGGCACGGTGAAGTCCCGGTTGCACCTGGCCCGGCGGCAGGTCCGGCAACGGCTCGGCGCCGAATGAGCCGGGCGTCGCTCCACCGGGTCGTCCTCGTCCTCGCGGCCACCGTGGGCGTCGCCGCCTGCGGCGGCGCCGACGCCGTCTCGCCACTGCCCGTACAACCGCCCGGCCCGACCCGTTCGACGCCGACCCCCTCCGCGACCCCCGCGATCTCCGCGATCCCCGCGCCCACCTGGTCACCGTCCCGACCGCCGCCGACCAGCACGCGCCCGGTCGCGGCACCGCCCGCACCCACCAGAACACGGGGTACGCCCCGAACGACTCCCCCGCCGACCGACGCGACGCCGGCCTGTCAGGGCGCGGTCCGCTACGACCTGCCGCTCGCCGAGACCGAGATCGAGCTGCTCACATCACTCTGCTTCGCCACCGGCGCGGTGCTGCGGATCCAGGGCATCGGGCCGGGGCTGGTTACCGTGGACCGCCCGGAGTTGGTCTCCCAGCAGTACGAGGCGGGCGTGGTGGACATCCGCTTCGTCCGCCCCGGCACGGTCGCCGTGACGATCCCCAAGGAGGGCCGGGAGCACACCATCACCGTGGTGGTCCGCTAACCAGCGGATTGGCGCCGAGCCCGGAGGAACTCGGCGGCGGCGACGCCCAGCAGCACCAGACCGGCGACGACGCCCACCGCCAGGCCGGGAAGGTGCGGCGCGACCGGGGCGAGAGCGATCGTCACGGCGACGCCGAGGACGTGGGACAACGGCAGCCGGTCGTAGACCTCGTATTCGAGCACCGCCCGACCGCACAGCACCAGCCCGGCGCCGCCAAGGATGAGCGCGGTCATCGGGGCGTCCGGCCGCTCGCCGGGCTGCTCGAGGATCCGTTCGACACCGGCAGCCGTGCCGACCACCCCGGCGAGCATCAGCCAGTGGGCGTACGGGTTGGTCTGCACCAGCCGGGCCGGACGCGGTGACGACTCGATGGCCGCGCGCAGGGTCGCGCCGGCTCCCCGGGCGTAGCTCCACCAAAGCACCACGGCCGTGAGGAACGCGGTGCCGAAGGTGGCCACCCGATCCGCGGTGAACGGTTGGTGGCCCAGGCTGAGGACGGTGACCAGGACCAGCTCACCCAGGGACAGAATGTAGATCTGCTGGTAGCGCTCGGCGAGGTGCTCGGGTACCACCTGGTAGCGCGGCAGAGGTGCCCGACCGGGAATCGGATAGCGCAGACCGTACGCGGTGTAGTCCACCGTCAGCGCGGCCAGCCACAGTCCGAGCCGCCAGCCGGGATCGGCCACCAGACCGCCGACGACCCAGAGGGTCCCCGTGCCGACGTCCCAGATCAGGGCACGTACGGAACGCTCCTGCTCCGGCCGGCCCCGCAGGTACCAGGCGAGCACCAGCCCTCGGACCAGGAAGATCGCGACCCAGGTACCGCTGAAGATCAACCCGTGGTCACCGAACGCCGTTGGCAACGTGGCCGACATCAGCATCAGGCCGAACATGGTGCCCAGGATCAGCAGTGGGATCGGATGCTTCCGGGGGCTGTAGCTGTCGGTGATCAACGTGGTGGTCACCCACACCGCGAACAGCGTCGACAGCAGGACCAGCGCCTGGACGATGCCGGTCCAGCTCTGGTCGGCGGCCATCTTCATCGAGGTCATCGCCAGACCGGCGACCAGTGCGAGGTCGAAGAACAGCTCCAGCAGATCCGTACGCGGTGACCCGTTGGGCGTGCGGATCGGCGCCCGACGCGTGCCGCCGCTCACCGGCTCGCGCTTCTCCGCCACGGTGACAGCTTCACACCCGGAGGACCGCCGACGGGCGCGTTCGGCCGCACCTACCGCAGGCGTACGCCGGCGAGCAGGGTGTCCACGAAGGCGGGCCCACTGTCCGCCGGCGGGACGATCTGCACGTACACCAGGGCGGGCCGGCCGGGGTGCAGGGCGGCCGACTCGATGATCTGCGGTCGCCCCCGGTCGCAGCGGTACGCCACCACGGTCCACTCGACGCCCGCCTGTCGGCTGGCGCGGGCCGGCGTGGGCGTGCAGTCGCCGTGGGTGCGCTCGGCCAGGAACCCGGTGGGCGTGGCGCGTGCCGCCGTGCTGGTGGAGAGGCCCACGAACGCGCCAGGCAGGCGAGGGTCGGCGGCCCACCGGCGGGGTTGCGGCGACATCACCAGCGCCGGCTCGGGTTTGCCGTCGGCACCGTACTGGCCGGCCCAGGTGGCACCCGTGGCGGACCAGCCGGGCGGCAACGTCACTGTCAACGGCCCGGTCGTGTACGTGCCGCCGACCGGCCGACCCGACCCGGCGCCACCCGGCTCGGCGCCCACCGCACCCACGGCGGCGACGGCCACGACCGCGGCCCCGGCCAGCCGCAACCGGTACCGGCGGCCCGGCGGAGGTTGGTGCCGCGCCGGGCCGGACGCCGCAGCGAGTCCCGCCGGGCCGCTGGCGCGGGTCGCCGCGATCGGCCGTCCCGCCGGGCCGCTCGCGCGGGTCAACGCGGCGTGCAGGGTCGCGGCGTCGGAGTAGCGGTCGGCCGGGCGGCGGGCGGTGGCCCGGGCGAGCACCGCCGCGACCGCCGGGGGCACATCGTCCCGCAGGCGGATCTCCAGGGCGCGCCGAGGTGGCTCGGGTCTGGTCGGGTTCGCGCCCGACGGCTCGGCGGCCAGCAGCCGGATGCCGAGCCGGCCGAGCCCGTACACGTCGGCGCGGGTGTCGACCACCGCGCCCGGATCGTCCTGCTCGGGGGCCATGTAGCCCGGGGTGCCGGCCCGGGCGGTCAGCCCGGATGCGGCGGCGAGCGCCTTGGCGAGGCCGAGGTCGGCGATCAGCACCTGTTCCGCGCCGCCGGGGCCGGCGGAGCGGAACAGGATGTTGCCCGGGGTGAGATCGCGGTGCACGACGCCGTGCCGGTGCAGGACGGCGACCCCGGCGCAGACCTCGCCGAGCAGCCGCAGCGCCGTCGGCGCGGGGATCTCGCCAGCGGCCAGCCGGTCCCGCAGGCTGCCTCCGTCCGCCCAGGCCAGCACCGCGTACGGCCGGCCGTCGGGCAGCTCGCC
The DNA here is from genome assembly GCF_059358895.1 of Micromonospora sp. BQ32. Classification (NCBI taxonomy): domain Bacteria; kingdom Bacillati; phylum Actinomycetota; class Actinomycetes; order Micromonosporales; family Micromonosporaceae; genus Micromonospora; species Micromonospora sp. BQ32. Next base: position 399,152 of record NZ_JCADBI010000003.1, on the reverse strand, counting down.
GACCGCGTGCACCCGGATCAGCCGCTCGTGCTCCAACCGGCGCAGCAACCGGGCCTCGTCGAGGAAGCGTTCCCGGACCCGCAGGTCGTGGCTCCAGTTCTCGGCCAGCACCTTGATCGCCACGTACGCGTCGAGCGCCCGGTCGTAGCCGAGCCAGACCGTCGCGAACGAACCGACGCCCAGCAGTCGCTCGATGGCGTAGGGCCCGATCCGCAGTGGAGCCGTCACCGTTCACCCCCGGCCAGCACGGTCGGTCGGCGTTTCTCTGCACAGTAGACCCGGCCGGTCGGAATCCCGACGAACCGTTGGCCCCGGCGCGGTGACTAACAGGGCAGGAGACCCATCACCGAAGGAGCCACCATGAACCGTCCCGCGATCCTTCTCACCACCGCCGCGTTGGCGCTCGGCACGCTCGCTCCGGCGACCGTCGCCGGCCCGGCGGCGGCGGCACCCCTGGCCGGCGGCGCCACGCCCGCCTCGACGCGCGGTCCGCTCGCCGCCACCGTCGGGCACAGCCACCCGCAGGTGCTCAGCGTCGGCGGCGCCGGCGTGTACCGCATCGGCGCCAGCCTGGCGGCGCTCACCACGAACGGGCACATCGGCTGGACCGCGCCGAGCTGCGGCGGGGTGGTGCACGCCGGCGTGACCGGTTCCTGGGCCGGCGTGCTGCTGCTGGCCTTCCGCGACGGGCGACTGGTGGAGGTCGGTACGGCCACCGCGCCGCCGCGATCCCCCGCCGGCGCCACGGTCGGCATGTCCTTCGACGAGTTGGAGGCGATCTATGGCCGACGGGGGTCGCTGATCCGCAACGACGCGGGGGACGCCGAGGCGTACCTGGTCCGGGTCGGGTCGCGGGTGGAGCTGTTCACCGGGCATCCGATCCGGCCCGGGGTGGGCTACTTCCAGGTCGGCCCGGCCAGCTTCGTCGAGCGCAACTTCCGCCAGGGCGTGTCCTGCTGACTTTTCCCAGGTGCGGGGCGTCCGGTGTCGACCGGGCGCCCCGTACGTCGTGTCGGACCGAACGGAGGCCGGGCGGACACGATGATGTCTTGCTAGACAACACTGTGTGTCACACAGTATGGTGTGACACATGGTTAGCGAGGACGTTCTACGGACGCACCTACAGGAGCTGCGTCGAGGCACCGTCGTGGTGGCCAGCCTGGTCGCGCTGCGCCGACCGGACTACGGCTACGCACTGCTGCAACGGCTCACCGACCACGGCTTCCCGGTCGACGCCAACACCCTCTACCCGCTGCTGCGCCGCCTGGAGGACCAAGGGCTGCTGACCAGCGAGTGGAACACCGAGGAGAGCCGACCGCGCAAGTTCTACCGGACCAGCGACGAGGGCGAGTCGATGCTGAACCGGCTCCTCGACGACCTCGCCGCCGTGCAGACCTCCGTCACCGGGCTGATCCAAGGAGTGGACCGATGAACACCCTGACCGACCGCTACCTCGCCGCCACCCTGCGCTCGGTGCCCACCCAGCGCCGCGACGAGATCGCCACCGAGCTGCGGGCCTCCATCGAGGACATGATCGACGACCGCACCGGCGGCGGCGCGGACCCGACCGTGGCCGAGCGGGAGGTGCTCACCGAGCTGGGCAACCCCGACGTGCTGGCCGCCCGGTACGCCGACCGCCGGTTGCAGCTCATCGGCCCGACCTACTACCTGGTCTGGCAGCGGCTGCTGAAGCTGCTGCTCAGCTTCATCCCGGCGCTCGTCGGCACGATCGTCGCCATCGTCGAGGTCGCCGAGGGCAAGGGTTTCGGGGCCATCGGGCCAGGCATCGTGGTCGCCCTGCACGTGGCCGTGCACATCGCCTTCTGGCTCACCCTGACCTTCGCCATCATCGAGCGCTCCCAGGCGACGGTGGACCTGCCGGGCTGGACGGTCGACCAGCTGCCCGACGCCCCGGTGCACCGGGGCATCCCGCTCGCCGACACCGTCGCATCGGTGATCATGCTGGTGCTGACCATCGCGTACCTGCCGTTCCAGCACTACCGGTCCTGGGTGCGCGGCACCGACGGCGAGAACATTCCGATCCTCGACCCGGCACTCTGGTCGTTCTGGCTGCCGGCGCTGATCGTCGTCCTGGCCGCCAGCGTGGTGGTCGAGATCGTCAAGTACCGGATCGCGCACTGGACCTGGGCGCTCTTCGTGGCCAGGGCGCTGCTCAGCCTGGCGTTCGCGGTGCCGCTGATGTGGCTGGCGCTCTCCGACCGGCTACTCAACCCGGCCCTGGCCGAGCGCCTGGCCTGGCTGGCGGACGCGGACAACCGCAACGTCCTCGGCGCTACCATCGCGGTGGGCGCGGCCGTGGTAGCGGTCTGGGACCTGATCGACACCGCGATCAAGACGCGCCGTCAGACGGCGTGAGCGACACCCCGCACGGCGGCCCGGCGCGTACCCCGCGTCGGGCCGCCGCCCGTCGGCGCGACCGCGCGGGAACCGGCGCGCCCGGTCGGCAAGCCGGGCGGGTGGCGTGGCATCGTTCCGGGATGACCGTGGCACCGCGAGAGGAATGGCGCCGGCCGGGTCCGACGGCGGAACAGCGCCGGTTCGACCTGTGGATCGGGCTGGCGGTGACCGGGCTGGCGGTGGTCAGCCTCACCCTGGCCCGCAGCGCCGGGGCGTTCCTGCTGGGCCCGCCACCATCCGGGCCGGAGCAGCTGTTCTGGACCGTCGCGGTGACGCTGCCGCTGGTCTGGCGACGACGCTGGCCGCTGGCGACCCTGCTGATCGTCTCGGTGGTGTTCGTCAGCGCCCAGGCACGATCGGCCCCGGAGACCCAGTTCTCCGCCTGGGCTCTGTTCTGCGTCATCTACACCGCCGGCGCCTGGGGGCAGGACCGTCGGCTGGCCCGCCGGCTGCGGATCGGCGTGATCGCCACCATGTTCGCCTGGCTGGGCGTCTACTACGCCGTGACCATTGATCACATCCCCCCTGGTTCCTTCGACGACGCGGTCGGACCGGTGCCACCCGTGCTCGCGGCGATGGTCACCGGCGTGCTGGCCAACGTGTTGACTCTCGGGTTCGCCTACTTCTTCGGTGAGACCGCCTGGGTGGCCGCGCGCCGTGAGCACGAGCTGCGCGCCCAGGCCGAGGACCTGCGTCGGTCGCAGGCCGAGGGGCGGGAGCGGGCGGTGCTCGGCGAACGGGTCCGGATCGCCCGGGAGCTGCACGACGTGGTCGCCCACCACGTGTCGGTGATGGGTGTGCAGGCGTCCGCGTGCCGCCGGGTGTTCGACCGCGACCCGGACAAGGCCCGTACGGCACTGACCGCCATCGAGCAGAGCGCCCGCACCGCCGTCGACGAGCTGCGCCGGATGCTCGGCGTGCTGCGGACCTCCGCCGGCGCCGACGCCGAACCGCCGGCGGCCGGCGGCGTCGAACGGATCGGCGAGCTGGTCGAGCGGGCTCGGGCCGCCGGGCTGACGGCGACCCTCGGGGTGTACGGAGACCCGGTCGTGGTGCCCGAATCGGTCTCCCAGGCGGCCTACCGGGTGACGCAGGAAGCGGTGACCAACACCCTGAAACATGCCGGGGCGGAGCTGCTGGACGTGCGGGTCCGGTACCTGGCCCGGGAGGTGGAGGTCGACGTGACCGACGACGGGCGGGGTGGTGGCCGGGCCACCGCCGTCGGGCTGGGCCTGATCGGGATGCGCGAACGGGTCACCGCCCACGACGGCGACCTGGAGGCCGGGCCGCGGGCCGGCGGCGGCTGGCGGGTACGCGCCCGCTTCCCCCTGGCGGCGTCGGCGGACCGCCCGGTGGGCCCGCAGCGGGAGCCGAGCGACAGGCACCAGGTGGCAGCCGGCGCGGAGCCTTCGGCATGAGCGCGGCAGCCCAGCACGTCCCCGACGCCGGCCCGATGGTCCGGGTGCTGCTCGCCGACGACCAGCACCTCGTCCGTACCGGCTTCCGGGTCATCCTCGAGGTGGAGGACGACATCGAGGTGGTCGGTGAGGCCGCCGACGGCGAACGGGCCGTCACCATGACCCGGGCGACCCGCCCCGACGTCGTACTCATGGATGTGGAAATGCCCGGGATGGACGGCCTGGAGGCCACCCGGCAGATCGTTGCCGACGGCCCCGGGGCGCCCGCGGTGCTGATCCTCACGACCTTCGACCGCGACGACTACCTGTTCGCCGCGCTGCGGGCCGGGGCCAGTGGCTTCCTGCTCAAGAACGGCACGCCGGAGGAGCTGGTCGAGGCGATCCGGGTGCTGGCCAGGGGCGACGGTCTCCTCGCCCCGGAGATCACCCGCCGGGTGATCTCCACCTTCGCCCGACCCGGCGACCCGACGGGCACCGCCCACCGAGGCCCGGCCGCGGACGCCGCGCTGGCCGAGCTGACCCCACGCGAACGGGAGGTGTTGATGCTGCTCGCCGCCGGGTCGAGCAACGCGGAGATCGCCGCGACCATCCACCTGGGCGAGGCGACGGTGAAGACACACGTGAGTCGTGTGCTGGCCAAACTCGGCCTGCGCGACCGGGTGCAGGCCGTCGTGTTCGCGTACGAGAACGGCGTGGTCCGGCCCGGCGCGTGACCGGCGTCCACCGCGAGGTGGACCCGCCGGCTCACCCGCCGGGCGGACGGCGGAGCGGCGTATTCGATCTAGCGTGAGGGCGTGACCAGAACGCTTCGCCTCGACGGCGTCGACCGCAGCTTCGGCGACCGTCAGGTGCTCAGGAACGTGTCCTTCGAGGTGTCCGCCGGTCGGATGACCGGTTTCGTGGGCGCCAACGGTGCCGGCAAGACCACCACCATGCGGATCATCCTGGGTGTCCTCGCCCCCGACGCCGGCGAGGTGAGCTGGGGCGGCACCACGCTGACCCGGCAGGACCGGCGGCGCTTCGGCTACATGCCGGAGGAGCGGGGCCTCTACCCCAAGATGACCACCCGCGAGCAGGTGACCTACCTGGGCCGGCTGCACGGGTTGGACGCCGCCGCGGCCCGGCGCTCCACCGACGCCCTGCTGGACCGGGTCGGGCTCGGTGAGCGGGGCGACGACCTGCTGGAGACGCTGTCGCTGGGCAACCAGCAGCGCGCCCAGATCGCCGCCGCGCTGGTGCACGACCCCGAGGTGCTGGTGCTCGACGAACCGTTCTCCGGCCTCGACCCGCTGGCCGTGGAGACCGTTGTGGCCGTGCTGCGGGAACGGGCCGCGGCCGGCGCGCCGGTGCTCTTCTCCAGCCACCAGCTCGACGTCGTGGAGCGCCTCTGCGACGACCTGGTGATCATCGGGGACGGGGTGATCCGGGCCGCCGGCAGCCGGCAGCAGCTGCGCGACTCGCACACGGTGCCCCGCTTCGAGCTGGTCGTGGAGCACGACGCCGGCTGGGTACGCGACCACCCGGGAGTGACCCTGGTCGAGCTGGACGGCGCGCGTGTGGTCTTCGACCTGCCGGCCGGCACCGACGAACAGCCCGTGCTGCGGGCGGCCCTCGCACGCGGCCCGGTCCGCGCCTTCCGCCCGGTCAGCCCCTCGCTCACCGAGATCTTCCGAGAGGTCACCCAGTGAACGTCACCCAGGCCACCCGGCTGGTCGCCGAACGCGAGATCCGGGTCAAGCTCCGCGACCGTACCTTCCTGTTCGGCACGCTGTTCTTCCTGCTGATCGCCGCGGCGGGCACCATCCTGCCGCCGCTCTTCTCCGGCGGGCCGTCCACCGTGGCGGTGACCGAGAGCTTGGCCGCGCCGCTGCGCGCCGCCGGGCTGGAGGTCCGGGTCGTCCCCGATGACCGGGCCGCCGAGCAGGCCGTCCGCGACGACGACGTGGACGCGGCGGTGGTCGCCGGACCGGCCGTCCTGGCCATGGATGACGCCCCCGACGACGTGGTGAAGGCCCTGAGCAGCCAACCGACCGTACGCCTGCTCGACCCGGATGCGGTCGACCCGGTGGTGGCGTTCCTGGTGCCGTTCGTCTTCGCGTTCGTCTTCTTCCTCACCTCGCAGACGTTCGGTGTGCAGATCGCGCAGAGCGTCATCGAGGAGAAGCAGACCCGGATCGTGGAGATCCTGGTCGCCGCCGTGCCGGTGCGGGCCCTGCTGGCCGGGAAGGTGGTGGCCGGGGCCATCCTGGCGTTCGCGCAGATCGCCCTGATCGCGGTGGTGGCGGTGATCGGGCTGCAGATGGGCGACAGCGGAGGTCTGCTCACCCTGCTCGCCCCGGCGATCGGCTGGTTCGTGCCGTTCTTCCTGATCGGTTTCGTGCTGCTCGCCGCCATGTGGGCGGCGGCGGGCGCCCTGGCCAACCGGCAGGAGGACATCGCCGCCGTGTCGACGCCGGTGCAGCTCGCCGTCATGCTGCCGTTCTTCGCGGTGATCTTCCTGAACGACAACGCCACCGCGATGCGGGTGCTGTCCTATGTGCCGTTCTCGTCGCCCACGGCGATGCCGCTGCGGCTGTTCACCGGCGACGCGGCCGGGTGGGAGCCGATCGTCTCGCTGGTCATCTTGCTGCTCGCCGCCGGCGCGTTCCTCCTCGCCGGGGCCCGGGTGTACGAGGGGTCGCTGCTGCGCACCAACGGCCGGACCTCGCTGCGTACCGCCTGGCGGGAGCGGGAGACCATCGGCTGAGCCGAGGGTTCGCCCCGCGCGGGCGTCGGTGTCCTGACGGATGCCGGCGCCCGCCGTCGTGCGGCCCCGTTCCGTGCGCTGTTCGCGGGCTGCGAACAACGCGAACGCTCCTACGGTGAGCCGATCCTCACGGCAACGACCTGGTCGTCGCCGGTCCCGGACCGGAAAGGCTCTCGATGTCCCCACCGATCAACGCACGGCAACTCCGGCGTCTGCTCAGCACGGTGCTCGCGGTCGCCCTCGCCAGCACCCTCACCGCTCTCGTCCGCCCCGCGCCGGCCGCCGCCGCCCCGGGCGACCTCATCCTCAACGGCACGTTCGACAACGGCAGCACCCAGCCCTGGTGGACCCGGCTCGCCACGACCAGCACCACGGTCAACGCCGGGCAACTGCGCGTCCGCACCAGCGCGACGGTCGGCAAGCCCGTCTGGGAGGACCTGGTCGGTCACTTCGAGTTCGGCGTGACGGCGGCGCAGCCGTACCGGTTGCAGTTCGACGCCTCCGCCGACGTCAGCCGCTCCCTGCGCGTCTCGGTCTCCCGGGCGGACACGCCCTTCACCTCCGCCGTCGACCAGACCGTCGCGCTCACCTCCACGACGCGCCGGTTCACCTTCGACTTCACCTCCCCGTTCGGCGACCCGAAGGCGGTGCTGCTGTTCCACTTCGGCGGCCAGGCCGCCTCGACGGTCCAGGTGGACAACATCTCGCTCAGCCCGCTGGCCGTGGACCCGGCCACCGACCCGATCCTGTACTGGAATGGCGTCCTGTTGGGCACGTACCAGGCGCTGGACCTGCCACCCACCTCCTCGTCCCGGGAGGCCGCGATCCTGCACGCGGCGATGCACGACGCCGCCGCCTCGGTCACCGGCGTCGGCACTCCCTACCGGGTACGGGTGCCGGTCACGTACCCGGGCACCATGGACAACGTCGTGGCGCCGTCCCTGCACGCGGCCGTCGACCGGGCCGCGTACGACGTGCTGACCGCCCTGTACGGCGGCCAAGGCCAGTCCTACGCCCAGGCCCTCGCCGGCGCTGTCGCCCTCCGGCCGTCCGGGGTGAACGCCGCCGAGGTCGCCCGTGGGGACACCGTCGGCGCGGCGGCGGCCGCCGCCAACCTCCAGGCTCGCGCCAACGACGGCTCCGGCAACAACACGCCCTACCAACTGGACGGCGTACCCGGCTCGTGGCGACCGACCAACGGCAAGGCGGCGGTCAGCCCGAACTGGGGCCTGGTCACCCCGTTCGCGCTCACCTCGGGCCGGCAGTTCCGCCCCGGGCTACCGGCCGGCGCCACCGGGTATTCCGACCTGCTCAGCAAGCAGCAGTACCGCGATCAGGTACAGGAGGTCCGCGACTACGGCGGCCGGACGTCGGCGCTGCGGACCGCCGACCAGAGGCAGATCGCGTTCTTCTGGGCCAACGACCTGGGGGGTACGTACAAACCACCGGGTCAGCTCTTCTCGCACACCCGGATCGTGTCGGAACAGCGTCAGCTCGGCATCCTGGCCAACGCCCGGCTCTTCGGGCTGGTCGCCCTCGCTCTCGCCGACGCCGCCATCGCCGCTTGGGACGCCAAGTACCAGACACCTATCGACCTGTGGCGGCCGGTGACGGCCATCGAGGCGACCGGGGGCCCCGGTTGGCAGCCGTTGTCGCAGGACCGCGCCGGGGTGCCGTACACGCCGGCCTTCCCGGCCTACGTCTCCGGGCACGCCACCTTCGCGGGGGCCTGGTCCGCGGTGATGAAGAGCTTCTTCGGCACCGATGCGATCGCCTTCGACGCCACCACCGACGATCCTTACGCGGAGGGTGTGGTCCGGCGCATGACCGGCTTCGACCACGCCGCCGAGGAGAACGCGCTGAGCCGCATCTACCTCGGCGTGCACTACCGGTTCGACGCGGACGCGGGGCTCGCCACCGGACGTTCCGTGGGCGCGTACGTGTTCGCCAACCGCCTGCGACCGTGAATCGTCAGTCGGGGTAACGGGGGGATGCTCCCCGCCCGGTCCGGGGATCGGGCGGGGAGCATCACGCGTCACCGCTACGCCGGGCAGTTCCAGTGGCCGAAGTCGCCGGTACGAGACCAGACCTCCCGGGCCGTCCCGATGTTCCAGGCCGGATCCAGCACCGTCCGGCGGTCGACGCCGAACCGGGACACCTCCACGTCGCTGAACTGGAACAACCCCCAGCGCCGCGAGCCGTCCTCGACGACCTCCACCCGGTACGGGTCCAGTCCGGACAGGCAGCGCGCCACCTCCACCGCCCCGGCCGGGTCCTCCGGGAACATCTGCCGCAGGTGCTTGCGGATCCGGTCCTGCGTCCAGCTGACGGGCACCTTCCGATCGCCCGCCAACTCGCCGAACAACCGCGCGTCCGCGGTGCCGCTGACCGGCAGGCCGCCGAACGCCTGGAACACCATCACCCGGCTGGTGGTGTCCGGGCCGAACCAACCGTCGACCGGCACGGTGAGCCCGTCGGCCACCAGGTGCTCCTGGAGGCTCAGCACGCAGGGGTCGTACATGCCCTGGCGCAGCACGTCCGGACAGCCAGCGGTCGGCGAGTTGTCCACTGCGGGAGGGGCGAGAGGTCGCAGCGCCCCGGCCGCCCCGACCGTCAGGACGCCGAGCACCGCCAGCAGCGCCAGCCGAAGCCAGCGACGGGCCGGCCAGGGTGCTTCGGGTCGCGGCGGGACCGAGCCGACGCTCGGGCGGATGTTCGCCGCGACGGTCGTGGACGGGCCGGCAGGGGTCCGTGCCGCGTCGCTCTCCCCTCGGCCCTGCTCGCCGAGGCGGGCCTCGATGACCCGCCGTGTCTCCAGCCACCTGTCGACCTCGGCCGCCGGGGTGCCGCAGGCGGCCAGCAGCGCGACGACGGTGCGCTCCCGGGGCAGCGTCGAGCGCCCCAGCATCGTCGCGAGGGTGCTCGGCGGCAGCCAGTGTCCGGCCGCCGAGGCGCGCCGGGAGAGCTCCCGATAGGTCATGCCGGAACGCCGCCGCGCCTCCCTGAGCAACGCCACATACTCCCCTGCCGTGGCCACCTGCGGCACCGGATCCCGGACAGCACCATCCATCGAACCTCCCCGTGTCGTTGGTGTGGTCGAGCCCGAACCGGTGCCGGCGAACCCGCCGAACGCACACCGGTCAGCGGCGCGGCCATCGAGAGAAGACGCTAGGTAAATCAGTCGGCGACGACAATGCCCTGGTCGCCGCGCTGGGCTGTCCGGGCAGCTCAGGGGCGCATGTCCGGATCTTGTCCGACCATCTCGGACAGTCACCGGGACCCGGCTTGCCACCGCGTCCGCGATGTCTGGAGAATCGGGCGATGACCACGGGGGAGCTACGCCCGGACGACACGTCCAACCCGGCCGAGTTCGTCGAGTTGCTGCGCCAGCTCAAGGACCGGTCGGGGCTCACCTACCGGCAACTGGAGCAGCGTGCCGCGGCGGCGGGTGACGTGTTGGCCCGGAGCACCGCGGCCGACATCCTGCGCCGGTCCACACTGCCGCGACCCGAGGTGGTGGCCGCGTTCGTGCGGGCCTGCGGCGCGGAAGATCAGGTCGAGACGTGGCTACGGGCCCGGCACCGCCTCGCGGCGGGTCAGTTCGCCCCGCCATCGCCGGCAGCGGACCCACCGCCGGTCGACGCGGTCACGACCCCGCAGCGACCTGACCCGGCCCGCCCACGCTGGTTCGCGCGGCCCGCGCCGCTGGCGCTGCTCGTCGTCGCCGCCCTGCTGGCCGCGCTCGGCGTGGGCTTCTGGGCCGAGCGGCGCGACGACGAGCAGGGGAAGGCCGGGCAACGCACCGATCCGACCGCATCGGCGGGGGGCGGTGCCCGTTCGCCGAGCGCGGGGCGCAGCCAGATCCGCCCCGTCGGCAGCCCGCACCTCTGCCTCACCGAGGGCCGCGATCGCACCGGCCAGTACACCAAGGAGATAGCGGTCCAGCGGCCCTGCACGGAGGCCACCCCACCGGACACCGCGCTGGAACCGGTGACCGACGGAATGTTCTTCATCCACTGGGTCCACCCGGTGCACGGGAAGGGCTGCCTCACCATCCGCGAGGAGGATCCCGGCCGGAACCTGCTCGAACCCTGGGACGAGAAAAATTGCAGCGCGAGCAGGCCGAGGCAGGTGTTCCACTTCGAGCCGACCGGAGCGACGCCCGACGCGTACCGCATCCGGCCCGACCGTAGCGAGCTGTGCGTCGGCCTGCGCGACGACGACAGCGACGTGTCGAACGCGGCGCTGGTCGAGCCGTGCACCGGCGGGACGGATCAGGTGTTCCTGGTCAACTCGCTGCCGGCAGACTGACGGCGGCGCGGCTCAGCGCGCGGGTGGCACCTGGTCCCAGCCGGCGGGCAGCGGGGGTGCCGTCCAGTCGGGATCGGGCCGCCAGGTGGCCCACGCCGGGTCCCACCAGCGCTCACCGCCGTCGAGCAGGGCGGCGATCCGGTCGCCCTCGGCCCGGATGGCGTCCCCCATGCCCGGGTAGCGCCCCTCGACGAGCCGCTGCGCGAACATCTCCACGTCCTTCCAGACGTACCGGTCGGCGTCCGCGGCCCACCACAGGTCCAGCTCGTGGTCCAGGGTGTCCACCCCGATCGCCGTACGCCGCACCGGGTCCTGGAGGTTGAAGTACCAGCCGGCGAAGTCGCGCCCCGGCCCGGTCCAGAACACGTCGATCGAGTGCGCCTCGCCGGGGCGTTGCAGCATCAGCTTGCCGTGCCCGGACCAGGAGCGGTGCCCGGCGGTCTCCCACGGGTGCCGCCCGCACGGGAAGACGCCGGTCTCCGGGAAGCCGAACTCGGCCCCCGGTGGAAGGTAGAGGGCGAGCAGCTCGGGCGAATCCTCGACGCAGATCGTCGGGCAGCCGAACCAGACCTCACCTCGCAGCACCTCACGCCGTACCACGGTGTCACCGGGCGCGAACCGCTCCGCCACCTCTGCGGCACCTCCTCGCTCGACCTCCGGAGGCAACCGCCGCGATCTTGCACTTTCTGTTGACGATATGCCGTGCTTGACCCGTTCTGTCGGGTCAGAAAGTGCAAGATCGCGGCGGGATGGGGCGGGGCTCAGGCGTCAACCGCCGCCATCACGTCGTCGCTGATGTCGAAGTTGGCGTAGACGTTCTGGACGTCGTCGCAGTCCTCCAGGACGTCGATCAGCTTGAAGATCTTACGCGCGCCCTCTTCGTCCAGCGGAACGTTGACGCTGGGGATCAGGGAGGACTCGGCCGACTCGTACTCGATGCCGGCATCCTGCAACGCCGTCCGCACCGGAATCAGGTCGGTCGGCTCGGAGACCACCTCGTACGCCTCGCCGATGTCGTTGACCTCTTCGGCACCGGCGTCCAGGACGGCCAGCATCACGTCGTCCTCGCTGGTGCCCTCCTTGGGGACGATCACCACGCCCTTGCGGGAGAACATGTACGACACCGAGCCGGCGTCGGCGAGCGAGCCGCCGTTGCGGGTCAGCGCGGTCCGGACCTCGGTCGCCGCGCGGTTGCGGTTGTCGGTGAGGCACTCGATGAGCATGGCCACGCCGCTCGGGCCGTACCCCTCATACATGATCGTCTGCCAGTCGGCGCCGCCGGCCTCCAGGCCGGAGCCGCGCTTGACGGCGCGATCGATGTTGTCGTTCGGCACCGAACTCTTCTTCGCCTTCTGGATGGCGTCGAAGAGCGTCGGGTTGCCGGAGGGGTCACCGCCGCCGGTCCGTGCGGCCACCTCGACGTTCTTGATCAGCTTGGCGAACATCTTGCCGCGCTTGGCGTCGATGACGGCCTTCTTGTGCTTGGTCGTCGCCCACTTTGAGTGGCCGGACATCTTCTACCTCCGTTGCTACCCGCCGTCTGCATCGACCGCACCGCTCACGCCCCGCTCCCGCCGGCGCACGCGGAGGTGCCGGTCAGCTCTGGTGGAAGCCGTGGCGGGCAGATGGCCCTGCCGAATCTCCGCAATCCTACCGACGTCCCCCGGGTCGCTGTCATGCACCGCGCGCGGTAAGGCCGACCGGCCCGCACGGACCAGGGCAGACGGGACATAAGACCCGGCCCCGGCGAGCATCATGGACAACCCGACGCGGTCGCCCGCTGTTCAGGAGGCGGCGCGGACCAGGTCCACGAAGTACGCGTGCACCCGCAGGTCACCGGTCAGCTCCGGGTGGAACGAGGTGGCCAGCAGGTTGCCCTGTCGGACCGCCACGATCCGGTCGGCGGCCGGGCCGCCGGCCACCACCCCGATGACCTGGACGCCGGCACCGACCCGCTCGACCCACGGCGCGCGGATGAAGACCGCGTGGAACGGCTCGCCCGGCACCCCGGCGACGGTCACCGGCGCCTCGAACGAGTCGACCTGCCGGCCGAACGCGTTGCGCCGGACGGTCATGTCGATGCCGGAGAAACCCCGCTGATCGGGTCGGCCGTCCAGCACCTCGGTCGCCAACATGATCATGCCGGCGCAGGAGCCGTAGACCGGCATGCCGTCGGCGATCCGCTTGTCGATCGGTTCGCGCAGCTCGAAGATGTCGGCGAGCTTGCTCATGGTGGTGGACTCGCCGCCGGGGATGACCAGGCCGTCGACCGCGTCCAGCTCCGCCGGACGGCGGACCGGGCGGGCGTCCGCGCCCGCCGCGGCCAACGCCGCCACGTGCTCGCGGACGTCGCCCTGGAGGGCGAGCACACCGATCACGGGCGCCGTCACGGTCGCGCTCACCAACCGCGCTCGGCCAGGCGGTGCGGCTGCGGGATCTCGTCGACGTTGATGCCGACCATCGCCTCGCCGAGGCCCCGGGAAACCTTGGCCAGCACGTCCGGGTCGTCGTGGAACGTGGTCGCCTTGACGATCGCGGCGGCCCGCTGAGCCGGGTTGCCCGCCTTGAAGATGCCGGAGCCGACGAAGACGCCCTCCGCGCCGAGCTGCATCATCATCGCCGCGTCGGCCGGAGTGGCGATCCCGCCCGCGGTGAACAGCACCACCGGCAGCTTGCCGCTCTCGGCGACCTCCTTGACCAGCTCGTACGGGGCCTGCAACTCCTTGGCCGCGACGTACAGCTCGTCGGCCGGCAGCGAGGAGAGCCGGCGGATCTCCTGGCGGATCTTCCGCATGTGGGTGGTGGCGTTGGAGACGTCACCGGTGCCCGCCTCACCCTTGGAGCGGATCATGGCCGCGCCCTCGGTGATCCGGCGCAGCGCCTCGCCCAGGTTCGTGGCGCCACAGACGAAGGGCACGGTGAACGCCCACTTGTCGATGTGGTTCGCGTAGTCGGCCGGGGTCAGCACCTCGGACTCGTCGACGTAGTCCACGCCGAGCGACTGGAGGATCTGCGCCTCCACGAAGTGGCCGATGCGGGCCTTGGCCATCACCGGGATGGAGACCGCCCCGATGATCCCGTCGATCATGTCGGGGTCGCTCATCCGGGACACCCCGCCCTGCGCGCGGATGTCGGCGGGCACCCGCTCCAGGGCCATCACCGCTACGGCGCCGGCGTCTTCAGCGATCTTGGCCTGCTCGGCGTTGACGACATCCATGATCACGCCGCCCTTGAGCATCTCGGCCATGCCCCGCTTCACGCGGGCGGTGCCGACGACGGGGGCGGTACCGGTGTTCGACGCGGTGTTTTCGGGCACGGGTCATCGCTCCTTGGACGTGCTCTGCGGGTGGCAGCGAAATGCTACGCGCGGTTCAACGCCGTACCGACAGCCAATCAGACCCCCGGTGGCCTGCACTGTGGCCCTGGTCACCGGTCCGCCCGAGCCCATTCGGGAGCAGTGACGACCATCGGCGCTCAGGCCGCGGGGACGTCCGCCGGGACGACGAGAGTCGGATCGTCGATGTCGAAGTAGCGCGGCCACTGCCGGCCCCGCCCCATCCGCAACAGGCGCACCAGCGGCCGGCTGCGCGCCGAGCGGGCGTCCCGAACCAGGTCGGTGTGCACCTGCCGGGACAACGCGAGCCGACGACTCGCGGCGATGACCGCCGCGCAGTCCGGGTCGCCCGGGTCCAACTGGACGCCGCGCAACTGCCGGGTGAGGTCGTTCTCCGCCGCCTCCCGCTCGTCCGGGCTGGCGTCCAGGGCGATCCGGGCGGCCGCGTACAGCTCGACGCCGAAACGCCGCTCAGCCAGGACCGCGGCTGCCGCCGCGCGACGCAACAGGTGGGCGTCGAGAGCCCGGGCCGCCAGCTCCGCGCGGCCCTGTAGCCGCTCCACCCGGCCGGCGGTCCAGATGAGGTACGCCGCGACCAGCCCCACGACCACGCTCGCGGCCACCACCCACCACATGTGCGGCATCGTAGTGCTGCTCCGTTTCGTCCGATTGGGCGCGGCCGGACCGGTCCCGCCGGTCACCACCGCACCATCCGTCACACCGGCTCAGCCCAGCCCCACCCATTCCTGGTCGATGACCCGCCCGTCGGTTGCCTCGATCGCCGCTGCGTATACCTCCAGAACGCGGCGAGCAACCACCGGCCAGTCGAAATTCGCGACCACCTGATCGCCGCAGGCACTCAGCGTGGCCCGCCCGGCCGGGTCGTCCAGCAGCTCGCTGAGCACGTCACGCAGCCCCACCGGGTCACCGGTGGGGAAGAGTCGACCGGCCCGCCCACCGTCGAGCACCCGCCGGAACGCGTCAAGGTCACTGGCGATGACCGTCGTACCCGCGGCGAGGGCCTCGGTGAGGATCATGCCGAACGACTCGCCGCCGGTGTTCGGTGCGACGTAGAGGTGCACACTGCGCAGCATGCGCGCCTTGTCCGCTTCGCTGACCAGGCCGAGGAACGTGATCCGCTCGTGCAGGTCGGCGGGGAACTGGTCGTACAGGTCGTCGGGGTCACCCGGGCCGGCGACCAGCAACCGCAGACCGGGCCGCGTGGCGGCCAACGCCACGAACGCGTCGCGCAGCACCGGGAAGCCCTTGCGGGCCTCGGTGAACCGGCCCAGGAAGCCGAGTGTGCCGCCGGTGCCGGGCGCGCACTCCCCCGGCCAGCCCGGCAACGGCTCGGCGTCGGCGAACTTGGCCACCGCCACCCCGTTGGGGATCTCCACCGCGCCGCCGTCCATGTGCTCGACCTGCACCTTGCGGGCCAGCGCGCTCACCGCGATCCGGGCCGTGATCCGCTCCAGAACGATCTGGAGCACACCCTGGGCGGCGGCGAGGACCCGCGAACGGGTCATCGCGGTGTGGAACGTGGCCACCACCGGGCCACGGGCGGAGAGCACGGCCAGCAGCGACAGGCTCAGCGTGAGCGGCTCGTGCACGTGCAGCACGTCGAAGTCGCCGTTGGTGATCCACCGTCGCACCCGGGCGGTCGACACCGGGCCGAACGCGATCCGGGCCACCGAACCGTTGTACGGCAGCGGAACGGCCCGACCGGCGGACACCACGTACTCCGGCAGCGGTGAATCCTCGTCGGCCGGCGCGAGCACGCTGACCTCGTGGCCGAGCGCGATCAGCGCCTCGGCGAGGTCCATGACGTGGTTCTGCACCCCGCCGGGCACGTCGAAGGAGTACGGGCACACGATGCCAATCCGCATGTGTCAGCCCACCTCCTCAGGCCGGGCCGGAGGCCGACGAGGGCAGCGCCGTGCTCTCCCCCGACCTCGCCTGGTCCAGCCACATCCGCTGCAACATGTGCCAGTCTTCCGGATGCCGGGCGATACCCGCCGCCAGACGGTCGGCGATCAACTGGGTCAGCGACCGGACCCGCTGGTCCAGCGGTCCCACCTCGGGCCCCGGCACCGGCAACGGACCAGCCAGCGACGCACAGGCGGCGTCCGGTTCGTACCACAGCGAGGCCACGTAGAGCGGCGCGCCGGTGTGCAGCGCGAGCAACGCCGGCCCGGCGGGCATCCGGGTCTTCCCACCGAAGAAGTCCACCTCCACCCCCCGGGCGGAGAGGTCACGGTCGGCCAGCAACGGCACCACCGCACCGGCACGGAGCCGGTCCAGCAACACGTCGAACGCCGGACGCGGCCCCCCGTGGGTCGGCAGGATCTCCATCCCCAGACTCGCCCGGAAGGCCAGGAAACGCTCGTACACGCCCTCCGGCTTGAGCCGCTCCATGACCGTGGTGATCGGCCAACCGGTGGCCGCCACCCAGGCGCCCGCAGCATCCCAGTTGCCGGCGTGCGGCAGGGCCACCACCGCGCCCCGACCGGCGGCCACGTCGGCGGCGAGCAGTTCGGCGCCGTCGAGCCGGAAACCGGACAGGATCTGCGACCGGCTCAGGGCGGGCAGCCGGAACGCCTCCATCCAGTACCGGGCGTACGAGCGCAACCCGCGCTTGACGAGATCGTCCAACTCGGCGTCGGGCAGCTCCGGGCCGACCACCCGGCGCAGGTTCGCGCGCAGTCGGGCCGTACCCCCTCCGCCGGCGCGGTGGGCGCGGTCCGCGCCCGCCTGGAACGCCGCCGCCACCAGCGGCCGGGGTAGCGCGCGGACCACCCGCCACCCGGCGACGTAGCCCAGCTCGGTGAGGTTCACGCGACTCGGCCGCCGGTCGTCCGACGCCGGGTCACCGGCACGCCAGTCACGCCTGACCGTCCGGCTGGAGCTGCTGGGCCTGGCGGTAGACGTGCGTCATCCGCTGCCCCACCGTGAAGATCGACACGGCGGCGAGCAGCCAGAGCGCGATCTCCAGGGCCGGATCGACCCCGACGCCGGTGAGGATCCCACCGACCCCGACGATCAGCAGCCGCTCGGTGCGCTCGGCGATGCCCACGTTGCAGGTCATGCCGAGCCCTTCGGCCCGGGCCTTCACGTAGGAGACCAGGCTGCCGGCGGCCAGGCAGAGCAACGCGGCGGCCACCCCGGAGTGGTGCCCCTGGGTGGCCAGCCAGTACGCGACCGCGCCGAAGACGGCGCTGTCGGCGACCCGGTCCATGCTTGAGTCGAGAAACGCGCCGAACCTGGTGGAGCCGCCGCTCATCCGGGCCATCGTCCCGTCGAGCAGGTCGGTGAGCGCGAACAGGGTGACGATCAACGCGCCCGCGACCAGATGGCCGCGAGCACCGAAGCCGAGCGCGCCGACGAGCACACCAACGGTGCCCGCGACGGTGACGGCATTGGGGGTGACGCCCGCGCGCAGCAGGGCACGGGCAATCGGCTCGACGACGCGGGTCATCCCCGCGCGGGCCGACACTTGGAAGATCTTCGCCATGGCGGTCCCCACGATAACGGTCCGCCCAGCTCCGGCGATACGGACGGTACCGCCGACCCGCCCGGGGGAGGCTTGTGCCTATCCGGCAACGGGTGTGAGATCGAGCCGGGAGGTGAGCCAGCTCACCCGTCCGCCCGTCCCGTTCCCGCTTCGCAGCAGACCACCGGAGGATATCGCCGCGCACTCGCCCCGGGCCGCTTCCCGTCGCGCGGCGGTCGCCACCACCACCGGCTGAGGGAGGTGCGCCCCATGGCGCAGAAGAGTCACGAGAAGGGTTCCACCGGCGGCACGCCGGTGGTGACCGAGCCCGAGCGGGTTCGCAACGTGGTGCTCGTCGGGCACTCCGGGGCGGGCAAGACCACGCTGGTCGAGGCGCTGCTCGCGGCGACCGGCACGATCGGCCGCGCCGGCTCCGTGGTCGACGGCACCACAGTCGGCGACCACGACCCCGCCGCCGTACGCCAACAGCGCTCGGTCAGCCTGTCCTGCGCGCCGCTGCTGCACAACGGCATCAAGGTCAACCTGCTGGACACCCCCGGGTACGCCGACTTCGTCGGCGAGCTGCGCGCCGGGCTGCGGGCCGCCGACGCCGCGCTCTTCGTGGTCTCCGCCGCGGGCGGCATGGACGCGGCCACGGTCGCGCTGTGGGAGGAGTGCGCCGCGGTCGACATGCCCCGCGCGGTCGCGGTGTCCCGCCTGGACCAGCCGCGCGCCGACGTCGACGAGACGGTGGCGCTCTGCCAACGCCTCTTCGGTGACAACGTGATGCCGCTCTACCTGCCGATGCTCGGCGACGACGGGGTGTCCACCGAAGGTCTGCTGGGCCTGATCACCCGTCGGGTCTTCGACTACAGCGCCGGGCTCCCCGCCGACGTCCGCGACCCGGACCCGGAGCACCAGCGGGCCATCGACGAGTCCCGCGACGAGCTGATCGAGGGGATCATCGCCGAGAGCGAGGACGAGACCCTGATGGACCGCTACCTCGACGGCGAGGAGATCAGCACCGAGGTGCTCATCGACGACCTGGAGAAGGCCGTCGCCCGGGGCCACTTCTACCCGGTGGTGCCGGTCTGCGCCCAGACCGGTGTCGGGCTGGACGTGCTGTTGGAGGTGCTGACCGCCGCGTTCCCGTCGCCGCTGGAGCACGAGCTGCCGGCGGTGACCGGCGTGGACGGCTCGCCGCGTCCGCCGCTGACCTGCGACCCGGCCGGGCCGCTGGTCGCCGAGGTCGTCAAGACCACCATCGATCGCCACGTCGGCCGGGTCTCGCTGGTCCGGGTCTTCTCCGGCACGCTGCGCCCCGACCAGACCATGCACGTCTCCGGGCACGGCATGGCCGAACGCGGGCACCCCGACCACGACGCCGACGAGCGGGTCGGGCACATCTACACCCCGCTGGGCGCCACCCTGCGGGAGGTGTCGCTCTGCGTGGCCGGTGACCTCTGCGCGATCACCAAGTCGGGCAGCGCCGAGACCGGCGACACCATCTCGACCAGGGACGACCCACTGCTGATCGCCCCCTGGGAGATGCCGGAGCCGCTGCTGCCGGTGGCGATCGTCGCCCGTAGCCGCGCCGACGAGGACGCCCTGGCCCGCAACCTCGCCCGCCTGGTCGCCGGCGACCCCACGCTGCGGCTGGAGCGCAACCCGGAGACCCACCAACTGGTGCTCTGGTGCATGGGCGAGGCGCACGCGGACGTGGTGCTCGACCGGCTACGTGCCGGCGGCGTCGAGCTGGACACCGAGCCGGTCAAGGTGTCGCTGCGCGAGACGCTGACCGTGCCCGCGAAGGGGCACGGCCGCCACGTCAAGCAGTCCGGCGGCCACGGTCAGTACGCGGTCTGCGACATCGAGGTCGAGCCGCTGCCCCGCGGTAGTGGCTTCGAGTTCGTCGACCGGGTGGTCGGCGGCGCGGTGCCGCACAACTACATCCCGTCCGTGGAGAAGGGCGTCCGCGCCCAGCTTGAGCGCGGGCTGGTCGCCGGCCACCCGGTGGTGGACCTGCGGGTGACCCTGGTCGACGGGAAGTCGCACAGCGTCGACTCCTCCGACGCGGCCTTCCAGACCGCCGGCGCGCTGGCGCTGCGCGACGCCGCCGAGCGTGGCCAGCCGGCCCTGCTGGAGCCGATCGACGAGGTCACCATCCGGGTGCCGGACGGCTCGGTGGGCACGGTGCTGGGCGACCTGTCCGGCCGACGCGGCCGGGTGCTCGGCACCGAACCGGACCCGGACACCGAGGGCCGCACTCTCGTCCGGGCCGAAGTGCCGGCCACCGAGCTGCTTCGGTACGCCGTCGAGCTGCGCTCCATGACGGCCGGCACCGGCACCTTCCGCCGCCACTTCGTCCGCCACGACCCCATGCCCGCCCACCTGGCCGACCAGACCCGCAAGGAACAACACCCCTAACCCCGCCCCGCCCCGCCCTGTCGATCTTGCACTTTCTGTTGCCCTTATGTCGCTGTTGCGGCATGAGTCCCCGCAGAAAGTGCAAGATCGGGGCGGGTGGCGGGACGCCTGCGGGGACGGTTACGGGTGGACTGTGGGGTGGGTGGGGCGGGGCCAGTGGGGGCGGTCGGCGTCGCGGAGGGCGGCCGTGCGGACGGCAGCGAGCTGACGCTCCACCTCGACGAACTGGTCCGCCGGCAGCGGGCCCCGGTGCAGCGCGGCGGCGTTCTCCTCGACCTGGGCAACCGTCCGGCAGCCCGGGATCGGGATGGTGCGTCCGCTGCGCGCCCAGATCCACCCCAACGCGCCCTGGGCGAGGGTGCGCCCGTCGGCGGTGAGCGCGGCACGGACCGCGCCGACCCGGCGCAGCCACTCCGGTGCTGGCCGGCCACCCCGGAACCACTCCAACCAGCCCGGGGCCAGCCCGCGTACGTCGTCGCGGGGCAGTGTCGAGCCGGCCGAGTACTTGCCGGTCAGCAGCCCCATCCCGAGTGGACCGCGGTTGACGCTGGCCAGGTCGTACTTGTCGCAGACGGCGAGCAACTCGGGGGCGTCGCGCAGCACCGACAGGGTGTGTTGCACGGCGGTGGCACCGGCGGCGGCGTGCCCGAACGCGGCGGCCCGGTCGGGGCGGTCGGTGCTCCACCCGTACCCGCGGATCAGGCCCTCGGCCAGCAGGTCCTCGCAGGTCCCGATCAGCGCCTGCGCCCGCGGCACCGCCAGGTCGGCCAGGTGCAGCTGATAGAGGTCGATCCGGTCGGTGTTCAGCCGGCGCAGTGAGGCGGTCACGGCGCGGCGCAGGTACGCAGGCGACGCGTCCTCGCCGGTGGCCTGCCGAGCGGCCTCGTCGAAGGTGTAACCCCACTTGGTGGCGATCACGGCATTGTCGCGGCGGCCGGCGAGCGCACGACCGAGCACCCGCTCACTGTGCCCGGCCCCGTACGTGTCGGCCGTGTCGAAGAGGGTGATGCCCAGATCGAGCGCCCGGCGTACCGCCCGCACCGACTCGTCGTCGTCGACCGCGCCCCAGCCCAGCGGCTGGGTGCCCTCCGCCCAGGGCCCGCCGATCGCCCAGCACCCCATGCCGAGGGCGCTGACCTCGATGCCGCTGCGCCCCAACGTCCGTGTCGTGACTGCCATCGGCCGATCGTGCCACCTCCAGCGGGCCGCGGCGTAGCAGATCCGGCGGGCGGACACGCGGGTGCACGGGGACGCTCAGGGTGCGGCATGATCAACCCATGCGACGGCTCGGCGTGGACATCGGCGGAGTGATCATCGAGCCGGCCGACGACGACGCGGACACGTCGTTCTTCGGCGCGCACTACCTGCGCACCCCGGCCGTCGTCGGGGCGTTCGACGCGCTCGCGGCGCTCGGCCCGGCGTTCGACGAGGTGCACCTGGTGTCCAAGTGCGGGGAGGCCACCGAGCGGCGCACCCGGGAGTGGTTGGCCCACCACGACTTTGCGGCCCGCACCGGCATCCCGGTCGCGCGGGTGCACTTCTGCCGCACCCGACCGGACAAGGCACCGATCGCTCGACACCTCGGCCTGACCCACTTCGTGGACGACAAGCTGGAGGTGCTCGGCTACCTCGACTCGGTGCCGCACCGCTTCCTGTTCCGGCCCCGCCGGGCCGAGGTCGCCGCGCACGCCGCGCTGCTGCCCCGCGTACACCGGGTGGAGAGCTGGTCGGAGCTGACCCCGCTGCTGCGCGCCGACTAGCCGGACCGGCGCGGAGATCGCGCAGCCGGCGCGGCGCGGCCGGCGGCGGTCAGGACGGCCAGGCGCGGGCGAGCAGGTCGCGGGTGTCGCCGAGCAGTTGCGGCAGGACCTTGGTGCGGCCGATCACCGGCATGAAGTTCGCGTCGCCACCCCAGCGCGGCACCACGTGCTGGTGCAGGTGCGCGGCGATGCCGGCGCCGGCCACCCCACCCTGGTTCATGCCCAGGTTGAAGCCGTGGGCGTTGCTGACCTTGCGGATCACCCGCATCGCGGTCTGCGTGTACGACGCCAGCTCGGTGGTCTCCGGCACGTCCAGGTCGGTGTAGTCGGCGACGTGCCGGTAGGGGCAGACCAGCAGGTGCCCCGGGTTGTACGGGTAGAGGTTGAGCACCACGAACACGTGCTCGCCACGGGCCACCACCAGGCTCTCCTCCGGGGGCAGCTGCGGTCCTCGGCAGAAGGGGCAGCCGGTGGGCTTCTCGTAGCCCTCGGCCGGGCGGTCCTCGCCGGAGATGTAGGTCATCCGGTGCGGCGTCCAGAGCCGCTCCAGGCCGTCCGCCATGCCGTCGGTGTCCGTGTGCCGTTCCGCCCCTGTCACGAGCCGATCCTACGGAGCCCCGCGGTCGAGCCGCGACACCCGCCGTCGGGAAAACCGGATACTGCAAGTTCTTGACGGATCAATGCCGAAGCCTGAAACTTCCATGCATCCACGTACTTCCATGCATTGATGGAGGGCTACATGTTCCGACGGCTCGGCAGGTTCCTCGCGGCACTTGCGCTGACCGCCGCCACCACAGTGGCCGGCGTCACCCTCACTGCCGGCGCGGCCCAGGCGGACGGCTGCTACACCTGGGGTCGCACCCTCGCCCAGGGAGCGTCCGGCGAGGACGTCCGGCAACTCCAGATCCGGGTCGCCGGCTACCCCGGCTACGGCGCGGTGCTCACCCTCGACGGCGCGTACGGCCCGGCCACCCGGTCGGCGGTGATCCGCTTCCAGCAGGCGTACGGGCTGCCCGCGGACGGCATCGCCGGCCCACAGACCTTCAACCGGCTCTACGCCCTCCAGGACGACGACTGCACCCCGGCCAACTTCAGCTACCCCGAGCTGAACAAGTGCAACAGCGACTGGTCCGGTGGCGCGGTCTCGGCCAGCACGGCCCGGTTCAACGCGCTCGTCTCGATGTGGAAACTCCAGGCCATGCGGCACGCCCTCGGGGACGTGGCCATCGCGATCAGCAGCAGCTTCCGCAGCTACGCCTGCAACAGCGCGGTCGGCGGGGCGTCGAACAGCCGACACCTGTACGGCGACGGGGTCGACCTGGTCGGGTCCCCGTCGTTCTGCCGGCTGGCGCAGCAGGCCCGCTACCACGGCTTCGGGCAGATCCTCGGCCCCGGCTACCCCGGCCACAACGACCACACCCACGTGGCGGCGGTCGGGGGCTGGTCAGCGCCCAACTGCGGCATCTGACACCGACACCGCCCCCGAGCGCCGGCCTCCCCGGCGAAGATCGCGCTCGAACAGGGAAGTAGTGGCCTCCCCCACCGGGGCGGCCACTACTTCCTGGATCGAGCGCGATCATGCGACACGCGGGCCGTGCGGCGGTCCCGCTACTCGGCGGCGGCGGAGGGGCCGATGTTGGTCCGCGAGCTGACCACGTCCAGCACGTGGGTCACCGCCTCGGCGACCGGCACCCCGTTGCGCTGGGAGCCGTCGCGGTAGCGGAAGGAGACCGTGCCGGCGGCCACGTCGTCGTCACCGGCGATCACCATGAACGGGATCTTCTGCTGCTGCGCCGTCCGGATCTTCTTCTGCATCCGGTCGTCACCCGCGTCCACCTGGGCCCGGATGCCCTCGGCGCGCAGCGCGGCGACGAAGCCGTGCAGGTAGTCGGTGTGGTCCTCGCGGATCGGGATGCCCACCACCTGCACCGGCGCCAGCCAGGCCGGGAAGGCACCCGCGTAGTGCTCGGTGAGCACCCCGAAGAACCGCTCGATCGACCCGAACAGCGCACGGTGGATCATCACGGGCCGCTGCCGGCTGCCGTCGGCGGCCTGGTACTCCAACGCGAACCGCTCCGGCTGGTTGAAGTCGACCTGGATGGTGGACATCTGCCAGGTCCGGCCGATCGCGTCACGGGCCTGCACGGAGATCTTCGGCCCGTAGAACGCCGCGCCGCCCGGGTCGGGGACCAGGTCCAGGCCGGAGGTCGCGGCGGCGGTCCGCAGCGCCTCGGTGGCCTCGGCCCAGTCCTCGTCGGCGCCGATGAACTTGGGCGAGTCGTCCCGAGTCGACAGCTCCAGGTAGAAGTCGTCCAGGCCGTAGTCGCGCAGCAGGTCGAGCACGAAGCTGAGCAGCGTCGACAACTCGCCGGCCATCTGCTCGCGGGTGCAGTAGATGTGCGAGTCGTCCTGGGTCAGGCCACGGACCCGGGTCAGGCCGTGCACGACGCCGGACTTCTCGTACCGGTAGACCGTGCCGAACTCGAACATCCGCAGCGGCAGCTCCCGGTACGACCGCCCGCGCGACCTGAAGATCAGGTTGTGCATCGGGCAGTTCATCGCCTTGAGGTAGTAGTCCGCGCCCTCCAGCTGCATGGGCGGGAACATGGTGTCCGCGTAGTACGGCAGGTGACCGGAGGTCTGGAACAGCTGCGCCTTGGTGATGTGCGGGGTGTTGACGAACTCGTACCCCGCCTCCTCGTGCCGCCGCCGCGAGTAGTGCTCCATCTCGCGGCGGATGATGCCGCCCTTGGGGTGGAAGACCGCCAGGCCGGAGCCGATCTCGTCGGGGAAGCTGAACAGGTCGAGGTCCGCGCCGAGCTTGCGGTGGTCGCGCCGGGCGGCCTCCTCCAACAGCTTCAGGTACGCCTTGAGCTCGTCGCGGGTCGGCCACGCGGTGCCGTACACCCGCTGAAGTTGGGGGTTCTTCTCCGACCCTCGCCAGTACGCGGCGGCGGAGCGCATCAGCTTGAACGCGCCGATCAGTCGGGTGGTCGGCAGGTGCGGGCCCCGGCACAGGTCCGACCAGCAGACCTTGTCCTCCTTGGCGTCGAGGTTGTCGTAGATGGTCAGCTCGCCGCCGCCCACCTCCATCACCTCGTCGGTGTCCAGGCCCTCGCCCTTGACCTCGATCAACTCCAGCTTGAACGGCTCGTCGGCCAGCTCGGAGCGCGCCTCGTCCAGGCTGCCGAAGCGGCGGCGACGGAACCGCTGCCCGGACTTGATGATCTCCTGCATACGCTTCTCGAGCTTGCTGAGGTCATCGGGCTGGAACGGCTTGTCGACGTCGAAGTCGTAGTAGAAGCCGTTCTCGATGGGCGGGCCGATGCCCAGTTTGGCCTCGGGGAAGATGTCCTGCACGGCCTGGGCGAGGACGTGCGCGGTGGAGTGGCGCAGCACGTTGAGCCCGTCGGGCGAGTCCAGGCTGACCGGCTCGACGACGGTCTCCTCGGCCGGCGTCCAGTCCAGGTCGCGCAGCTGGCCCTGCGGGTCGCGGACCACGACGATCGCCTTGGGGCCGTTCGCGGGCAGTCCGGCCGCGGCCACCGCGTCGGCCGCCGTGGTCCCGGCGGCGACGACGACGGGGTCGGCCACGGCGGGGGTACGGGGTGCGGCCACGGTGACTCCTCCAAGTGGTACGAAACGGTGCCGATCCTCGGCTCCTGCCGATGCTATCGGTCGCCCCGCCCCCGACCGGGAAGGGCACCTCCTTGCCGCCGACGTTGAACCTTTCGCGCCTCGCAGCCGAACTAGAAGGTGTGGCCGGAAACCGGTGCCGGCCGCGTCGACACGGATGGGGGCACGAGATGGCGAGCACGTACGGCGGTGGCCGTCGGCGGCGGATCGTGGCGGCGACCGCGGTGACCGCCGCTGGGCTGCTGCTCTGGCCTGGCACGGCGTACGCGGCGGACGTGACGACCACCCCGACCGAGGCCCGCCAGGGCGACGCGGTACGGCTGGAGTTCACCGTTGCGGAGGAGCGGGCCGGCACGAAGACCAATCAGATCGAGGTACGGCTGCCGGCCGACGCGCCGATCGCCGAGGTCTACCCGATGTCAGTGAACGGCTGGGCGCCCCGGATCAGCTCCCGCACCCTGGACAAGCCGGTGGCCGGCATCCACTCCGCCGGGGTGAGCACGGTGACCACCGCGGTGACCTGGGTCCGGGTCGGTGCGAGCGACCCCGGGCCGGCCCGGTTGGCGCTCTCCATGGGGCCGATGCCGCAGGCCGAGCGGCTCACCTTCGAGGTCGTCCAGACGTACGCCGACGGCACCGTGGTCCGGTGGGCGGACGCTTCCGGTCCGCACCAGGCCCCGGCGCTCACCCTGCTGCCGGCGGCGCCCGGAGCGGCGGGTCCGGCCGCGCACGGCGGGCACGGCGGCCCGGCGGCCGGTGCGCCGGCCGCTGCGAACGGCGCTGCGAACGGCGGTGGGGACGCCGCACCGCCGGCCCGCTCGGGCGGCGCGGGCGAGGAGTCCGGCAGCGCCGACGGGATGCTGGCCGCCGGCCTGCTGGCCGGGCTGGGCGGTGGCGCGGCGATCGGCTGGCTGGTCAGCCGGTGGCGTCGACGCGACCCGGACGAGGCCACCGCGCTCGCCGAGGTGACCGGCGGCCCGGACCAGGCCGCGACCCCCGACGAGGCCGCGATCCTGGCCGAGATAACCGGCCGGGCGGACAGGACCGCGACGCCCACCGCGACGCGTGACGGCGCGAACGACGCCACGACGCTCGCCGAGACAACCGGCCATGCAGCCGAGACCGCGACGCCCAGCGACCGGACGCCGGCCGACCGGACGCCGGCCGACCCGCAGCCCGCCGACCCGACGCCCGCTGTTTCCGCGGCATCGCGGTGATCCACTCGGGTTCCCGGAAACCGCGGCATCCCAGCCGCGCGGACAGCCCGATTTGGCGGTGATCCACTCGGCTTTCCGGAAACCGTGGCAACCAAGCCGCCCGGATGCCCCGATTTGCAGGAAGCCGAGTTGATCGCGGGCGAGGCGACCAGGCCGAGCAGCGCGGGCCAGGCGACGCGGGCAGGGCGACGCGGGCAGGGCGACGCGGGCAGGGCGACGCGGGCAGGGCGACGCGGGCAGGGCGACGCGGGCAGGGCGACGCGGGCAGGGCGACGCGGGCAGGGCGACGCGGGCAGGGCGACGCGGGCCAGCCCGGAACAACCCACGCGGGCAAGGTAGCCGGGCAATCCGGGCAGGCAGGGCGATCCCGGGGGTCAGGGGAGCCAGGTAGGTAGCGGCTCGCGGGCGGCCAGCCACTTTTCGGGCACCCCGCCCGGGGTGCCGACGCCGGTGTGCGCCGCCACCACCGCTCCGGCGATGGCGGCCGTGGTGTCCACGTCCCCGCCGGCCCGTACGCACGTCTCGATGGCCGCCGGATAGTCGTCGAGGTGGGTGGCGGCCACCCAGAGGGTGAACCCGACGGTGTCCTGGGCGGTCACCCGGGAGCCGTTGCCGAGCGCCGCCACCACCCGGGGCAGCGGCCGGCCGACCAGCCCGGCCGCCCGGTGCACGCCCCGGTGCACCTCGGTGCCCGGGTCGAGCGCGGCGGCGATCCCGGCGAGCAGCCGCTCCGGGGCTGGCCGGTGCCCGTCGAGGCGGGCCCGGGCGGCCAGCGCGGCGGCGACGGCGACGGCGACCGCGCCGGCGATCCCCTCCGGGTGCGCGTGCGTCACCTCGGCGGAGGCGCGGGCCTGCGCCGCGGCACGGGCGGTCGAGTCGGCGAAGTACGCGCCCAGCGGGCCGACCCGCATCGCCGCGCCGTTGCCGCAGGAGCCCTGCCCGTCGAAGGCGGAGGCGGCGGCCAGCGGCCACGGGGTGCCGGTGCGGATCAGCCCCAGGATCAGCATCGCGCCGGCGCCGTAGCCTCGACGCTCGGCGCACCGTTCGGCGAAGGAGAGGGCCAACCGGTCCCGGTCGATGCCGCCGGATTCGGCCAGCTGGGCGAAGACCGAGCAGGCCATCTCGGTGTCGTCGGTCCATTCCCAGGGCGCTGGCGGCAGGGCGTCGGCGGCGAGATCCACGGACGCGGGCTCCGGCAGGAAGTACCGCGCGCCGAGCGCGTCGCCGGTGGAGAGACCGGCGAGGCTGTCCCGGGCGAGCGCCAGGCGGGCATCGGCGAACAGGGTGAACGACATCGTCGTACCAGCTTGCCCGGTCTCCAGGCACGCCGCAACGCGATCAACTTGCCAGGCCAAGTACGGTCTTGTCGTGGCCTCCGTGCTCCTGGTCGAAGACGATCACGTCGTACGCGGCGCGATGCTGCGGTCCCTCACCGACCGGGGGCATGCCGTGCACGCCGTGGGTACGGCGTTGGATGCCCTGCGCCGGGTCGCCGCGGAGACACCCGACCTGGTGGTGCTCGACCTCGGCCTGCCCGACCTGGACGGCTCGGACGCGCTGCGGATGCTGCGTGGCATCACCGACGTTCCGATCATCATCGCCACCGCCCGTGACGACGAGCAGTCGGTGGTCAAGCTGCTGCGCGCCGGTGCCGACGACTACATGGTCAAGCCGTTCACCGGGGCGCACCTGGACGCGCGGATCACCACCGTGCTGCGCCGGGCCGGCCGGGCCAGTCGGTCCGTGCAGCCCGCGGTGCACAGCGTCGGCGGGCTGCGGGTGGACGTGGGCGAGCGCAGCGCCCAGCTCGACGGGGAGCCGCTGGCGCTGACCCGCAAGGAATTCGACCTGTTGGCGTATCTCGCCGCACGACCTGGGCGGGTAGTGTCCCGCCGGGAACTCTTGGAGGAGGTATGGCGGCAGCCATCGGTCGGCGAGGATCAGACCATCGACGTTCACCTGTACTGGCTCCGCAGAAAGATGGGCGAGTCCGCGGCGAAGCCGCGCTACCTGCGCACCGTGCGGGGGGTCGGATTCCGGCTGGTGGCACCGGACTGAGGACGGCGCTGGCCCTGCTCACGGCCGGCATGTGCAGTCTCGTCGCGCTCGCTTTCCTGATCCCGCTCGGGCTCAGCCTGCGGGAGCAGAGCCGGGACGAGGCGATCGCCGACGCGGCGCGGCGCAGCGCGCTGGTGACCGGCGCGCTGGCGGTGAGCACCGACCCGGCGGTCGTCGAGCGGGCCGTGGTGGCCAGCGCCGAGGGCGCCTCCACCCGGCCCGTGGTACACGGGTTGGGGTTGGACGAGTCCGCTGGTCGGGCCAGCGGCAGCGATGTGGACCGGGCCCGCTCCGAGCGTCAGTCGTTGGTCGTGGACGTCGACGGGGGTGTGGCCCGGCTCGACCCGGTGGTCCTCGGTGACCGGACGGCCGTTGTCGAGGTGTTCCTTCCGGAGTCGACGCTGGGCGAGGGCACCGGCGGCACCTGGCTGCTGCTGTTCGCGGTCGGTGCGGCGATGGCCGGCGCGGCGGTGCTGGTGGTCGACCGGGTCGCTGCCCGCGCGGTGGACTCGACCCGGGGTCTGGTCAAGGCCGCACTCTCCGTCGGCGACGGCGACCTCGGCGTACGCGTCGAGCCGACCGGTCCGCGCGAGTTGGCCGAAGCCGGGTACGCCTTCAACCGGATGGCGGACCGGCTGGACGCCGCTCGCACCGACGAGCGGGAGTTGGTGGCCGATCTGTCGCATCGTCTGCGTACCCCGTTGACGGTGCTGCGCCTGGACGCGGAGGCGTTGGAGTCCGACGACACCAGCGTGGGTTCGTTCAGCCCGGCGGAGTTGGACCGGCTGCGCGGGATCCGGCGGATCCGGCAGGCGATCGTCACCCTGGAGGGTGAGATCGACGTGCTGATCAAGACCACCCGTAAGACGGTGGCGCTCGAGGCCGGGCCGGCGATGTGCGACGTCAGCGAGGTGGTTCGGGACCGGATGGTGTTCTGGGCGGCGTTGGCCGGCGACCAGAACCGCCCGCACCGGGTCAACGGCGCGCAGCTGCGCATCCCGGCGCCGGTGCCGCGGGCCGAGCTGGCCGCCGCGCTCGACGCGGTGATCGGCAACGTCTTCCGCTACACCCCGCAGGGCACCGCCTTCGAGGTGGCGGTGTCCCGGCGCGATGGTTACGTGGCCATCCGGATCGACGACGCCGGCCCCGGCATCGCCAACCCGGACCGGGCCCTGCGCCGGGGCGCCAGCGACCAGGGCTCGACCGGGCTCGGGCTGGACATCGCCAAGCGGGTCGCGTTGCAGGCCAACGGCTCGGTGAGCATCGACCGCGCCCGACTGGGCGGGGCCAGCGTGGTGATGCTGCTCGCCGACCCGGAGGCGACGCCCCGGCAGGTCAGCCGCTTCGGTCTGGTCGGTCGGATGGCCCGCGACGCCCGGGACACGAAGGCCACTGGACGTCGCTGGCCCCGCCAGCGCCCCACCGACGACTGACCCGGCCGAACCCCGGGCTGTGCGCCGGCGCAAGTCTTCCTTAGATCGCGGTTAACGACCGCGTTGGATCGGCTGCGGGCTGACAGGATCACAGCACGAACCCACCAGTTCCACCGGCCGAGCGCTTCGCGCACCCACGGCCGGTGGAGCCGCGCGCGCGGCGGGAGTCACAGGTCCCCCCACACCCACGCTCCCGCCGCGCGCCCTGCTCGTCCGACCGGCCCAGCCGGCCGCCGCGCCCTGCTCAGCGGCCCAGCTCAGCCGGCAGCGGCGAGGTACGCGTCGATCTCGGCGAGGATCCGTTGCTGGCCGGCGGCGTCCAGGAAGGACGCGGTCACCGCGTTGCGGGCCAGCCCGGCCAGCCCCTCGGCGCCGACGCCGAGCAGGCGGGCGGCCACCGCGTACTCGTCGTTGAGGGTGGTGCCGAACATCGGCGGGTCGTCGGAGTTGATGGTGACCAGCAGCCCGGCCTCGACCAGCCGGGGCAGCGGGTGCTCGTCGAGGGTGGCCACCGCCCGGGTGCGCACGTTGGACGTCGGGCAGACCTCCATCCCGATCTGCCGCTCGGCCAGGTACGCGAGCAGCTGCGGGTCCTGCGCGGCGGAGATGCCGTGCCCGATCCGCTCGGCGCCCAACTCGTTCAGCGCGTCCCAGACGGTCTGCGGCCCGGTGGTCTCCCCGGCGTGCGGCACCGAACGCAGCCCGGCAGCGCGAGCCTGGTCGAAGTAGGGCCGGAACTGCGGTCGGGGTACGCCGATCTCCGGGCCGCCCAGACCGAAACTGACCAGCCCGTCCGGGCGCTCGTCCAGCGCGATGCGCAGCGTCTCCGCGGCTGCCGGCAGACCGGCCTCGCCGGGGATGTCGAAGCACCAGCGCAGCTCGATGCCGAAGTCGGCCTGGGCGCGCTTGCGGGCGTCCTCGATCGCCTCGCAGAATGCCGGCGCGGGAATGCCCCGTCGAACGTGCGAGTACGGGGTGATGGTCAGCTCCGCGTACCGGACCTGTTGGCGGGCCAGCTCCCGGGCCACCTCGTGGGTGAGGATCCAGACGTCCTCCGGGTCGCGGATGAGATCCACGACGCTCAGGTAGACCTCGATGAAGTGCGCGAAGTCGCGGAACTCGAAGTAGTTGGCGAGCGCGTCCGGGTCGGCCGGCACGGGGCTGCGCCCCTCGTGGCGCGCCGCCAACTCGGCGACGATCCGGGGCAGGGCGGAGCCGACGTGGTGCACGTGCAGCTCCACCTTGGGCAGGCCGGCGATGAAGGTGGACAGGTCGGTCACGGGTTCTCCTGGGCATGGTCGCCGGTGCGGGCGACGACGAAGACGCGGCGGAACGGGAAGTACACCTGCCCCTGCCGCACCGGGTACGCCGCGGTGAGCCGTACTCCCAGCTCGGCCCGGAAGGCGGACCAGCCGACGGCGTCCAGTGCGGCCCGGACCGGGCGCAGCGCGGTGCCCTCCATCCAGGCCAGCACCGGGTGCTCGGCGGCGGGTCGAGCCGGCAGCAGGTGCACGTAGGTAGTCTCCCAGGCGTCCACCGCGCAGCCGGCGGCGGTCAGCAGCGCCGCGTAGTCGGCCGGGTCGTCGACCGGGTCCGCACGCAGCAGCGGGGCGACCTCGGCCCGCCAGGTCGGCCGGTTGGCAACCTCCCGCAGGGCGCGGTGCGAGTCGGCGGCGAAGTTGCCGGGGACCTGCATGGCGAGCCAGGCGCCGGCGGGCAGCTCGGTGGCCCAGCGGCGCAGCAGCTCCTGGTGGCCGGGGACCCACTGCAGCGCTGCGTTGCTGACCACCACGTCGTCGTCGCCGGCCGGACGCCAGTCGCGCAGGTCGGCGATCGCGAAGTCGACCGGCGCGCCGAGGGCCTCGGCCCGCTCGATCATCTCGGGCGAGGAGTCGAGGCCGCGCACCCGGCTGGTCGGCCAGCGCTCGGCGAGGACGGCGGTGAGCTGGCCGGGGCCGCAGCCGAGGTCGACCACCGCCCGGGGTCGCTCGGCCGGGATCCGGGCGAGAAGGTCGTGAAACGGCCGGGATCGCTCGTCGCCGAAGCGCAGGTAGGTCGTCGGGTCCCACATGGTCGCCTCCCAAACCGTACGTCCGTACTGCTAAAGGTACGGCTCGCGTGGCAGGGTGGCAACCCGATCACTAGGCTCGGGGCATGGAACAGCGCAGCTTCAACCGGCTCGGCCGGACCGTTGGCGCGGTCGGCCTGGGCGCGTGGCAACTCGGCGCCGACTGGGGCACCGTCAGCGAGGACGACGCGATGGCGGTGCTCGCCGCCGCCGTGGACGCCGGGGTCACCTTCCTCGACACCGCCGACGTGTACGGCGACGGCCGCAGCGAGCAACTGATTGGCCGCTTTCTGCGCACCCGACCCGACGCCGGGCTGACCGTCGCCACCAAGATGGGGCGCCGCGTCGAGCAGCGACCGGAGGCGTACACCCTGGCCAACTTCCGGCAGTGGACCGACCGCTCCCGGGCCAACCTGGGCATGGACACCCTGGACCTGGTCCAGCTGCACTGCCCGCCCACCGAGGTCTTCTCCTCCGACGAGGTCTTCGACGGCCTGGACACCCTCGTCGCCGAGAAGGCCATCGCCGGGTACGGGGTCAGCGTCGAGACCTGCGACCAGGCCCTCACCGCGATCGCCCGACCCGGGGTGGCGAGCGTTCAGATCATCCTCAACGCGGTCCGCCACAAGCCCCTGGAGCGGGTGCTGCCGGCCGCCGCGGCGGCCGGTGTCGGCATCATCGCCCGAGTGCCGCTCGCCAGCGGCCTGCTCTCCGGGCGCTACGACGAGCACACCGAGTTCCCCGCCGACGACCACCGCAACTACAACCGGCACGGTGCGGCCTTCGACGTCGGGGAGACGTTCTCCGGAGTCGACTTCGATCGGGGTCTGGCCGCCGTACGCCGGTTGGCCCCGCTGGTCGACGCGGACCGCACGATGGCGCAGTTCGCGCTGCGCTGGGTGTTGGACCAGGCCGGCGTCACCGTGGTCATCCCCGGTGCCCGCGACGCCGACCAGGCCCGACGCAACGCCGCCGCGGCGGCCCTGTCCCCGCTCACCGACGAGCAGTTGGCAGCCGTGCGCGAGACCTACGACGAGCTGATCCGCCCGCAGGTACACGACCGGTGGTGACCCGCGCACCCGGGTTGCTCGCGTCGCATCGCCCGGCCGGCGATGCTGGACGGCAGCGCGCCGCCCCGGGCGGCGGAGAGGGGACGCGATGAGGGGCTGGCTTCCGCTCACCCTCGGCCTACTGGCCGTGGTGATCGGTGCGGTGTGGACGGTCCAGGGCCTGGGCTACGTCAGCGGCAGCCTGATGACCGACGAGAAGATCTGGGCGGTGATCGGCCCGCTCGTCGCGCTGGCCGGGCTGGTGGTGCTCTGGCTCGGCCTGCGCTCGCGTCGACGCTGAGCGGCTGCTCCACTGCGGAGCCCGAGCACGTGCAAAGCCCCGCATCCCAACCGGGATGCGGGGCTTTGCCGCGACCCTTGGGCCGGGTCGTCCCACTGGCCGGCGGGGGCCGGCCGTCTCACTCAGATGGGACGGACCTGCTCGGCCTGCGGACCCTTCTGACCCTGCGCGATCTCGAACTCCACCCGCTGGTTCTCCTCCAGCGAGCGGTAGCCGCTGGTCTGGATGGCCGAGAAGTGGACGAACACGTCAGCACCCCCACCATCGACGGTGATGAAGCCGAAGCCCTTGTCAGCGTTGAACCACTTCACGGTTCCCTGAGCCATGTGTATCTCCCTCTAAAAACTGGCGGCCGTGCACGCCGTCCGGCCGATTGGCCGTTTTTGAGCAGCGGCGCCTGAGGCGGCCCCACGAAGGAGACTTCTCTCAACCCACGCCATCTCGCAACAGCGGGGACCAGCAAATCACGGAGGCAAAAAGTCTGTCACGACCTCTCCGACGAATTTCTCCGACATGTGACCTGACGGATGCCTCAGGTGCGCTGGGCGGCGTGCGATGCCATGCGAAAGCCCCCTTCCCATCGATGCGGGAAGGGGGCTGAAGTCGCTGCCTGGTCAGTCCGGCCAGCTGCCGGTCATCCGGCGTACGCCGACCGCGCCGCCCCGGTCCACGGCGGCTCGGACGACCGCGAAGATGGCGCCCTGCAACGCCGCGGCGGCCAGGACCTCGCCCCAGCCGCGATCCTCGTCGGTCGCGTTGGGCGCCTCACCGTCGCCCGCGGTGACCTTCCAGACCTGCCGGAAGATCGCCCCGGCCACCGTGCCCGCGGCGATACCCAACAGCACGCCGACCGGCCGGTACGCGGCCCTGCCGATGCTCTTACTCACCTACGCCTCCCCCGCACGATCATCAGCACCACCACGGTGGCCACCGCACCGGCCGCGATGGCCGCCCACGGCACCGGGTTGCGGCGCACCAACTCGCCCTTGTCGTACGCCTGTGCGCGTACCAACTCGCCCTTCTCGTGGGCCTGCGCTCGCGCCATCCCGACGCCCCGCGCGGCCTGCCCGCGGACCCGAGCGACAGTCTGCGCCGCCTGCTCACGCATCCGCTCCTTGGCCTGCTCGGCGGACTCCTTGAGCCGCGCCTTGACGTCGGCCTTGGCGGCCAACGCCTCCATCGTCTCGCCCAACTCGACCCGGGTGCGACGGATCTCCTCGCGGAGGGCCTCCGTGTCGCCGGTCCCGTTGCCGGTCATTGCCGCCCCCTGTCCTTCACCGCGGCGGTGACGGTGTCCATGTCTGCCCGGAGGCTGCGGACCGTGGCCGCCGGCACCGGCGGGACGGCACGACTGACCTGCTTCTTGCCCACCAGGGCGAGGATGCCGGCCACCAGGAAGCAGGCCACCGCCACGATCAGCGCCGCGGCCCAGGCGGGCAACACCAGGTCGAGCAGCAGGATCGCCGTGGCGACCAGCGCGCCCAGACCGAAGAACGCGAGCGCGCCTCCGCCGCCGAACAGGCCGATCCCGATGCCTGCGTGCTTACCCTTCTGGGTCAACTCCGCTCGGGCCAGCGTCAGTTCGTCCCGCACGAGGCGGGAGATCTGCTCGGTGGCCCGCTGCACCAACTCGGCGGTGGAGGGCTCGCTCCCGTTCTGGGATGTGCGGGCTTTCGCCACGTCAGCCATGCTGTCCTCCTTTCCTCATCACCGCGCTGTATGCCCGAAGTCGCCGCTCGTCAATCCTAAAGCGCGCCAAGCAGCTCACCGTCCCCGTTGTCCGGACGCCGCGCCGCCGATACGCGGCCAGCCGCCGCGATCACGCCAGAGACGTCCGGCAGCACATCCCCCACCCAAGCCCGGCCAAACCTCCCGCAACGGACCCCGTCCCCCGTTTCCACAGCGGCGACCATGAGGTTGGCGCGGACAAACCAGGCGCACCCATCCGCCAAGTCCGAGATCACCATGGCCTGCGGCGCAAGATCACGCTCGATCCTGGTTTTCGTGGCCTCGGCGGCGGTTGGAGGCCACGACAACCAGGAAGTTGCACGATCTTGCGGGGCGGGGCGGGGCGGGGGCGGGGCGAGACGCGACGGGCGGGTCTTCCGGTCAGGGGCGGGTTTCTTCGGGGCCCACGAAGGCTTCGCTGCGGGCGTCGCCGTCGTCGCTGCCGCCGAAGACCCGGGCGTCGTCGGGCGCCTCGGTGTCGGACAGGCGGCGGGTCGGACGCCGCGGCTGCACCCACTGCCAGGACAGGTTGCTGGTGGAGTCGCCCAGCTCGGCGCGCAGCCGAGGCATCGCGGTCGGGCGGTTGTCCCGGATCCAGGCGACCAGGTGCTCCCGGACGAGGCAGCGCAGGTCCCACAGGCTGCCCGCGTCGGCGGCGCTGACCAACGCGCGCAACCGGACCGTCCCGCCGGTGGCGTCGGTGACCTGAAGGACGCAGACCCGCCCGTCCCACAGCTCGGTGCCCTCGACGAGGCGGCGCAGCTCCTCACGCATGGTCTGCACCGGCACCGCCCAGTCCACGTCGAATTCGGCGGTGCCGAGCACCGCCGCCTCCGTCCGGGTCCAGTTCTGGAACGGCTTGCTGGTGAAGTACGAGGTGGGCAGGATCAACCGGCGGTCGTCCCAGATCTGCACCACGACGTAGCTGAGGGTCAGCTCCTCGATGCGACCCCACTCCCCCTCGACGACGACCACGTCGTCGAGCCGGACGGCGTCGCTGAAGGCGAGCTGGAGGCCGGCGAAGACGTTGCCGAGCAGGCTCTGCGCGGCGAGCGCTGCCACCACACCGACCACACCGGCCGAGGTCAGCACGCCGGCGCCGATGCCCCGCACGCTGGGGAACGTCATCAGCATCACGCCGACGGCCAGGATGACGATCACCGCGATGGTCAGGCGGCGCAGCATCACCACCTGGGTCCGTACCCGTCGGGCGTGCCGGTTGTCCGGTACGTCGACCCGGAACCGGGCCAGCGCGGTGTCCTCCACGACGACCAGCAGACCGGCGACCAGCCAGGCCAGGGTGGCGATGACGCCGAGGATGAGCAGGTGCAGCAGCATTCGCCGCCAGCTCTCGCCGACCGCGTACCCGGTGCTGAAGCGGACGGCGAACTGCACGGCCAGGACCGTTCCGGCGACCTGGAACGGGCGGTGTGCGTGGTCGGTCAGCTCGGTCAGCAGCAGTGACCGGCGGCCGAACCTCCGGGTCAACCGGTGGACGACCTCGACCAGGAACAGGGCGACCGCCGCCGCGACGAGCGCGGCGACGGCCGTTTCGAGATAGTTCTGCACGGCTTCGGTGCTCCCCTTCGACCAGGCGTCGGGCACTTCGGGCAAAAGCCCAAGGGTGCCCGACGGCCCAGGAATCGACCAGTTCAGACCTTGCGGTACCGGGACTGGAGGAAGCAGAAGACGCCGAAGGCGGCGATGCCGAGGGCGACCAGGGTCAGCAGGAAGGTGCCGTACGACTGCTCGCGCAGGGCGTGCAACGCGGCATCCAGACCACGGGCCTTCTCCGGGTCGTAGTTCACCGCCGCCACGATGATCAGCAGACCGGCGATGCCGTACGCGACGCCCTTGGCGACGTACCCGGCGACGCCGAGGCGGCGGGCCAGCTTCCGGGCCTTCGGGCTCATCTCGCCGGTCTTCAGGTGCTTCTCGAAGCGCTTGACGAGCCCGTAGATCACCAGGCCGACACCGATCGTGGCGAGCACCAGCCCGGCCAGGCCGACCAGCCAGCGGCCGCCGCTGGAGGTCATCAGCTTGCCGGTCAACGCCTCCTGCTGGTCGGCGCTGTTCGACCCGGCGTCCTTGAAGACCTTGAAGGCGGTCCAGGCGAAGTAGAGGTAGACGATGGTCCGGCCGGTCGAGGCGAGCCGTTCGATCACCCGTTCCCTGCCGCGCTCGGCGCGGTGCCCGACCGCCGCCTCCAGCGCCTGCCAGATCGCCATCGCGAGCAGGCCGACCGCGACGGCGATGACCAGGAACTTGCCGAGGGGCTGTGCGGAGAGGGTACGCAGCGCGCCGGACTGGTCGCCGTCGTCGGACGACGTGCCGAACGCGATCTGCAACGCCAACCAGGCGAAGAGGAGGTGGACGATGCCGTAGCCGATGAAGCCGGCCCGGGCGAGGAGTTCCAGCCACCGGCTGTCCGCCGTACGGGAGGCGGTGGCTTCGGCGCTACGGGTGAGTGACATGGCGTCACAATCTCCGATTCTGAAGATTCCCAAACGTCGGCCACCGCCGCCCGCCCAGCTCAGCTGCCGGGGTTGCGCGCTACGCGAATCTTGACCTGTTGGTCGGTCACGCTGTCCAGGGTGACCGCGAAGCCCCCGGCCTCGGCGGCCTGCTGGCCGGTGGTGAGGGTGAGCTGCTCACCGGCGACCTCGACGGTCACCTGGTCACCCTCGGCGCCGACCAGCTTGGCTTCGACGCCCAGGATGGTGGCGCTCGCGTCGACACCCCGCTCGAAGGTGACCGTGCAGGCGTCCAGCCCGCAGTCGGTGGAGGCGCCCTGAGAGCTGCACCCGGCGAGCACGGCGAGGCCGAGCGCCAGACTGGCGAAGAGACCGGCGGCGCGACGGACGGAGGGAATGGGCATGGTGGCGGGTCGGTTCGTCACCTCGCCAAGAGTACGAGACATCCGCGACGTCGTCGCCGATTGGTGATCACCTGGCGGCCGACCAGGGTACGAGGAGCACCGGCTAGGGTCCGGGACATGCCGTTCGACATCGCCCGCACCCGGGCCGCGTACCCCGCCCTGACCGAGGGCTTCGTCCACCTCGATGGTGCCGGGGGCACCCAGACCGCGGCCGGTGTGATCGACGCGGTCACCGACGCCATGCGGTCCGCGGTCGGCAACCGCAGCGCCGCCAACGGTGCGGGCCGTCGGTCGCTGGAGCTGGTGGCCGAGGCCCGCTCGGCGGTGGCCGACCTGCTCGGCGCCGACCCGGCCGGGGGTGGTGCTCGGCCCGAGCGCCACCGCGCTGACGTACACCCTGGCCCGCACGCTCGGCGCGGGCTGGCGCCCGGGTGACGAGGT
The DNA here is from genome assembly GCF_059358895.1 of Micromonospora sp. BQ32. NCBI lineage: Bacteria > Bacillati > Actinomycetota > Actinomycetes > Micromonosporales > Micromonosporaceae > Micromonospora > Micromonospora sp. BQ32. Next base: position 360,439 of record NZ_JCADBI010000003.1, on the reverse strand, counting down.
GGTGGTCTCCCGACTCGACCACGACGCGAACGTGCGGCCGTGGGTGCAGGCCGCCGAGGCGGCCGGCGCGACGGTGCGCTGGGCGGAGGTCGACCGGCACACCGGCGAGTTGCCCGCGGCCCAGTACGCGGACCTGGTCGGTGAGCGGACCCGGTTGGTCGCGGTGACCGCCGGCAGCAACGCCATCGGCACCGTGCCGGACGTGTCGGCGATCGCCAAGACCGCGCACGCGGTCGGCGCATTGGTCTGCGTCGACGGGGTGCACTCGGTGCCGCACGGGCCGACCGACCTGGCGTCGCTCGGCGCCGACGTGCTGGTCACGAGCGCGTACAAGTGGTCCGGGCCGCACCTGGCGGCGATGGTGGCGGACCCGGCCCGGTGGGCGGCGCTGCGCCCGGCGAAGCTGGTGCCGTCCTCCGACGCGGTGCCGGACCGGTTCGAGTACGGCACGCCGAGCTTCCCGCTGCTGGCCGGCGTGGCCGCCGCGGTGGATCACCTGGCGGGGCTGGACCCAGAGGCGGTCGGGGACCGGCGGGCGCGGCTGCGGGCCGGGCTGGCCGCCGCCCAGGCACACGAGGAGGCCCTGCTGGACCGGCTGCTCGCCGGGTTGGCGCAGCGGCCGGCGATCACCGTCTACGGCTCGCCGGCCCGGCGCTGCCCGACGGTCTCGTTCCGGGTCGCCGGGATGTCGCCGGCGGCCACCCAGGAGGCGTTGGGCGCCGCCGGGTTCTGCCTCTCCGTCGGCGACTACTACGCCTACGAGTACTTCCAGCTGATGGGTCTGCGCGACAGCGGCGGCGCGGTGCGGGCCAGCATCTACCACTACAACACGGCCGACGAGGTGGACCGGTTGCTCGGCGAACTCGACGCGCTGGCCGAGCCGGCGGGGAGAATGGCCGGATGAGCACCCTGGTCGAGGACAACCCGGCGAAGCACCGCTTCGAGATCCTGGTCGACGACGCGTTGGCCGGCTTCACCGCGTACCTGATGCGCGGGGAGGTCCTGGTCTTCACCCACACCGAGGTGGACCGGGGCTTCCAGGGCAAGGGGGTGGGCGGGGCGTTGATCCGGGGCACCCTGGACGAGGTCCGCGCCCGGGGTGCCACGGTGGTGCCGCAGTGCCCCTTCATGGCCGCGTTCATCGACAAACACCCCGAGTACGCCGACCTGGTCGCCGACCTCCCGTAGCGCGGACCGGTCAGCGGGCGTCGGTGAGCACCTCGGCGGCGGCCCGACCACTGGCCCGGGTGGCGCCGTGGGTGGCCAGGTGCACCGCCCCGGTGACCAGCTCGGGCACGCCCAACTCGACCACGACCGCGTCCGGCCGGGCAGCCAACGCGCGGTGCACGGCGGCGCGCATCCAGTCGTGCCGGTGCAGGTCGCGGACGACCAGGACCAGGGGGCGCTCGCCCGCCTCGGCGCCCGGGTCGGCCGGCACGTCGGGTTCGGCGTAGCGGACCGTGCTGGTGCCGGGGAGCAGCTCGGCCAGTGGCCCGCCGATGCCCCACGGGGTCTCGGCGCCGATGGCGATGTTGCGCAGCGGCTCGAACTCGACGACGTGTGCCGCGCGGGTCAGTGGCAGCGCGGCCGTCGTGCCGGGGGCGGCGGTGACCCGGACGGCCCGTCGGGCGGCGACCAGCCCGACGTCGGCGGCGCCGCGCGCTCGGGCCGGGCCGGCGCTGCGGGCGGCCACCGTCCAGGCGGCGAGTTGACCGACCCGCTTGGCGGCCTCGGCGAGGCGTTCCTCGGGCAGCTCACCGGAGATGACGGCGGCCACGATGGCGTCGCGCAGCTCGCGGGCGTCCTGCTCGTCGGCCCGTTCGCCACCGATGCAGATCGCGTCGGCTCCGGCGGCGAGGGCGCGGACCGTCGCCCCGGCGAAGCCGTACCGGTCGGCGACCGCGCGCATCTCCATCGCGTCGGTGACCACCACGCCGGAGAAGCCCATCTCGTCGCGGAGCAACTCACCCAGGATGCGCTGACTCAGCGTCGCCGGCAGGTGCGGGTCGAGCGCCGGCACCAGCAGGTGGCCGGTCATCACCGCCTGCACCCCGGCGGCCACGGCGGCGCGGAACGGGGCCAGTTCGCAGGCGTCCAGCCGGTCCCGGTCGGCGGTGATCCGGGGCAGGTCGTGGTGTGAGTCGACCCGGGTGTCGCCGTGTCCGGGGAAGTGTTTGGCGCAGGCCGCGACGCCTCCGGCCTGGAGCCCGCGGACCCAGGCGGCGGTGTGCCGCGCGACCAGCGTCGGATCGGCGCCGAAGGAGCGGACGCCGATCACCGGGTTCGCCGGGTTGGAGTTGACGTCGGCGTCCGGGGCGTAGTTGAGGGTGACCCCGGCCGCGGCCAGCTCGGCGCCGAGGTCCCGGGCGACGGCCTCGGTCAGCTCCGGGTCGTCGACCGCGCCGAGGGCGAAGTTGCCGGGCCGGGAGCTGCCGTGCACCGACTCCAGCCGGGTGACGTCGCCGGCTTCCTCGTCGATCGCCACGATGACGTCCGGCCGTTCCGCGCGCAGCGTCGCGGTGAGCGCGGCCACCTGCTCGGTGTCGACGACGTTGCGGGCGAAGAGCACCACCGAGCCGAGACCCTCGCCGAGCCAGCGGCACACCCACGCAGGTGGGGTGGTGCCGACGAAGCCGGGTTGCAGGACGGCGGCGGCGAGCGCCGGGAGGTGCCCGGTGGTCGTTGTCACGCCGCCCCCTCGCAGTGATCGATGTCGATCACCGGCGACGGTGCGCCCCCGTCGATCCGCTGGTTGCGCTCGCTCATGCGGCCCCCGTACCCCATCTCTCGCGCGCCCTCGGCGCACCGCCACCGGCAGGCGGTCCTGCCATGGTCACACTGAGCGATTCAATAGTCAATAAACCTTACAGTTGCCTGGCGGCCCGCTCCCCGGGGAGAGTGCGGGGATGGATCCCGTCCTGCTGGCCGACGCGACGAGCCCGGCCGACATCCCCGGCGTACGCCTGCTCGGCCTGGTGGTCGGCGCCCTGCTGCTCCTCGCCGCGATCCGGGCGATGTTCGGCCGACGCTGACCCGGCCGACGACGGGAGCCGGTGTGACCGGGCGCCGCCGGGGTACGGCTCTCCCATCAGCAGGTCCGCGTGCCGAAGGGGAAGCCATGAAGATCGGATACTTTCTGTCCAGTGAGGAGTTCACGCCAGCCGAGTTGCTGGAGCAGGCGCGCGGCGCCGAACAGGCCGGCTTCGAGGCGCTGTGGATCTCCGACCACTACCACCCCTGGGTGGACGCACAGGGTCAGAGCCCGTTCGTCTGGTCGATGATCGGCGCGCTCAGCCAGGTCTGCTCGCTGCCGGTGACCACGGCGGTGACCTGCCCGACCCTGCGGATCCACCCGGCCGTGATCGCGCAGGCGGCGGCGACCAGCGCGGTGCTGCACGGCGGGCGGTTCGTGCTCGGCGTCGGCACCGGCGAGGCGCTCAACGAGCACATCTTCGGCGACGCCTGGCCGCAGGCCGACGTCCGACTGGAGATGCTGGAGGAGGCCGTCGAGGTGCTGCGCGCGCTGTGGGGCGGCGGCTTCGTCAACCACCACGGCAAGCACTACACCGTGGAGCAGGCCCGGATCTACACGCTGCCGGACGCGCCCCCGCCGATCTACGTCTCCGGTTTCGGGCCGAAGTCGATCGACCTGGCCGCCCGGATCGGCGACGGCTACGTGAGCACCATGCCCGACGGCGAGATGGTCCGGCGCTTCCGCGAGAACGGCGGCGGCGACAAGCCGTGCCAGGCCGGCTTCAAGGCGGCGTACGCGGACAGCGAGGAGGAGGGGCTGCGGATCGCGTACGAGCGCTGGCCCAACGCGGGGGTGCCGGGTGAGCTGTCCCAGGTGCTCCCCTCGCCGCGACACTTCGAGCAGGCCGCCGAGCTGGTCAAGCCGGAGATGCTGAAGGAGGCGTTCGTCTGCGGCAACAGCGCCGACGCCCACCTGGAGATGATCGACAAGTACGCCAAGGCCGGCTTCGACGAGGTCTACGTGGCCAACACCGGCCCCCACCACCAGGGCCTGTTCGACCTCTACCAGCGCGAGGTCCTGCCCCGGCTGCGCTGAGTCGGCGAGCGGCGAGCGGCGAGCGGCGAGCGGCGGCCCATGATCGTCCGAACGCGTTTCGGCGGTCATGGGCTCGGGTACCTCCGGCCCTCGATGAAACTGTCCACGCACTCGATGACGTTGCGCCGCGCGGCCCGCAGCCTTTTCGGCTGGAAGGCGCTGCGGCCCAACCAACTGGCCGCCATGCGCGCGGTGATGAAGCGACGCGACGCCCTGGTGGTGTTGCCCACCGGCGCCGGCAAGTCGGCGATCTACCAGATTCCGGCCAGCCTCATTCCCGGCCCCACCGTGGTGATCTCCCCGCTGCTGGCCCTCCAGCAGGACCAGATCGCCTCCCTCAACGAGCGGCAACGCCCGGAGCTGCGGGCGGTGCGGATCAGCTCGAACGAGTCGCCCACCCAACAGGCGGAGGCGATCACCGAGGTCCGCGAGGGCCGGGCCGAATTCCTCTTCATCACCCCGGAACAGCTCAGCAACCCCGAGCGGATGGCCGAGGTCGCCGCGCTGAAGCCGGCGCTGGTGGCGATCGACGAGGCGCACTGCATCTCCGCGTGGGGGCACGACTTCCGCCCCGACTACCTGGCGCTGGGGCACCTCATCGACGGCATCGGCCGACCGCCGGTGGTCGCGCTGACCGCCACCGCCTCCCCTCCGGTACGCGACGACATCATCGCCCGGCTGCGGCTGCGCGAGCCGGAGGTGGTGGTCTCCGGGCTGGACCGGCCCAACCTGTTCGTCGAGGTCGCGCACTGCCCCACCGAGGACTACCGGTGGCGGCGGCTGACCACGCTGCTGCGCGACGACGAGCGGCCCGGGATCATCTACGTGCCGACCCGTCGCGCCGCCGAGGAGTTGGCCACCCGGTTGACCGATGCCGGCTTCCCGGCGCAGTTCTACCACGGTGGGATGGCAGCCGGCGCCCGCGCCGAACTGCACGAGGCGTTCCTCGCCGACCAGGTCCCCATCATGGTGGCGACCTCGGCGTTCGGCATGGGCATCGACAAGCCGAACATCGCCTGGGTGGTGCACATGGCACTGCCCGACTCGCCGGACAGCTACTTCCAGGAGATCGGCCGGGCCGGACGCGACGGGCAACCGGCCCGGGTGCTGCTGCTCTGGCAGGCCGAGGATGTCGGCCTGCAACGGTTCTTCAGCGGCGGGCTGCCCGACGTCGACGAGCTGCGCGACCTCGCCGCGCTGCTGCGTCGCAAGCCGGCCACCAAGACCGAGCTGCGCGAGACCACCGGCCTCGGCCCACGCAAGCTGGGCCAGTACCTCTCCCTGCTGGAGCAGATCGGCGCGGCCGAGCCGCGCGCCCGGCAGCGCATCGGCGCGCCCCGCTACTCCCCCACCCCGACCGACGCCGCCGCGGCGGCGCTGGCCGAGGCGGAGCGCCAGCAGACGGTGACCCGGTCGCGCACCGACATGATGCGGGCCTTCGCCGAGACCCGGGCCTGCCGGGGTCAGACCCTGCTGGCCTACTTCGGCGAGCAGATGACGGATGTCTGCGGCCACTGCGACAACTGCCACAACGGCACCAGCGTGGCCGACCAGGGCGCGGTCGGGCCGTTCCCGGTGCACAGCCAGGTGCGGCACCCGGAGTGGGGGCCGGGCCTGGTGCTCTCGTACGAGGAGGACAAGATGACGGTTCTCTTCGATGAGGTCGGGTACAAGACGTTGTCGGTGCGCGTGGTGTCCGAACAGGGCCTGTTGACCCTGGACTAGCCTGACCCGGGCACCGGTGTCGGGCCCGGTGGATCGACCAAACAGAGCACCGATTGACCAAGCAGAGCAGGGCGGAAGGGGCGTTGCCGTGATCGAGCAGCCGGCGTACACCGGGTTCGGATTCTCCGACGGGGAGTGGGGGCTGCTGGTCGGCCTGCCGCAGTCGGTGCTGACCGCGGCGAGCGCCGCCGAGTCCGACGGCACCCGCCGGACCATGGCGGAGACCGCGGCCGGGCTGGAGACCATCGCCGCCGGCCGGGAGTCGGCCAGCCCGCTGGTCGCCGCCGTGGCTGGCGAGATCGTCACCCGGGTCGGTGACCCGGAGACCGGCGAGGAGTTGCCGGTCATCGCGCCCGCCGACCCCCGGGCGTACATCGACGACGTGCTGCTGCGGGCCGGCCAGGCCGCCGAGCTGCTGGCCGGCCGCGTCGACGAGGGTGAGGCCGGCGCGTACAAGCACTGGCTCGTGAAGATCGCCGAGCAGGTGGTGGGCGCCGCGTCCAGCGGTGGGCTGCTGGGCATCGGCGGCGAGTCGGTCAGCGACTCCGAGCGGCGTTTCCGCGACCGGCTCGCGCACGTGCTCACCGACTGACCGACGACAACGAGGTGTCGGCCGGACCGGCCGGCTCGGCGGCCAGCGCCGTGGAGTCGGCCGGTCGGACGCCGCGCAGCGCGAGAAGCGCGGTAAGCGCGCCCAGCAGCATCACCACCATGGCGGCGTACGCGGCCAGGTGCAGCCCGTCGGTGAACGCGACCCCGGCGGCGTGCCGCACCGCGTCGGCCAGATCCGCCGGCAGTCCCTGGGCGACCGCGAGCGCACCGCCCAGGGTCTCCTGGGCCGCGGCGCCGGCGTCGGCGGGTAGCCCGGCGGGCAGGCCGTCGACGATCTCGCGGCGGTAGACCGCCGCGCCCACGCTGCCCAGGATCGCCATTCCCAGCGCACCGCCCAGCTCGCTGCTGGACTCGGTCAGCGCCGACGCGACACCCGCCTGCTCGGGCGGCGCCGCGCCGAGGACCAGCTCGGTGACGAGGGACATCACCATCACCAGGCCACCCGCGTAGACGCTGGCGCCGACGAGCAGCAGCCACAGCGGCGTCTCCGGCGTGACCCGGGTCAACACCACGAAGCCGACCACGGCGATCCCGAACCCCGCACCGATCAGGTACGCCCGTTCGACGCGCTGGGCGAGGGCGGCGGCGGCCGGCGCGATTCCACCCACGGCGAGGGAGGGCACGAGGCTCCACAGTGCCGCCCGCAGCGGGCTCAGGCCGAGCACCAGCTGGAGGTGCTGGGTGGTGAAGATGGCGAAGCCGACGATGGCGAACATCGCCAGCAGGTTGACCGCGAGCGACCCGGCGAAGCCGCGACGTCGGAACAACGCGAGGTCGACCATCGGGTACGCCCGGGTCCGCTGCCGGTGCAGGAAGAGCGCGCCCACCAGCAGGCCGCCGACGATGGCGAGCACCCGCGCCGGGCTGAGGCCGTCGCGGGCCATCTCCTTGATGCCGTAGATGACCGGCAGCAGCGCGGCGAGCGACAGGGCCGCGCTGATCAGGTCGAACCGCCCGGTCGCCGGGTTGCGGAACTCGGGCACCAGCAGCGGGGCGAGCAGGAGCAGCATCAGCATCGCCGGGATGTTGATCAGAAAGATCGAGCCCCACCAGAAGTGCTCCAGCAGGATGCCGCTGAGCACCGGGCCGATCGCGATGCCGCCGGTGAGGGTGGCGGTCCAGATGGCGATGGCGGTGCCGCGCTGCTTGGCGTCGTGGAACATGTTGCGCACCAGGGCGAGCGTCGAGGGCATCAGGGTGGCCCCACCGACGCCGAGCACGGCGCGCGCGGCGATCAGCGTCGCGGTGCTGTCGGCGTACGCGGCCAGCAGCGACGCCGCCCCGAACGCGACGGCGCCGATCAGTAGGAGCCGGCGTCGGCCGATCCGGTCGCCCAGGGCGCCCATGGTGATGAGCAGCCCGGCCAGCACGAAGCCGTAGATGTCGAAGATCCAGAGCTGCTCGGTGGCGGTGGGGCGCAACTCCGCGCTGATGAACGGGACGGCGAAGTAGAGCACCGACACGTCCATCGAGACCAGGAGCAGCGGCAGCATCAGCACCGTGAGCCCGATCCACTCCCGTCGGCCCGCCCGTGGGGCCGGCGTGGTGGTGGTCGTCATGATCAGTTTCCCCTCTGCGTATCTCGTACGCTGTTATGCGTAGACCATACGCAGAACTAGGATGGCGAGGCAAGGAGGACATGTGGCGGCAGAGACAGACGACAGCGGGCCGGTACTCCCGCCGGCCATCGAGAGCGCGTGGGGGCTGCGGGAACGACCCCCCAAGGGCCCCCGGCCGGGAATGAGCGTGCCCACCATCGTGGCCGCCGCCGTCCGGGTGGCCGACGCCGACGGCCTGGCGGCCGTCTCGATGAGCCGGGTGGCCAAGGAGTTGGGCGCCGCGACCATGGCCCTCTACCGGTACGTCGGCTCGAAGGACGAGCTGCTGATGCTCATGGTGGACGCCGGCTACGGCCCGTCCCCCGGCCCGCCCGCGCCGCAGGACGACTGGCGCGCCGGCCTCACCCGGTGGGCCTGGGCCGAGCACGAGGTGCTGCGGCAACGGTCCTGGCTGCTGCACGTGCCGATCAACAGCCCACCGATCACCCCGCAGCAGCTCGGCTGGATGGAGGACGGGCTGCGCTGCCTCGACGGCACCACGCTCGCCGAGAGCGAGAAGATGTCGGTGCTGCTGCTGATCACCGGGTACGTCCGCAACGAGGCCACCCTCACCTCGCAGATCGCCGAGGGCAGCCGGGCGGCCGGCGTCGAGCCCAGCGAGATCATGCCGGCGTACGCCCGGCTGATGGCCCGGCTCATCGACCCGGCCCGCTTCCCCGCGCTGCACCGGGTGCTGGCCGCCGGCGTGCTCAACCAGGACGACGACCCCGACGACGAGTTCGTCTTCGGCCTGGACCGGATCCTCGACGGCGTCGAGGCACTGATCCAGCGCCGAGCGGACTGAGGAAGCCCGATGCTGCCGAGAGACACCATCGACACCACCGTCCTGCCACCCGGCGAGCGGTTCGGCATGTGGCTGGACCTGGTCGCGCGCACCTCGGCACCGTTGCGCATCCAGTCCGCGCACAGCGACGACTTCGCCGCCCGCGCCGACTTCCTCGACCTCGGCCCGATCCAGCTGGTGCAGTACGAGTACCCGTCCCTGGACGCCACCCGGACCCGGAAGCGGGTCCGCCAGTCCGACCCGGAGCTGTACATCCTCGCCCTCACCACCGGCGGCATCGGCTCGTCCAGCCAGGACGGTCGCCGCAGCGAGATCCTGGCCGGCGAGTTCACCTTCTACGACGCGTCTCGGCCGCACGACGTCTGCCACCACGCGACCGAGCCCGAGCGGGACCAGGCCACCTCGATCATCACGATGATCCCGCACGCCGCGCTGCCCCTTCCACCACAGCGGATGGCCGCGCTCTACGGCGGCCGGATGTCCGGCAGCGAGGGAATCGGGGCGCTGCTGGCGCAGTTCCTGCTCCAGGTGACCGGGCACCCCGAGCAGTACCACGCCGCCGACGCCAGCCGGCTCGGCGCGGTGGGGCTCGACCTGGCCACCACCATGCTCGGCCGGCACCTCGTCGCCGAGGACGCCGTGCCCACCGAGATCCGTCGCCGGGCGCTGCTCACTCAGGTGCAGTCCTACATCCACCGCCACCTCGGCGAGGCGGCACTCGGCCCCCAGGTCGTCGCCGACGCCCACCACATCTCGGTGCGGTCCCTGCACCGGTTGTTCGAGGCCGAGGACGCCACTGTGGCGTCGTACATCCGGGATCTGCGGCTGGCCCGGTGCCGGCGTGACCTGACCGACCCGGCGCTGCGCAACCAGCCCGTGCAGACCATCGCGGCGCGGTGGGGCTTTTCCGCCAAGGCCCACTTCAGCCGGGCGTTCCGGGCCGCGTACGGAACCACCCCGCAGGAGCACCGCGACAGCGGCTCGGATTTGGCGCGGATCGTCAACCGCCGGGCGTCCACGGTCAACTCGCTGCCGGCAGACTGACACCAGCGGCCGATCATCGCCTGGTCGGCCGTCAACGGGGGCCGTGGCGAGGCGCCCGCCGCGCGAGCGGCGGGCGGCCGCCCGGTGGCACCCCGCTCACGCCCGAGGCTCCGGCCCTGTCGCGCATCCCCCCCAGAATCGCCGACAGGGCCGGTCAGGCCTTCTCCAGCAGCTCCAGGACGACCCGCTCCGCCTCCTCGCGCGGCGCCTGCGGATCCACCGGCGCCACCACCCCGTCGTGGTAGAGGTCGACCACCCGGGGGTCCACGTACGACGCACGGGCCACCGTCGGCGTGTTGCCCAGCAGCTCCGCCACCTCCCGCATCACGGCGACCACCGCCTTGCGCCGGGCGGTCACCGAGCGGGCCGGGCCGACGGTGGCCAGCTCGGTGGCCGCGAGCACGGTGGCGTGCCAGGTGCGGAAGTCCTTCGCTGTCATCTCCCCACCGCTGGCGTCGCGCAGGTACCCGTTGACCTCGTCGCTACGCACATCGCGCCACTCCCGGCCGTCCCAGTAGCCGAACAGCCGCTCCGCCCGCCGCCGACGACGGCGCAGATTCACCAGCACCTGGCACAGCTCCGGGTCCTCGATCCGGCGGACCTGCTCGATGCCCCCCTTCGCGGGAAACACGAACACCACACAGCCGCGCCGGGACCGGGCATGTTCGGGGCGCAGGGTGGACACCCCGTACGTCGGGTCGTCGCCGTTGGCGTACTGGTCGCTGCCGACCCGGAACATCCCCATGTCCAGCAGTCGGGTCACCGTCGCCAGCACCCGGTCCCGGCCCAGCCCACGGCCGTCCAGGTCGCGTCCCACCCGCTCGCGCAGCGCCGGCAACCGCCGAGCCACCTCCAGCATGTGGTCGAACTTCGCCTCGTCCTGCTTCTCCCGCCACCGTGGGTGGTAGATGTACTGCTTGCGCCCAGCCGCGTCGATCCCGATCGCCTGGATGTGCCCGTTCGGGTGCGGCGCGATCCACACGTCCTGCCAGGCCGGCGGGATGACCAACTCCCGCAGCCGGGCCAGGACATCAGGATCCCGCACCGGAGCCCCGGACGGGTCGACGAAGAGCCAACCCCGCCCGCGCCGACGCCGTCCGTACCCCGGTCGACCCGGGTCGCTACGCCGCAACCGCACCGGAGACCCGCACCACCCTCTCCACCTCGGCCACGGCGGCCAACACCTCGTCAAGGCGCAGAGCCGCCATCGTCGGGTGGCTTCCTACCCCATCCCACCTGGGCCAATCCGCCTCGCCGGCCCAGAGCACCCGGTGCCGTGGCCGGTCCGGTGGTGGCCCCCAGTGCGCCGGTGGCACCGGCCCGAAGAGGACCACCGACGGGGTGCCGTACCCGGTGGCCAGGTGGGCGACCCCGGTGTCCCCGCTGACCACCAGCCGGGCGTCGGCCACCAGCGCGGCGAGCGCGCCGAGGTCGGTCCGGCCGGCCAGCACCGCGTCCGAGCTCAGGCGCGCCGCCTCGGCCACCCGGGCCGCCAACGCCCGTTCGTCGGCCGAGCCGGTGAGCAGCACCCGGTGCCCCTGGTCGGTCAGCGCCTGGGCCAGCGCGGCGAACCGCTCGGCCGGCCACCGCTTGGCCGGGATCTTGCTGCCCGGATGCAGCACTGTGACACCGCTGGGCAGCCCCGCCGACCCGGGCCGACGCAGGCTGAGGTCGGCGCGGTCGGCCGGGATGTCGTACCAGGACAGCAGCCGGCACCACCGGTCCACCTCGTGCTCGTCGGCGGCCCAGCTCGGGCCGTCGGCGCAGCCGGCGTCCGGGCTGGCGAAGGCGAGCAGCCGACCGGGCCGGGTGGCCACGAGCAACCGGTGCGACTGCGGGCCGCGCCCGTGCAGGTTGACCGCGACCCGCGGGGCCGACCCCACCCGGAGCGGGCGGTCCAGCCCGGCGGTGTCCACCAGCCGGTCGACGCCACCGACCAGGTCGACCAGCGGGGCCAGCCAACCGGGCGCGGCGAGCGCCAACTCCCGTGACGGGTACGCGGCCCGCAGCGCCCGCAGCGCGGGCACCGCGGTCACCAGATCGCCGACGCCGAGGGCGCGCAGCACGAGGATCACGGGTACGAGGTCTCCTGCTCGGCGCAGACCACCATCTCGCGCACCGCGCAGCCGGGCGGCTGGCTGAGCGCGAACATGATCGCGGCGGCGGTGTCGGCGGGCTCGTTGAGGATCGCGTCCGGCCCCGGCTTGTACTGCGGGTCACGTTCGTCGAAGAACGCGGTGCGCATCCCACCCGGAATGAGCAGGGTGACGCCGACCTGACCGGCCAGCTCGGCGGCGAGGGCCCGGGTGAACCCCACCACGCCGAACTTCGCCGCGCAGTACGCGGTGGCGTCGCTGACCGCCTTGACGCCCAGGGTGGAGGCGACCGTGACGATGCGGCCCCGGGAGGTCAGCAGGAACGGCAGCGCGGCCCGGATCACCGCCGCGGTGGCCAGCAGGTCGACGGCGATGATCCGGTCCCAGGTCTCCCCCGGCAGGTCGGCGAGTCGGCCCGGCACGTCCGTGCCGGCGGCGGTGACCACCGCGTCCAGGCCACCGGCCTGCTCGGCGAGGTGCTGGGTGGCCACCTCGGCGGCACGCGTGTCGGCCAGGTCGCACTCGGTCCAGGACACCCCGTCGACCGGCGGCTGCCGGTCCAGCACGAGCGGTCGGCCACCGGAGGCGGTCACCGCGGCGACCACCGCGGCCCCGAGCCCGCTGGCGCCGCCGGTGACCAGGACGGTGGGCCCGGCACCGGGCCGCGTGGCGGTCATCGGGTCCGCTCCGCGAGCGAGCGGACGATCAGGTCGGTGGTGGAACGACCGTCCAGGTAGGGCACCACCACGGTGTTCCCGCCCCACCGGCGCAGGACCTCCGCCTCCGGCAGGCTGGCGGTCTCGTCCCCGCCACCGGTGGCGTAGTCGCCGCCCTTGACCCAGACGTCGGGACGTACCCAGGACAGGGCCGCCTCCGGGGTCGGCTCGTCGAAGATGAGGACCGCGTCGACGCAGCTCAGGGCGGCCAGCAGCCGGCTGCGGTCCGCTTCGGACTGCACCGGCCGGTCCGGCCCCTTCAACCCGGCCACGCTGGCGTCGGAGTTGAGGCAGACGATCAGGCAGTCACCGAGCTGCCGGGCGGCCTCCAGGGTGGCCACGTGCCCGGCGTGCAGCAGGTCGAAGCAACCACCGGTCGCCACCACCGTGCCACCCGCGGCTCGTACCTCGGCCAGGAGCGTGGCGACGGCGGCGACGCCCACCCGGTCAGCCACCCCAGCGGTCACCGCGCCGCCTCGGGTTGGCGACTGCGCGGTTCGCGACCCGAGCCCCGCGCGCACCGCAGGTCCGGACGGAGGCAGCGCCGTCGCCACTCCCCCACCCGCCACGTACGCGGACGCCTCGGCGACCGCCGCCTGCACCGCCTCGGAGACCAGCGCGCCCTGGGCCAACGCGAGGCTGGCGGCCGCCGCGAACCGGTCGCCGGCACCGCAGGTGTCCCCCTCGGCGGTACCCGGCGTCGGCACCACCAGCGGCGTCGACCCCGCGTGGCAGAGCAGCGCGCCGTCACCGCCGAGCGTCACCGCGACCGCGCCGGCCCGCCAGCGCCGCCGTAGCCCCTGGGCGCCGCGCGACGCGGTGGCCAGTCGGGAGGCACCGGGCAGGGCGGGGATCAGCTCGCGCACCTCGGACTCGTTCGGGGTGGCCAGGTGTACGCCGGGCACCGCCGCCGGGCCGCGCGGATGCGGGTCCCACACCACCGGCGCGCGGGTGGCGGCCAGCGCGGCGCGCAGCGCGGGCTGCCGGGCCACCCCCCGGCCGTAGTCGCTGACCAGCACCGCCGACGCCGCGCCGATCACCCGGAGCACCTCGTCGGAGGGCTGACCCGGCTCCCCGGACGTGCCGCCCCGGTCGTGCCGCAGCAGCACCCGCCCCCGGGCCCGCAGCCGGATCTTCTCCGGCGTCGCGCCGGAGAGGGCCAGGGGGTACACCTGCACGCCGGCGGCGGCGAGCAGAGCGCTCAACCGGGCCCCGCCGGCGTCGTCGGCGAGCGCGGTCACCAACACCACCTCGGCGCCCTGCGCGGCGGCGAACACCGCCGCCAGACCGGCGCCCCCCGGTCGGTCGGTGGCCGCGGTCTCGTCGAGCACCGGCACCGGGGAATCCGGGCAGAGCCGGTTCACCACACCTTCCACATCCCGGTCGAGCAGGGTGTCCCCGAGCACCACCACCGGTCCCCTCACGCTTGCCTCCTCATCCTCACGCGTCGACCTGCTGTCCGGTCCCGCCGTCGAGCACCACCTCGACCCCGGTCCGCACCGGCGCCGCCTCGCCCGGCACGGGGTGGACGACCGCCGGATCGGCGACCGCCGCCAGCGCCGCGGGCAGCTCCTGTTCGAGGTACTCGCAGAGCAGATGACTGGTCACCAGGTGCAGCTCCTGGACGACCTGGGTGTCCGGGGACGCGACGGCCAGCACGTCGTCGCAGGTCTCGGCGAGCGGGTTGGGGGCGGTGCCGGTGAGCGCCCAGGTGGTCACCCCGACGTCGCGGGCGGCCTGCGCGGCGGCGACCAGGTTGCGGCTGGTTCCACTGGTGCTCAGCAGCAGCAGGATGTCGCCGGGGCGGCCGTGGGCGCGCACCTGGCGGGCGTACACGTCGGTGTAGCCGTAGTCGTTGGCGATGGCGGTGAGCGCGCTCGTCTCGGCGTGCAGCGCGATCGCGGACAGCGGCTGACGGTCGTCGTGCAGCTTGCCGACCAGCTCGGCGGTGAGGTGCTGGGCTTCGGCGGCGCTGCCGCCGTTGCCGGCGACCAGCAGGCGTCCTCCGGCGGCCAGCCGGTGGGCCAGGTGCCCGCCCCAGCGCGCCAGCTGTCGCTCGCACCGCCGGTACGGCACCAGCGCCGCGGCGAGATTAGTGAGGTGGGTGTCGAGCAGGCTGCCCGCCGGCATCAGGCCACCACCCGGGTCGGCCGGCGCACGGCGGCCACCTCGCTGTAGACCTCGACCAGCCGCTCGGCGGTGGCCGCCCACGAGTACCGCTCCCGGGCCCGCTGGCGGGCCGCCGTCGCGTACGCGAAGCGCCTGATCCGGTCGTCGAGCAACCCCTGGATCGCGGTGGCCAGCGCGTGCGGATCCCGGGCCGGCACCAGGTCGCCGGTCGTCCCGTCGACCACGGTGTCCCGGATGCCGCCCACGGCCGTGCCGACGACCGGCACCCCACAGGCCATCGCCTCCAGCGGGGTCAACCCGAACGGCTCGTACCAGGGCGCCGCGACCAGCAGGTCCGCCGAGCGGTACCAGCGGCCCATCTCCTCCCGCGGCACCGCGCCGACCAGGTGCACCCGGTCGGCCACCCCGCACGACTCCGCGAGGGCCCGCAGCCGGCGGGCGTACGGGTCGGTCTCCAACAGCCCCTCGGGTGGGCCGCCGACGACCACGCACTCGGCGTCCGGGACCAGCGCCATCGCGCGGATCACGGTCTGGAAGCCCTTGCGCTCGACCAGCCGACCCACGGTGAGGATCCGGGCCCGTCCGGGTTCCCGGTCGGCGGCCGGCCCGAGCGGGGCGAAGGTGGCGAGGTTGACCCCGGAGGGCACCACGGTCATCCGGGACCGGGGCACACCCATCCGGACCAACTCGCCCACCTCGTCGCGGCACTGCGCGACGATCCGGTCCACCGAGCGGCCCAGCTCCCGCTCGTAGGCGACCCGTCGGGCCGGGCTGGTGTCCTGCACACCCTGGTAGCGGCGCTTCACCGTGCCCAGCGCGTGGTACGTCTGCACCACCGGCACCCCGGTCTGCCGGCCGGCGGTCAGCCCGGCCAGGCCGCTCATCCAGAAGTGCGCGTGGATCACCTCGGGCACCCAGTCGCCGCCGCGCCAGCGCTCGATCAGCCAGTCACTGAACTTTCGCATGTGCGGCAGCAGCGCGTCCTTGGCCACCGGCTCGGCCGGGCCGGCCGGCACGTGCACCACGTCGTACCCGTCCGGGCTGCGGACGGTCACCGGCAGGTCGGGCGCGTCGCGGCGGGTGTAGACCCGCACCTCGTGCCCGGCGGCGGCGAGCGCGGCGGACAGCTCCGCGACGTGCGTGTTCTGGCCGCCGGCATCCTCCCCTCCGAGGACGGCGAGCGGGCTGGCGTGCTCCGAGATCATCGCGATCCGCATACTTCCTCCTCCAGCAGCCGGTCCCAGTCAGCGAGGAAACGGTCGAGGCCGTACCTGTCGCGCGCGGCGGTTCGCGCCGCCGCTCCGGCCTGACGCGCGGTCGCCGGTTCGGTGATGAACCGGCGGGCGGCGTCGAGCAGGGTGTCGGTCCGGGTGGCGAGCGCCCCCGCCGCCGGGGGCACCGCCATCACCGCCTCGGTGGTGGCGAGCGCGACGACCGGCATGCCGATCGCCATCGCCTCGATGAGGCTGAGCCCGAGGGAGGTCCACCGGCACAGGTGCAGGTACGCCCGCCGGCGGGCCAGTTCGGCGTGCATCCGGTCCTGGGGCACGTCGTCGTGGCTGGTCAGCCGGTCGGCGGGCAGCCCGAGGTGGTCGGCCAACCCGGCGACACCCATGCCGAACACGTCCAGCGGCGCGATCTCGGCGAACTGGGGCAGCAGGTCGGTGCCGGTGACCCGACCTCGCCGTACCGGCTCGTTGATCACCACGGCGAGCCGGTCCAGCTCGCCGGTGTAGGTCGCGGAGGGGGCGACGATGCCGTGGTCGACCACTGTGGTGCGGGCGGTGCCGGTGTCCCAGAAGATCTGGTTGAACCCGGTGACGTGGGCGATGAGCAGGTCGTCGCGGTCGGCCATCGGGTGTCGGGTGTTGGGCACGTCGCCCTTCGGGGTGTTGTGTTCGACGTAGATCGCGGGGAGGTCCCGGCCGGGGCGGCGGCGAAGCCACTGCTCGGCCCGGTCGATCTCGTCGGGGCGTTGCAGGATGACCAGGTCGATGTCGGCGCCCGGCAGCTCGTCCGGGGTGACCTCGACCGCGCTGTCCGGCCACGGGTAGGTGCGGGCCCGGCCGAGGCCGTAGGGGCCGCGGTCCGGGGTGGTGGGAATCAGGTAGCGGTGGCTGCCGTGCACGAACGACGTGGTCCAGGAGCCGTGCACGTGCCAGAGCAGGATGTTCATCGGCCGCCACCACCACTGACGGCAAGCGTCCGCAGCGCGTCGACCACCTCGTCCGGGTCGACGCCGCTGAGGCAGGGGTGCCCGGGGACCGGGCAGCTGGCCGCCCGGGTGTCCCGGCAGGGCGCGGTGGCGTCTCCGAGCCGGACGGTGGGCACCCGGTAGGGCCCCCACTGGCCGAACGGGACGGTCGGCGCGAAGAGACTCACCACGGGCACGCCGGCGGCGGCCGCCAGGTGCGCGGGCCCGGTGTTGCCGACCACGACCGCGCCGGCGTCCGCGACGATCGCGGCCAGCCCGGCCAGGTCGGTGCGGCCGCCCAGGTCGGTGCCGCCGGCCGCGGCGACCCGGGCGGTGACCGCCCGCTCGTCCGGGCCGCCGGTGACCAGCACCCGGTGCCCGGCGTCGGTCAGCGCCCCGACGATCCGGGTCGCCACCTCGGGTGGGCAGGCCCGGCTCGACGCGGCCGAACCGGGGTGCAGCACCACGTACCCCGGGTCGCCGAGGTCGGCCGGTCGCGGTGGCACGGCGTCTCGGCGGAGCCGCAGGACCGGTTCGTCGCCGTCGGGCAGCCGGTGGCCGGCGGCGGCAGCCAGGGAGAGCGCACGTTCGGGTTCGGGGACACCGACCGGCACCCGGTGCCGAATGTCCAGCAGGGAGCCCGGATAGTCGTCGCTGATCGCCGCGACCCGGTCGATCCCGGCCATCCGCAACAGCAGGGCCAACGGCAGGGCGGACTGGTGGAACGAGGTGAACACCAGCGCCTGGTCCGCGCCGACCGCGCCCAGCCGCGCGGTCAGGCTCCGGATGGCCGCCGGGTCGACCGGCCCCGGTGTGGGGTCGATCCACGGCAGCGGATGTTCGATGATCTCGTCGACGCCGGGCAACAGGTCGGCGGCGGCCCGACCGCGCGGCCCGCACAGCAGCACCACCCGCTCCGCTCCGGCCGCGACGGCGCGGATCGCCGGGCCGGTGACCAGCACGTCACCCGCCGAGTCCGAGCGGACCACCAGCGCCGTCCGTACCGGTTCGGTGGGCGGGGCCGAGGGCTGCACGGCCTGTAGGCGGCGCAGGATCTCCGCCACCGCCGCCGGCAGGTCGGTGGCCACCCACCCGGCGGCGGCGACCTCCTCCGGCCGGGTCACCGGGGTGGGCACCAGCACCCCGGCGGCCCCGGCGGCCAGCGCGGCGCCGATGTCCCGGCCGATGTCGCCCACCAGCACGCACCGGGACGCGCTCGTGCCCAGCTCGCGGGCGGCGGCGTGCACCAGACCGGGCGCCGGCTTGCGGCAGTCACAACCGTCGGCGTCGTCGTGCGGGCAGACCAGCCACGCGTCGAATCGGCCCAGCAGCTCCTCGACGCGGGCGTGCACCGCCCGCATCTGCTCACCGGTGAAGTAGCCCCGGGCCAGGCCCGACTGGTTCGTGACGACCGCCAGCCGCAGCCCGGCCGCCCGCAGCCGGTCCAGCGCCGCCCGCGCGCCCGGCACCGGCCGCACCTTCTCCGGGTCGCCGTTGTACGGCACGTCTTCGATCAGGGTGCCGTCGCGGTCCAGTAGCACCGCGTCGTACAGGACGGGGCGGGGGCTTGCGACAGACCCGGAACCGGCGCGGTCAGCAGCGGCGTACACCTGGGCTGACCTGCGCTGATACGGATCCTCCTGGTCCTGTCGCACAGCCGGCGGGTTCCCTGCGCCCCGAGGAGTAAACGTCGTCGTCGAGGCGGTGGGCCAGCGCCGCCAGCGATGCCCCGGGTCGGCCTTACCCGCCGCGCCGGAGAAGCTAACCCCGGCGGCTGTTAGCCCGTGCCGTGCTCCGGGTATGGGATCCCCGTGGCGATTGTGGAGAAAGTGATCGAGGCTTCCCCGCAGCAGGTGTTCGACGTGCTCGCGGACGGATGGACGTACAGCGACTGGGTGGTCGGCACGACGCACATGCGGGACGTGGACGACGCCTGGCCCCGGGTGGGCAGCCAACTGCACCACCGTGCCGGGCCCTGGCCGCTCTCCTTGCAGGACGCCTCGACGGTGCTGGTCTGCGAGCCGCCGCACCGGCTCGTGCTCAAGGCCGGGCTCTGGCCGGCGGGCGAGGCGATCGTGGCCTTCACCCTGGAACCGGTCGGCGAGGGCGCCACCCGGGTGCGCATCGGGGAGGACTTCGCCGCCGGCCCGCTGCGGTGGGTGCACAACAAGCTCAACGATCTGGTGCTGCATCTGCGGAACCGGGAGACGCTGGACCGGCTCTCCGACATCGCCACCCGTCAGAAGGCAGCGTCGTGACCCAGACGGTGGTGGTGACCGGCGCGAGCGCCGGCGTCGGCCGGGCCGTCGCCCACGCGTACGCGGCGCGCGGCGCCCGGCTGGCGCTGCTGGCGCGGGGCGAGGCGGGTCTGCTCGCCGCCGAGCGGGAGTGCCGACTGCGCGGCGCGACCGATGTGCGGGTGTACCGGGTCGACGTGGCCGACGCGGGCGCGGTGCAGCAGGCCGCCGACGACGTGGTGCACCGCTGGGGCGGCATCGACGTGTGGGTCAACAACGCGATGGCGTCGGTGTTCGCGCCGGCCTGGGAGATTCCGGCGCGTGAGTTCCGGCGGGTCACCGAGGTCACCTACCTGGGCACGGTGCACGGCACCCTCGCCGCGCTGCGGCACATGCGGGCGCACGGGCGGGGCACGATCGTGCAGGTGGGCTCGGCGTTGGCCTACCGGGGGATCCCGCTGCAGTCGGCGTACTGCGCGAGCAAGCACGCCATCCAGGGGTTCAACGACTCGCTGCGCGCCGAACTGCTGCACGACTGCCCGGGGGTGAAGCTGTCCATGGTGCAGCTGCCCGCCGTCAACACGCCGCAGTTCTCCTGGGTCCGTACCCGGCTGCCCCGGCATCCGCAGCCGGTGCCACCGATCTTCACTCCGGAGCTGGCCGCCCGGGCCATCGTGTGGGCCGCCGACCGCGGCACCAGGGAGCTGAACGTGGGCGGCCCGACCTGGCGGGCCCGGGTGGCCGACGTCCTGTTTCCCGGCCTGCTGGACCGGAAGTTGGCCCGCGACGGCTACGACAGTCAGCAGACCGGTGAGGAGATCGATCCGGCCACCTGGCGGGACAATCTGGATCATCCCGGCGATGCGGACACGGACCGGGGCGCGGCGGGGGTGTTCCGCGAACAGGCGCGGGACCGTTCCGCGGCGCTCTGGGTCGGCACGCACAAGCCGGCGCTCTCCGGTGTCGCGCTCTCCGTTGCCGCGCTCGCCCTCACCGCGGTCGCTCGCCGGCGGCGCTGACCAGCACAAACTCTCACCAGCGTCGGCACTGATCAGGGCATCGGCGCGCGCGCCCGGCCGGCGGCGACGGAACGAAGCACCCGGGAGGGGGGGTGCCTCCCTCGGACCGAATGCAGCCACTGGATACCCTTTCCATGACCCTTGTCCGCAAACCGAGGATGACCGACATGATCAAGCCGGTGCAGTTGCCGTCGCCGTGGCGGGACGCACGCCTGACCGTCGTCGTGCCCACGTACAACGAGGCGGGCAACCTCCCGGCGTTGGTCGAGCGGCTGCTCGCGCTGCCGCTGCCGGGGCTGCGCATCCTCGTCGCCGACGACAACTCCCCCGACGGCACCGGGGAGGTGGCGGACAAGCTGGCCATCGAGCACCCCGACCGGATCGAGGTCGTGCACCGCGCCGGCAAGGAGGGCCTCGGCCGGGCGTACGTGGACGGGATGAGTCGGGCGATCGAGGGCGGCGCCGAGTACGTGGCGCAGATGGACGCCGACCTCTCGCACCCGCCGGAGGCGCTGCCGGGGATGCTCGGCGCGCTGCTCTCCACCCAGGCCAGCGTGGTGATCGGTTCCCGGTACGTGCCCGGCGGCGAGCTGGACGAGAACTGGCCGCTCTATCGCCGGGCGCTCAGTGGCTGGGCGAACCTCTACGTGCACACGTTGCTGCGGGTACGGATCCGGGACCTCACCGCCGGCTTCAAGATCTGGCGGGCCGAAGCCCTGCGCGACATCGACCTGGAGCGGGTGCAGTCCAACGGCTACAGCTTCCAGGTGGAGATGCACTACCTCGCCACCAAGCTGGGGCACACCATCCTGGAGGTGCCGATCCGCTTCGAGGAGCGGCGTGACGGCGTCTCCAAGATGACCACCGCGACCAAGGTGGAGAGCGCGCTCATGCCGTTCCGCCTGCGCAGCAAGCACCGCAACATAACCCGCTAACCCCACCCACCCCCGCCCCACCCACCCACCGGGGTGATCAAGAGGTTTGCGTCGCCGACGCCGGAAAATCTGACGCTAACCTCTTGATCACCCCGGCTCTCGACGGGCCGAGGGTGGGCGGTCAGTCGGGGTAGATGGCGCGGTGGGCGGTGGCGACGGCTGCGGCGTAGGCGCGGCCGGTGAGCGCGCGGTCGCGGGCCAGCGCCGCGCGGGCCGCGTTCGCGCCCGGCGCGCCGTGCACACCGCCGCCGGGATGCGCCGACGCGCTGGCCAGGAAGAGCCGGTCCACCGGGGTGTCCGCCCGGCCCAGGCCAGGAATCGGGCGCAGGAAGAGCTGCTGGTACGCGGCGGCGGTCCCGCCGCCGAGCGCGCCGCCGACCAGGCTCGGGTTGCCCTTCTCCAGGTCGGCCGGCCCGGCCACGTGTCGGCCCACGATCAGCTGCCGGAAACCCGGGGCCGCCGCCTCCAGCACCTCCTCCATCCGCTGTACGTGCCCGGCGACGTCCTCGGCCCGCCAGTTGCGCCGGAACGGCAGGTGGGTGTACGACCAGAGCGACTCGGTGCCCGGCGGGGAGTGGCTCGGGTCCGCCACCGACATCTGCCCGACCAGCAGAAACGGGTCGCGGGGCAGCTCGCCGCGGGCCAGCTCGCCGGCGTAGTACGTGAGCCCGTTGAGGTCCGCGCCGAGGTGCACGGTGCCGGCGCCGGCCAGCTGCCGGTTCGTCCAGGGCACCGGCGCGGAGAGCGCCCAGTCCACCTTCAGCGTCGAGCCGTCCCACCGGAAGTGCGCCAGGTCCTCCACCATCCGGGACGGCAGTGCCGCCGCGCCGACCAGGTCGAGGTAGAGCGCCGGCGCGGGGACGTCGGCGAGCACCGCCCGCCGGGCCCGCCAGAGCGCGCCGCCGACGGTCCGCACGCCCATCGCCCGGCCCCGGGCGGTGAGCACCCGGTCGGCCCGGGCACCGTAGATGATCGTCCCGCCGCGCCCCTGTAGCCGATCCACCAGCGCGTTGGTGATCCGCTGCGCGCCGCCGTCGGGCACCGGCCAGCCGACCTGTTGGCCGAGCATGGCCAGCAGCCAGCCGTACACCCCGGAGCCGGCCTCCTCCGGGGAGAGGTCGGTGTGCAGGGCGCAGCCGGCCAGCAGGGCCGGCCCGCCGGCACCGTCGAAGAGTTCGTCGCCGAGCTTGCGGACCGGCACGACGAGCCGCCGCGCGAGTCGCAGCGCGCCGGCGACGCGCAACCGACGCAACAGACCCAGCCCTCCGCGTACCGGCGGGAACGGCGAGGTGATCGCGTCCAGCATCGGCTCGGCCACGTCGAGCCAGTCGGTGTACGCGTTGAGCCAACGCTTGCCGTCCCCCGGGGCGAACTGCTCCAGCGACGCGGCCGTGACGTCCGGGTCACGATTGATCACCGCGGCCCGGCCGTCGGGCAGCAGGTGCGCCAGCACGTCCGGCGAGTGCCGCCAGGACAACCCGTGCCGATCCAGGTCCAGGCCGCCCAACACGGGCGAGGCGTACCCGAGGGGGTAGAACGAGCTGTAGAGGTCGCTCAGGTAGCCCGGCGCGGTGACCTCGGCGGAGCGGACCGCGCCGCCGGGCGCGGCCGTCGCCTCCAGCACCACCACGTCCCAGCCGGCGTCCACCAGCAGGTTGGCCGCCACCAGGCCGTTGTGCCCGGCGCCGACGATGACCGCGTCCGCGCTCTGCGCGGCGGTGGTTGTCATCGGATCCGCCTACCCGGCGCGCAACCGGGCGAAACGCGTTTGCCTCGCCGGGGCCGGGGCAACCAGCGCCGCATGTACACGGTTGCGCAGTTGGTGGGCGGGGTGTGGGGTGCCGGCGGCGACGGCGGCGAACTGGTCGTGCGTGACCCGGCGGACGACACGCCGGTGACCACGGTGCCGGTGGCCACGGCCGACGAGGTGGGCAAGGCGACCCAGGCGGCCCGCAACGCGGCGGCCCAGTGGGCGGCGACCGCGCCGGCCGAACGGGCGGCGGCGCTGCACCGGGCCGCGGACGCGGTGGCCGCGATCGTCGACGAGTTGGCCGCGGCGGTCACCGCGGAGATGGGCAAGCCGTTGGCGGACGCGCGCGGCGGCGTCGAGGCGGGGATCGGCACCCTGCGACAGTATGCGGAGCTGGCACCGCTGCGCGGTGGGCGCACGCTGAACGGTGAGACCGACGCGCTGGACTTCCTGACCCCGCAGCCACGCGGGGTGGTCGCGGCGATCACCCCCTGGAACGACCCGGTGGCGGTCTCCTGCGGGCTGCTCGGCGCGGCCCTGGTGACCGGAAACGTGGTGCTCTACAAGCCGAGCGAACGGGCACCGGCGACGGGTTGGCTGCTGGCCCGAGCGCTGGACCAGGCGCTGCCGACCGGGGTGTTGTCGCTGCTCACCGGCGGCCCGGAGGTGGGTGCGGCGCTGGCCGCGCAGGAGGTCGACGTGGTGGCGCACGTGGGTTCCACCGCGACCGGGCGGGCGATCGCCGCCGCCGCGGCCCGCACCGGCGCGAAGGTGCTCCTGGAGAACGGGGGCAGTGACCCGTTGATCGTCGACGCGGGCGTCGACCCGGAGTGGGCGGCGGAACAGGCCGCGCTCGGCGCGTTCGCCAACGCCGGGCAGATCTGCGTGGCGGTGGAGCGGCTCTACGTGCACCGGGAGGTCGCCGACGACTTCGTGGCCGCGCTGGTACGACGCGCCGAGGCGCTGCGGGTCGGGCCGGGCCGGGACCCGGGCACCGAGCTGGGCCCGCTGGTGGACCGGCGGCACCGGGACCACGTGCACGGGCAGGTGGCGGCCGCGGTGGCCGACGGTGCCCGGGTGGTGGTGGGCGGCGAGGTCCCGGACGGGCCGGGGGCGTTCTATCCGGCCACCGTCGTCACGGACTGCCGCCACGACATGACGCTGGTTCGGGAGGAGACCTTCGGGCCGGTCGCCCCGGTGGTGGTCGTCGACTCGTTCGACGAGGCGCTGCGCTGCGCGGCGGACTCCCCGTACGGGCTGGCCGCCACCGTGTTGACCCCGTCGATGAGTCACGCGCAGCGGGCCTGGCGGGAGCTGCCGGTGGGCACGGTCAAGGTCAACGCGGTGTTCGGGGGTGCGCCGGGAGGCGCCGCGCATCCGCGCCGGGCCAGCGGGCAGGGCTTCGGGTACGGCCCGGAACTGCTGGACGAGTTCACCGCCACGAAGGCGGTGCACATCGAGGCGCCGGGCGGCGGGCACTGGTGAGGCGGTGCGGGCGGACGCAGGGGTGGCGCGTCCGCCCGTACCGGGTCGGTTGTGCTCCCGTGCGGCGGCGGTCAGTCGCCGCGGGCCTTGCGGGTGGCTCGGTCGTTGGCCTTCTCGATGGCCGTGACCAACTCCGGCTTGGTCATGCTGGACCGGCCGGGTACGTCGAGTTTGCGGGCCACCGACATCAGGTGGTCCTTGGTGGCGTTGGCGTCCACGCCACCCGCGGTGGGGGCTCGTCGTTCCGGCCCACCACCGGCGGCCTGCTGGTCGCTGGGGCCCTTGCGGCCCTTCGGCTCCCAGTGGTCGCCCACCTTCTCGAACTCGTGCTTCACCGCGGCGAAGGCGGTGCGGTGCGACCGCTCCCCCTCGCCGTAGGTCTCGACCGCCGAGTCGTGTGTCTTCTCCCAGGTGCGCTGCGCCTTCTCCGGGGAGCGCCGCAGCGTGCTGGGCAGGTCTTCGCGCCCGGGCATCTCGTCCTCCTCCGTGTCGACAGGGTCACTGTGACCGTTCCCCGGTCCGGCGGCGGCAAACCCTAGCGGCACCGGCCCGGGGCCGGTGGGGTTTGTCGATTTCACCATCCGGGTACCGCCGGGCCAGGCCAGACCGGACGACCGGTCATCCGGCGGCCGGGGCGCAGGGAGCGGGCATGACGACCACGGAGCCCGGTACGACGCTCAACGGCACACCGGGCGCCCGGATGCCCCGAAGGATGCGCCAGCTGAGCTGGCGGACCTGGCGCGGGGTGCTGGTCCGCAGCGTGCAGAACTTCGTCACCGACAACTGCTCCGACTGGGCCGCCGCGCTGACCTACTACGGGGTGCTGGCGCTCTTTCCGTCCGCCATCGTGGTGGTGGCGCTGGTCGGTCTGGTCTCCAGCGGCGAGCAGACCGTCGACACCGTGGTCGACCTGGCCAACCAGGTGGGCGCCGGGGCGGTGCTGACCGACGAGGAGGGCGGCGTGGTCCGGGTGATCCGGTCCGTGGTGCTGGAGCAGAGCAACCCCAAGCTGCTGCTGAGCTTCGGCCTGCTCGGCGCGCTCTGGTCCGCGTCGGGCTTCATCGGCGCGTTCACCCGGGCCTCGAACGCCGTCTACGGGGTGACCGAGGGCCGCCCGGTCTGGAAGCTTCGGCCGCTACAGATCGGCCTGGCGGCGATCACGCTGGTGCTGCTCGCGGTGGTCGCCCTCGGCCTGATCGTCAGTGGGCCGGTCACCGACGCGGTCGGCGACCTGATCAACGCCGGCGGCCTGGCCCGCACGACGTGGAGCGTGGCGAAGTGGCCGGTCCTCGCCATGATCATGATGGTGCTGCTTTCCCTGCTGTTCTGGATCGCGCCGAACGTGCGTCAGCCCCGGTTCCGCTGGCTCACCCCGGGCGGCGCGGTGGCCCTGATCTCCTGGGCGGCGGCCTCCTTCGGCTTCGGCCTCTACGTGGCCAACTTCGGCTCGTACGACACCACCTACGGCAGCCTCGGGGCGGCCATCGCGTTCCTGGTCTGGCTCTACCTGTCCAACTCGGCGCTGATGCTGGGGGTGCAGATCAACGCCGAGGTGCAGCGCGGGCGGCAGTTGCAGGCCGGCGAGCCGGACCCGGAGGAGCCGGTGCTGCCGCCCCGCAAGCCCGCCGACGACTGAGCTCCCGTTCGGTCGCGGTGTCCGGTTCGCCGCCCGGCCGAGGGCCGGTTCCTGGCCCGGTGCCGGTTTACCGAACGGGGTGCCGGGTAGCGCAGAAGGCATGGAGCGTGGCAACAGCAAGCACGGACCGAGGATCGACGAACAGATGAGTCAGGAGGTCAGCGGCCTCGTACAGGGGCCGGGGACCGGTGGCTCTCGGGTTGACGAGTTCCGGGTTCCGGAACCGGCCGGTGAGGACCAGCCAGAGGCGACCACCGCCCCGGCGGGCGAGACGCGCAGCGGCGCCCCGAAGGGGATGAGTTCCACTGACGTCGAGCAGCGCAGCCGGCTCGGCCGGTTCATCTCGATGAGCGCGCTGCCGGGTGACCGCCTGGTGCTCATCGCCAGCGCCCGCGAGAACGAGGCGCCGGACGACATCGTGGCGGCGCTGGAACGGCTGCCCGAGGGCACCGTCTACCAGACGGTCTCCGAGGTGTGGGCCGCGCTCGGCAACAAGAACGAGACAACTCGCTGGTGAGACGGATCGCCCCCGATCCACCAACCCACCCGCGACTGAAGGAGGTTCCCCGATGAGTGGCGTTACCGAACACGTTGACGTTTCCGTGCCCGTACGCACCGCGTACGACCAGTGGACGCAGTTCGAGGAGTTCCCCCAGTTCATGGAGGGGGTGCAGGAGGTCCGGCAGCTCTCCGACACGATGACCCACTGGACGGTGGACATCGCCGGGGTGAAGCGTGAGTTCGACGCGGAGATCACCGAACAGCTCCCCGACGAGCGGGTCGCCTGGCGCTCGACCGACGGCACCCAGCAGGCCGGTGTGGTGACCTTCCACCGGCTGGACCAGGACAAGACCCGGGTCACCCTGCAACTCGAGTTCGAGCCGCACGGTGTCGTCGAGCAGGCCGGCGACAAGCTCGGCATCGTCGACCGACGGGCCAAGGGCGACCTGG
Source organism: Micromonospora sp. BQ32 (assembly GCF_059358895.1). Taxonomy (NCBI): domain Bacteria; kingdom Bacillati; phylum Actinomycetota; class Actinomycetes; order Micromonosporales; family Micromonosporaceae; genus Micromonospora; species Micromonospora sp. BQ32. Next base: position 333,437 of record NZ_JCADBI010000003.1, on the reverse strand, counting down.
AACGGTTCAAGACCTACATCGAGCGGCGTGGTCAGGAGACCGGCGCGTGGCGCGGAAAGGTGGACCGCCCGCAGCCGTGACCCCGAGCAGTGACCTGCGATGGCCGCCGGAATCCCGGCGGCCATCGCGGTGTCCGAGCCCGTTTGCGATCATCGCGCCCGGGTACGGCTGAAGGCATGACCGACGACAACATCAGGGTGTGGCGGGACGAGGAACGGTTGCCGTTGGAGGAGTTGGAGCGCGCCGTGGCGGGCTCCACCCTCGACGGGCAGGCCGACGACGTGACGGGCAACGACGCCGGCGAGGAGGCCGCGTTTGGGCACGGGCCGGCTGCGGCGGACCGCGACGGGCCGACCCAGGGCAACACCCGGGAGGCCACCGACCCGCAGCGCGCCTACCGCCCGTCCACCACCGGTCGGACCGGGCCGGACGTCTGACCCTCGCCGCTTCCGGGCTGGTTGGGCACCGCCTGCGCGGGCGACCCGGCGCCGGGTCGGTGCGCGCCCCACTCGTAGAGCGCGATCAGCGCCAGCGCGAGCGCCAGCAGGGCGGAGCCCAGCACCTGCACCGAGGTGTTGCCGATCAGCACGCCCAGTCCGGCCGGGAAGAGCGCCGCGCCGACGCCGGCGGCGCCGATCTGCAGCCCGATGGCCCGGTCCGCGTGCGCCGCGCCGACCCGTTCGGCGGTGGTGAGGGTGAGCAGCGGAAACACCGGCGCGGCGGCGAACCCGACGACGACCAGGCCGAGCACCGCCAGGACGGCCGGCCCGGGAACGGCGATCAGCGCCGCGCCGACGGCCATTCCGGCCAGGCTGACGCGCAGCACCAGCCCCGCCCCCAGGCGCTCGGCCACCAGGCCCTGCACGACCCGACCCACGAAGAGACTGCCCCAGTACGCGGAGACGCAGCCGCCGGCCAGCGCCGCGCTGAGCCCACGTCCCTCGGTCAGCAGCAGGAACGCCCACAGCCCCGCGGACACCTCGATCGCCACATACAGCACGAAGGCGAGCGTCCCCGACCAGACCGCCGGCAGCCGCAGCGTGTCCCGAACCGGGACCGGGACGACCGGTGCCGGTTCGGTGCCCGTGCCGGCGGGCCCGGCCTGGACAGCGGCGCCCGCCTCGGTGCCGGCCGGGACTCCGCGGCGCCAGGCCCGCACGGTGAGCGCGAACGCGGCGGCGAGGACGAGTTGGGCGGCGGCCACGATGCCGTACCCCCAGCGCCAGCCCAGCCCGGTGCTCAGCACCCCGGTCATGATCAGCGGACCGATGGCCACGGCGAGGCCGAAGAAGGCGTGCAACCAGTTCATGTGGCGGGGCCCGAGAGCCCCGGCGGCGTACGCGTTGAGCCCGGAGTCGACCGCGCCGGAGCCCAGCCCGAGCAGCAGCGCACAGCCCACCAGCACCGCCAGCACCGGGCTCACCGAGTAGCCGGTCAGCGCCAGGCTGGCCAGCAGGGTGCTGCCGGCGAGCAGGGCGCCCACGCCGACCCGGGCCAGCGTGAAACCGGCCAGCACGCTGGAGGTGAGATAGCCGACGGTGCCGGCGGTGAGCACCCACCCGACCGCCTCGGTCGGTACGTCGAAGTCGCCCCGGATCGAGGGCCAGCTGACGCCGAGCAGGCCGTCGGGCAGGCCGAGACTGACGAACGCGAGGTAGGCCAGCAGGAGCAGCGAGGAGCGGGGGCGCGCGGGCGGGGTGGACACGAGGCACCATCCTGCCGCAGCAGCACCCTAGCGCCGTCGGCACCCGATCGCTCGGTGCGCAAAGAAGTCGTGTCCGGACGGTCGAGAAAACGGACAGCTCATCCAGAATCGGCCGATCGGAGGACGGCAAGCCGGCCGGTTCGCGTAAGAATTTCGGGATGCATCAAGGCTCCGGAATCCTCTCCACGCGTCAGCGCCGGCTCGCCTGGCTCGGCTTCCTGCTCGCCGCGCTCCAGGCACCCGTGTCCGCCTGGCTCGTCACCGACGAGTCCTGGCTGTTCAGCCTCTGCGTCGCGCTGATGGTGGCCACCGTGATCATCGCCGACGACGCGGCACGGCGACGCCCGGCCGACGCGACAAGCGACTAGCCAGGGCCGCCCGGCCGGGCCTCGTGGCCCGGCCGGCCCCGGCTACGGCGGCGTTCCTTCATCTCCGCCTCGTAGAGGTGGCGCCGTCCGCCCACCAGCTCGTCGCGGGCCTGCTGGTCCAACTTCCGGAACAGCGCGTGGTAGCCGTCGTCGAAGTCCTCGACGATCTGGAACGTCCACCGTCCGGCGATGACGTTGCGGCCGCGCAGCTCCGTGGCGATCCGGTCGGCGAGGTGCGGATGTCCGGCGGCGCGAAACTGCTCCACCGCGTCGTCGAGCATCAGGTCGGCATGCCCGATCAGCTGGTGCATCGAGTAGAGGTGCCCCCGGGCCCGCTCCACACACTCCAGCGCCTCGCTGAGCTTGCCGAGCGCGGCGACCGTCGCGTCGCTGACCCCGTCCGGCCGCCGGTGCCGCTCATCCGGCCCGTCCTCCTGCTGTCCCATCTGTGCCTCCGTGCCGTCATCCTGGGTGGTTCTCCTGCCCCGTCTGTGCCGGATCAATCCCCCAGGTCAGCGGCGATCGCCCAGTGGCGCAGCCGACATCCACCGAGCGGCCGAGGTCGGGGTGGTCACCGGTCGGTTAGCCTCGGTCACCATGCGTGTGCCGTTCAACCGGGTCGCCTCCCGTACCGCCGTCGACTCGGCGCGGTCCACCCTGGCCGCCCTCACCGTCTCCGTGGGCACTGTCGGGCTCGCCGCCGCCGCCGCACGACCGGGGCTGCTGGCCTCGGTCGACCAGCACGCGGCGGCCGTCCGGGACAGCCTCGACGGGGACCGCACCCCGTTGACCGCCGCGGCGCTCGCCGGCTACGCCGACGGGGTGCGCGCCGCCGCCCTGGAGCACGGGTGGACGCCGCCCAGCGGGCCGGTGGACTGGAGCCAACCGGAGTGGCTGCTCACCCGCCTGCTCGCGGTCTGCGCGCTGGCTCGGGCACTCGACCGGGACTGACACGCGCGGAGAGGGCACCCCGCGTCGGACGCGGAACACCCTCCCCACCGTCGTGCCGTTACGCCCGCTACGAGCGGTACTGCTGGGCTTCGTCCACCCGAGGCATGGCCTGGGTGCGGTCACCCCCGCGGTCGGCCATCTGCCGCTCCACGTCACTCCGCCCGGCCGACGTGGCCTGACGCTGCTGCTGCACCGCCCGGGCCTCCTGGGCAGCCCGGTCCAGCCAGCCGTCCCAGCGCTTCTGCATCGGCTTCACGAGACCACCGCCGACGCCGACGATCAGGATGCCGGCCACCGTGGCGAGCACCGCGATCAGCACCGGAGTGGTCACCGTGGTGGCGATACCCACCTGGTTCAGGGCGGCGATCACACCGAGCGCGATGATGAAGATCGCCGTCAGGTCGGCCAGGACCTTGCCGTACGAGAGCCCTCCCAGCGCCCCGGTGACCAGATCCCGCACAGCGTTGGCGATCGCGGCCGCCACCACCACGATGACGATCGCGATGAACGCGCGCGGCAGCCAGGACACCACGCCGCTGATCAGGTCACTGATCGCGTTGGGCCCCCAGACTCCGAAGGCGAACTGCAGCGTGAACAGCAGTACGGCGTAGTACGCCAGTCTGGCCAGAATGTCGCTGGCGTCGTACTTCGTTCTCTCCAGGGCCCGTTTGATGCCACCGCGTTCGACCGCCTGGTCGAAACGCACCCGTTCCAGCACCGTATCCACGATCTTGAGGACGGCTCTGGCGATCAGCCAGCCGACCACGAGGATGACGATGAAGGCCACTGCCTTCGGGATGAAGAGCAGCACCGACCTCCAGGTGTCGGCGATGGCATCGCCGATGTCGGCCTGCCGGACCGCGAGGGTTTTCAGCATGATGTCCCTCCTGTCGCATGGACTGCGCCGGGCGCATACCCGGCTACCGGTCCGGCAGTCCGCGCAGCGCGCGGCGTTTTTTGCGACAGACCTCCGGACAGGGGCCCTGAACTGCCCGAACGGCCACCGCGACGGACGCGGCGACGGCCCGCCGCCGTGGTCGGATGCCTTTTCCGGTCGGCCGACTAGGCTGCGAACATGCCAGGAACGGTCGGGCGGATCCCCACGCCAGCAACTCCGGGCCCGGGCGCACCCACGGGGTCCGATCCGGCCGTCGGCGTGCTCGCCCACGACTGGGCCAACACCCCGCTGGGCCCACCCGAGGACTGGGACGTCGCGTTGCGGGCCGTGGTGCAGCTGATCCTCGCCTCGCCGATGCCGATGGCCCTGGCCTACGGCGACGACCTCGTCCTGCTCTACAACGGCGGCTACGCCGAGCTGCTGGGCACCAAGCACCCGAGCGCCCTCGGCCGACCGGCCGCCGAGGTGTTCGCGGAGATCTGGGCGCTGCCCGGTGTCGGGGCGGTGATCGAGCGCAGCTACCGGCAGGGCGTGCCCTTCCTGGAGAAGGAGTCCACCCTGCCGCTGGTCCGTGGGCACTCCGCGACCGTGGAGCAGGCGGTCTTCACCCGCGGCTACTCGCCGGTGCGCGACAGCGCCGGGCAGATCGTCGGCGTGTTGACGGTCGCGGCCGAGACCACCCACGTCACCGAGCAGTTGCAGAGCCTCAGCGAGGTGGCCGCGGCGCTCGCCGGCACCCTCACCCTCGACGACGTGGCCCGGGTGGCGCTGCGGTACGCGATCACCACGTTCGACCCCGACCAGGCGTCGTTCGCGGTCGACGAGGGCGGCGGCGGCTGGCGCATGGTGCGTCGGGTCCGTGGCGAGTTGCTGGACGAGGCCGACGAGCGGCTGCCCCCACTCTGGCGGCGCGCCGCGGCGGACTGGTCGGCCCCCGTGGTGCAGGCGGCCCGCTCCGGCGGCCCGTCGTTCACCCGGGACGGGCAACCGCTGCGGGACACCGCCGTCGACCGCCACGACCAGAAGATCCGCGCGATGGCGGCCCTGCCGCTGGGTACCTCGGTGGTGCGCGGTGGGCTGGCGGTCGGCTACCAGGTCCCGCACACCTGGTCACCCGCCGAGCGGGCGCTGCTGGCCGCCTCGGCCGAGCTGATCGGTCAGGCCGCGGAACGGGCCCGCCGGTTCGAGACCCAGCACGGCACGGCCCAGTTGTTGCAACGCAGCATGTTGCCGGAGCACCTGCCGGATCTGCCCCGGTTGCGGATCGCGGCCCGCTACGACCCGGGCGTCGACGGCAACGCGGCCGGCGGCGACTTCTACGACGCGTTCCTGCTGCCCAACGGCTCGCTCGGCGTGGTGCTGGGCGACGTGGCCGGGCACGACGTGCAGGCCGCCGCGCGGATGGGGCAGGTCCGGGCCGCGCTGCGCGCCCTGGCGCTGGCCGACCCGACGCCCGACGCGGTCCTGGCCGGCCTGGACCGGCTGGTGACCAGCCTCGGCGTGGAGGCCGGCACCCACGAGCTGTTCGTCACCGTGGCGTTCGGGGTGATCGACGCGGAGCGGCGGGAGCTGACCCTGTCCAGCGCCGGTCACCCCGCGCCGTTGATCCGCCGGGTCGACCCGGGTGGTCGGTTCCACGCCGAGTACGTCGACGTCCCGGCCGGGCCGCCGCTGGGGCTGGGCGGTCGGCCGGGCACCACGACTGTCGCGTTCCGTCCCGGTGACACCCTGCTGCTGTTCAGCGACGGGGTGGTGGAGCGTCGCCGGCAGAGCCTGAGCGCCGGGCTGGCCACTCTGAGCGACGCCATCGCCAAGGCCGGCAGTGGTGACCCACGCGCGCTCTGCGCGGTGGCCACCGCGGCGGTCCCGGGCGGCACCGAGGACGACGTGGCCGTGCTGGCGGTCGAGCACGCGCTCAAGCCGAGTCGTTCGGCGAGCATGGAGGTGCCCGCGGAGCCGACCGCGCCCAGCCGGGTCCGGCACTGGCTGACCGGCCAGCTCACCGAGTGGCAGGTGGCCGAGTCGGTGATCGGGGCGGCGGTGCTCTGCACCAGCGAGCTGACCACCAACGCGTTGCTGCACGCCGGCACGGCCGCCCGGGTGGAGATCGACCTCAGCGCGGAGCGGCTGCTCGTCTCGGTCGCGGATTCCGGCACCCGGGGCACCGTGACCCGGGCCCGTACCGACACGTTGAGCAGTCGCGGGCGCGGTCTCGGCCTGATCGAGGAGCTCAGCGACGCCTGGGGCACCGACCCGTCGGTCCGCGGCTCCACCGTCTGGTTCGAGATCCTCACCCCGCCAGCCGCGCATCCCTGAGACGCTCGAGGGTAGGAGGACGCCCATGCGTACCGACCGGCCCGCCGGGGTCCTCTTCGATATCGACGGCACCCTGGTCGACACCACGTACCTGCACACCGTGAGCTGGTGGGAGGCGTTGCGGCAGACCGACCAGCCGGTGCCGATGGCGGTGGTGCACCGTTCGATCGGGATGGGGTCGGACAAACTCCTGGACCATCTCCTCGGCCCGGAGCGGGACCGCGACGCCGACTCGAAGCTGCGCGACGCGCACGACACCCTCTACGCCGAGTACTGGGAACGACTCACGCCGCTGCCCCGGGCGGCCGACCTGCTGCGCGCCTGCGCCGAGCGGGGGCTGCGGGTGGTGCTCGCCACCTCCGCCTCGGAACCCGAGGTGGGCGCGCTGCGCCGGGCGCTGGCCGCCGATGACGTGATCGACACGATCACCTCCTCGCAGGACGCCCAGCAGAGCAAGCCGGCACCGGACATCCTGGTCGCGGCGCTTGAGCAGTCCGGGTTGCCCGCCGAGCGGGTGGTCTTCGTCGGCGACTCGGTGTGGGACGTCGTCGCGGCCGGGAAGTTGAACATTCCCTGTGTGGGCCTGACCTGCGGTGGCACCAGCCGCGGCGAGCTCGCCGGCGCGGGTGCCGTGGCGGTGTACGACGACCCGGCCGCGCTGTTGCACGAGTTGGCGGACTCGCCGCTGACCCGGCACCGGTGAGGATCATTCCGGTCCACCGGCGCGGACGCGCATAGCCGGAGCCCTTGCGGGGCAAGGACTGTCACCACCTGCCCGCGCTCGCGGGTGCGGGCAGAAGGGTGGTGCCGTGGAGCCGGTAGATGTGGCGTTCGCGCTGGTGGGGTTGGGCGCTCTGCTCGCGGGCATCCTGCCGCGGGTGCTGGAGCGGCGCCCGCTGTCCATGCCGATCGCCTTTCTCGCCCTCGGCATGCTGGTGTTCCTGCTGCCGGTCGGGCTGCCGTCACCGGACCCCCTGGCCCACCCGGAGCTGACCACCCACCTCACCGAGATCGGGGTGATCGTCGCGCTGATGGGCGCCGGGCTGAAGATCGACCGGCCGTTGAGTTGGCGGCGGTGGTCGTCCACCTGGCGGCTGCTGGCGATCGCGATGCCCCTGTGCATCGCGGCGGTGGCCCTGCTCGGCTGGTGGTGGGCGGGGCTGGTGCCGGCCGCCGCGCTGTTGTTGGGCGCCGCGCTGGCGCCCACCGATCCGGTGCTCGCCGCCGACGTGCAGGTCGGCGAGCCGACCGACGTGGAGGATTCCGAGGACGAGGTCCGCTTCGCGTTGACCTCCGAGGCGGGCCTCAACGACGGGCTGGCGTTTCCGTTCGTCTACGCCGCCATCGCCATCGCCTCGACCAGCCTCGCCCCAGGCGACTGGTTGGCCGAGTGGTTCACCGTGGACGTGCTCTGGAAGATCAGCGTCGGCGTCGGCGGTGGCCTGCTCATCGGCTGGCTGCTCGGCAAGCTGTTCTTCCGCGCGCCCAGCCAGCTGCGGCTGGCCCGGCACGCCGAGGGCTTCCTGGCCCTGGCCGCCACCTTCCTGGCGTATGGGCTGGTGGAAGTGGTCGGTGGGTACGGCTTCCTGGCGGTGTTCGTGGCCGCCCGGGCCATCCGGTCCGCCGAGCGGACCCACGAGTTCCACTCGGTGCTGCACGACTTCGCCGAGCAGGTCGAACGGCTGCTCACCCTGGTGCTGTTGCTGCTGCTCGGCGGCGCGATCGTGGGTGGCCTGCTGGGTCCGCTGACCTGGCCGGCGGCCGCGGTCGGGCTGGCGCTGGTGTTCCTGGTACGGCCGCTGATCGGCTGGTTGTCGCTGCGCGGCGCCCCGGGACGCCCGGCCGAGCACTGGGTCATCTCGTTGTTCGGCATTCGCGGTGTCGGCTCGTTCTACTACCTCGCGTACGCCACCACGAAGGCCGACTTCCCGCAGGCCGAGTTGCTCTGGGCGACCGTCGGGCTGGTGGTGCTCGTCTCCGTGGTGGTGCACGGCATCACGGCGACCCCGGTCATGCAGCTGCTGGACCGGGAGGGCGAGCGGACCTCCGACCCGGCCGAGCGGGACGCCGACGCCCGACCCGTCGCGGCAGCCGGGCACGCCTGAGCAGACGGCTTAGGCCAGCCGGGCGGCCAGCGCGCGGCCCAGGTCCCGGCCGGAGCGCCAGGCGCTCTGCACCCGGGGCTTGCCGAACGCGTCGCCGGCCAGGCCGATTCCGTCGGCGTCGAGGCGGTGGGTGGCGCCGCCGGTGTCGCTGGTCGGCTTCGCGTACGTCCAGCGGTGCACGTGCACGTCGACGGCCTGCTCGGGCAGCCCGAGCAGATCCCGGACGGCCTGCTCGATCGCCGGGCCGGCCCCGGTGGGTTGGGCCAGGTGCCCGGCCGCGAACTCCGGCACGGTGTGCGCGACCAGCACCGGCGCGCCGTCCCCGCGCCGGTCACCGTCGTCGCAGACGAGGTTGAGGACCGGGTGCTCGTTGACGAACGCGCCCCGGAAGTCCGGCCAGCGACGGGTCGGGAAGCGCAGCACCGCGGCCAGCGACGGCGACCAGCGCTGTTCCTGCACGACCCGGGTGGCGTCGGTCAGGGCCGGGTCGAGCAGCAGGGCGGCCTGTGGGCCCGGCATGGCCAGGGCGACGGCCGCGCAGGGCTGCCCGTCCACGACCGGGCCGGGCTCCACGGTGAGCACCAGCCGGTCGACGGTCACCGGCACCTCGCCGGCCAGGTGCTCGACCAACGAGCGCAGCCCGCGGGGGGCGGCGAACCGCACCGGCCCGGGCACCTCGTGGTTCCCGCTCCGGTCGTACGCCTGGAAGGTGTCGGTCCACTCGCGGACCAGCCCGGCGGCCCGCCACTGCTCGACCAGCGCGGCGAAGTCCGGGTCGGTGGCGGTGAAGTAGGCGGCGCCGATGTCCGCGGGCCGGCCCTGGAAGCGTTTGCTGGCCATCCGGCCACCGCAGACGTGCCCCCGCTCCCGGACCTGCACCGGCACCCCGGCCCGGGTCAGCTCGATCGCACAGGCCACCCCGGCGATGCCCGCCCCGACCACCACCACACCCGACCGGTCCACCGTCATCCGATGATCGTAGGTGGCGGCGTTCGGGCATGAACCACCGGCGATCGGGGTACTGGCACACCTGTTCGAAAGAAAGGGTGATGACGATGACGGACCGCCGCACCGAGCAGGCCGACCAGAACGCCGCGATCAAGGATCCGGACGAGTGGGTCACCGGCGACGAGCCGCCGACCGCCGCTCAGGAGTCCTACCTGAGCACGCTGGCCCGGGAGGCCCACGCCGACCTCCCGGACGACCTGACCAAGGCCGAGGCGTCCAAGCGCATCGACGAACTCCAGGCCAAGACCGGCCGAGGTCAGTAACCCCGCACCCCTGCACCCCCGCACTCACGCGGGGGCGCGGGGCGCGCGGAGGGTTAGGGGCGGGGTAGGCGGTGTAGCTGGACCTTGGTGAGGGTGCCGGCGTTCAGCTCGGCGGTGAGGTAGGTGGCGTGGGGTTGGGAGCGGCGGTCGGTGGGTGAGCCGGGGTTGAGCAGGCGCAGCCCACCGGGCGCCTCGGTGTCCCAGGGGATGTGCGAATGCCCGAAGACCAGCAGGTCGACGTCGGGAAAGCGGGCCGCGCACCGCTTCTCGCGGCCGGTCCGTGGCCCGGTCTCGTGCACCACCGCCACCCGCAGGCCGTCCAGCTCGACCCGGGCCACCTCCGGTAGCCGGGCGCGCAGCGCCGGGCCGTCGTTGTTGCCGTACACCCCGATCAGTCGGCGCGACCGCGCGGTCATCGCGTCGAGCAGGGCTTCGTCCACCCAGTCGCCGGCGTGCACCACCACGTCGGCGGCCTCGATGGCCGCCCAGAGGGGCCCGGGCAGGTCCCGGGCCCGCTTCGGTACGTGGGTGTCCGCCGTGAGCACCAGCCGCATACCGGCATTGTCCCCCCGAGTCCCGGCCGCCCACCCCGGGGGACGTGGGTGGACGGCCGGGCTCCGCCTCCGCCGCCCGGCCCCGTGCGTCAACGACGCTCGGGTACGGGTGCCGAGCCGGTCAGGGGGCGGTCACGGCAGGGTCCAGCGTTGCGCCCCGGTGCCGTTGCAGGTCCAGATCCGCAGTTGCCGACCGTCGGTGAGGTCCGAGTTGGGGATGTCCAGGCAACGCCCGGATTGTGGGTTGCGCAGGCTGCCGTCCGGCTGGGCGGCCCACTGCTGGGCCCCGCTGCCGTTGCAGTCGTAGAGCTGAACGAGGGTGCCGTCGGTGGTGCCGCTCGCCTTCACGTCCAGGCACTTGGCGAGCCCGCGCACCGTGCCGTCGCCGGGCAGGGTCCAGCGCTGGGCGGCGGTGCCGTTGCAGGTCCAGGTCTGCACCTTGGTGCCGTTCGCGGTCTGACTGGAGGCGATGTCCGCGCACTTGCCGAGGGCCTTGACCTCACCGGTGCGCGGCCCGCCGGTGCCGACGCCGGGACCGGTGAAGGTGTAGCTGTCCACGTCCAGCAGCGCCCCGCTGCCGCCGGTGGCGACCAGGTAGAGGTCGTGGGTGCCGTCGTCGGGCCTGGTCACCGTGGCGCTCAGCTCGGTGTAGTTGTCCCAGCCGCCGGTGTTGGGCACCGCGATCCGGGCGACCTCGGTGCCGGTCGGTGAGTCGTACCGGAAGGAGAGGGTGCCCCCGGGGCCGCCGGAGGAGACCCGGGCCCGGACGCCGGTGATCCCCTTGAGGCTCACCGCGTGGTGCCGGACGCTCTCGCCGTTCTGGACGTCGCCGAGCCGCTTGCCGCCCTCGGCAGCCGCCTGGTCGATCACCTTGGGGCCGTTGAGCTGGATGAAGTGCTCGGCCTGCCACTGTTTCGGGTAGAGGCTGATCTCCTGCTCACCGGTGAGCACGGCCGAGCCGGTCGCGCCGCGGTCGGTGTAGCTGCCCCGCAGGACGAAGAACAGCACCGAGTCGGGGCCGGCGTGCACCGGGCCGGTGTTGAAGGTCGCGCCGCAGCCGGTTCCCTCCCCCTCCTCGTGGGCGTGCTCCTGGTGGCCCAGCGCGGCCCGGACGACCACCGCCGAGCAGGCGGGCGTGCCGTCCTGCGGGTCACTGGCGGTGGCGCCCACCGTCAGGTCCTGCCCCCAGTCGAAGAGCCCGCCGGCGGGCAGCCCGGTCAACGTGACCGTCGGTCGGTTGTTGCCGACCACCACCGACACCACTGTGGTGGCGCTGCGACCGGTGCCGTCGTTGACGGTGAGCCGGGCGCTGTAGCTGCCGTTGGCGGAGTACGTGAAGGACGGGTTCGCGGCGGTCGAGTCGGTGCTGCCGTTGTTGGTGAAGTCCCAGGCGTACGTCAGCGGGTCGCCGTCCGGATCCGAGCTGCCGGCGCTGGAGAAGGTCACCGAGAGGGGGGCCAGGCCGTTGTCCCGGTTGGCGGTGGCCTTGGCCACCGGCGATCGGCCACCCTGGACATAGTTGATTTTGTAGAGGCCGGCGTCGGCCGCGCCGGAGAAGTAGCCGCTACCGTATTCCAGCAGGTAGAGCGAGCCGTCCGGGCCGAACTGCCAATCGATCGGGTGGACGAGCTTCATGCCGGCGAGCACCGGCTCGATGATGGTCGGCGCGCCGGTGGAGGGGTTGCCGTTGTCGAACTGGACCTCCTTGATCCAGTTGCGGCAGTACTCGGAGATCAGCCACTTGTTGTCGTAGTAGGCCGGCCACTTCACGTCCGAGACGAGGTTCGGGTCGTAGTGGTAGACCTCGACGTGGTTGGGTGACCCACACCCACCCGGGTTGTCCAGCGCCGGCCAGTCCTCACTGCCGCCGTGCTGCTCCCAGACCAGTGCCGGTTTCGTCGGCGGAAGCTGCTGGATTCCCGTGTTGCGGGGTGAGTTGTTGACCGGGCCGGTCGAGCCGCCGCAGGGGAACCAGCCGCGCGGCGTGCCGGTGGCGAAGTCCCAGTCGTTGTAGGCCACGTTGGGGCCACCGCAGTACGGCCAGCCGTAGTTGCCGGGCCCATTGGCCCGGTTGAACTCGTCGTACGCCGCCGGGCCGCGGTTGGCGAGGTCGGCGCCGGCATCCGGGCCGACCTCACCCCAGTAGAGGGTGTTGTTGGCCTTGCGGTCCACCCAGATCCGGTACGGGTTGCGCACGCCCATCACGTAGATCTCCGGGCGCGTTCGCGCGGTGCCGGCGGCGAAGAGATTGCCGGCGGGGATGGTGTAGCTGCCGTCATTCTCCGGATGGATCCGGTTGATCTTGCCGCGCAGGTCGTTGGTGTTGCCGGAGGTGCGCTGGGCGTCGTACTGCGCGTTGCGGCTCGTTCGCTCGTCGATCGGGGCCATGCCGGCGGAGTCGCCGCCGGAGTTGGTGTTGTCACCGACGGCGAAGTACAGGTTGCCGGCGGTGTCCCAGCTCATCGAGCCGGCCGAGTGGCAGCAGAGATCGCGTTCGGTGGGCCACTCGATGACCACGTCCTCGCTGGCCGGGTCGAGCAGCAGGGTGGACGGGTTGAAGGTGAACCGACTGATCCGGTTGACCAGTGGGGTGACCTTCGGCGAGTAGAAGAGGTAGACCCAGCGGTTGCTCGCGAAGCTCGGGTGCAGGGTGATGCCGATCAGGCCGTCCTCGAAGCGGGCGTCCAACGCCAGGGTCAGGGCCACCGTGGTGGATCTCGTCGCCGGGTTGTAGAGGCGGACCTGGCCACCGGCGCTGCTGGTGCCCCGGTTGATGTAGAAGACCTTGCCGTCGGGGGCGACGGCCAGTTCGATCGGTTCACCCATGGAGAGACCGCCGTCGAGGGCGACCTTCTCGAAACCGATGGTGGCGGGTGGCGCCAGGGCGGCAGCCCGGGCCGGGGACGCGGCGGCCGGGCGAGCGCTTGCCTGCGGCACGAAGCAGAGGGCGACCAGGACGGTGAGCAGGGTGGTGGCGCTGACGAGACGTCGGCGCGGTGTGCGGGACACGAGACCTCCAGCTGTCCGGGGGATCTCGGTGCCGCTCCCGCCGACTGGAGGAGCACCGCAGGGTGTCCCGGACATTAACGTCTTTCACTGGAAAGCGATAGAATTTCGCGTCAGCAGATAGAAAGTTGTCACGATCTGGGCGAAAGTCCGGGTCAGGGGCGCACCGGAGAGAAGTACGCCGGAGGCATTCCGCACTGACGCAGCGTCGGGTCCCGCTCGACGTCGGTCAGCACACCGGCGGCGTTGATCAAGCCGATGTGGGAGAACGCCTGGGGAAAGTTGCCCAGCTGCTCCCCGGTCAGCGGGTCGATCTGCTCGGCGAACAGGCCGAGGTCGTTGACCCGCTCCGCCAACCCCCGGAACAACTCGTGCGCCCGGTCCCGCTCCCCGGCCAGCGCCAGGCAACAGACCAGCCAGAACGAGCAGATCAGGAACCCCGCCGGGTCGCCGTCCCACCGCCGCAGCAGGCCGCCGTGGGAGAGCCGCTGCTCCACCGCGCGGGTCGTCGAACGCATCCGCGGGTCGTCGGCCCGCAGGAAGCCGACCAGCGGCATCACCAGCACCGACGCGTCCAGGTCGTCGGATTCGAAACTACCGGTGTACGACTGGAGCCGTTCGTTCCAGCCCCGCTCGAGCACCTCCGCGCGCACCGCGTCGCGGGCAGCCGCCCAGCGGGCCACGTCCTGCGGCTCGCCGAGCTTGTCACCGAAGCGGACCGCCCGGTCCAGGGCGACCCAGCACTGCACCTTCGAGGACACATGGTGGTGCTGGATGCCGCGCTCCTCCCACATGCCCGCGTCGGGCAACGACCAGTCCCGTTCGGCCTGGTCGGCGAGCACCCGCAGCACGTGGCGCACCTCCGGGCCCAGCGGCTCCAACTTGTCGCGCATCAACCAGGCGGCATCCATCGCCTCGCCGAAGATGTCGGTCTGCCGCTGCTGCCAGGCATTGTTGCCGATCACCACCGGTGGGTTGCCACGGTAGCCACCGAGCTGTTCCAGGCGGTGCTCGGTGAGGTCCCGCTCCCCCAGCACCCCGTACATGATGGGCGCCGGCTTGTCGTCGATGCGGCCCATCGCCCGGCCCAACCAGGCGAACTGCCGTTGCACCTCGTCCAGGCACGCCGTCCGCCACAGCGCCCGCAGGGTCAGGCTGAAGTCGCGCACCCAGACGTAGCGGTAGTCGTAGTTGCGGTCCCCGCCAAGTTTCTCCGGCAGCGAGGTGGTCACCGAGGCCACCACCGCGCCGCTGGGCCGGTACGTCATGCCCTGCACCACCAGCCGGCTGCGCCGCACCTGCTCGGCGTAGAGCCCGTCGTATTCGTGCTCGTCCGCCCAGGACCGCCAGCCGGCCACCGTGTCGGCGATGGTCTGGTCGGCGTCCGGCACCTCGGGCAGCGGGGCGTCGTAGGTCGGGGCGTACCCGAGGGTGAAGTTGTGTTTCGTGCCGGCGCGGGCGATGAACGTCCCGGTGGCCTCGCCGTCGCCGGCGGTCAACCGCATGCTGCCGCGCAGGGTGAGTCGGGCGGCCCCGGCGATGGCCTCCAGCATGTCCTCCCGCTCGATCAGGTACGCGATGGTGCGGCCGTACTCGAAGCGCGGCCGGTAGTGCACCCGCATCGGCACCGCGCCGGACAGCCCTTCCACCGAACGGACCAGCACCTGCGGCGAGTGCAGTCCGATGTCGTGACCGCGTGAGCCGGGCTCCAAGGCGAGCGCGTCGGTCAGCGCGACCTTCCCCTGCGCGGTGTGGAAGACCGTCCGCAGCACCAGGGTTTCGTCGAGGTAGCAGCGTTCGACGCGGTAGTCGCCCTCGGGCTGGATTGACCAGTGCCCGGCGCCGTCGTCGAGCAGCCGCCCGAACACCGACGGGGCGTCGAAGCGGCCCGGGCACCACCAGTTCACCGAGCCCGAGGCGTCCACCAGCGCCGCGCTGCGGCCGTCGGCGAGGAAGCCGTAGTCGCTGATCTGTCCGCTCTCCACCTGACTGGCTACCCGGGTAGTCCGCGCCCATTCCCTCCTGCCCGACGGCGGACACCGGTTACCGGTCGGCCTGGAGGGGAACGCGGGGAGCTGACGAGGGAGGATGCTCATGACGTCAGCTTCGGGGCCGACCGCCGCCTGGCGGTCCGGCACACAGGGTGGCGACCTGCTTCCATCCGGGCCGGCCGGCCGCCTGTCGACACCGGCCGGGGACGGCCACGGTCCGGAGACCGGCCCGCCGACCGTGACGATCGGCTCGTACCCGGACTATCCGACCGCGCAGCGGGTCGTCGACTACCTGGCCGACAACCGTTTCCCGGTGGAGCACAGCGCCATCGTCGGCACCAACCTCACCCTGGTGGAGACGGTGCTCGGGCGAATGACCACCGGTCGAGCCGGCCTGCTCGGCGCCGGCACCGGCGCCTGGTTCGGGCTCTTCATCGGCCTGTTGTTCGGCATCTTCACCGTCGGCAACTGGCTGGCGGTGATCCTGGTCGGACTGGTCATCGGTGCGATCTGGGGTGCCGTGTTCGGCGCGGTCGCGCACGCGATGACGGGCGGGCAGCGCGACTTCACCTCGGCCAGCTCACTGCGCGCCGGCCAGTACGCGGTCACCGTCGACGCACAGCTCGCCGACCAGGCGCGACAGCTGCTCGGCCGGATGCAGATGTCCAGCTCGGCGGGGAACGCCCGCTGAGCCATGACCGACGGCCGTCCCGGCAGCACGCCGGGGCGGCCGATTCGTCGTTCAACCAGGTGGGGACGGGTCAGCCTCGAACAGTTCGCCGTACCGCGTGGCACCGCGCACCGAGTCCACCGCGAACGTGACGTGCCCGACCGGCACCCGCCCGCCGACGGCCTCGGCCACCCGTGCCGCTGCCGCCAGCGCGAACCCACCGCACAGCTCGATCAGCGCGACCCCCTCGGCCAGCAGGTCCACCGCCACGGCGGGGGCCATCGCCGGGTCCGGCACGGGCACGAGATAGGTGCGTTGGCCGCCGCGGTCCAGAACGACCCGGTCACCGAGGGGGTCGCTGCCCGGGTGCTCATAGATGTACGCCCAGCTGACCGTCATCAGACGACTCCTCCTCGCGAACCGCTACCATCGACCGACCGTATGCGTTGAACGCGACTTGAGGTCAAGCCGACGCGAGGTCACGACATTCAGTCGATCAAGAACCGTGGTCGTGGGTCTGGTACGCCAGCTCGCCGGCACGGATCTCGACGTCGACCCGGTTCTCCGGTGGTGCCAGGGGGCAGGCCCAGCGGTCGTCGTAGGCGCAGCTCGGGTTGTAGAGGTAGTTGGCGTCCAGCCGGACCCGGTCGCCGGGCAGCAGCTCGACGCCCCGGCCGAAGGTGCCTTTCACCGTGTCGGTGAGGTACCGGCCTCCGCCGTAGCTCTCCCGCCCGCAGGTGCCGTCGCGCAGCGGAACGAAGAGCCCGCCCCCGTACGCCTCGATCCACCACAGGGTCAGCGACCCCCACGGTGTTTCGGCCACCGCCACCCTCCGGTACGCGACCACCCCGTCCGGACCCCCGGTGTCGATGCGCAGCTCGCCGCTGGCCGGACGCAGGGGCGCTTCGACCACGGCCTCGGCATTGGGCGGGAAGTAGCGCACTCCGGCGAAGCCGGGCCGCTCCGCCACGGGGATCGGGCTCTGCGGGTGGGTGGCGAAGAGTTCGTCGCGGCCGGCGCGGAAGCCGGCCAGGTCGACGTCGGACAGGTACAGCCGGGCGATCCGCTCCCGCCAGTCGGCCAACTCCAGATCATCCACGGCACCGAGCCTATGCCGTGACGTTGTGGCAGCTCAGCGCGACGGCCAGTTGGTGAGGACGGCGTCGAGAGCGTCGAGGGTGCGCGACCACGAGTCGTCCGTGGGGCGCGGGGTGTGCCGGAAGCCGCCGCTGCGCTCCAGGCTCACGAACCCGTGGAACGTGCTGTGCATCATCCGCACCGCGTCGGTCTGGTCGGGCTCGGAGAGCCGGTAGCCGCGCAGGATGGCCCGGGTCATCTCGGCGTGCCGGACGCCCGCGCTCGCGGCGGCGATCTCCGGCTCGAGGTCGATCTGCATGGCGGCGTAGCGGCCCGGGTGCTCTCGCGCGTAGTCGCGGTACGCGTTGGCGAAGGCCACCAACGCGTCCTTGCCGGCGCGGCCGGCGAGCGCGGCGGCGACCTGGTCGGCCAGCTCCGCCAGCGCCAGCAGGGCGATCCTGACCCGCAGGTCGTGCGCGTTCCTGAGGTGAAAGTACAGGCTGGCGTCCTTCACCCCGAACTGGCGTGCGAGCGCGGCGACCGTGACGTTCTCCACGCCCACCTCGTCGGCCAGCTCGGCCGCGGCCAGCGTCAGGCGTTCGACGGTCACCCCTGCGCGTGCCATCCACCACACTCCAAACCTAGCTACGTTAATGATTTGCCTAGTGAGGCTAGGCTACTACCTATGTTGGCCCTGACCGAATCCGTCATCCGCGCGTCCTTCGTCAATTGCAGCCGGGGCGAGGCGAAGCGGCTGGCCGTACCGAACGATCTTGAGATGCGACCCTGGGACGACCTCGACTTTCTCGGCTGGCGGGATCCCTCCGCGCCGCAGCGGGCCTACCTGGTCGCCGAGACCGACGGCAAGCTTGCCGGGGTGGTGCTGCGGGCCGCGGCGCACCGGACGGGGCGCGTGCGGCACAGCATGTGCTCGTTCTGCCTGACCACGCACCTCGGCGGTGGCGTCTCGTTGATGACTGCCCCCAAGGCCGGTCCGAGCGGGCGGCAGGGCGATTCCGTGGGCACGTACCTGTGCTCCGACCTGGCCTGCTCGCTGTATCTGCGGGGGAAGAAGCACGCCGGGCCCCCCGCGCCCGAGCCTCTGCCCCTGCCGCAGAGGATCGACCGCGTCAGGACCGCCCTCGCGGCGTTCCTCCGCAAGGTCACCGAGTGACGGTTCGAGGCGAGCGGCGGGGCCGGGGCCGAAGCGTGTTCGGACCTCGGCCCTAGCGGTCGGTGGCCAGGCGGGCGTGCAGGTGCTCGTCGTAGCGGCGGCCGTCGCCGTACCGGTACGACTCGCGCAGGGTCCCCTCGGCCGGGTAGCCGGCGCGATCGGCGACCCGGCAGGACGCCGGGTTGGCCACCGCGTGACACAGCTCCACCCGGTGCAGCCCGAGGTCCGCGAACGCCCACTCGGTGAGCCGGACGACGGAGCGCACCGCCACCCGGCGGCCCCGCGCCGCGGGCACCGTCCAGTAGCCGATGGACGCGTCGCCGTCGTGGATGCGGTGCAGCGACACCGAGCCGAGCAGTTCACCGTCGGCCGCCGCGGTGACCGCCATCGAGGCGTGACCGCCGGTGGACCAGTCGGCCCGGCGGCGCACCCAGAGCAGCGCGACCTCGTCGTCGATCGGGCCGCCGCCCTGCGGGTTCCACTGGGCGATCGCCGGGTCCCGGAGGGCGTCGCGCACCGCCGGGGCGTCCTCGTCTCGCCAGGGGCGCAGCAACAGGTCGCCGGCGGCGAGTTCCACGTGTTCCACGAGGCCGGAGTCTGGCACAACCTGTGGCCCCCGCGCCGCCGGATTAGCGCGGACTTTCTTCAAAGCTGCACGATCCCACCGCCAGAGCGCGAGAAGGTGACCCAGGCAACGCTAAACCGCATTATTTAAATTTTGAAAGAGTGCTATCGTCATCGGCATGACCGAGAGCCTGGACAGCACCCGAGAGGCCGCCTGGCGCGCCTACATCGAGGCCAGCCAGCGTCTCTACACCCAGCTGGAAGAGGACCTGCGGGTCGACAGCGACCTCAGCTTCGCCGACTACCACGTGCTGGTCCTGCTCTCCGAGGCACCCGGCCAGCGGCTACGGATGGGCGAGCTGGCCAGCAGGTTGATCTTCTCGCCCAGCCGCCTCACCTACCAGGTCTCCTCCATGCAGCGTCGTGGCCTGGTCAGCAAGGAGCCCTGCCCAAACGACCGGCGCGGCAGCGAGGCGGTCCTCACCGCCGCCGGGCTGCTCGCCCTGCGGGAAGCCGCACCCCACCATCTGGCGTCGGTGCGCACCCACCTGATGGACGACCTCGACGACGCCGAGGTCGCCTGCCTCACCCGGGTCTTCGACCGGCTCGGCGAGCGCCTGCGGGCATCGCGGGTCAGCTCGACCACCCCTGCCTCACGTTAGGAGCCCTCGACATGCCCGCGATCACCGTCGACAACGTTCTGGTCCTGCCCCGCCTGCCTCGACTCGACGAGGCCACCACGATCCGCCCGGTCCGCACGGTGACCACGGCGCCCAGCGGCTTCGAGGGTGAGGGCTTCCCGGTCCGTCGCGCCTTCGCCGGGGTGTCGACCACCGACCTGGACCCGTTCATCCACCTCGACCAGATGGGCGAGGTGGACTACGCGCCGGGCGAGCCCAAGGGCACCCCGTGGCACCCGCACCGCGGCTTCGAGACCGTCACGTACATCATCGACGGCGTCTTCGACCACCAGGACTCCAACGGCGGTGGCGGCACCATCACCGACGGTGACACCCAGTGGATGACGGCCGGCAGCGGCCTGCTGCACATCGAGGCGCCGCCGGAGCACCTGGTGGTGAGCGGCGGGCTCTTCCACGGCACCCAACTGTGGGTCAACCTGCCCCGCTCGGCCAAGATGAACCCGCCCCGCTACCAGGACATCCGGGGTCGGGAGTCGGCGCTGCTCACCACGCCCGACGGTGGCGCGCTGATCCGGGTCATCGCCGGTGAGGTCGCCGGGCACCGTGGCCCGGGCTCGACCTTCACCCCGATCACCATTACCCACGTCACCGTGCAGCCGGGCGCGCAGGTCGACCTGCCCTGGCGGCCCGACTTCAACGCCCTGGTGTACGTGCTGGGCGGTCGCGGCACGGTCGGCGCCGACCGGCGGCCGGTGCGTACCGGCCAGCTCGCGGTGCACGGCCCGGGTGACGCGCTGCGGTTCAGCGCCGACACCACCCAGGACAGCAACACCCCGGCGCTGGACCTCTACATCATGGGTGGTCAGCCGATCCGGGAGCCGGTGGCACAGTACGGCCCGTTCGTGATGAACACCCGCGACGAGCTACTCAAGGCGTTCGAGGACTTCCAGGCCGGCCGCCTCGGCGTCATCCCCACCGAGCGGCTCCCGCACACCGGCGGCCAGGGCACCCGGCCCTGACCACGGTCGACCGCTGAGCTCGGCGCCGACGCCTCCGGTTCACCCGGGGGCGTCGGCGCCGCCTCAGGAGACCGCAAAAATCCCGGCGACTCCCAGAATCACCATCACCAACACCGCTACCAGCGCACCCCGTTCGCTCTCCACCGCCGGCTCGCGGTTCTCGGTCACGGGATTCGTCGTGTCGCGGGGCATGGTGTGGCCTCCTCGGCTCTGTCGCGTCGCTTCCGATGGCGTTGGCCAGGTCACTGCTCTGTCGGCCTGGCGTGCGGACCCGCGTCGGGGGTCCTACCGTGAGGACGTTGCCGACCTCCAGGGGGGCTGGACGGTGCCGTTGCAGGACTGGTTTCTCACCGCAGAGGAACGCGCCAACCCGGTCTCTGGGATACCCGTATGGACCACGGGAAACCTCGCCGAGCCGTTGATTCACGGCGCCGCGTATTTCGACCGACTGGTCGAGGAGGTCGAGGCCCTGGGCCGTGGCGACCACCTGTTCTTCACCGACTGGCGGGGTGACCCGGACCAGCGACTGCGCCCGGACGGTCCGACCGTGGCCCAACTCTTCGCGCAGGCCGCGCAGCGCGGTGTGGTGGTCAAGGGGTTGATCTGGCGCTCGCACCTCGACGTCCTGGCCTACAGCGAGGCGGAGAACCGCGACCTCAGCGAGACGATCTCGGCCGCCGGCGGGGAGGTGCTGCTGGACCAACGGGTCCGCCGCGGTGGCTCGCACCATCAGAAGCTCGTGGTGCTGCGGCACCTGGGCGAGCCCGAGCGGGACGTCGCCTTCGCCGGCGGGATCGACCTGTGCCACAGCCGCCGCGATGACGCCGCGCACCACGGCGACCCGCAGCCGGTGCAGATGTCCCCCCGGTACGGGCCCACTCCGCCCTGGCACGACGTGCAGCTCGCGGTGCGCGGTCCGGTGGTCGGCGCGTTGGACACCCTCTTTCGGGAACGCTGGACCGACCCGATGCCGCTGGACTCGGAGAACCCGATGGCCTACCTGCGGGATCGACTGCGCGCCTCGGACCTGCGCCCCGACCCGCTGCCCGAGCAACCGGCCGACCCGCCGGCCTGCGGTCCGCACCAGATCCAGGTGCTGCGCACCTATCCCGCCGTCCGTCCCCGCTACTCGTTCGCACCGAACGGCGAGCGGACCGTGGCCCGGGGTTACACCAAGGCGGTACGCCGGGCCCGCCGACTCATCTACCTGGAGGATCAGTACCTCTGGTCGGCCGAGGTCGCGGACCTGTTCGCGCACGCGCTGCGGGAGAACCCGGACCTGCACCTGATCGCCGTCGTCCCCCGCCACCCGGACGTGGACGGCAAGCTGGCGTTGCCGCCGAACATGGTCGGGCGCGAGCAGGCGCTGTCGCTGTGTGAGCGGGCGGCACCGGACCGGGTGCACGTGTTCGACGTGGAGAACCACGCGGGCGACCCGGTCTACGTGCACGCGAAGGTCTGTGTGGTCGACGACGTCTGGGCCAGCGTGGGCAGCGACAACTTCAATCGACGATCCTGGACCCACGACAGCGAGTTGTCCTGCGCGGTGCTCGACGACACCCCGGACCAGCGGGAGCCCACCGACCCCGCGGGGCGGGGCGACGGCGCGCGGAGCTTCGCCCGGGACCTGCGACTGCGGCTGTGGCGCGAGCACCTGGACCGTGACCCGGACGGCGCGGACGACGCCGACCTGCTGGAGCCGGCGGACGCCGTCGCGGCCGTCACGGCAGCCGCGGACGCGCTACAGCAGTGGTACGACGACGGCCAGGTGGGAGAACGGCCGCCCGGGCGGCTGCGCCCGCACCGCCCCGAGCGGCTGCCGTGGTACACCCGGGCCTGGGCGCTGCCGGTGTACCGGCTGGTCTACGACCCGGACGGCAGGCCGCTGCGGGCGAGACTCGCCGGCACCTGGTGAAGCGGCCGGGCCGGCTCCGGCGTGGCGACCGCGTGCACGCTCAGCCCGCCGGGGTAGGCGAACGACGAGCGCGGTGAGTAGTAGCCGAACACGATGGTCAGCGGGTTCGCCGGACGCAGCGCGTACATCGGGTGGCCGGGCTGGAGGAACTCGACCGACTCGATCTCGAACGGGGCGACCGGCTCGGCGACGAACGGGTAGGCCGAGCTGAGCAGCTGGCCGTCGCGCCGGGTGAAGTAGCGGTGGTGCCCGCTGCTGATCACGTGCCCGGTCTCCCCCACCCGACACCGGGCCCGGATCAACGGTGTGCCGTCGATCTCCGTCTCGGAGAGCAGGTCCTCGCCGGTCACCTCGATCCGGGTGCGCCCGGCGAGCACCGGGGCGCCGCGGGCGACAGCGTACTCACGGACCCGCCGGCTGGAGGCCACGTAGTGGGTCCACCAGCCACCCGGGTTGAGGCCGCCGGGCGCGTCGACGCCCACCAGCGAGACGCCGAGGTAGGTCAGCGAGTACGCGCCGAAGCCGGAGGTCTGCGTCTCGTCGTCGACGATGTACTGGTTGAGGAAGACCTGCCGGTCGGGGCGGGGGCAGAGCCCCGGAGGGACCAGTGCGGCGACCGCGTCAGGATCCGCCGGCAGCCAGCTGAAGTAGAGGGTGCGACTGTTCACGACGAGCTGGGGAGCGGCTGGATCGAGCACGGTGCCTCCGAACCGGGTGTGTACACGCGACGCTACGGCCGGTCCCGCCAGCGGGACAAGGACGGATAGTCGACACTCCTGGCGACTTGTCGGATTTCATGTTGACCAGTCGACGCGACCGGGGGGCCGATCAAGCCGGACCGGTCGGACGACCGGTCAGCGGCCCGCAGCCGGAAAACCGGGTAAGGATCCTCACAGCCACCCCAACTTCCGCGTCATTTACCCCTTTTGTGGTTCAACACGCCTTAAGTACATCAACCTTTCGGCTAGATTTCGGGGAGACGATCAGGTTAAGGTGACTCCCGAACGGCCTATTGGAAGCTAAACCAAAGCGTCACGTCTTTTTCGTCAGCGGACGAGGTGCAGGGAGGACCACCCATGACCGCGCCAACGATCACCGAGCAGCCGAGCGCCGCCGTCAAGGCCACCACCAAGCTCGACCCGCGCGCTCTCACCGACAGCGCCGCCGACCTGCTCAACGCGATGGCCGCACTGCCCGCCAACCACCCGTCGCGCGCCGCCCTGCGGGACCGGGCGATCGAGGCCTGGCTGCCGCTCGCCAACCACCTGGCCCACCGCTACAGCGGGCGCGGCGAGCCGAACGACGACCTGGCGCAGACCGCCGCCATCGGCCTGATCAAGGCCATCGACAAGTTCGACCCCGAGCGCGGTGTCGACTTCGCCGGTTACGCGATCCCCACCATCATCGGCGAACTCAAGCGGCACTTCCGGGACCGCACCTGGGACATCCGGGTGCCCCGCCGGCTCCAGGAGCTGCGGCTGGCCATCTCCGACGCCAACAGCTCGCTCCTGCAGACCCTCGGCCGCTCGCCGACGGTCGCCGACATCGCCGCGCACCTCAAGCTCACCGAGGAAGAGGTGCTGGAGGGCCTGGAGGGCGCCCGCGCGTACAACGCCGTGTCGCTGTCCACCCCGACCGGCGACGGCGAGCGCGCCACCGAGCTGGGCGACATGCTCGGCGGCGAGGACAGCGAGTTCGAGCTGGCCGAGCTGCGGGTCGCCCTCGGCCCGGCACTGGCCACCCTCGACGAGCGCGAGCAGAAGATCCTCACGCTGCGCTTCTACGGCAACCTGACCCAGTCGCAGATCGCCGACCAGATCGGTGTCTCGCAGATGCACGTCTCGCGGCTGCTGACCCGGGCGTTGACCAAGCTGCGCGGCCAGCTCGACGGCACGTACTGACCAGTTCACGAGTGGAGGGCCGGGTCCGTGGACCCGGCCCTCCTCGCTGTCCACGTTGTCACGTGAGCGTGACAGCGCGGCCACGGTGCGTGCTGGCCGCGGCGACCCGTCCGGCTCAGTGGCCGACCGGCTCCCGCCACATCGGCCAGAACGGCGTGCCGTCCGGCACCCGGAACGGCTCGCCGGCCAGGTAGCCGTGCTTCGCGTACAGGTCCCGGCTGCGCGGGCTGCTCGCCTCCAGGTACGCCGGCATCCCGTTGGCGTCCAGCCAGGCGTGGTGGTGCCGCATCAGCGCGCTACCCAACCCCTGCCCCTGCCGATCCGGCCGGGTCGCCAGGAACGCGAGGTGGTGGTGGTCCGGGTGCGGGTGGTTCGCCGCGAACAGCTCGTCGAGGTGCTGGAACCGGTCGGTCCACTCGCCACAGGCGGCGGCCAGTCGGGCGTCGTAGTCCGCCGGCGGCGGCGCCGGCTCGCCGACCGACGGGAACCAGACCGCGACCGAGGCTCGGTCCGCGGTGGCGTGGACCATCCCGTGCCGCATCGCGTGCTCGACCAGAATCTCGAAGTCCCCGGCCAGCACGGCCTCCCGCTTGCTCGCGTCCGGAACCAACCAGTACGTCACCTCCAGGGCGGTGAACGCCTCGGCGATCCGACCCGCCACGAGGGTGGTCTCCTCCGGCCCGAGCCGCTCGATGACCACGCTCATCGGGTCACCTCCACGGCGGCCGGTGCCTCCGGCTTCACGACGGCGGCGGCGCTCGCCGCACCCAGGCCGATCCGGGCGTACGTGTCCGGACGGTTGCTGCGCAACAGCAGGGCCCAGCCGATGCCCAGCAGGGCAGCCACCGGGTACGCGGCCGGCAGCGCCCAGCGCAGCGTCGAGTCCGGCGCGACGCCGAGCAGGTTGGCGAAGTTCGACACGGCCAACCAGATGATCACGAAGAGCGCGATGGTGGCCAGGCCGGGTGCGATGGCCCGTCGCCAGAGATTCTCGCCACCGGCGGAGCGGGCGAAGTAGGCCATCACCGCCACCGAGGTGGTGGCGATCAGCAGCAGGACGCCGAAGCCGCCGGTGGTGCCGACCCAGAAGAACAGCTGGACCACCGGATCCCATCCGTTGACCGCGTACAGCAGGATGACCAGCAGGCCGAGAGCGCTCTGCGCCACCGAGGCGGCCCGCGGCGCCCCGCTACGGGCCGAGGTCTGCCCGAACACCGCCGGCAGCACCCGCTCCCGACCGAGCGCGAACGTGTAGCGGGCCGTGGTGTTGTGGAACGAGATCATCGCGGCCAGCACCGAGGTCAGGAAGAGCACCTGCCCGATGGTGACCGCGGTGTCGCCGAGCTGCGCGGCGGCCAGGTTGAAGATCAGCCCGACGCTCTGCTCGCCGGCCTCGGCGACGATCTGGTCCTGCCCGACGGCGACCGTCATGGTCCAGGACGACAGCGCGTACAGCCCGGCGATGATCGCCACCGAGAGGTAGGTGGCCAGCGGCACCGTCCGCTTCGGGTCCTTGCTCTCCTCACTGAAGACCACCGCCGACTCGAAGCCGACGAAGCCGAGGACGGCCAGCACCAGCACCGCGCCGACACCCGGCACGAAGAGGTTGTCCGGCGAGAACGAGGCGAAGCTGACCTGACCGTCGGCCGGGTTGCCGATCTGTCCCAGGTCGAAGACGAGGACCACGACGATCTCGGCGACCAGCAGCGCGGCCAGGACCATGCCGTTGAGGTCGACCCGGAGCAGGCCGAGCAGGCCGACCAACGCCCACGCCACCAGCGCCACAACGGCCCAGTGCGGGTGCCCGCCGAAGAGCCGGTCGAGCACCGGCTCGGCCGCCACACCGATGGTGCCGTACAGCCCGACCTGCAGCGCGTTGTACGCGATCAGCGCGACCCAGGCGGCGCCCACGCCGGCCGGTCGGCCGAGCCCTCGGGAGATGTAGGCGTAGAAGGCCCCGGCGTTCTCCACCCGGCGGGACATCGCCACGTAACCCACCGAGAAGAGCGCGAGCACCGCGGCGACCAGCAGGAAGGCCAGCGGGATTCCGGTCACCCCGATGACGCCGTAGCCGGTGGTGACGACGCCGGCCACCACGGTCAACGGCGCGGCGGCGGAGAGGACGAAGAAGATCACCGAGGGGATGCCGAGACGGCCTCGGGCCAGGGCTTCGGAGACGTTGCTGGGTCGGTCGACTGTCGATGTCGGGGGCATACGACTACTCCGATTGACGAGGGGAGGGTTGGGGGTTACCGGGGGATCAGGGGATACCGCGCAGCACGGCGGCGCCGACGGCGGCCTCGGTGTGCCCGACGAGTTCCTTGAGGGGGGCCGGTAGCGCGGGGATGAGGACGTTCAGCCGGTGGTGCGCGCGGGGGCCGGCGCTCCACAGCACCTCGCGGGTCAGCCCCGCGGCCACGACCAGGCCGAGCAGCAGGGCGTCCGGCACGCCCGGCGGGTCCGGCCGGTCCAGCAGGGCCCGCAGCCGGGTGGCCGGCCAGGCCACCGCGTTGAGGTCGATCGGCAGGTAGCTGACCGTGGTGCGCAGCAGCCGGCGGCTCTCCTGGCGGCGCAGCACCCCGGCTCGGGCCAGCCGCTCCCCCACCGAGGTGGTCGCGCTCTGCGCCAGGAAGCTCAGCCAGGTGCGCAACTCCTGGTGCTGGGACTCACCGACCAACTGGTCCAGCACGGTGTGCGCCAGGGCGTCGGCCGGCGGGCGCCGGTCGATGACCGTGATCTGCCCGGCCAGCACGGTGATGTGTCCATAAAGGATCAGCTCGCCGAGGAGCCCGCCGGCGAGCCCGAGCCCGGTCGCCGCCGGGTGCAGTTTGGCCTTGCCACGACTGTCGTTGTGCGCGATCAGGAAGAACTCGTCGGCGATGAGCAACGGTCCTCCCGCACAGGTGTGTCCACAGTGATCGCGACCGGGAAAGGATGCACCGACAGCTACTGCAACGCAACTCCCAGATTTGAAAGTTGCACTCCGTGCAGGCGCGACCTGCGGATCTTGTCGTGGCAGACTCGGACGGTGACCGCCACTCCCACCATTCGACCCGCCGCCAGCCCGACCGTGCGGCGACGCCGCATCGCTCGGGAACTCCGCCAACTGCGGGAGCGCGCGGGCATGACCCTCGATGTGGCCGCCCGCCAACTCGACATGTCGAAGAGCAACCTCTCCCGGATCGAGACCGCGCAGATCGGCATCAAACCGCGCGATGTCCGGGCCGCCCTCGCGCTGTACGAGGTGACCGGTTCGGATGCCGAAGCGCTGATCGAGATCGCCCGAGGAGCACAGCAACGCGGCTGGTGGCAGAACTACAGCGACGTGCTCCCGGAGTGGTTCGAGTTCTACGTCGGGCTGGAGGCCGAGGCGGCGGCGCTGCGCACGTACGAGGCCGAGTCGGTGCCCGGGCTGTTGCAGACCGAGGCGTACGCCCGGGAGATCTTCCGGCGCACCGCCGGCGAGGACGGTCTGGAGCGCAAGATCGCCGCCCGATTGCGCCGGCAGGAGGTGCTGCGCCGCGAGGACCCGGTCGACCTGTCGGTGATCATCAACGAGGCGGTGCTCCTGCGCCCGGTCGGCGGCACCGCGGTGATGGCCGAACAGCTGGTCCACATGAGTCGCATCGCGCAACTACCCAACGTGACAATTCAGGTACTTCCATTCGCGGCCGGCGGGCATCCGGCCATGAGCACCCCGTACGTGATCCTCAACTTCGCCGATGCCGCCGACGCTTCCGTGGTTTACCTGGATAACCTCACGATGGGGCTGGCTCTGGAGGAAGCCGATCATGTGCTCGGGTATAGCCTTCTGCACGAGGAGCTGTGCCGGATGGCGCTCGATCCGACGGCGTCGTTGACCCGTCTTGAGCAGGCTTCTCGTAACTTTGCGTGACCGCTTCTGCGGCACGCCGACGCAGACGAGAGGTACCGCGGATGACGGCGTACGACCTGACCCGAGCGGACTGGCGCACCAGCACGCGCAGCAGCGGCAACGGCAACTGCGTGGAGGTCGCGACAGTCGACGGTCAGGTCGCCGTCCGGGACAGCAAGGACCGCTCCGGCCCGGTGCTCGCCTTCGGCGCGGCGGCTTGGCGGGCCTTCGTGCTCGGCGTCGGCGAGGTCCGTCACTCCTGACGCACCCGTCCCGGTGCGAGACTGGGCCGTGCTCTCCGACGTAACCCTTGACCTGCCGGTCCGTCCGGTGCTGCCGGCGCTGGTCGCGGCACTCGACGCGGCCGGCGCCGGTGTGCTGGTGGCCCCGCCGGGCACCGGCAAGACCACCCTCGCGCCGCTGGCCGTGGCCGACCGGGTGACCGGTCGGGTGGTGATCGCCCAACCCCGCCGCGTGGCGGCTCGTGCCGCCGCCCGGCGGATGGCCGAGCTGCTCGGCGAGCGGGTCGGTGAGCGGGTCGGCTACGCGGTGCGCGGCGAGCGCCGGGTCGGCCCGGCCACCCGGATCGAGGTGGTCACCACCGGCCTGCTGGTCCGCCGGCTGCACCACGACCCGGAGCTGCCCGGCACGGGTGCCGTGCTGCTCGACGAGTGCCACGAACGCCAACTCGACGCCGACCTCGCGCTGGCGTTCACCGTGGAGGCGCGCGCTACCCTCCGGCCGGACCTGTGGATGCTGGCGATGTCGGCGACCCCGGACACCGACCGGTTCGCCGCGCTGCTGGGCGGGACCACGCCGGCCCCGGTGGTCCGGGCCGACTCGGCGTTGCATCCGGTGCAGCGGATCTGGGTGCCCCCGGCACGCCCGATCGCCCCGCCCGGGGCCGGGCCGGTGGACCGGGCCCTGCTCGACCACGTGGCCGCCACCGTGCGGCGGGCGCTGCGCGAGCACGACGGCGACGTGCTGGTCTTCCTGCCCGGGGCCGGCGAGATCGCGGCGGTCACCGGTCGGCTGGCGGACCTGAGGGACGCGGTCGCGCTGCTGCCGCTGCACGGCCGTCAACGCGGCACCGAGCAGGACGCCGCGCTGCGTCGCGCGGACCGACGGCGGGTGGTGCTGGCCACCGCGCTGGCCGAGACCAGTCTGACCGTCCCCGGCGTGCGGATCGTGGTGGACGCCGGACTGTCCCGGGTGCCCCGGATCGACCTGGCCCGTGGGTTGGGCGCGCTGGTCACCGTGCCGGTCTCCCGCGCCGCCGCCACCCAGCGGGCCGGCCGGGCCGGCCGGGAGGCCCCCGGGTACGTCTACCGCTGCTGGTCGGCGGCGACCCACGAGCGGCTGCCCGCCCGCGCCGAGCCGGAGATCGCCACCGCCGACCTGACCGGTTTCGCGTTGGAGTTGGCCGCCTGGGGCGCCCCGGACGGTGTCGGGCTCGCGTTGCCCGACGCGCCGCCGGCCGCCGCGATGACGGTGGCGCGGGACACCCTGGCGACCCTGGGCGCGGTTGACGCCGACGGTCGGATCACGGCGCGGGGGCGGTCGATCGCCGCCGCCGGGGCGCACCCACGGCTGGCCCGGGCGCTGCTCGACGGCGCCGGCCGGGTCGGTGCCGACCGGGCCGCCGAGGTGGTCGCCCTGCTCGCCGAGGAGAGCGCGGCCGGTCCCGGTGACGATCTGGTCGCCGGTTGGCGTCGGCTGCGCACCGGCGTGGACGCGGGCGCGACCGCCCGCTGGCGCACCGAGGTACGCCGGCTGCGCGCCGCGCTGCCGACCGGCGCCCCACCGAAGGGCCGCGCCGATGCCACCGACCGGACCAGCTCGGGTGGGTTGAGCGACGATCTCGCCGCCGGGCTGCTGGTCGGTCTGGCGTACCCGGAACGGTTGGCCCGGGTGCGGCGGCCGGGCGGTTCGGCGTACCTGATGACCGGCGGGACCGCCGCGGAGCTGGCGGCCGGTTCGGGGCTGACCGGGTCCGACTGGCTGGCGGTGGCGGTCGCGGACCGCACCCCGGGCGCGCCGTCGGCCCGGATCCGCCGGGCTTCCCCGGTGGACGAGGCGACGGCCCGGGAGGCGGGCGGTCCTCTGCTGCGCACCGACCGCGAGGTCGGCTGGTCCGACGGGGACGTGGTGGCCCGGGAGGTGACCCGGCTGGGCGCGATCGAGCTGGTCCAGCGGCGGCTGGACCGGCCGGACCGGGCGGAGGTGGCCGCCGCGTTGCTGACCGGCCTGCGTCAGGAGGGGCTGGGGCTGCTGCCCTGGACGCCGGCGGCGCGGGCGCTGCGTGAACGGCTCGCGTTCCTCTGGCACCAGCTGGGCGAGCCCTGGCCAGCGGTCGACGACGACTCGTTGCTCGACGCCGCGCCGAGCTGGCTGGGCCCGGAGCTGGCCGCCGGGCGCCGCCGGGCCGACCTGGCGCGGGTGGACGTGCCGTCGGCGCTGCGTCGGCTGCTGCCCTGGGCGCAGGCCGCCCGCCTCGACCAGTTGGCTCCGGAACGGATCGAGGTGCCGAGTGGTTCCCGGATCCGGCTGGACTACAGCGACCCGGCCGCCCCGGTGCTCGCCGTGAAGCTCCAGGAGACGTTCGGCTGGGCGGCGGCCCCCCGCATCGCCGACGGTCGGGTGCCGGTGCTGCTGCACCTGCTCTCCCCCGCCGGCCGGCCGGTGGCGGTCACCGCCGATCTGGAGTCGTTCTGGCGTACCGGCTACCCGCAGGTCCGCTCCGAGCTGCGCGGGCGCTATCCCCGGCACCCGTGGCCGGAGGACCCGGGGACGGCGACACCGACCCGGCGCGCCACGCCACGTCGGCGCTGAGCGCCGGCCTACTCCTCGACGACGTCGGCCACCACGACGGTGACGTTGTCCGGCGCGCCGGCGTGCAGGGCCAGGTCGATCAGCTTGCCGGCGCAGGCGCCCCGGTCCGGATAGCCGCTGAGCACCTCGGTGAGGGTGTCCGGGCGGACCACGTTGGAGAGGCCGTCGCTGCACAGCAGCCACCGGTCGCCGACCCGGGGCACCATGGTCGCGTACGACGGGGAGACCTCGTCGCCCTGCAACGCCTGGGTGACCACGGCGCGGCGTGGGTGGCTGCTGGCCTGGTCCGCGGTGATCACGCCCTGATCCACCAACATCTGCACGAACGTGTCGTCCCGGGTGACCTGCTTGAGCACGCCCTCGCGGTACAGGTAGGCCCGGGAGTCACCGACGTGCGCGAGCGCCAGGCAGCTGCCGGTACGGGCGAAGAGCAGGGCGGTCAGCGTGGTGCCCATGCCCTGGCGCTCGGGATCCTCGGCGACCGCCTGTCGGATCCGGGCGGTGGCCAGCGCGATGCCACCCTCGAGCGCGGCGACCAGGGCGTCCTCGGGTGTCTCCACGTCCAGCGGGGCGACCGCGTCGATGGTGAGGGCGCTGGCCAGGTCGCCGGCGGCCATCCCACCCATGCCGTCGGCGACGGCGACGAGCCAGGTGCCGGCGTGCAGGGCGTCCTGATTTCCGCTGCGGATCAGCCCACGGTCGCTCGTTCCCACGGAACGCAGCTTCAGGGTCATGGGAGGCAGCCTGCCAGGCGAAGGGCGCAGTTGTCTCTAGGAGATCAGGACGACGGCGCGTGGCGCGGCCAATCTCACGTTCGGGCGGCGCGCGTCGGCGGCCACCCGGCGGGCCGACCGCCCTCGTGGCATGCCGGAACCCATCCAACCGGATCAATTGACATGGCGTACTCGCACTGGAAACATCGAGCCGATACCTGGGAGCGCTCCCAGGTTCTCCGCACCACCATGCCACCACCAACGTCCCACTCCCGTCCCGGAAGGACTCCCCGTGACGCCATCCCGACGCCGCCTCCTGTTGGCTGCGGCGACCACTCTGGCCCTCACCGGCGCGGGCGCCGGCGCGGCCCACGCCGACCCACCACCGGACGCCCCCGAGCAGATCGACAACGGCGACTTCAGCGCCGGGGTGAGCCCCTGGTTCTCCTTCGGCACCGGCGCGCTGGCGGTCACCGACGGCCAGCTCTGCACCACCGTCGCGGGCGGGCTGGCCAACCCGTGGGACGCCGGCATCGGCCAGGACGGCGTGCCGCTGATCGCCGGCGCCGAATACACCCTCGGCTTCGCGGTCTCCGCCACCCCCGGCGCCGCGGTCAAGGCCGTGTTGCAGCTCGGCAGCGCCCCGTACACCACGTACGCGGCCGTGGACGCCACCGCGACCGGCACCATCCAGCGGGTCGAGCAGACCTTCACCGTCCCGGACGACAACCCCAGCGCCCAACTGATCTTCCAGGTCGGCGGTTCCGCCCAGGCGCAGACCATCTGCCTGGACGACGTCTCGCTGCGCGGTGGCGAGCCACCCGAGCCGTACGAGCCGGACACCGGGCCGCGGGTGCGCGTCAACCAGGTCGGCTACCTTCCCGGCGGCCCGAAGAACGCCACGGTCGTCACCGAGGCCACCGAACCGCTGCCCTGGCAGCTGCGCAGCGCCGCCGGCGCCGTCGTGGCCAGTGGCACCACCACCGCTCGCGGTGTCGACGCCGCCTCCGGGCAGAACGTGCAGACGGCCGACTTCTCCAGCTACCGCACGCCCGGCACCGGGCTCACGCTCACCGTGGACGGCGAGACCAGCCACCCGTTCGACATCTCCGGCGCCCTCTACGACCAGCTGCGCTCCGACTCGTTGCAGTTCTTCTACGCCCAACGCAGCGGCATCGCCATCGACGGCGACCTGATCGGCGACGAGTACGCCCGGCCCGCCGGCCACCTCGGCGTCGCACCCAACCAGGGCGACACCAACGTGCCCTGCCAGCCGGGTGTCTGCGACTACTCCCTCGACGTGCGCGGCGGCTGGTACGACGCCGGCGACCACGGCAAGTACGTGGTCAACGGCGGCATCGCCACCTACCAGCTGCTGAACACCTTCGAGCGGACCAGGACGGCGGCCACCGCCGACGGTGGCGCCGAACTCGCCGACAGCACGCTGCGGGTGCCCGAGCGCGACAACGGGGTGCCGGACATCCTCGACGAGGCCCGCTGGGAGCTGGAGTTCCTGCTTCGCATGCAGGTGCCCGCCGGCAAGCCGCTCGCCGGCATGGTCCACCACAAGATCCACGATCAGAACTGGACCGGGCTTCCCCTCGCCCCGCAGGACGACCCGCAGCCGCGCGAGCTGCACCCACCGTCGACCGCGGCCACCCTCAACCTCGCCGCCACCGCCGCCCAGTGCGCCCGACTCTTCGCCCCCTACGACGCGGCGTTCGCGACCCGCTGCGGCACTGCCGCGAAGACGGCCTACGCCGCGGCCAAGGCCAACCCGGCGGTGTACGCCAGCCCGACCGACGGCACCGGCGGCGGCGCGTACGACGACAGCAACGTCACCGACGAGTTCTACTGGGCGGCGGCCGAGCTGTACCTGACCACCGGGGCGCAGAACTACCTGGCCGACCTGACCGCCTCACCGCACCACACCGGGAACGTGTTCGACGCCCGGGGCTTCGGCTGGCAGAGCGTGGCGGCGCTGGGCCGCCTCGACCTGGCCACCGTGCCGAACGGGCTGCCCGCCGCCGACCTGGCCCGGGTCCGCGCCTCGGTCACCGCCGCCGCCGACACGTACCTCGCCGAGCTGCGCCGGCAGGCGTACGGGCTGCCGATGCCCGGTGACGCCAACAGCTACTTCTGGGGCGGCAACAGCAACGTCATCAACAACGCCGTGGTGCTGGCCACCGCGTTCGACCTGACCCGCAACCCCGTCTATCGCGACGGCGCCGTGCAGGCCATGGACTACATTTTCGGCCGCAACGCCCTGAACATCTCCTACGTCACCGGGTGGGGTGAGCACGCCGCACAGAACCAGCACAGTCGGATCTTCGGCCACCAGCTCGACTCGAGCCTGCCCCGACCGCCCGCCGGCTCCCTCGCCGGTGGCCCGAACGCGGCCCTCCAGGACCCGTTCGTGGCGCAACTGCTCGCCGGTTGCGAGCCGATGTTCTGCTACGTCGACGACATCAACTCGTACTCGACCAACGAGGTGGCGATCAACTGGAACTCGGCGCTGGCCTGGATCGCCTCGTTCCTGGCCGACCAGGGTGACGCCGGCGCGGTGCCGGCCACCACCTGCACGGCGCGCTACACCAACTACGGCGCCTGGCAGGGCGGCACCGGGTTCACCGCGCAGCTGACCATCAAGAACACGGGCACCGCGACCGTCAACGGCTGGAGCGTGCGCTTCGCGTTCACCGGTGACCAGCGGGTCCGCGAGGGGTGGCTGGCGAAGGTCGCCCAGTCCGGCGCGACGGTGACCGCGCGCAACGAGTCGCACAACGCCAAGATCGCCCCCGGCGGCACGGTGACGTTCGGCTTCAACGCGACGACAGCCGGCGGCGCCAACCCGAGCCCCGGCCTGGTCACCGTCAACGGAGCGGCCTGCTCGCTGACCTGACCCCGACCCTGGTGGCCGCCCCTTCCCGGGGCGGCCACCGGGACCGCACGATCACGCAGCCGGCGGGTCAACCGCCGGCCGCGTTGTGCGTCGCGATCAGGCCGGGGAGTTCGTCCAGCGAGTCGATCCGGAACAGGCACCGCTCGGCCACGGTGGACGGGTCGAGGATGTGCCCCCACGGGCCACGTCGGATCAGGCACGTCTTCATGCCCGCCTCCAGGGCCGGGCGCACGTCGTTGTCGGGCCGGTCGCCGACGTACAGGATCGACGACGCGACACCACCTCCCGCGGCGACGACCCGCTCGAAGAACACCGGTGACGGCTTCGCCACACCCCATCCGTGCGACGTGCCGATCACGTCCACCGGGAGGTCGAGATCGCGCAGGGTCGCCTCCGCATGAGCTGGCTGGTTGCCGGCCAGGCCCACGAACAGGCCCTGGTCCTTCAAGGACTCCAGGCACCCTCGCGCGTCCGGGTACAGATCCTCCTCGGCGAACGACTCCGGCTGGCCAGCAGCCTCCCGACGCGCCAACTCGGTCGCGAGATCGAAATCGGGCCGGAAGACCCGGAACGTCTCCTGATAGTCCAGACCCCGGGCGATCACCGCACCGAAGACCGCCGAGAAGGTGTGCCGGGGCACGCCGAGCCAGTCGGCCCAGGCAGCGAACTCGTGAGACTCGTCGAGAATGGTCCCACCAACATCGAAGATGACCGCGTCAATCATGTCCGTCCCCCGTTGACGCTCGCAGGTCGGTGAAGCATAGACGGGGTTACGACCTCCACCAGCGCTCCGGGCGGATGTCGCTGGCCCGCCGGGAGGCCGTTGGGGTGAGCGGGCGGGGTGCCTGCGACTGACGCTGTCGAGCTGATGACGTGAACGAATCAGCGGGCACGCCACAAAACCGATGGATCGGTCGCGCCCAGTGGGCCATGGTGACGTCATGGATGGCGACGAGCTGCCTGGCGCGCAGCGTCGGGTGTGGGCGGCGATGCCGGCGGGGACGCGGACCGCGCTGGCCGGGCTGTCCGGCGCGGATCTGCGCAGTCTCCTGTTGGGCTTGGCCCGCGACCGGGCAGCGGCCGTGCGCCCGTCCGAGGTGGTACGCCGCTGGCGGGAGGACCGCTTCGTCCGCCCGGCCCGTGCCGACCCGCGCGTGCTCGCCCGGGTGGAGGCCCGGATGTGGCAACTGCTGCCCGCCGACGTCGCCGGAGTGGAGCTGTCCCCGGTCGTACCGGTCGGCGCCTGCTCGGCGGTCGCACCGGTCAGCCAGAACAGGATCGTCACCACGATGCGCGCCAGCGAGGTGCTCAGCGACCCCACGAACGCCCTCGCGATCGAGGCGGCGGTGCGTCGCCGCCGACAGAGCGAGGTGCACCTGGCCGCCGCTCATCGGGTGCTGCGGGCGCAGGATTTCGGCGGCGACGCGTCGGCGCACTTTCGGCTCTTCGCGCTGGTGTCCAGTGCCCGGGACACTGGGTCGGGCGGCACGCAGGCCCGGCTGCTGGTCCGGCACCTCACCTACTGGCGGACCGTCCTCTCCGAGCTGGCACCGGCCGTCGCACCTCAGCTGCACGTCACCACCTTCGACGACCGGACCGTCCGGGAGCGGCTGGCCGACACCGTTCGACCGGCACTCGACGGGGATGTGGTGCCGCTGGTGGACGAACCGGAGCGGTCCCGCGGTCGCGGCTACTACACCGGCTGCGCCCTGCGGATCACCGTCCTGGGCGGCAAACTGGAGATCGGCGACGGCGGCCTCACCGACTGGACCGCCCGGCTGAGCGGTGACGCGAAGGAACGCTGCCTCGTCTCCTGCCTCGCCACCGAACGTCTGGTGGACAGCATCAGCCGCTGAACCGGGCTCGGCGACGACCACCTGGCCCACCGATTGCCCCTGCCCGAAGCGGCCGAACCTGGCCCGCCGAACGAGCCCGAAACTGTCGTACACCCGTTCTATTCTCGGTCCATGTTGGAGGAGTTGACGCAGGCGGAGGCGGCGGTCGCCGACTGCCTCGACGCGCCGGCGTGGGCACTTCCGGAGCACGGTCTCGTCGCGGCACTCGACGCGGCTCACCGGCTTGAGCAACGGCTGGCCGCGGTCAAGCTGGCCCTCGTGCGGGAGCTGGACGGTCGAGGCACCGCAACCGCGCAGGGCGCGTCCTCGACGGCGGTGTGGCTGCGGGACCGGCTGCGCCTACGGGTTGGTGCCGCCCGTCGTCTGGTCGAGCTGGCGGCGACGCTCGATGCTGCCCCGCCCGGTCTGCGGGACGCGTTGGCCGGTGGAGCGGTCGACGTGGAGCAGGTCCGGGTCATCGCCGGCACGGTTGAAACCGTCCACACCGCCGCCGGGGCAGACGTCGTCGACAAGGCCGTCGGCGTCCTCGTCGACTGGGCGGCGCAGTTCGACGCCACCCTGCTGCGCAGGCTCGGCACCCGCATCCTCGACCACGTCGCCCCAGAGGTCGCTGACGCGGCCGCCGAGGCGGCGCTGCGGGCCGACGAGTCGCGCGCCGCGCGCGAGCGGCACGTCACCATCAGCGAGCAGACCGACGGCCGTTTACGCCTCACCGGCATCCTCGATGCAGAGGCTGCCGCGCTGCTTCGCACCGCCATCGACCCCCTCAGCGCACCCACCGGCCCGGACGACGCCCGCACCGCCGGACAACGCCGCCACGACGCCCTCGCCGATGTCTGTCGACTCGCCCTCCGCGGTGGTGAACTGCCCGAACCACGGTGGTGACCCCACCCAACTCGTCGTCACCACCAGCTACGACGGGTTGGCCCGGCAGCTGGGCACCGGCGCTCTCGACACCGGCCTGCAGCTCACCCCCGCGACCGTGCGCCGGCTCGCCTGCGACGCCGCCGTCCTGCCCGCCGTCCTCGGTGGCGCCAGTCAGACGCTCGACGTGGGCAGGCAACGCCGGCTCATCACCGGCCCACTACGCCGCGCCCTGGTGCTGCGCGACGGGGGCTGCGCGAGCAGGCGGCGGCTCTAGGGTCGGTGGATCAGCACCACGGCGGAGGCTCGCGACCGCTGGCGGTCCCTGTCGCCACTGCCGCCACCCGGTCGGCTACGCACCCTGTCGCTGGCCACCCTCGCCAACACGATTGGCACGGGACTGTGGGTAACGGGTGCGGCGCTCTTCCTCACCCGCGCCGTGGAACTGACCCCGACGGAGGTGGGGCTCGGGCTCACCCTCGCCGGCCCGGTCGGGCTCACTGCCAGCGTGCCGCTCGGCGGGCTCGCCGACCAGCGTGACCCCCGGAGCCTCCGCGCCGTCCTGCAGCTAACGCAGGCCGCCGTCGCCGCCGCGTACCTGCTGGTCGGCTCTTTCCCGGCCTTTCTGCTGGTGGCCACACTGGACGCTCTGCTGATCTCCGGCAACCTTGCCGTCCGCGCCGCGCTGGTCGCCGCGGTGGGCGGCCCGCAGGGCAGGGTGCACGCCTTTGCCACCCTGCGCGCGGTGGCCAACCTGGGCGTGGCGCTCGGTGCGGGGCTGGCCGCGTTCGCGCTGGTGGTGGACACCGGGTGGGCGTACCGACTGCTGGTGCTCGGCAACGTCGCCACCTATCTGGTTTCGGCGGCGCTGATCATGCGACTCCCGGCGTACCCGCCGGCCCGGCGACCCCTGCGTCAGAGAGTCGGCCGGGCGCTGCGCGACGGGCCGTTCCTCGCGGTCGCCGGGGCCTCGGCGGTGCTCTCCGTGCACCACGTGGCGTTGACGCTGGTGCTGCCGCTGTGGGTGGTGGCACACACCGATGCGCCTCTGGTGACGGTCTCCGCCTTCCTACTGGTCAACACGCTGCCTGCTGCTGGGCGCGACGGTGATCTACACCTTGGGCGACCTGTGGCACGCCGGGGCCGGGGCGACGCTGGCCTATGACCTCGCCGCCCCGGACGCCCTCGGCGCCTACCAGGGGGTCGACGGTCTGCTCGCCGGGCTGGTCCGCGCGGCGGGACCCGGCCCTGCTGACCTGGTTGATCATCGACGGCGGCCCAGACGGCTGGCTGGCGCTGGCGGGGTTGCTCGCGCTCACCGGCCTTGCCGTGCCACCGCTCACCCGACGCGCCCTGGCCGACCGCGCCGATCGGTCACCGCACCCGGGCTGACCGTCAGCCGATTTCCTCGTCGACGAAGCACCAGCGCCAGGCCTCGCCCGGCTGTGCCGAGCGGATCACCGGGTGGTTGGTGGACGCGAAGTGCTTGCTCGCGTGCTGGTTCGGCGACGAGTCACAGCAGCCGACCTGCCCGCAGCTCAGGCAGGTCCGCAGGTGCACCCAGTAGGTGTCGCCGATGGCGACGCAGTCCGCGCACTCGTCGGGGGTGCGCGGCTCGGCGGCACCGGCCTCGGTCAGGTGCTGGCAGCTCACTTTTCAACCTCTCGCAGCAACGACTCTTCCAGGTCCAGGTCACGGTAGGCCCGCACCAACACTTCCTCAGGAATCCGGCCGGAGTCCCGGGCCGCCCGGAACACATCCCGCTCGGCGTCGATCATCTCCTGCCGCAGCCGACCGTACGCCTGCGACGGGGTCTCCCGCTGGTCGCCGCCGAGTCGTTCCCACGCCATGTTGGTGCGGTCCTCCACCGCTCGGCGCAGCCGGTCCACCACCGCATCCGGTGCGCTGTCGGCCAACTCGTCGAGGCGGTCCTGGGCGGCCTTGCTGGCCTGTTGCTGCACCGAGGCCGCGGAGAGCGCGTCCTGCACCGGGTCGTCCTGGGGCAGTTTCAACCGGCGGGCGACCAGCGGCAGGGTGGCGCCCTGGCCGACCAGGGTGAAAACGATCACGGCGAAGGCCAGCCAGATCAACAGCGCCCTGGGGTACGGCTCTTCGTCGGCCAGGGTCAGCGGCAGGGCCAGCGCGGCGGCCAGGGTCACCACGCCCCGCATGCCGGCCCAGCCGATGATGATCGGGAACTTCGGTGACGGTCGGGCGTCACGGCGGCGGACCCGGGGGACCAACCGGGCCAGGTAGGTGGCCGGGAAGAGCCAGACGAACCGGGTCAGGAAGACGGTGGCGAGCACCGCGAAGGTGATCAGGACGAGCGAGCCGATCGGCTCGTCGAGATCGCGCAGCACCTTCCGCAGTTGCAGCCCGACCAGCAGGAAGACCAGGCCCTCCAGCAGGAAACGGACCAGCCGCCAGAACGCGCCGATCTGCAACCGGGACGCCGCCGACAGCAGTTGGGGCAGCTTGTGTCCGAGCACCAGGCCGGTGACGACCACCGCGACCACACCGGAGGCGTGCAGGTGTTCGGCGGTGAACACCACCGCGAACGGGATGATCAACGACAGCGCGTTGTCCAGCAGCGGGTCGCTGATCCGCCGGTGCAGGAAGCCGAACACCACCGCCCCGAGCGCCCCGATCAGGATGCCGCCGCCGGTGGACCGCAGGACCTCGATGGCGATCTTGTCGGCGCCGACGGCCGAGCCGACGGTGGCCATGGTCGCGACCCGCAGCAGCACCAGCGCGGTCGCGTCGTTGACCAGGCTCTCGCCCTCCAGGATGGTGACGACCCGGCGGGGCAGCCCGACCCGGCGCGCGACGGCGGTGGCAGCCACGGCGTCCGGTGGGGCGACCACCGCGCCGAGGGCCAGGCAGATCGCGAACGGCAGCTGCGGCAGCAGCAGGTGCAGCACCAACCCGACCACGAATGCGGTGAACAGCACCAGGCCGACCGCGAGCAGCAGGAT
This sequence comes from Micromonospora sp. BQ32, assembly GCF_059358895.1. Lineage (NCBI taxonomy): Bacteria > Bacillati > Actinomycetota > Actinomycetes > Micromonosporales > Micromonosporaceae > Micromonospora > Micromonospora sp. BQ32. The sequence continues at coordinate 293,295 of NZ_JCADBI010000003.1, read as the reverse complement.
CGGCCGGATGTTGTTCTTGAACGCCGGCACCGAGGTCTCCAGCGCGGCCACGTAGAGCAGCGGCGGCAGGATGCCGACCAGCACCAACTCCGGGTCGAGTTCGACCTGCGGGAAGCCTGGCACGAACGAGAGCGCCAGGCCGAGGACGACCAGCACGATCGGCGCGAGCAGGCCGAGCCGGCGGGCCAACGCGGCGCCCAGGGTAGCGATCGCCAGGAAGACGACGACCGGGAACAGGCTTTCCATGGGGTAGGAGCCTAGGGGTACGGCTATCCGGCCTCGATCAGCCGCCCTGGCGCAGCTTCGGCAGCACCTCGGCGCCGAACGCGTCGATGAAGCCGCGCTGCTCCTGCCCGACGTGGTGCAGGGCGATCTGGTCGAAGCCGAGCTGCACGTACTCCTCCAGCCAACCGACGTGCCGACCCAGGTCGGACGAGACGTTCACCACCTCGGCGACCCGCTGCGCCGGCACGTCGGCGGAGACCACGTCGAAGTGTTCGACGGTCTCCAGGTCCCAGCAGACCGGCGGGGCGAAGACGTTGCTGCGCCACTGGTCGTACGCGAGCGCCGCGGCCTGGGCCTGCTCCGGCGCCCAGGAGACGTGCACCTGGAGGTGCAGCGGCCCACGCCCGCCTGCGTCCCGGTACGCGTCGATCATCTCGCGCAGGTGGGCCACCGGGGCGTTCACGGTGATCAGCCCGTCCGCCCACTCGGCGCACCAGCGGGCGGTGGCCACGCTGACGGCGGCGCCGACCAGCGCGGGCGGCTGCTCGGGGCGGGTCCACAGCCGGGCCCGATCCACCCGGACCAGGCCGTCGTGGCTGACCTCCTCGCCGGCCAGCAGGGCCCGGATCACGTCCACGCACTCGCGCAGCCGGGCGGTGCGCACGTCCTTGCGCGGCCACGGGTCGCCGGTGATGTGCTCGTTGCTGGCCTCGCCGGTGCCCAGGGCCGCCCAGAACCGGCCCGGGTACATCGCGCCGAGGGTGCCGATCGCCTGCGCGATGATCGCCGGGTGGTACCGCTGACCGGGCGCGTTGACCACGCCGAACGGCATGCCGGTGGCCTGCAACGCCGAGCCCAGCCAGGACCAGGCGAAGCCGGACTCGCCCTGGCGGGCGCTCCACGGGGAGAAGTGGTCGGAGCACATGGCGGCGTCGAAGCCGGCCCGCTCGGCGTGGATCACCGCCTCCAACAGGGCGCGTGGACCGATCTGCTCATGCGAGGCGTGAAACCCGAACGACGTCATGGGCACACTTCCTACCCACGACGGCACCGGCTGACGCGTGCCGCGCCCCGAACTACTCGGCGTGCGCGCCGGCGCCGGCCGAGGCGGCGCCCTCGCCTACCCAGACCGTCTTGGTGTTGCAGAACTCCCGCATGCCCAGCGCCGACAACTCCCGCCCGTAACCGGAGTTCTTCACCCCGCCGAACGGCAACTCCGGGTACGAGGTGGTCATCCCGTTGATGAAGACGTTGCCGGCGTCCAGGTCGGTGGCGAAGCGCTCCTGCTCGGCCGGGTCCCGGGTCCAGGCGTTCGAGCCGAGCCCGAAGCTGGTGCCGTTGGCGATCTCGATGGCCTCCTCGTACGACGAGACCCGGAACAGGCCGGCGACCGGGCCGAAGACCTCCTCGGACCACATCCGCATCTGCGGGGTGAGGTCGGTGACCACGGTCGGCGGGTAGAACCAGCCGTCGCCGGTCGGTAGTTCGCCGCCGCAGAGCACTGTCGCGCCGCTGTCGACCGCGTCGCGGACCTGGGCGTGCACCTCGTCGCGGCCACGCTCGCTGGCCAACGGCCCGACGTCGGTGTTCGGGTCCATCGGGTCACCGACGCGCAGCGCGGCCATGTTGGCGGCGAACTTCTCGGCGAAGGCGTCGAACACGTCGGTGTGCACGATGAACCGTTTCGCGGCGATGCAGGACTGGCCGTTGTTCTGGCAGCGGGCGGTGGTGGCCACCTCGGCGGCCCGGTCCACGTCGGCCGAGGGCATCACCACGAAGGGGTCGCTGCCGCCGAGTTCGAGGACGGTCTTCTTCAGTTCCCGCCCGGCGATCTGCGCGATGGACCGACCGGCGGGCTCGCTGCCGGTGAGCGTCGCGGCGCGTACCCGGGGGTCGCTGAGGATGTGGTCGACAGCCTCCGAGTCGACCAGCAGGGTGGTGAAGGCCCCCTCGGGGAAGCCGGCTCGCCGGAACACGTCCTCCAGCAGCAGCGCGGTCTGCGGCACGTTCGAGGCGTGCTTGAGCAGGCCGGTGTTGCCGGCCATCAGCGCCGGGGCGGCGAAGCGCATCACCTGCCAGAGCGGGAAGTTCCACGGCATCACCGCGAGCACCACGCCGATCGGCTGGTAGCGGATGAACGCCCGGGTCGCCTTCACGGCGGCGGCGTCGGCCGGCTCGTCGGCGAGGAACGCGGGAGCCTTGTCGGCGTAGAAGCGGGCGGCGGTGGCGCACTTGGTCACCTCGGCCTGCGCCGCGACGTACGTCTTGCCCATCTCCGTGGTCATGATCCGGGCGATCTCGTCGCGCTCGGTGTCCAGCAGGTCGGCCGCGGCGTTCATCCACTGGGCGCGCTGGTCGACGGTCGTCGCCCGCAACTGGTGGAACGCGAGGTCGGTGCGCTCGATGGCGTCGTCGAGTTGTTCGGTGGACATCGCCTCATAGGTCTTGAGCACCTGTCCGGTGGCGGGGTTGGTGGTGGCGATGTGGGGCATTCCGTCCTCCTGTCACTCGAACAACGAGTGTCGTACGCCCGGCTCCTCGCGGCGGCGGGCGGCGCGGCGGCGCTGGATCACGACCAGGTCGACCACGGCGACCACGGCGAAGATCGCGCAGACTACGCCGAGCCAGGCGATGCCGGCCCAGAACGCCAGCACCGCGAAGAGCACCATGATCACCAGCCCGAAGCTGGCGAGGGTGAGCCGAAGGTTCAACGCGCTGTTCGCGTGGCCGACCGTGCCACGGGCGCGCCGGGGCTGCGATCTCGTCATACCCACCGAGCTACCCCCGATCGGCCGGGTTAACCGGTGTCGTGGGCTTCCACACCCGGCCGCCCCGGTGTGCTCCGGCACATCCGTTCGCGCCACGGCCCCGGCCGACCGCAGGATGGGCGCATGTCAATGACCCTCGCCGTGCCGGTGACCGTCTCCATCGCCCGCCGCGTCGATCCCGACCGGGCCAGCGAGATGGTGGCCTGGATGCGGGCCGGCACCGCGCTGGCGGAGGCGTTCCCCGGGTTCCTCGGCGCCGGCTGGGTGCAGAGTGGCCCCGGTTCGCCGGAGTGGCACATGCTGTACCGCTTCGCCGACGCCGAGACGCTGCGCCGGTGGGAGGAGTCGCCGCAGCGGCACTGGTGGCTCAGCTCGGCGCAGGGCATCGTCGAGCACACCCGGGTCGAGCGGCGTACCGGGATCGAGGGCTGGTTCGACAGGCCGCTGGAGCACTCGGTGGACCCGGTGGAGCCGGCTCCGCCCGGGTCGCCGCCCCGGTGGAAGCAGGCGGTGACCATCTGGCTGGCGTTCTTCCCCCTGAGCCTGACCGCCACCCTGCTGACGAGTCGTTTCCTCGACGCGGTGCCGCTGGCGGCCCGGGTGCTGCTGATGACGCTCTGCCTGACCCCGCTGATGACCTATCTGGTGCTGCCCCGGATCACCCGGGCGTTGCACTGGTGGCTGCACGGCCAGCCGGCACCCTGGCGGGGCGCATAGCACCCCGAAGGCTCTCCTGTCGGCGCTCTGCCGCATACCCGACAGCAACTTCCCGGTAAACCAGTTCCTGCGCATAGAGTTACCGCGCTGTCGCTCTGTGCTGCGGGAACGGGAGACGTCATGCCTCGACGCTGGGTCGCCGCCCTGGCCTGTCTCGCCGCGCTGGTCGCGCTGGCCTGCGAGGGCGGCAACTCCGCGACACCCCGCCCCAGCACGAGCGCCCCGCCGTCGAGCGGGCCGGGCGGCATCGCCGCCCTCGGCGACTCGATCAGCACCGGCTTCGCCTCCTGCCTGGTGCTCACCTCCTGCGAGCGCAACTCCTGGTCGACCGGGGACGGGCTGCGGGTGCAGAGCCACTACCGGCGGCTGCTCGACCAAAATACGGCGATCCGCGACCGGACGTACAACCATGCCCGTCCCGGCGCCCGCGCGGACGCCCTGGAGGGTCAGGCCAAGGCAGCGGTACGCGACCGTCCCGACTACGTCACCGTGCTGATCGGCGCCAACGACGTCTGTCGGGGCGGGGTGGACGCGATGACGCCGGTGGGGCAGTTCCGGGCCGACGTCGACCGGGGGCTGCGGGTGCTGCGGACCGGCCGGCCGAAGGCCCGGGTGCTGGTGGTGAGCATCCCCGACCTGTACCGGCTCTGGGAGGTCGGGCACGACGACCCCCGGGCGACCCGCGCGTGGCGGCGGGGCATCTGCCCGGCCCTGCTGGCCGATGCGACGTCGACCGCGCCCGCCGACCGGGCACGCCGGGCCGCCGTCCGGGACCGGATCGACGCGTACAACGCCGAGTTGAAGGCGGCCTGCCGGGCGTACGGAGCACGGTGCCGGCACGACGGCGGCGCGTTGCACAAGGCCCGGTTCACCCTGGACCTGCTCAACCCGCTGGACTGGTTCCACCCCAACGCCACCGGCCAGGGCCGCATCGCCGAGGTGACCTGGCGCTCCTCCGGTCTGGCCAACTGACCACCCCGGGGCCGGCCGTCAGGGCTGACGCGGCTCCGGGACGGCGCCGCCGCGGGAGCGGTAGAGGGCCCGGGATCGCTGGGCGAGGTCCTTGGTAGCTGACGAGTTGGCCCAGGTGCCGAGCACGATGGCCGCGCCTGGGACGATCTTGGCGACCATCCGCTTCGCGGCCCGGACGCCGGCCATCTGGGCCAGCCGGATGCCGAGTTGCAGCATGACCCGACCGAGCGGACGCTGGCCGCCCAGACCGAAGAGCGCGTCGGCGCGTTCCCGGCCGGCGGCCACGCCGAGCGCCAACCGGGCGCTCTCGGCGACCTTGTGCACCCGCTGGAGCACCAGCAGGTCGGTGGCCCGATCACTGTGCAGGGGGTCGACGTCGTACGCGGCGGCGATGTGCAGCACCATCCGCGCCTGGGTCCAGGCCAGCACACCCACGTCGATCACGGCGCCGGGCAGCCCCGCCGCGCCGGAGACCGCGCCGGAGAGCCGGGCCAGGTTGACGAACTTGCGGGCCGCCTGGTCGGCCAGGACATCGGCGGAGACCCCGGGCTGCTCGGCCCGGGCGCGACCGACCCACTGCGCGGCTTCCGGCCCGAGGCGACGCACCGCCTCCAGGGCGAGGTGCTCCGGAGCGTACTGCGGGTCGTCCCGCATCCGGTCCCAGAGCCGGGCCGGCGGACCCTCGGGGGCGTCCACCGGCCCGGCCGGCAGGTCGACGGACGGTTGCGGAGTAGGGGCGGCGGGCTGACCGCCGACGGGCGGGGTGTCGGTCACCAGGTCTCCCCAGGGGTGGGAACGGTGGACAGGGCGGCCGATGGAGCGGTCAGCGGCGGCGGTTGGAGAACCGCGCTGCCAACCCCTTCAGCTTCTGCTGGTTGCCCGGCTTGGCCATCTCGCGCCGGCCCCGGTCGACCAACTGCTGCCCCTTCGGCGATTTCAGAAACGCGCTGATCCGCTGCATCAGTGACATAACGTCCTCCTGTCGGTGATCCCGTAATCATGTGTACCCCGAACCCGCAACACATGTACCCGGGATGCGACAGCCTCAACCCTGACCGTCCATAGTGGGCGGTAGGTTACCGCCCCGACGGCACGATGGCGTCAACGACCCGGGTGGCCCGCCACTCGTGCTGCTGGTAGTGCTCGGGGTACGCGGAGACCTGCACCGCCTGGGCGGCGTCGGTGAGCCGCATCCGCTGCCAGCCGGGCACCTGCTCCAGCGCGGCGAGGAACTGCCGGGTGGCGAACTCGGGGTCCATCAGCCGCCCCACCGGGCCCCAGCCGCTGCTGGAACGCTGCTGGAACAACCCGACCGAGTCGTGGTCCCAGCCGACGCCCTGGTGCGGATAGTCCTGCGACTCGGGCAGCACCCCGCTCGCCACGTTGTAGAGGTTGCTCTCCTGCATGGCGGTGGCCACCGCGATCACCAGACCCCGGCGCGGCACCCCCATCTTGCGGCCGGTACGGACGATCGCCTCGGCGTTCTCCATCTGGTCCTCGTCCAGCCCGGCGACGGGCGCCGGGTCGGTCGGGCGAGCCGGGGCGACCTTGCGGGCCGGCGCGCTGGTGTCCGGGTCGGCGGGGCTCGCCACGACGGACGGGGCGGCGGCGGACGTGCTCGGGGCGGCCGTGCGGTCGAGGGAACGGGAGGCGCGCTGCTGCTCCGCGCGCTGCGCCAGCTCGGAGCTGGAGAGCGATCCACCCCGGGTCGCCGCGTCGGCGTCCTCGTTGCAAACCTGGACGACGGCGGTCAGACCGAGGCAACACACCACACCGGTGGCCAGGGCCATCTGCGCCCGGCGTCGTCCGGTCAGGTCCCGGGCGTACGCCCGGAGCCGGCTCGCGGCGGTTGTCCGTTCGGTTGAGATGCCATCCTCCGAATCGGCAGTGGGGCTGCTCGGGGCGTACGGGTCGTCGAGGGTGCCGTCGTCACGCATCAACCGAGGCTAGGCAGGCCGAAACCCCGATCAGGCACGGTGATCACGTGGTGCTCGACACAGATTCGACCCGATCTGGTGGACGACCTGGGCGGGTCGACCCGCCCGGGGAAGGTACCTCGCGTACCGGATGAAGCGGGCGTCGTGCGCGGACCAGCACGATCCCTGACAGCGCCGGACATCCGACCACCGAGCCTGACATGATCGACAAACTTGGCCTTTGGGCCTAACCGCACCTCGACCGATCGGCCAACCGGCTCGGCCTGGTGGCGTAATCAGGTGATTAGTCCGGTCACGCCCACCACCCGGCCAACGGATCGCCCGGAGCAGGAATGCGCCAGGATGGCGGGTACGTTGCCCGAACGGGTGCCCTCCGTCGCGACGGCGCCCCGCAGGCACATTTCAGGGAGGTCCGCACCGGTGCTCGACCCACACGAGCTCTACCAGCTCACCGACGATCTGCCCGACCTCGGGCAGCCGGTCCTGATCCAGGCCCTCACCGGGTTCGTGGACGCCGGAAACGCCAGCCGACTGGCGCGTGAGCAGCTACTCACCTCGCTGGAGGGTCGGCCGATCGCCACCTTCGACGTCGACCAGCTCTTCGACTACCGATCGCGACGCCCGGTGATGACCTTCGTCGAGGACCACTGGGAGAGCGTCGACGCGCCCAAGCTGGAGCTGCACCTGCTGCACGACGACGACGAGACCCCGTTCCTGCTGCTCACCGGCCCCGAACCGGACCTGCAGTGGGAGCGGTTCGTGGCCGCCGTCGCCGGGCTCGCCGCCCGGCTGGACGTCCGGCTCACCGTGGGGCTCAACTCGATCCCGATGGCGGTCCCGCACACCCGGCCGACCGGGGTGACCGCGCACGCCACCCGCCCCGAGCTGATCGGCGGCTACGAGCCCTGGCTGCAACGCGTCCAGGTGCCCGGCAGCGTCGGTCACCTGCTGGAGTTCCGCCTCGGCGAGCAGGGCCGCGACGCGCTGGGCTTCGCCGCCCACGTGCCGCACTACGTGGCCCAGACCGAGTACCCGGCCGCCGCCGAGGTGCTGCTCACCTCGGTGTCGCGCAGCACCGGGCTGCTGCTGCCCGGCGACGGCCTGCGCTCGGCCGCCGAGGTGGTCCGGGTGGAGATCGACCGGCAGGTCGCGCAGACCGAGGACGCCGCGGCCCTGGTCCAGGCCCTGGAGGAGCAGTACGACGCGTTCGCCCGGGGTCGGGGCGAGAAGAGCCTGCTCGCCCCGGACGCCGGCCCGCTGCCCACGGCCGACGAACTCGGCGCGGAACTGGAACGGTTCCTGGCCGAACAGACCCGTCCCGGCGACACCCCGGGCAGCTGAGCCGGCGTCGCGGCGGCGGATGCGGCAGGCTGGGGGCATGCGCCTGGCGACCTGGAACGTCAACTCGGTGAAGGCCCGCCTACCCCGGCTGCTGGAGTGGCTGGCCGACACCGGGCCGGACGTCGTCTGCCTCCAGGAGACCAAATGCCCGGACGGCGCCTTCCCAGCGACCGAGGTGGGCGCGCTGGGCTACACCGTGGCCAGCCACAGCGACGGCCGGTGGAACGGGGTCGCCATCCTGTCCCGGGTCGGGCTGGGCGACGTCCGGGTCGGCTTCGCGAACGAGCCCGGCTTTCCCGAGCCGGAGGCCCGGGCCATCTCCGCCACCTGCGACGGGGTGCGGGTCTGGTCGGTGTACGTGCCCAACGGCCGGACGCCGGACGACCCGCACTACGCGTACAAGTTGGCCTGGTTCGCGGCGCTGCGCGACGCGCTGGACGCGGAGCTGGCCGGCGGGTTGCCGCTGGCGGTGTGCGGCGACTTCAACGTCGCCCCGACCGACGCCGACGTCTGGGACCCGGCAATCTTCACCCACTCCACGCACGTCACCCCGGCCGAGCGGGCAGCCCTCGCGGCGCTGCGCGACCTGGGTCTCAGCGACGTCGTGCCCACCCCGATGAAGGGCCCGCACCCCTTCACCTACTGGGACTACCGGGCCGGCATGTTCCACCAGAACAAGGGCATGAGAATCGATTTGGTGTACGCGTCCGCGCCGTTCGCCCGAGCGGTCCGCTCCGCGTACGTCGACCGCGAGGCCCGCAAGGGCAAGGGCCCCTCCGACCACGCGCCGATCGTGGTCGACGCGGACCTGGTCCCGGCGGTCGAGACGTTCTGAGCCCGCCCCGCCGTCCCGGCTGCCGCCCTGATGCCGCGGGCTGCCGTCCTGGTGCCGCGCCCGCTGGTTAGGGTGGGCAGATGGCAGTCGTGAAGATCAACGCAATCGAGGTCCCGCCCGGTGGCGGCGCGGAGTTGGAGAAGCGGTTCGCCGCCCGGGCCGGCACTGTGGAGAACTCCCCCGGCTTCCTCGGCTTCGAACTGCTCCGCCCGGTGGCCGGCGAGACCCGCTACTTCGTCTACACGAAGTGGGAGAGCGAGGAAGCGTTCCAGGCATGGGCCGCCGGCCCGTCGCGTGCCGCCCACGCCACCGCCGCTGGCGACAAGCCCCGTCCCCCGGTCTCCAGCGGTGCCAGCCTCCTGGAGTTCGAGGTGGCGCTACACGTCCCCCAGCCCTAGCCACCTCCCCCACCGGCTGTCAGACGCGAACGAGGTCCCCACCTCGACACGTGGTGAGGCAGCGATCTCACCGAGAGTGCGCGGATCTCAGCCAGACCATGCACGACCTTGACCGCCGGTTGATCCACTCGGGTTCAACGAAACCGCGGTGTCCAGATCGGCCTGACACCCCGACTTCAATGATCCCGAGTCGATCAAGCGGGAGCGGGCGGGCGGCCCCAGCCGGTCTGGCCGGGGTCGGCCTCAGGACTTGCGGGAGGACTGGAGGGTGGCGAAGGCGATGACGTTGTCGGCGTAGCCGGTACGGCCCCCGATGAACTGCCCGCCGCAGGTGATCAATCGCAGCCCGGGCGGCCCGTCGTGGCCGTAGATCCGCTCGGCGGGCAACTGGTCCTTCGGGAAGTGCTCGACGGTGTCGACCCGGAACACCACCACCGACTCGTCCGCCCGGGCCACCTCGATCAGGTCGCCGGGGTGCAGCTTGCCCAGGTCGTAGAAGACCGACGGGCCGGTCTTCGTGTCCACGTGCCCGACGATCACCGCTGGGCCGGGCTCACCGGGGGTGGGCCCACGGTCGTACCAACCGGTCTCGTTGTGCCGTTCCAGCGGCGGTACGGCGATCGAGCCGTCTCGTGCCTGCCCGACGGGCGCCACCGGCGCGGTCACCTTGATCGCCGGCACGCTGAGACTCACCGGTCGACTGGCCGACAACCCGACCGACTCACTGCGAGCCGGCCGATCACCGCCGGCCGGGGCCAGGTCGAACGGGCCGACCGAACGGCCCAGCCCCGCCCCGGTGGCGAAGACCCCGGCCAACACCAACACCACGGCCAACGGTACCGACCAGGGGCTGCGGCCGGACGGACGACTACGTCGGGGGGCGACGGCGGTCGGCGGACGCGCGGCCACCGACGGGCGCCCGGGATTCGACGAGCGGTCCGGACCCGGTGGGCGGTCGGAGTCCGGCCAACCGTCGTCCAAGGGGAACCGATCGTCATCGGGCGGCGGGGCAGGGCGGCCGGCGAACGGCGGGCGGGCACCGTTGGGCGGCGGGGCGGGACGACCAGGGGACGGCGGGCGTGAACCGGCCGGCGGCGGCGTGGGGCGGAAGATCTCCATGGCGGGCTCAGCGACGCGCGGCGGCTCGGGGGCGGCGCAGCGCCATCACGGCGAGGATCAGCCCGGTGATGATCAGTGCCGCGCCGCCGGGCAGCAGCAGCTTGCCGGTCATCCCGCCGGTGCTCCCACCGAAGCCGGTCGCCGGGCCACGGCTGGGGTGGACGGGGACCTTCTTGACCACCTGGAGCATGGTCGAGGCGGTCTCGCCGTCGCGGCACTCCAGCTTGACCCGGTAGTTGCCGGGGCGGGTGCGCTCACGGACCATCGGCGCGGCGGTGAGCACCCCGCCTTGTGGCTGCACGCCGACCGCCCCGAAGGCGTCGGAGACCACGGTGGCGCCCACCGAGTTGTCCCGACAACTGGCCCGGATGCCGACCAGGTAACCGGGCTGCACCGTGCTGGGGCTCACCTCGACGAAGATGTCCACCGACGGCGCCGGTTGAGGCGCGCCGCCGGGCGGCCCCTCCGGCTGCGGCGCGAGCGCGAGGGCAACGGCCTGCCCGGGCGCGGGCGCGACGGCAACAGCCTGCTCGGGCGCGGGCGCGACGGCAACAGCCTGCTCGGGCACGGCAAGAACGGCACCAGGCCGCTCGGGCACGGGAAAAACCGCGACGGCAGGCTGGGATGCGGCAAGGGAAGCGGCGGCAGGCTCCGGTGCCGCGAGGGCGGGGGTGGCGGCCAGCAGGGGGCCGGCGAACACGGTCACCAGCGACAGGGTCACGACGCCTCGGGTCACTCTCACGATGCCCCCTCTCGACGCCGTGCGGCCGGGTCGGGCAGTGGAGCACCCGACCTGCCGTACCAGTTGGATCCTCTCATTTCCGGTCGCACATCACATCCGATCCGCCAGCGGCGTCGCGTACGCTCGGGTCGCTGTGACCGCCATCGACCATGACCCCGCCGTCCCGCCCGCGAGCCGGACGATCCGCACGTTCCACCCCCGCCGGGGTCGGATGAGCGACCGGCAGACCGACGCGCTGAGCCGGCTCTGGCCCGCGTACGGCCTGGATGTGCCGGACGGACCTGTGGTGCCCGTCGACCTGGCCGACCTGTTCGGTCGCCGGGCGCCAGTGGTGCTGGAGATCGGCTCGGGCATGGGCGACACCACCGCTGCGATGGCTGCCACCGACCCGGATCGAGATTATCTGGCGGTCGAGGTGCACACGCCGGGAATCGCCAACCTGCTCGGCCTGGTGGAGCGCGGTGGCCTGCGCAACGTGCGGGTGGCGCAGGGTGACGCGTTGTCCCTGGTCAACGGCTTGACCGAGGGCGTGTTGGACGCCGTGCACATCTTCTTCCCGGACCCGTGGCCGAAGTCCCGCCACCACAAGCGGCGGATCATCCAGCCGGCGCACGTGGCGCTGCTGCGGTCCCGGCTACGCTCCGGCGGCACGCTGCACTGCGCGACCGACTGGGCCGAGTACGCCGAGGCGATGCGGGAGACGCTGGAGGCGGACCCGGAGCTGGTGGACGCGTACGGCGGCTTCGCGCCGCGGCCGGCGCACCGCCCGGTGACGAAGTTCGAGCGGCGGGCGATCACGGCCGGTCGGCCGGTCGCCGACCTGCTGTACCGCCGACGGTGACCGGCGAAACGCCCGAACCGGAACGCGGCGGCGCGTTCGGGACGCCCGGACGGGGGTCCGGTGCGGGCCGGGTTGGCGTACCGGGGCATGATCCAGGCACCATGGACAGGCTATGACGCTCACCGCCGCGCTGCCGACAAGCGCCGACCCCGACACCCTCTTCGACGCGTTCGCCGGCTGGGCGAAGGAGCGCGGCCTCGACCTCTACCCCCATCAGGAAGAGGCGGTCATCGAGATCGTCTCCGGCGCCAACCTGATCATGAACACGCCCACCGGCTCGGGTAAGAGCCTGGTGGCGATCGCCGCGCACTTCGCGGCCCTCGCCGACAGCCGGACGACCTTCTACACCGCGCCGATCAAGGCGTTGGTGTCGGAGAAGTTCTTCGCGCTCTGCGAGGTCTTCGGCGCCGAGAACGTCGGCATGCTCACCGGCGACGCCAGCGTCAACGCCGACGCCCCGATCATCTGCTGCACCGCGGAGATCCTGGCCAACCTGGCGCTGCGCGAGGGCACGAAGGCCGACGTCGGCCAGGTGATCATGGACGAGTTCCACTTCTACGCCGAGCCCGACCGGGGCTGGGCGTGGCAGGTGCCGATCATCGAGCTGCCGCAGGCCCAGTTCATCCTGATGTCCGCCACCCTGGGGGACACCACCCGCTTCGTCGACGACCTGACCCGGCGCACCGGGCGGCCGACCGCCGTCGTGCGCACGGCGGAGCGGCCGGTCCCGCTCATCTTCTCGTACGCGATGACGCCGCTGCACGAGACGCTTGAGGAGCTGCTGGAGACCAAGCAGGCCCCGGTGTACGTGGTGCACTTCACCCAGGCCGCCGCGCTGGAACGCGCCCAGGCGCTGACCAGCGTCAACGTCTGCACCCGCGCCGAGAAGGACATGATCGCCGAGGCGATCGGTGGTTTCCGGTTCACCGCCGGCTTCGGCAAGACGCTCTCCCGGCTGGTTCGGCACGGCATCGGCGTGCACCACGCCGGCATGCTGCCCAAGTACCGCCGCCTGGTGGAGACCCTCGCCCAGGCCGGCCTGCTCAAGGTCATCTGCGGCACCGACACCCTCGGCGTCGGCATCAACGTGCCGATCCGCACCGTGCTGTTCACCGGCCTGTCCAAGTACGACGGGGTCCGTACCCGGCTGTTGAAGAACCGGGAGTTCCACCAGATCGCCGGGCGGGCCGGCCGGGCCGGCTACGACACCATCGGCCGGGTCGTGGTGCAGGCCCCCGAGCACGTCATCGACAACGAGAAGGCGCTCGCCAAGGCCGGCGACGACCCGAAGAAGCGGCGCAAGGTGGTCCGCAAAAAGCCGCCGGAGGGTTCGATCGGCTGGGGCCAGCCCACCTTCGACCGGCTCGTCGACGCCGAGCCGGAGCCACTGACCTCCAGCTTCCAGGTCAGCCACTCGATGCTGCTCAACGTCATCGGCCGACCCGGGGACGCGTTCACCGCGATGCGGCACCTGCTCACCGACAACCACGAGGAGCCCGCCGCGCAGCGCCGGCACATCCGCCGGGCCATCGCCATCTACCGGGCGCTGCGTGCCGGCGGGGTCGTCGAGGAGCTGCCCGAGCCGGACGAGACCGGACGACGGATCCGGCTCACCGTCGACCTCCAGCTCGACTTCGCCCTCAACCAGCCGCTCTCCCCCCTCGCGCTGGCCACCATCGAGCTGCTCGACGCCGAGTCCCCGTCGTACGCGCTCGACGTGCTGAGCGTGATCGAGTCGATCCTCGACGACCCCCGGCAGATCCTGTCGGCGCAGCAGTTCAAGGCACGCGGCGAGGCGGTCGCCGCGATGAAGGCCGAGGGCATCGAGTACGAGGCACGCCTCGAACTGCTCGACGAGGTGACCCACCCGAAGCCCCTGGCCGAGCTGCTGGAGGCCGCGTACGAGATGTACCGGCAGGGGCACCCCTGGGTCGCCGACCACCAGCTCTCCCCCAAGGCCGTCGTCCGCGACATGTACGAGCGGGCCATGACCTTCACCGAGTACGTGCAGTTCTACGGGCTGACCCGCTCGGAGGGTCTCGTCCTGCGCTACCTGGCCGACGCGTACAAGACGCTGCGCCAGACCGTGCCCGAGGACGCCAAGACCGAGGAGCTGATCGATCTCATCGAGTGGTTGGGCGAGCTGGTCCGCCAGGTCGACTCCAGTCTCATCGACGAGTGGGAGCGGCTGCGCAACCCGTCCGACGTGGCCGAGGTGGCCCAGGCGCACGCCGCCCTGACGGATCGGCCCCCGGCGGTGACCCGCAACGCGCGGGCGTTCCGGGTGCTGGTGCGCAACGCGCTGTTCCGCCGCGTCGAGTTGGCCGCGCTACGCCGCTGGGATCTGCTCGCCGAGTTGGACGCCGAGGACGGCTGGGACTACGACGCGTGGGCCGACGCCCTCGGGCCGTACTTCGAGGCGTACGACTCGATCGGGGTCGGGCCGGACGCCCGCGGCCCGGCGCTGCTCATGATCGAGCAGGGCCGGGAGCGGTGGACCGTACGGCAGATCTTCGACGACCCGGACGGCGACCATGACTGGGGCATCAGCGCCGAGATCGACCTGGCGGCCTCGGACGAGGTTGGCGCGGCGGTCGTGCGGATCACCGACGTCGGCCAGCTCTGACGTGTCTGCCCCCGGCGGTCCGTCGGGGGCGAACCGGCCCGGGGCGGAAGAGCGCCAGGGTACGCCGGGCGGCGACATCCCGATGCTCGGCCATGGCCAGCCCACCCACCGGCGGCACCCGCAGGGGCACGACCCACCAGAACAGTTCCGCCCAACCGGCCACGCCGCTCGGACGCCCGGTCGCGTCGCGCCCGGGACCGAGCACCCTGGGTGCCCAGGTAATGGGCACCCAGCACACTAACCCTGCATAACGGCCTTATATACACAATCTGCAACGCGAGCCCGCGCAAAAACCACCGCCTCCGCAGGTGCCTCCACGCCCCCGCTTTCGCTGGGCAATGTCAGACCCGTCGATTAGAATGTATGTACTAATCAAGATCCTGACCTGGGAGGACGCCCGTGACCGCGCCCGCCTCCACGCCCCTCACCCCCTACGCCACACTGCTCGGTTTCACCCGCTACGTCGACCGCACCGGCCCCACCAAGGCGACCTTCGTCGGCGGGCTGCGCAAGCAGCGCGCCAGCCGGTCCGGCTTCAACCCGCACGGCCAGTTCGTCAAGGCACTCAAGGCCGACATCGCCTTCCACACCGGCGGCACCCACCTGGCCGGGGTGGTCGACGTCGTCAAGCCACGATGGCGCCCGCTCTACCAGGCGCTCGTCCCCGGCGCCACGACCTGGCTGCACTCCCTCGGCGAGCCGGCCGCCATCGATCTCGCCCAGACCCGCGACGCCCTGGCCATGCTGGGCGACCTGCCCGTCAAGATCAACCCCCACTTCGGGGTACGCCACGCCGACGGCCGCGCCGAAGCGGTCCGCCTGCACTTCGACGAGGCCCCACCGAGCGAGGAGTCGGTGCTCGCCACCCTGCACCTGATGGCCCGTCACATGGACGCGGTGCTCCCGCACGCCGAGCCGGTCCTGGTCGACGTGCGCCGCGGCCAGGCCCACCGCATGCCCACCGACGCCAAGCCCGACCAAATCGAACGATGGCTCTCCGGCGAAGCCGCCGCCTTCCGCGCCATCTGGTCCACCGCCGCCTGAAACACCCCGCCGCCTGAAACACCCCGCCGCCTGAGACACCCCGCCGCCCGAGCACCCTGCCGCCGCTGACCCGCCGGCTTGGCGCTCGGGCGGCGGCCTGACGTTCGAGGGGTAACCCACCACCGGGCCTGCGGAGCCCTCAGCCGAGTACGCGGTCCAGCGCCGTGCCCAGCCGTGGTGCGAGGGTCGCAGCGTAGGTGGCGGTGATGTGGTTGTTGTCGCGGTACACGAGCACCCCGCCAATGACCGGCGAGCACCGCTCACGCGGGCAGATCGCTGGGTTCAGGTCCACCAGGTGGACCTTGTTGTTGCCGCCGGCGGCCGCTTCGTGGGCCGGGCCGCCGCCACCCGCGAGGACCTTGTCGCGCGGGGATGCGCATCGGGTCAGGTTCTTCGGATTGGCGGACACGCACTCCGCGATGTCCCTGTCGTGGTAAGGAGTGTCACGTAGCACGATCACGGGAATCCCGGCTGCCGCCATCGCGGTCCACGTCCGCCGGAGTGCGTCAGCGAAGGCGGCCTGCGCTTGGCTGGTGACCCTCTCACCGTTCTGGATCATCACATAGAAGGACGTGCTCACCACCAGCACGTTCGGGCGCTCGGCCCCGGTCACCTGCGCGCGAAGCTTGTCGTTCCACTCCGTGCAACTGGGGTACGGCCGGCTGTCTAGGGCGACTTCGCCGTCGATGAACGGGCAGGAGGACTTCGTGTAGCTGTTGAGGCGCCACTTCTTCGATTCGACGACCCTCTGCAGCGCCGGAAGCCACTGAGCGGCGTGGGAGTCGCCGGCGAGAGCCACGGTGAATGACGCGTTCGGGTCCCCGTACTGGCAGGCCCTGACCGCACTGCTGCGCTGGTCCGTATGGCATCCGTCGCGCCACGCGTCGGGGCCGTCCTTGCTGGCCGCCAGCGGGTTCGGCACGAACGGTCCGACACGGTCGACCGGAATCCCGGCGTCGCTGCTGGCCGGAGAGCCGCCCAGAGCGGAGGCGCCCAGAACCGCGGGCGAGGCAGCCACGGGAACGCCGCTACTGCCCGCCGTGGGCAGGGCCACGGTGGGCGGCATCGGGGAGCTCACCGGCGGGACGGTGAGCTGGAAGGCCAGCCCAGCCAGGAGGGTCACTCCGGTGCAGATCGCCCCGAGTTGCAGTGCCCGCGCAGGTTCCCAGGTGAGCGTCGGCGACATCCGGATCGGGTTCTCAATGAACCGGTAGGTGAGGGCGGCCGGCACCACCGACATCGCGGCGACGGCGAGACCGGTGGCGGCGGTGAGCTCCCCGAACCGAGCCTCCGCAGCGATGAGGAGAGGCCAGTGCCAGAGGTAGAGGGAGTAGGAGATGGCTCCCACGGCGCGTACCGGCCGCAGCGCCAGCAGCATGGCGGGCCCGACACGGCCGGCAGCCATGCCTCCGGCGATGACCGCTGCCGTGCCCAGGGTGGGCGCCAACGCCACGTACCCGGGGAAGGCCGAAGCCTCCGACAGCAGAGCGGCGGACGCCACGATCGCGGCGAGGCCGCACCAGGCGAGCGCGGCCGCTACCAGCCGGGGCAGACGCTGTAGATGCCCGGCGAGCAGGGCCAGGAAGCCGCCAAGGGCCAGCTCCCACATCCGGGTGGTGGTCACGAAGTAGGCGCGGGCGGGATTGTCTTCGGTCAGCCAGACGGACCACGCGAATGACGGCACAGCGACCAGCGTGAGGGCGAAGAGCAGGTATCCGGTGCGGGCGTACCTTCGCCGGCCGAGCCACACCGCAGAAGCCAGCAGCAGTGGCCACACCAGGTAGAACTGCTCCTCGACGGCGAGGGACCAGAAGTGCTGGAGGATGCTGGGCGCCTGATTGGCCGCCAGATAGTCGACCGACTGTTCGGCGAGCCGCCAGTTCATGGCGTACAAACCGCTGAACACCACATCCCAGCCGGTGGCCGACCACCGGGTGCGCGGCAGGAAGGCGAACGTGAGCAGCAGGCTCCCGAGGAGAACCACCACCGCGGCCGGCAGGAGCCGCTTGGCACGCCGGGCGTAGAAGCCGGTCAGCGAGAGGCGGCCCGTCCGGTTCACCTCGGCCACAAGTAGTCCGGTGATCAGGTATCCGGAAATGACGAAGAAGACGTCAACGCCGACGAAGCCGCCTGGCACCAGTTGCTGGCCGGCATGTCCCACGAGCACCAGGACCACGGCGAGGGCACGCAGCCCTTCGACGTCACCCCGGAATCCGGCCCGGGGACTGGCTTCCGGTCGCACGGCCGTTCGTGTCATTCGTTCCCCACCCCATGCCTCGTTCGCGTCGCTGGCACAACTGGGCGAAGGCGTGGGTGGTTACGATTCGTTTCAGGGCTGGTTGGCCGTATTCCGGCTGGGCGACGATCATCCTGGGCGCGCCACCCCGCATCACCGGGAAGCCGGGAGCCAGCGGATGTGCGCCACGGAGGTAGTGGCCCCCGGCGCGCGAGAGGGGCCACTACCTCGAAACGGTGGCGGAACGCTCACCGAACGCCAGCCAGGCGCCGGGTGGGTCAGGCGGCGGGCAGGTACTTGGTCAGGTCGTCGAGGATCTTGTTGGCGGCGCCGACGCCGATGCCGGTCATCCAGACCTCGTCGGAGACGGGGTACGCCTTGCCGGCCTTGACCGCGCCGAGGCCCTTCCACAGCGTCCCGCCGGCGACCTTGGTCTGCTCGGCGGCGGCCTTGTCGCCGTACGCGGTCACGAAGATGACGTCACCGTCGACCTCGTTGATCCGCTCGGGGCTGACCAGGTCGAAGCGCTTGTCCTCCTTGTTGGCGAGCAGCTGCCGCTCGGGGCGGCCCAGGCCGGTGTCGCCGATGACGATGCCGGAGAACGAGTCCGGGCCGTACACCCGGATGTTGCCGGGCAGGAACCGCACGATGGAGACCTTGCGCGCGGGGGCGTCGCCGAGCGTCGCGCCGAAGTCCTTGGCCCGCTTCTCGTACGTGGCGAGCAGATCCTTGGCCTGCTGCTCGCGACCGAGCGCCTTGCCGTCGAGGAGGAGATTCTCCTTCCAGGTGATGCCCACCTTCTCGGTGAACACGGTCGGCGCGATGGCGGCCAGCTCGTCGTAGAACTTCTCCTGGCGGAACTTGCTGCCGAGGATGAGGTCCGGCTTCAGCGCGTTGATCGCCTCCAGGTCGGGCTCGGTGAGTACCCCGACCTCCTTGATGCCGGCGAGCTTGTCCGCGCCGAAGTACGTGGGCCAGCTCTTCGCCTCACCGGCGGTGGCGGCGCCGACCGGCGTGATGCCCAGCGAGAGCGCCGTGTCGATCTTGTCGGTGTCGAGTACGACGACACGCTTGGGCTCGGCCGGGACCTTGGTGGTGCCCATGGCGTGGGTGATCTCCCGGGTCTCCCCGGTGGTGGAGCCGGCGACCGGGTCGCTCTCACCGCATGCGGTGAGTCCGACGCCGAGGGCGGCGGCCGCGGCGAGTACTGCGACGAGACGACGCATCAGAGTCCTTTCGAGGGGTGCGAGCCGGCGAGCGGGTTGGCCGCGTCGCCGGTGGCGGGTCGGGCGTCCGGTACGGACGCCGTCGAGGAAGAGGGGACACCCGCGGCAGCGGGAGCCGGAGCGTTGCCGCCGGAGTACGCGGGCACCACCAGCGGGGCTCCGGTCACGGGGCAGGGCACGACCACGCAGGCCAGCCCGAAGACGTCGCGGACCAGGTCGGCGGTGAGTATCTCCCGGGGCGGTCCGGCGGCGACCACGGCGCCGGCGCGCATGGCGACCAGGTGGTCGGCGTAGCGGGCGGCCTGGTTCAGGTCGTGCAGGACGGCGACCACGGTGCGACCCCGCTCGGAGCGCAGCCGGTGCAGGAGATCCAGCACCTCCACCTGGTGGGCCAGGTCGAGGAAGGTGGTCGGCTCGTCCAGCAGCAGGGCGTCGGTGTCCTGGGCGAGTGTCATGGCGATCCACACCCGTTGCCGCTGACCCCCGGAGAGGCTGTCCACCGGCCGGTCGGCCAGGTCGGTGACGTCGGCGAGGGCCATCGCCTGGTCCACCGCCGCGCCGTCCTCCGCCGACCACTGGCTCCACCACCGCTGGTAGGGCTGCCGGCCGCGCCCGACCAGGTCTGCCACCGTGACGCCCTCGGGCACCAGCGGGCTCTGCGGCAGGACGCCGAGGCGGCGGGCCACCTCCCGGGTCGGCAGGTCGCGGATGGCGGTGCCGTCCAGCAGCACGGTGCCTCGGCGGGGGGTGAGCAACCGGGCCATCGTGCGCAGCAGGGTGGACTTGCCGCACGCGTTGGGTCCGACGATCACGGTGAACGCGTCGGTGGGCAGGTCGAGGTCGAGCCCGTCGAGCACGGTCCGCTCGTCGTAGCCGGCGACCAGGTCGCGGGTGGAGAGCATCACACGACTCCTTGAGGGGTCACGACGACCGCCGCCGGCCGCGCAGCAGCAGGAAGATCAGGTATGGGCCGCCGATCGCGGCGGTCAGCACACCGGCGGGTAGTTGGGTGGGTGCGAACAGGCGGCGACCGGCCAGGTCGGCCAGCACCAGCAGGAGGGCGCCGAGCAGCGCCGCGCAGACCAGCGGTGGCCGTTCGGCGCGTACCAGTCGACGGGCCACCTGCGGGGCGACCAGCGCCACGAAGTCCACGGCGCCGACCTGGGCGGTGACCATCGCGGCGACGAGTACGCCGGTGCCGGCGAGGCCGATCCGGCGGGCCACCGGGCGCAGCCCGACGCCCCGGGCGGTGTCGTCGTCCAGGGCGGTGCTGTTCAGCGCCCAGCCGGCCCAGGCCAGCACCGGCAGCAGCACCAGCAGCGTGCCGGCGATCCAGGCGGCCTCGGTCCAGCCCTTGCCGGCCAGGGTGCCGATCAGCCAGATCTGCGCGCGCAGCCCGTCGATCGGGTCGGCGGTGAGCATGACCACCTCGGTGAGCGCCCGGAAGCCGAACGCGACCGCCACCCCGGCGAGCACGAACCGCTGCGCGGCCAGCCCGTGCCGGGCACCGAGGGCGAACAGCAGCACCGCCGCGAGCAGTCCGCCCGCCAGCGCGGTGGGCGCGACCAGCACCGCGGCCATCCCGGTCGTCAATGCCACGGTCGCGGCGAGGCCGGCGCCCTGGGTGATGCCGATGACGTCCGGGCTGGCGAGCGGGTTGCGGGCCACGCTCTGGATCAGCGTGCCGGCCACGCCGAAGGCGGCGCCGGCCACGGCCGCCAGCACGACCCGCGGCAGCCGAAGATCAAAAACCACGAGGTCGTACGGGGTGCCGGCGCCGGAGAGGGCCCGCAGCACGTCGGCCGGTGCGACGTACGGGGTGCCCAGCGAGAGGCTGAGCACGACGGCCAGCAGGAGCAGCACGGTCAAGACGGCGGCCACCAGCACCGCACGACGGCGGATCAGCAGGCTGACCGGGCCGATCCGCAGCAGCGACCGCCCGGGCAGCCGAGCCGCATCGGCACCAGGCGAGCCTGGGCGGCGGGTGGTGGTCACGCGGTCACCACCCGGGCGCGGCGGACCAGCACAGCCAGCAGGGGCGCGCCGATCAGGGCGGTGATGATCCCGGCCGGGATCTCGCCGGGCGGGGCGACGAGCCGACCGACGATGTCGGCGGCGAGCAGCAGCGCCGGCCCGAGCAGGGCGGAGACGGCGAGGGTCCAGCGGTGGTCCGCGCCGACCAGGGCGCGCGCCAGGTGTGGCACGGCCAGCCCGACGAACGCGACAGGTCCGGCGGCGGCCACCGCGGCACCGGTCAGCAGCACGGCGGCAAGGCCACCACCGAGACGGACCAGGCCGATCCGGTGGCCGAGACCACGGGCCACGTCGTCGCCGAGGGCCAGCGCGTCCAGACCCCGGGCCACCAGCGCGGCCAGCACCAACCCGGCGAGGACGAAGGGCAGCACCTGCGCGGCGACCGACAGGTCCCGGCCGGCCAGCCCGCCGACCACCCAGAAGCGGTATTCCTCGAAGGTGCGGGCGTCGATGCTGAGCAGCGCGTACACCCCGGAGGCCAGGCTGGCGTCGAGCGCCGCGCCGACCAGCGCGAGGGTGATCGGGCTGGCCCCCTCGCGGGCGCGGGCGGCGATGGCGAAGACCAGCAGCCCGGCGATCAGGGCTCCGGCGATGCCGAACCAGACGTACCCGGCGAGCGTGCCGACGCCGAAGACGGAGATCGCGAGCACCACCCCGAACGACGCGCCCGCGCTGATGCCGAGGATGCGCGGCTCGGCGAGGGGGTTGCGGGTGAGTGCCTGGAACAGCACCCCCGCCACGGCCAGCGCGAGCCCCACAGCGAGGCCGAGCGCGGTTCGCGGCATCCGCAGCTCACGGACGATGGTGCTGGCGTCGCCCCCGTCCGGCGCGACGAGCGCATGCCAGACCTGGTCGACGCCGAGTTGCCGGCTGCCGAGCGCGAAGCTGGCCAGCACGGTGAGCAGCAGCACCAGCGCGGCCCCGACGGTGACGGCCACCCGGCGGCCGGTGCGTGTGCCGGACCGATTGCGGGCCGGGGTCGGCCGGGTGGCGAGGGTGGTCACGAGTCTCCTGCACGTTCACGCTTAGGTTCGCCTAACCTTAGCCGCTCAGTTGAGGGTCACCTAACTGGCGCTTATCGATCCGCGACAGGCTGAGCAGGGCAGACGCCCGCGCGAAGGGGGCTGCGCACCTAGGGTGGGCTCATGCGATTCGACCAGCACACGGTCGTCCTGCTGACCCGACCGTCGGATCCGCCGGAGCTGCCACAGGACGCGATCGACCGGTTGCGGGACGCGCACCTCGCCCACCAGGCGGGCCTCGTGCGGCAGGGGCTGGTGCTCGCGGCCGGGCCGTTCCTGCACCCCGACGACGAGCAGCTGCGGGGCTTCGTGGTGCTGTCCATCGCCCCGGACGAGGCGCGCGCGCTCTTCGCCAACGACCCGGCCGTGCGGGCCGGGCGGCTGGTCGCCCGGGTCACGTCGTGGCTGCTCTCGGAGGGCAACCTGCGCTTCGACAGCGTGCCGGTGCCGCAGTCGATGCTGGAGGCAGCCTCCGGCGACTGACGTCGCCCGGTCAGCTGGCCGAGCCGCTCCCGGCCTGCACCGCCGACTCCCCGAGCGGGACCACCCGCAGGGCGTCCAGCGGGCCGACGATCACCCGCAGTGCCGGGAAGTGGTCCCGCAGCACCTGCTGGCACCGGTCACAGGGCGCCACGACCTCGCGGCCGCGGTCGGCGACCGTGACGATCGTCTCCAACGCGGTGACGCCCTGGGTCGCGGCCGTGCCGATCACGACCAGCTCGGCGCAGGCCCCTCCGGTGGCGTGCTGGACGTTCACGCCGGTGAAGACCCGCCCGTCCGCGGTCCGGGCCGCCGCCGCGACCGTGTGGTGCGGGCTGCGGCAGCGCAGCTTGGAGACCGCGGTGGCGGCCTGCACCAAGGCACGGTCGGTGTCGCGCATCTCCATCCGGCTCCCCCAGCGCTCGACGTCGGCCGCCAACTCTAGGGCCTGTGTCAAAGGCCCTCGGGTCGAGCCGAGGCGGCGTCCAGGCGCTTTGCCGCAGGCCCTGGCTCCCGCTGGTGGCCGTCCGGGGACCGGAGGCGCCCGCGGGTGGCCCGTCGAAGAGCCGGCCCGCTCGGTAACCCAGGGGCGGTGCGCCGCCGGGCTGCCTATCCTTGGGCACGACATGCAGAATCCAACCGCCTCCGTCGCGTCCGACCCCGTTCGCGAGCTGCACCGCCGCCTCACACCTCTGATGTTCCGCGACCAGCGCCGGCTCCAGCGGCGGCTGGACGGTGCCCGCAAGCTGCGCGACCCGCAGCGTCGGGAGGCGGCGCTGACCGAGATCACCGCCGACCTGGTCCGGGCCGAGCAACGGCTCGCCGCCCGCCAGGCGGCGGTGCCCGTGATCACGTACCCGGTGGGTCTGCCGGTCAGTGAGCGCAAGGACGACATCGCCGCCGCCATCCGCGATCACCAGGTGGTGATCGTGGCGGGTGAGACCGGCTCCGGCAAGACCACCCAGATTCCCAAGATCTGCCTGGAGCTGGGGCGCGGGGTGCACGGCCTGATCGGGCACACCCAGCCCCGGCGGTTGGCCGCCCGGACGGTGGCCGACCGGATCGCCGACGAGCTGGGCACCGAGTTGGGCGACGTGGTCGGCTACAAGGTGCGCTTCACCGACCAGGTCAGCGAGCGCAGCCTGGTGAAGCTGATGACCGACGGCATCCTGCTGGCCGAGTTGCAGACCGACCGGATGCTGCGCCAGTACGACACGCTGATCATCGACGAGGCGCACGAGCGCAGCCTCAACATCGACTTCATCCTCGGGTACCTGCGGGAGCTGCTGCCCCGACGACCCGACCTCAAGGTGATCATTACCTCGGCGACCATCGAGACCGACCGGTTCGCCCGGCACTTCGCCGGCGCACCCACCGCCGACGAGCCGGAGGGCGTGCCCGCGCCGGTGGTCGAGGTGTCGGGGCGCACCTACCCGGTGGAGGTGCGCTACCGGCCCCTCGTCGAGCTGGCCGAGGGCGAGGAGGACGGCGACGGCGACGAGGAGAACGTCCGCGACCAGATCCAGGCGATCGGCGACGCCGTCGAGGAGCTGGCCGCCGAGGGCCCCGGCGACATCCTGGTCTTCCTCAGCGGTGAGCGGGAGATCCGGGACACCGCCGACGCGCTGGGCAAGCTGGTGCAGAAGAAACGCTCGCTGCTCGGCACCGAGATCCTGCCGCTGTACGCCCGGCTCTCCAGCGCCGAGCAGCACCGGGTCTTCGCCGCGCACTCCTCGCGCCGGGTGGTGCTCGCCACCAACGTCGCGGAGACCTCGCTGACCGTGCCCGGGATCAAGTACGTGGTGGACCCGGGCACCGCCCGCATCTCCCGCTACTCCAGTCGGCTCAAGGTGCAGCGGCTGCCGATCGAGCCGATCTCCCAGGCCTCGGCCAACCAGCGCAAGGGCCGGTGCGGCCGGACCTCGGACGGCATCTGCATCCGCCTCTACGACGAGCAGGACTTCCTCTCCCGGCCCGAGTTCACCGACCCGGAGATCCTGCGGACCAACCTGGCGTCGGTCATCCTCCAGATGACCGCGATCGGGCTCGGCGACCTCGCCGCGTTCCCGTTCATCGACCCGCCGGACAAGCGCAACATCACCGACGGCGTCAACCTGCTGCACGAGCTGGGCGCGTTGGACCCGACCGAGGCGGACCCGGCGAAGCGGCTCACCGCGCTCGGCCGGCGGCTGGCCCAACTGCCGGTCGACCCGCGGCTGGCCCGGATGGTGGTCGAGGGCGAACGTAACGGCTGCGCCACCGAGGTGCTGGTGATCGCCGCCGCGCTCTCCATCCAGGACCCGCGGGAGCGGCCGGCGGAGAAGCAGGCCCAGGCGGACCAGGCGCACGCGCGGTTCGCCGACAAGGAGTCGGACTTCGTCGCCTACCTCAACCTGTGGCGTTATCTGCGCGAGCAGCAGCGGGAGCTCTCCTCCAGCGCGTTCCGCCGGATGTGCAAGGCGGAGTACCTGAACTACCTGCGCATCCGCGAGTGGCAGGACATCGTCAGCCAACTGCGCCAGGTGCTGCGTACCCCGTCAGACGGCGACCGGCGTGGTGGGCGGCCGGCGCGCGACACCTCGGACGACGCGGACGCCGGCCGGGGCCGCCGGGGTGGCGCGGACCTGCCGGAGGAGATCGACACTCCGAAGGTGCACCAGTCGCTGCTGCCCGGCCTGCTGTCGCACATCGGCCTCAAGGACGCCCAGAAACACGAGTACCTGGGGGCGCGGGGCGCGAAGTTCGCGCTCTTCCCCGGGTCGGCGCTGTTCAAGAAGCCGCCGCGCTGGGTGATGGCCGCCGAGCTGGTGGAGACCTCCCGGCTGTGGGGGCGCATCGCCGGCCGGGTCGAGCCGGAGTGGGTCGAGCCGCTGGCGCAGCACCTGGTCAAGCGCAGCTACAGCGAGCCGCACTGGGAGAAGAAGCAGGCCGCGGTGATGGCCTACGAGAAGGTCACCCTGTACGGCGTTCCGCTGGTCAGCTCCCGCAAGGTCAACTTTGGCCGGATCGACCCGACGCTGAGCCGGGAGCTGTTCATCCGGCACGCGCTCGTCGAGGGCGACTGGCAGACCCACCACCAGTTCTGGGCGGACAACAAGCGGCTGCTCGCCGAGATCGAGGAGTTGGAGAGCCGGGCCCGACGCCGGGACATCCTGGTCGACGACGAGACCATCTTCGGCTTCTACGACCAGCGGATCCCGGCCGACGTGTCCTCCGGCCGGCACTTCGACAGCTGGTGGAAGAAGACCCGTCGCGAGCAACCCGACCTGCTCACCTTCACCCGCGACCTGCTGATCAACGACGGCCGGCCGGGGGTGGACGAGGACGACTACCCGGACGAGTGGCAGGCCGACGGGGTGAGCCTGCCACTGACCTACCGGTTCGAGCCGGGCACACCGGACGACGGCGTCACCGTGGACATCCCGTTGCCGCTGCTCAACCAGGTGCCGGCGGAGAGCTTCGACTGGCAGGTGCCGGGGCTGCGCGAGGAGACGGTGATCGCGCTGATCCGCTCGCTGCCCAAGGCGATCCGCCGCAACTTCGTCCCGGTGCCGGACTACGCCCGGGCCGCCCTGGCGGCGACCACGCCCGGCGAGGAGTCGCTGCTGGACGCGCTCACCCGGCAGCTGCGCCGGATGACCGGGGTGACCGTGCCCCGCGACGCCTGGGAGCCGGGCAAGCTGCCGGCGCACCTGCGGGTGACCTTCCGGGTCCTCGGTGACGACGAGAAGCCGGTCGCCGAGGGCAAGGATCTGCCGGCCCTGCAACGCCAGCTGCGCCAGGAGGTACGCCAGGTGGTGGCGGCCGCCGCGCCGGAGGTGGCCCGTACCGGGCTGCGTGAGTGGAGCATCGGCACCCTGCCCCGGACCATCGAGCAGGTCCGCGCCGGATACGCGGTCACCGCGTACCCGGCGCTCGTCGACGAGGGCGTCACGGTCGGGGTGAGGGTGTTCGACTCCCCCGCCGAGGCGGAGGCGGCGCACTGGGCCGGCACCCGCCGGCTGCTGCGGCTCACCGTGCCGTCCCCGGCGCGGTTCCTTCAGGGGCGGCTGGACAACGAGGCGAAGCTGGCGCTGAGCCGCAACCCGCACGGCGGTGTCCAGGAGTTGATCGAGGACGCGGCGGGCGCGGCCATCGACCGGCTGATCGGCGCGGCCGGCGGGCCGGCGTGGGACGCCGACGGTTTCGCGGCCCTGCGCGAGAAGGTCCGCGCCGACCTGGTCGACACCGTCGTCGAGGTGATGGACCGGGTCCGCAAGGTCCTCGCCGCCGCGTACGCCGTCGAGCAGCGGCTCGGCGCGACCCGCAACCTCGCCGTGGTGGCGGCGCTGGCCGACATCCGCAGCCAGCTCGCCGGGCTGGTGCACGCCGGTTTCATCACCGAGGCCGGGTACGCGCGCCTGCCCGACCTGCTGCGCTACCTCACCGCCATCGAGCGCCGGCTGGACCGGCTGGGCGGCAACCCGCAGCGCGACCGCCAGCAGCAGGACCGGATCGCGGTGGTGCAGAAGGAGTACGCCGACCTGCTCGCCAACCTGCCGCCGGCCCGCCGGCAGGAGACGGCCGTCCGGCAGATCCGCTGGATGATCGAGGAGCTGCGGGTGAACGTCTTCGCCCAGGCGTTGGGCACCCCGTACCCCGTCTCCGAGCAGCGGATCTACCGGGCGATGGACGACGCCGAGGGCCGCTGAGCCCGGCGGCCGGGCCGCTGCCTGCCTCTTCGCGGCGGCGGCCTCGGCCGAGTCAGATCAGGTCAGTGGCTCGACGCCGGGGGGCAGTTCGCCGAGGTCGATCGCCGACTGGATGTAGTCGAGCAGGATGCGCCGAAGCTCCCGACCGGCGTGGGTGGGTACCACGTCGCGTCGGCGGGCCACCGCGATGGTCCGCCGCACCCCGGGCGGGGCGAGGGGGGTGATCCGCACGCCCGGCCGGCGGGCCAGCACGATGCCGGGCACGAGCGCGATGCCGAGCCCCGCCTCGACGAAGCTGAGCACCGCGTCCATCTCGCCGCCGTCCACCGCGAAGGTGGGTTCGAAGCCCGCCTCCCGGCACGCCTGGATGGTCGCGTCGCGCAGGTCGTACCCCTCCCGGAACATCACCATCGGCTGGTCCTGCAGGTCGGTGATGCGCAGCTCCCCGGTCGTCGACGCGGTCGCCACCTCCCCCACCGAGGCCACCACCAGGCTCTCCCGCAGGATCGGGTCGACCCGCAGCCCCGGGTCGGCGCCCTGCGCCGGCATGATGATCAGGGCGAGGTCGAGGTCGCCGCGGAGCAGGTCGCGCACGAGATCCTGGGAGCCGCCCTCCTCGACGCGCAGGTCGATGGTGGGGTGCGCGTCGCGGAACCGGCGCAGCACCGGCGGGGCGAGCGAGGTGGCCAGACTCGGGGTGGCCCCGAGCCGGACCCGGCCCCGGCGCAGCCCGACCAACTCCTGGACCTCCCGGGTCGCGGTCTCCACGTCGGCGAGGATCCGGGTGGCCAACGGCAGCAGCACCTCACCCGCCGCGGTGAGTGCGATGTTGCCCCTTACCCGCTCGAAGAGCGGGGCACCGAGGTCGGCCTCCAGAGCGTGAATTTGCTTACTGAGCGAGGGCTGCGTGATGCCCACGATGTCGGCGGCTTGGGTAAAATGTCGTACTTCGGCTACCGCGACGAAGTACCGAAGCTGATGGAGCTGCATCTAAATAGCCTACGGCTATCAACACTGCGAGTTTGATGCATTGGACGACTGATCGAAGTGCTCCTAGCGTCGGTCGTGTGGTAATCACGAAAACTCGGTCGCCCATCCGCTCGAACGTCGGCCTCAAGGCCGTCATGGCGGTGACGGGCATCCTGCTGGCGCTGTTCCTCATCGCCCACATGCTCGGGAACCTGAAGGTGTTCACGGGGGAGACCTCGTTCGACCACTACGCGCACTGGCTGCGCGACATCGGCAAGCCACTGCTGCCCGGCGTCTGGTTCCTCTGGATCCTGCGCACCGTGCTGGTCGTGGCGGTCGTCGCCCACATCGTGGCCGCCACCGTGCTGGCCCGGCGGGCCCGCGCCGCCCGCCCGGTGAAGTACGCCCACCGCAAGAAGGTCAACGGCAGCTACGCGGCCCGCACGATGCGCTGGGGTGGCGTGATCATCCTGCTCTTCGTGATCTACCACCTGCTGGACCTGACCACCGGCACGCTGAACCCGGTCGGCGACCCCAGCAAGCCGTACGGCAACGTCGTCGCCGACTTCGCCCCGGAGCGCTGGTACGTCACGCTCTTCTACACGCTCGCCATCCTCGCGGTGGGCTTCCACCTGCGCCACGGCGCGTTCAGCGCGTTCCGCAGCCTCGGCCAGCAGACGCCGCGCGGCGAGCGCAGGGCGCGTACCGCGGCTCTGATCTTCGCCGTGCTGCTCTGCGCCGGGTACCTGGTGGTCCCGTTCGCCGTACTCACCGGATTGGTGTCCTGACATGGAACTCTTCACCGAGGGCGACCCGATCGCCGACACCAAGGCTCCCGCCGGCCCGGTCGAGAAGCGTTGGGAAAACCGGCGCTTCGAGGCCAAGCTGGTCAACCCCGCCAACCGCCGCAAGATGACGGTGATCGTGGTCGGCACCGGCCTGGCCGGCGGCTCGGCCGCGGCGACCCTGGCCGAGCAGGGCTACCACGTCAAGTCCTACTGCTACCAGGACAGCCCGCGCCGGGCGCACTCCATCGCCGCGCAGGGCGGCATCAACGCGGCGAAGAACTACCGCAACGACGGCGACTCCGTGCACCGGCTCTTCTACGACACCGTCAAGGGCGGCGACTTCCGCTCCCGGGAGTCGAACGTGCACCGGCTCGCCGAGGTGTCGGTCAACATCATCGACCAGTGCGTCGCGCAGGGGGTGCCGTTCGCCCGCGAGTACGGCGGCCTGCTGGACACCCGCTCCTTCGGTGGCGCCCAGGTGCAGCGCACCTTCTACGCCCGGGGCCAGACGGGCCAGCAGCTGCTGCTCGGCGCGTACCAGGCCCTGGAGCGGCAGATCGGCCTGGGCAACGTCGAGATGAACGCCCGGCACGAGATGCTGGAGCTGGTCCTGGTGGACGGCAAGGCCCGGGGCATCGTCGTCCGGGACCTGGTCACCGGCGAGATCAGCACCGAGATGGCCGACGCCGTGGTGCTCGCCTCCGGCGGCTACGGCAACGTCTTCTACCTCTCCACCAACGCCAAGGGCTGCAACGTCACCGCCACCTGGCGCGCGCACCGCAAGGGCGCGTACTTCGCCAACCCGTGCTACACGCAGATCCACCCGACCTGCATCCCGGTCTCCGGCGACCACCAGTCGAAGCTGACCCTGATGAGCGAGTCGCTGCGCAACGACGGCCGGGTCTGGGTGCCGAAGATCAAGGGTGACGACCGCAGCCCGAAGGACATTCCGGAGGACGAGCGGGACTACTACCTGGAGCGGATCTACCCCTCCTTCGGCAACCTGGTCCCCCGCGACATCGCCTCCCGCGCCGCCAAGAACGTGTGCGACGAGGGTCGGGGCGTCGGGCCGACCAAGCTCGGCGTCTACCTCGACTTCGCCGACGCGATCGGCCGGCTGGGCCGCAAGGCCATCGAGGCCAAGTACGGCAACCTCTTCGAGATGTACGAGCGGATCACCGGCGAGGACCCGTACGAGGTGCCGATGCGGATCTACCCCGCCGTGCACTACACGATGGGCGGC
Organism: Micromonospora sp. BQ32; assembly: GCF_059358895.1. NCBI lineage: Bacteria > Bacillati > Actinomycetota > Actinomycetes > Micromonosporales > Micromonosporaceae > Micromonospora > Micromonospora sp. BQ32. The sequence continues at coordinate 263,041 of NZ_JCADBI010000003.1, read as the reverse complement.
CTGTGGGTCGACTACGACCTCCAGTCGAACATCCCCGGCCTGTTCGTGATCGGCGAGGCGAACTTCTCCGACCACGGCGCGAACCGGCTCGGCGCCTCGGCGCTGATGCAGGGCCTCGCCGACGGCTACTTCGTGCTGCCCACCACCATCGCCAACTACCTGGCCTCCGGTCCGCTGGAGAAGGTCGACGCCAGCCACCCGGCGGCGGTCGAGGCGCGTACCGACGTCGAGGACCGCGTCCAGCGGCTGCTCGCGGTCGACGGCGACCGGACCGTGGACTCGTTCCACCGGGAACTGGGCCAGATCATGTGGGAACACTGCGGCATGGAGCGCAGCGAGGCCGGGCTGCGCAAGGCGATCGACGAGATCCGCGCCCTGCGCGAGCAGTTCTGGCAGCGGGTCAAGGTGTCCGGCACCGGCGAGGAACTCAACCAGTCGCTGGAGAAGGCCGGCCGGGTGGCCGACTTCTTCGAGCTGGCCGAGCTGATGTGCATCGACGCCCTGCACCGCGAGGAGTCCTGTGGCGGCCACTTCCGGGCCGAGCACCAGACCCCCGACGGTGAGGCGCAGCGCGACGACGACCGGTTCGCGTACGTGGCGGCCTGGGAGTTCACCGCCGACGGTGAGCCCTCGGTGCTGCACAAGGAAGACCTGAAGTTCGAATACGTCCACCCCACGCAGCGGAGCTACAAGTGAACCTGACCCTGCGCATCTGGCGCCAGAAGGGCCCTGAGGACAAGGGTCGGATGGTGACCTACCCGGTCGACGACGTGTCCCCGGACATGTCGTTCCTGGAGATGCTCGACGTGCTCAACGAGCGGCTGATCCTCGCGGGCGAGGACCCGGTGGCGTTCGACCACGACTGCCGTGAGGGCATCTGCGGCATGTGCGGCCTGATGATCAACGGCGACGCGCACGGGCCGCAGCGCGGCACCACCGCGTGTCAGCTGCACATGCGGCAGTTCAAGGACGGCGAGACGATCGACATCGAGCCGTGGCGGGCCAGTGCCTTCCCGGTCGTCAAGGACCTGGTCGTCAACCGGAGCGCCTTCGACAAGATCATCGCGGCTGGCGGCTACGTCACCGCGCCGACCGGCAGCGCGCCCGAAGCCCACTCCACCCCGGTGGCCAAGGCCAACGCCGACGCCGCCTTCGAGTCGGCGGCCTGCATCGGCTGCGGCGCCTGCGTGGCGGCCTGCCCGAACGGCTCCGGCATGCTCTTCACCGCCGCCAAGCTCACCCAGCTCTCGCTCCTGCCGCAGGGCCAGCCCGAGCGCTACACCCGGGTGATCGGCATGGTCGACGCGCACGACGAGGCCGGCTTCGGCGGCTGCACCAACGCCGGCGAATGCACCCCGGCCTGCCCGAAGGGCATCCCGCTGAACACCATCGGCCGGCTCAACCGCGACTACCTCGCGGCCACCGCCAAGGGAGCCAACAACACCCCCGGTTCCTGAAGGTCCGCCGTACCGACCGCCGTATCCCCGTTTCCCAGGGGTACGGCGGTCGGCGTTCGGCCTCCCGACGGTCTCTGCTTGCGGTGGCCTTCGCTTGCGGTGGCCTTCGCTTGCGGTGGCCTTCGCTTGCGGTGGCCTTCGCTTGCGGTGGGGGTTGGGGCGACCGTCCCCGGCTCCGGGCGGTCAGGCTTGATCCCTCCGCCGGGGACGGTCGCCCCAGCCCTGACCCTGGTTACGGCTCGTCCGCACCTGCGGCCCCACCCTCGCCTCGCATCGCCGCATCTCACCGCACCGCGCCTCACCGCACCGCGCCTCACCGCGCCTTACCGCGCCTTACCTCGTCTCGCATCGCATGATCCACTCGGGTTTCAGGAAATCGGCCTGTTGCCGGGCGCCGGATACCGCGACTTCAAGGAACGCGAGTGGATCAATTCGATCTCGGCCCGAACGAGTCGCACACTAGGGCGACAAAGACTGTCAAGGCGCGCATATCGCCACCCCGACGCGCGGCTCGTTGGCTCCGCCACGAAGCGCACAAGCAATAGCCACTCACGCACCCAGCCCGCAGGCCCGAACCTGGCCCACCGACCAGGCCACGGACCGGGCCACGGACCGGGCCACGGACCGGGCCACGGACCGGGCCACGGACCGGGCCGGGAGCGGGCCGGGAGCGGGCCGCGGAGCGCACGGGTTGATCGACTCGCGTTCCTTGAAGTCGCGGTATCCGGCGCCCGGCAACAGGCCGATTTCCTGAAACCCGAGTGGATCATGTGCCGCTTGGGAGATGCAGCGGGCGCACCGGGTTGGGCTCGCTCCGAGCATGGGGCACACCAGGCACGGGCACACCGAGAGGCGGATCAGACCGAGACACGGATCAGGCCGAGAGGCGGATCAGACCGAGACACGGATCAGACCGGGATGGGGCCAAGCCGGGTACGGGCAGTGGCCACCCACGGGCTGGGGGGCGACCGTCCCCGGCGTAGGGATCAAGCCTGACCGCCCGAAACCGGGGACGGTCGCCCCCAGACCCCCACCGCAACCGCCCAAAGGCCAGAGACAGGCCAGAGACAGGCCAGGGACAGGCCAGGGACAGGCGGCAGGTTCAAGTGCCCTGGCCCGGGTAGCAGTCTTTCGAGACGGCAGTGAGAAGGGATGAGGGACATGAAGGCGCTCACCTGGCAGGGCAAGCGAGACGTACGGGTCGAGGAGGTCCCGGACCCCCGGATCGAGGAGCCGACCGATGCGATCGTGAAGATCACCTCGACCGCGATCTGCGGTTCCGACCTGCATCTGTACGAGGTGCTCGGGCCGTACCTGAAGCCGGGTGACGTCCTGGGCCACGAGCCGATGGGCATCGTCGAGGAGGTCGGCTCGGAGGTGACCGGCCTGAAGCCGGGCGATCGGGTGGTGGTGCCGTTCAACATCGCCTGCGGCAGTTGCTGGATGTGTTCGCGCCAGCTCTACGCCCAGTGCGAGACCACCCAGGTGACCAGCGAGGGCAAGGGCGCGGCCCTGTTCGGCTACACCTCGCTCTACGGTTCGGTGCCGGGCGGGCAGGCCGAGTACCTGCGCGTCCCGCAGGCCCATTTCGGGCCGATCAAGATCCCGCAGACCGGCGCCGACGAGCGTTACCTCTACCTGTCCGACATTCTGCCCACCGCCTGGCAGGCGGTGAAGTACGCGGACACCCCGCCGGGCGGCACCCTGGCCGTCTTCGGCCTGGGTCCGGTCGGTCAGTTCTGCGCGCGGATCGGCCGCCACCTCGGCGCAGGCCGGGTGATCGGGCTGGACCTGGTGCCCGAGCGGCTGGAGTTGGCCCGCCGGCACGGCATCGAGGTGCTCGACGTCAGCGAGCTGTCCGACGTGCCGGGCGCGCTGATCGACCTGGTCGACGGTCGCGGCCCGGACGCGGTGATCGACGCGGTCGGGATGGAGGCGCACGGTTCGCCGGCGGGGAAGTTGGCCCAGACCGCCGCCGGGCTGTTGCCGGACAAGCTGGCCCAGACGATGACCGACCGGGTGGGGGTGGACCGGCTGTCCGTCCTGCACGCCGCGCTCAAGGCGGTTCGCCGCGGCGGCACCGTCTCGCTCTCCGGGGTGTACGGCGGCGAGGCGGACCCGATGCCGCTGATGGAGATGTTCGACCGGGGCATCCAGCTGCGGATGGGGCAGTGTCACGTGCGCCGGTGGACCGACGAGATCTTGCCGCTGCTCTCCGGTGACGACGATCCGCTGGGTGTGGAGGACCTGCGTACCCACCGGTTGCCGCTGGCCCGGGCGCCGCAGGCGTACGAGATGTTCCAGAAGAAGGAGGACGGCTGCATCAAGGTCGTGCTCGAACCATGAGTGCGAGGAGTGCGCCGGGGTTGCGAGCCCCGCGGTCACGAATGCAGCCGGTGCCGTGAGCCGGGTGGTCGTGATCGTTGGCGCGAGCAGCGGGATCGGTCGGGCGACGGCCCGGGCGTTCGCCGAGCGCGGCGACCGGCTGGTCCTCGCCGCCCGCGCCACCACGACCCTGGCCGAGGTACGCGCGGAGTGCGCCGACGTCGACGTGCTGACCGTGCCGACCGACGTGACCGAGCCGGACGCGCTGGACGCGCTCGCGGGCGCGGCGATCGACCGCTTCGGCCGCATCGACGTGTGGGTGCACACGGCGGCGGTGATGGCCTACGGTCGCTTCGACGAGCTGCCGGAACGGGTCTTCGACCAGGTGGTGCGGACCGATCTGCTCGGTGCCGCCGGTTCGGTGCGGGTGTCGCTGCGGCACTTCCGGGACGCCGGGGCCGGCACGGTGATCCTCACCGGTTCGGTGCTCGCGCACATCACCGCGCCGTACATGAGCGCGTACGTGGCGAGCAAGTGGGGATTGCAGGGTCTGGTTCGGACGGTGCAGCAGGAGTTGCGCGACAGCCCGCAGATCCGGCTCTGCCTGGTCAACCCGGGCAGCGTGGACACTCCGGTCTACCAGCAGGCAGCCAACTACCTGGGCCGGATCGGGCGACCTCCGCCGCCGGTCACCAGCGCGCGGCGGGTGGCCCGGGCCATCGTGGACTGTGTGGACCGGCCTCGCCGGGAGGTCTCCGTGGGCCGGCTCAACGTGGTGCTGCGCGCCGGCTTCACCGTACTGCCGGGGGTCTACGACGTGTTGGTCGTTCCGTTGATGCGGGCAGCCGGTCTCAGTGGACGGTCGGTCGCCGCGCACGACGGCTCGGTCTTCGCGCCGCACCCGGCCGGCGAGGCGGTACGCGGCGGTCACCTGCCCGACCTGCGGCACCTCGTGTTCGGGTCGGTGGGTGTGGTGGGAGCCGCACTGCGCCGACGGTTCGGTTGACCTGTTCGGACTTGTTCGGGACATGTTCGGGGGCCTCGTGCGTCGATCAACTCGCCTAGGGTGGTGGGCCAGCAAGCGCTCTGGCGCACCACGATCGGGGAGACGATTGACCATGCGACTGAACCGCAGAACGGCGCTCGGCTTGGGCACGGTGGCCACGGCTGGCACGGTGCTGGGCGCCGCCGCCCCGGCGAGCGCCGCCGACGCCACCCAGGCGTCGCCGACCACCCCCGCCCGGGCCGCCCGTCGGGTCGCCTCCGTCTTCACCAAGCACAGCACCGAGGCCGGCGGCAACTGGCAGGCGTACGTCAGCGTCGCCGACCCGGCCGGTACGCCGGTGGTCGCGGTGGAGGCCGACGCGGACCGGCGGATCGAGGCGTACAGCGTCAACAAGATCGCCGTCGCCACGGCGGTGCTGGACAAGGTCGATCGCGGGCTGCTCACCCTGGACCAGCAGGTCGAGGTGAGCGCGGCGATCGTCGTACCGGGTGGTGACGGCATCTTCAGCCTGGACGGCGCGTACCCGAGCCTGGTGACCATCGGGCACGTGCTGGCCAACCTGCTGACCGTCTCGGACGACACGGCGGTGCGGCTGTGCGGGCTGGTCGCCCCGGCCGCCGAGATCAACTCCATCCTGGTCGCCAAGGGCTTCCCGAACACCCAGGTCCAGCCGGTCGCCAACCCGAACCGGTTCTTCCTCGGCACCAGCACCCCCCGGGAGACGCACGACCTGCTGCGTGCCCTGGTGGCGGGCACGCTGCTCTCCCCCGCCTCGACGACGTACCTGTTGGGCCTCCTGCGTTCCCCGGTGGCGTTCACCGACGGCATCCGGCGCACCATGTCCTCGGACGAGCGGGCCCGGATCGCCACCAAGGCCGGCTGGTACGCCGACGCCCGGCACGAGGCCGGTGTGATCTTCGACCGCTCCGGGGCGGCGGTGCTCACCTACGCGCTCTTCGCCGACGGGCAGGCCAACCCGGAGGACTTCGGCGCGACCCACCCGGCAGTGCAGGCCCGGGCTGCCATGGGCCCCAGGTTCCTGGCCGCGGTGGACCGGATCGCGGGCGTGGGCAAGACGTTCCGGATCACCGCCCGACGCCCCAGCAACGGCGGCTAGGGAACGCTCTGAATCCCGTCCCGGGTCGGTCGCCGTTGCCGGCGACCGACCCGGCGTGGCGACCACCGAGGCACGGGTCGGTCCGGGTGACTACCGTGTAGGGCGGACACGTCGGAGGGACGGCAATGGCACGAGCGCGGAGCACGGACGTCGAACGGTCGCTCGGGCGGCGGATGCGGGGCGCGGCCGGCCTGGCCGCGCTGGCCGGCCTGGCCTGGGTCGCCCGGGATGTGCCGGCGGCGCTGGGTGGCCGGCTCAGCGGGGCGCGGGCGGAACGGGCGGCCCGCTCGCCCCAGTTCCGCGAGGGCACCTTCCACAACCGGGCCGGCACCCGCACGATGGTCGCCGAGCCGGGGCGCAACCTGCTCCGCGAGCTGATCTTCGGCAAGCAGAAGCGGCATCCCACCACGCCGGTGCCGCTGCTGCGCCCCAGCGCGTCCGTGCGGCCAGGGCTCGCCGCCGACACCACCGACGAGCTCAACATCGTCTGGTACGGCCACGCCTCGACGTTGATCGAGATCGAGGGCCGGCGGGTGCTGCTCGACCCGGTGTGGAGCGACCGGTGTTCCCCGTCGGGTCTGGTCGGCCCGCGCCGGCTGCACGAGCCACCGGTGGGCATCGACGAGCTGCCCCCGCTGGACGCCATCCTGATCTCGCACGACCACTACGACCACCTCGACATGACCACCGTGCGGGCGCTGCTCGCCGGGCAGTCCGCGCCGTTCCTGGTGCCGCTCGGTGTGGGCGCGCACCTGGACCGCTGGGGCGTACCCGCCGAGCGGATCATCGAGCTGGACTGGTCCGAGTCGCACCGGGTCGCCGGCTTGGAGATCACCGCCACCGCCGCCCAGCACTTCTCCGGTCGCGGGCTGCGCCGCGACGGCACGCTCTGGAGTTCGTGGGTGGTGGCCGGGGCGCGCCGCAAGGTCTTCTACACCGGCGACTCCGGTTACTTCGACGGGTACGCCGAGATCGGCGCCGAGCACGGGCCGTTCGACGTGACGCTGATGCAGATCGGGGCGTACGACCGGGCCTGGCCGACGATTCACATGTTCCCGGAGGAGGCGGTCAGCGCCCACCTCGACCTGCGCGGCGGGCTGTTCGTGCCGGTGCACTGGGCGACGTTCAACCTGGCCCTGCACGACTGGTCCGAGCCGGTCGACCGGCTGTGGGCCGAGGCGAAGGCCCGCGACGTGCGGCTCGCCGTGCCCCGACCCGGCGAGCGGGTGGTGGTCGACGAGCCACCCGCCGTCGACGGCTGGTGGCAGGCCGTCGCCTGAGTCAGGCCACAGCCGGCACGGCCTGAGCCAGGCCACAGCCGAACCGGGTCAGAGCACGAACGCGTCGGTCCAGAGCGCGCCGGAACGGCCGGAGAGCGCGTCCAGCATGGCCACTGCCTGACCGTCGGTGAGCTGCGCGACGAAGTCCACGATGGCCCGGCCCCGGGCCCGGCCGATCCGGTCCGGGGTACGCGGGTGCAGCTCCGCCTCGGCCAACTCGACCAGGTCGTGCAGCCGGCGGGGCAGCCGGGACTCCTCCTCCGGGTCGAGCAGCCACTCCCAGAGCGCCTCGACCAGGGTGCCCAGCAGCCGGGCCTGGCCGCGCTGGTGCAGGGCGAGATCCGGGCGGGCCAGCACGAACCGGTGGTGGACGAACTTGAGCACCTGCACCTCGTGCCACTGGGCGCAGTTCAGCAGCACGTGCCCGGAGCGCACCGACGGCTGGTCGGTGACCGTGATCGCCTCGACGAAGCGGGTGGACCAGCGGGCGGAGAACCGGGCCACGTACTGCTCGGCCTCGATCGAGCCGTCGAAGGGCATCGCGAGCAGCCCGTCCACCAACTCCTCGCGGACGTGTTCGACGGCGGCGGCGAACGCGTCGTCGTCGGCGATCCAGGCGTCCTTGCGGTGCAGTTGGCGGCGTAGCCGCTCGATCGCCGCCCCGGGTCGCCGGGCTGCGGTGGCCAGCGCCGCGTCGGTGATCGCCCGGAAGTGCCCGCTCTCGCGCTGCCAGGCCATCAGCTCCGCGGAGACCGAACCCTGCTGGAGCACCCCGACCCGGTAGAAGTCCTCCACGTCGTGGATGGCGTACGCGATGTCGTCGGCGGTGTCCATCACGGACGCCTCCACGGTCTGTTGCCAGTCCGGGATGCGACCGGCGAACGGCTCCCGGGCCTGCCGCAGGTCGTCCAGCTCGGTCCGGTACGCGCCGAACTTCGACGAGCCGCTCTCCGGGTCGTCCGGCGGCGGGGTGGCGCCGCGCGGCGGCGGGTCCATGGTGCGGGGGTGCGGGTCGGGGTGGTCCAGGCGGGTCCACGGGTACTTCAACATGGCCGCGCGGACCGCCGCGGTCAGGTCCAACCCGGTGGTGGCCGCGCCGCGGATCTCGGTGCTGGTGACGATCCGGTACGACTGCGCGTTGCCCTCGAAACCGTCGGGGAGGCCGAGGCGCTGGCGGGCCAGCCGGTCCAGCACCCGCTCCCCCAGGTGCCCGAACGGTGGGTGGCCGAGGTCGTGGGCGAGCGCCGCCGCCTCCACCACGTCGGGGTCGCAGCCGCCGAGCTTGTCCAGCAGGTCACGCCACCGCTCGTCGGCGCCCAACCGCTCGGCGATCGCCCGGGCCACCTGGGCGACCTTCAGGCTGTGGGTGAGCCGGTTGTGCACCAGCAGCCCGGAGCCGACCGGGCTGATCACCTGGGTGACACCGCCGAGGCGGGCGAAGAACGGTGAGCCGACGATCCGGTCCCGGTCGGCCCGGAACGGGTTGGCCGTGAGGTCGCCGAGGGCTCGGGCGCTGCCGCCGAAGAGCCGCCGGGCGCGCGGCTCCGCAGCAGATTCCATGATCGCCACGCTAGCGCAGGCCCGACCGGACCGCTGCCGGTCACCCCGGCCGGGCACGGCGGTGCGGTCCCCGACCCGGCCGGGCGCGGCGACAGCGGCCCGGTCCGCCCGGCAGAATGCAGGCGTACCCGCTCTTTGAAGGCGGATCGAGTCGAAGGCGGATCGAGATCGTGACCCAGTCTGTTCATCAGCGGATCGCCGACGAGCTCGGCGTGGCCGAGCGTCAGGTGCGGGCGGCCGTGGAGCTGCTCGACGGCGGCGCCACCGTGCCGTTCATCGCCCGCTACCGCAAGGAGGCCACCGGCCTGCTCGACGACACCCAGCTGCGCACCCTGGAGGAGCGGCTGCGCTACCTGCGCGAGCTGGACGAGCGGCGGGCCGCGGTGCTGGAGTCGATCCGCGGCCAGGGCAAGTTGGACGAGGCGTTGGAAGCGCAGATCATGGCCGCCGACTCGAAGTCCCGGCTGGAGGACATCTACCTCCCGTACAAGCCGAAGCGGCGGACCCGGGCGCAGATCGCCCGCGAGGCCGGGTTGGCGCCGTTGGCCGAGACGCTGCTGGCCGACCCGGGTCAGGACCCGCGTGCCACCGCCGCCGGGTTCGTCGATGAGGAGAAGGGCGTCGCCGACGCCGCCGCCGCGCTGGAGGGCGCGCGGGCCATCCTGATCGAGACCTTCGCCGAGGACGCCGACCTGATCGGCACGCTGCGCGAGCAGATGTGGTCGCGGGGCCGGCTGGTTTCCCGGGTACGCGAGGGTCAGGAGGCGGCCGGCGCCAAGTTCGCCGACTACTTCGACTTCTCCGAGCCGTACCCGAAGCTGCCCTCGCACCGGATCCTGGCGATGTTCCGGGGCGAGAAGGAGGGCGTGCTCGACCTGACGATGGAGTCGGAGGAGGCGGGCGAGGCGGACGCCGTACCGACCGGCCCGACCCGGTACGAGGCGGCCATCGCCGGCCGGTTCGGGGTGTCCGACGCGGGCCGCCCGGCCGACCGCTGGCTGACCGACACGGTCCGCTGGGCGTGGCGTACCCGGATCCTCATCCACCTCGGCGCGGACCTGCGGATGCGGCTGTGGCAGGCGGCCGAGGAGGAGGCGGTGCGGGTCTTCGCCACCAACCTGCGGGACCTGCTGCTGGCCGCGCCGGCCGGCACCCGGCCCACCATGGGCCTGGACCCGGGTCTGCGGACCGGCGTGAAGGTGGCCGTGGTGGACGCCACCGGCAAGGTGGTCGCCACCGACACCATCTACCCGCACGAGCCGCGCCGGCAGTGGGACGCGTCGGTGGAGACCCTCGCCCGGCTGGCCGGGGCGCACGGGGTGGAGCTGATCGCCATCGGCAACGGCACCGCCTCGCGTGAGACCGACAAGCTCGCCGGTGAGCTGATCGCCCGGCACCCGCAGCTCAACCTGACCAAGGTGATGGTGTCCGAGGCTGGCGCGTCGGTCTACTCGGCCTCGGCGTACGCCTCGCAGGAGCTGCCCGGGATGGACGTGTCGCTGCGCGGCGCGGTCTCCATCGCCCGCCGCCTCCAGGACCCCCTCGCGGAGCTGGTCAAGATCGATCCGCGCTCGATCGGGGTCGGTCAGTACCAGCACGACCTGTCCGAGGTGAAGCTGTCCCGGTCGCTGGACGCGGTCGTGGAGGACTGCGTCAACGCGGTCGGGGTGGACGTCAACACCGCCTCCGCGCCGCTGCTGACCCGGGTCTCCGGGATCGGCGCCGGCCTGGCCGAGAACATCGTGCTGCACCGGGACGCCAATGGACCTTTCCGCTCGCGTACCGAGCTGAAGAAGGTGGCCCGGCTCGGGCCGAAGGCGTTCGAGCAGTGCGCCGGCTTCCTGCGCATCCCGGACGGCGACGACCCGCTGGACTCCTCCAGCGTGCACCCCGAGGCGTACCCGGTGGTGCGCCGCATCCTCTCCACCACGGGGCAGGACCTGCGCTCGGTGATCGGTAAGAGCGGCATCCTGCGCGGGCTGCGGGCCACCGACTTCGTCGACGACCGGTTCGGCCTCCCCACCGTCACCGACATTCTCGCCGAGTTGGAGAAGCCGGGCCGGGATCCCCGCCCGGAGTTCCGCACCGCCACCTTCGTGGAAGGGGTGGAGAAGATCAGCGATCTGACGCCGGGGATGGTGCTGGAGGGAGTGGTCACCAACGTGGCCGCGTTCGGCGCGTTCGTCGACGTCGGGGTGCACCAGGACGGTCTGGTGCACGTCTCGGCGATGTCCCGGACCTTCGTGAAGGACCCCCGCGAGGTGGTGAAGTCCGGCGACGTGGTCAAGGTCCGGGTGCTCGACGTGGACGTACCGCGTAAGCGCATCTCGCTGACCCTGCGCCTGGACGACGAACCCCCCGCCGCTGGTGGTGGCGGCAGCCGGACCGGCCAGGAGGGTCGGGGCCCGGCGCAACGCGCGCCACAGGGCGGTCGCGGCGGCCAGGGCGCCTCCGGTGGACCGCAGGGTGGTCGCGGCGGACAGCAGGGTGGTCGCGGCGGACAGCAGGGCGGTCGCGGCGGGCAGGGTGGTCGCGGCGGCGGACAGCCGGGCGGTCGTGGCGGGCAGCAGCGGCAGGGCGCACCGGCGCCGGCCAATGACGCGATGGCGGAGGCGCTACGCCGCGCCGGATTGGCCTGACGGTCAGCCAGCGCGAGGCGCCGGGATGCCGCCGAGCGGACGGGCATCCCGGCGCCTCGCCTGAGAGCCTCTGCCGGCGGTCACCACCGGAACGCCGAGGCCAACCCTGGCGCGGGAAGCGGGCGGCGCGGGAAGCAGCGGCACGGGCGGCGGGAAATGCGCTCGCGTGGCCGTGAGGTTCGGGGTGATGATCTCGCGGTGAGGATGCACGCCGATCAGGTGGACGTGAGCGTGGACGTGGTTTCCGCGCTGGTGGCCGAACAGTTTCCGCGGTGGCGGGGCCTGCCGGTCCGACCGCTCCCCTCGACCGGCACCGTGAACGCTCTGTTCCGACTCGGCCCGGACGTCGTGCTGCGGTTTCCGCTGCTCCCCTCGACCAATCCCGAGCTGCGCGCCGAGCTGCGGCGCGAGCAGGAGTACGCGGTGCTGCTCGGCGGGCACCTGCCGGTCGAGGTGCCCGAACCGCTCGGTCTCGGCGAGCCGGGCGACGGGTATCCGGGGCCGTGGACGGCGTACCGGTTCATCGCGGGTGAGACGGCCCAGCTCGACCGGATCGGCGACCTCGACGTCTTCGCCGGTGACCTGGCCAGCGTGGTGACGGCGCTGCGCGGCATCGACACCGGCGGGCGGGTCTGGTCCGGGAACGGGCGCGGCGGGCGGCTGGCCGCCGAGGACACCGACGTACGAGCCGCACTCGCGCTCAGCGGCGCGCTCACCGACACCGCCGCGCTCACCGAGGTGTGGGAGCGGTGCCGGGACGCGCGCCGCGACGACCCCGCCGACGTGTGGATTCACGGCGATCTGATGCCGGGGAACCTGCTGGTCCGTGATGGCCGGCTGGCCGCGGTCATCGATCTGGGCGCGGTCGGCGTGGGCGACCCCGCGGTGGACCTGATGCCGGCGTGGAACCTGTTCGACGCGGGTTCCCGGGAGACGTACCGGCGGGCGTTGGGCGTGGACGACGCGACCTGGGAGCGGGGGCGCGGCTGGGCCCTGGCGCAGGCGATCAACGCGCTGCCGTACTACGTCGAGACCAACCCCGTGATGGCCGGCATCGCCCGGCACACGCTGCGGGCCGTACTCGACTGAGTCGGCTCGCGTACCGTCGGCGTCGTGGGTGAGCGAGACGGCCGGGAGTGGCGGGATCAGCAGCGGCAGGCGGTGCGGGCGCACGCCGACGCGGACGCGCGGCGGCGGGCCGCCGAGCACGCGGAGGCGGCGGACCTGGTGGCCTGGTTCGTGGCCGAGGCGACCCGGCGAGGGTTGCGCACCACCCGACTGGTCGCCCGGGGTTACGACGGGCGCGGACGCTACCGGACCAGGCTGACCGGCTGGTACGTCGACCGCGCCCAGACCCGGGCGGTTGACGTGGATGGCCGGTTCCACCTGCTGACCGTGCCAGGCGGTCTGCGGGCCCGGCTGTTCGGCGTCGATCCGGAGCCCAGCCCGGCGCCGTTGATCGTCGGCGCGGGTGGTCGCGACGGTGAGTCGATCCCGCTGCGGACGCTGCTCACCCGGTTGCTGGGCGACGGGCCAGGCGCCACCACCACGCCTGCTGGACCACGAGGGTGAGCAGCCCGGCGAGGACGATCGCGCACAGGTTGATCACCAGTTGGAGCGCCGAACCACCCGCTTCGTCCCACGCTCCGTAGGCGGCCGCTACCGCCACGTTCGCCGCCGCCGGAACGGTGGTGACCGAGATCAGCACGCCGACGAGGCTGCCGGACTTCTTCGACGTCAGCGAGATCATGCCGGCGACACCGGCGAGTAGACCGACCACCCAGGACAGCGCGTCCGGCCGCCAGATGAAGTCGGTGAGCGGACGTTCGGCGAGCAGCATCTCCCGACTGACCAGGCCGGCGGCGGTCAGCGCCCAGGTGCTCAGCACGGTCGCCACCATGGCCGCCAGGAAGCCGACCGCGAGAGCCTGCACCGAGCGGCCGACCACCCCGAGTTGGCGGCGCAGCAGCGCCACGCAGAGCGCGGCGAGAGGGCCGAACTCCGGACCGACCACCATCGCCCCGACGATGAGGATCGGCTGGTCCAGCAGCACACCGATGCCGGCGATCATGGTTGCCACCACGATCAGCACGAGGTAGGTGCCGGACAGTTCGGTCTGCTCGCCGGTCTTCGCGGCGATCTCGTCCCAGACCACCGCGTCCGCTCCGCTGCCCGGCGCCCTGTCCGCCGCCCGGTCGGCCGCCGCGGAGATGGTCAGCTCGACGTCTTCGGCCGCGATGCCGCCGCTGGTGTCCACGCCGATCCGCTGCAACTTGCCCAGTACGCGGTCGGCGCTCTCCCGCACCACGTCACAGAGGATGAGGTCACCCTGTGGCTGCCGGGCAGCACCGGGCAGCACGGCCAGATGGGTCACCCCGGCCTCGGCGGCGAGGAGGTCGACGACCTCCGCCGACCGGTCCGCCGGGGCGATCACCCTCAGGTGCAGCACGTCATCTCCCTCGCCCGACCGGCCAGTTCTCTCCTCGCCCGACCGGCCGTCGCGACTCTACCGCTCGGTCCAATGGCCGCAAGAGCTGCACAAGGTCACGGATCTAGCCGTGTCCGACTACGAGGTTTCGGGGTTGATCGGGGGAATGCGGACCGACCGTCGGTATTCAGCATCGCCATACGGTCTGTCCTGGTATGACGGAATCATACCTTTTGTGGATGTCTTCTGGGAGGTCACAACGTGCCGGTGCCTGGTGGTCTCGTCGACGCCGACCTGTCGCTGCCCCGAACCAGCCCGGGGAGGGGCAAGCGAATCATCGACGTCGTCGTGGCGGCGGTTCTTCTCGTCCTGGCGTCACCGGCGTTGATCGTGGTGACGGTGCTGGTCGCGGTGGGTCTCGGCCGGCCAGTGCTGTTCCGTCAGTGCCGCATCGGACTGCACGACCAGCCCTTCGAGGTGGTCAAGTTCCGCACGATGCGGCCGCCCAAATACGGCCTGGTCGGCGACGGCGACCGACTCACTCCACTGGGACGCTGGCTGCGCGCCACCAGCCTGGACGAGCTGCCCACGCTCTGGAACGTGCTACGCGGCGACATGAGCCTGGTGGGCCCCCGCCCGTTGCTGCCGGAATACCTCGATCGCTACACCACCAGCCAGGCTCGCCGGCATGAGGTACGGCCCGGTGTCACCGGGCTGGCCCAGGTGCGCGGCCGCAACAGCCTGAGCTGGGAGGAGAAGCTGGACCTCGACGTGCAGTACGTCGACAGCCGCAACCTCCGACTTGACCTGTCGATCCTGGTCGCGACCGCGCGCACCGTGCTGCGCCGCGAGGGCATCAACGCCGCCGGGTCCGCGACCATGCCGGAGTTCCTCGGCACGCACCGACGCCCGGCACCCCCGCAGCGGGATCAGACACCGGCATGACCATCCCTCAGGGAGCCGGCCGATGAGCCAGACGATCCACCTGTCCCCGCCCGACGTCGGGCCGCTTGAGGAGTCGTACCTGGTCGCGGCCCTGCGTTCGGGCTGGGTGGCACCGGCCGGCCCGGACCTTCAGGCGTTCGAACGGGACATCGCCGAGCGCGTCGGCACCGGCGGGGCCGTCGCGGTCAGTTCCGGCACCGCCGCCCTGCACCTGGCCCTGCTGGGTGTCGGAGTCGGGCCGGGCGACGTGGTGATCGTGCCCACGCTCACCTTCGTGGCCACCGCGAACGCGGTCCGGTACACCGGGGCGCGTCCGGTCTTCGTCGACTGCGACCCCGGGAGCGGAAACGTCGACGTCGGCCTCGCCGCCGACCTGCTGCGCCGACTGCGATCGCGCGGCGAGCGGGTCGGGGCGATCATCCCGGTGGACATGTTCGGCAGCTGCGCCGACTACCGCGCCCTGGTCCCGGTCTGCGCCGAGGCCGAGGTCCCCCTGGTGGAGGACGCCGCGGAGGCCCTCGGGGCCAGCCACCGGGGACAGCCCGCCGGCTCCTTCGGACACACCGGTGTGTTCTCGTTCAACGGCAACAAGATCATGACCACGTCCGGTGGCGGAATGCTGGTGTCCGACGACGCGGCGCTCCTCGATCGTGCTCGCTACCTCTCCACGCAGGCCCGAGAGCCGGCGCGGCACTACGAGCACCGTGAGACGGGCTACAACTACCGACTCAGCAACCTCCTCGCGGCGCTCGGCCGGGCCCAGTTGCTTCGGCTGGACGGAATGATCGCGCGACGACGGCAACTGCGTGACCAGTACGCCAAGCTCTTCGCCCCGGTGCCGGGCGTCCAGCTGCTCGGGGCCGAGGACACCGAGTCGAATTGCTGGCTCACCGTCATCACTGTCGAGCGGGAGCGGTGTGGGTGGCGGGCCGACGACCTGGCGGCCCACCTGGCCGAACGGGACATCGAAACCCGTCCGGTGTGGAAACCGATGCACCTGCAGCCCATGCACGCCGGCGCGGAGAGCCTGCTCACCGGTACGTCGGAGCGGCTCTTCGCCAACGGGCTCACCCTGCCCAGCGGGAGCGCCCTGACTGAGCCGCAGATCGCCCGGGTGTTCAGCGCGATCGACGAGTTTCTAGCCGCCCGGTCGGGAGGGTCCACAGCATGACGACCGGACTGGTGGTGGTCGGCTGCGGCGGGCACGGCCGGGAGGTGCTCACCATCGCCCGAGCGGTGAACGAGGCCGCCGTCCGACCCATCTGGCAACTGCTGGGCGTCGTCGACGACCGGCCCACCGAGGAGAACCTCAAGCGGTTGCAGCGACTCGACGTGCCGTACCTCGGGGATGTGGCCTGGCTGCGGGACTCGCCCCCGACCACCCGGTACCTCATCGGAGTCGGCGATCCGCGGGTCCGCCGCGCCATCGACGGCCGGATCGACGGGTACGACATCTCCCCCGCGAGCCTCGTCCACCCGGACGCCACCATCGGGCCGGACACCGAGTACGGGCCGGGGTTCGTCGCTTTTGCGGGAGCCCGGGTGACCACGAACGTCACCATCGGACGGCACGTACATCTCAACCAGAACGCCACCGTCGGCCACGACAGCAGACTTGCCGACTACGTCTCGGTCAACCCGCTGGCTGCGGTGTCCGGTGACTGCCACCTGGCCGACGGCGTACTGGTCGGGACCACCGCCGCGGTGCTGCAGGGCGTGCGCATCGGGCGGGACAGCACGGTCGGGGCCGGCGCCTGCGTGGTCCGGGATGTACCCGATCAGGTGACCGTCAAGGGCGTTCCGGCTCGCTGAGAGCCCTTGGACAGACAGGATATTCGTCTCGTCTTGTCGAAAAACGCCCAGCCATGCCGTTTAGGCATGTAACAAGGACAAAGAGCCCCGGGGCTTCTTCTGCCGCGCGGGCGGAAGCAGTCGTGCGACGGAACAGGGAGCCATCTCATGCCGCAGGACACCGAGAACACGCAGGACGCCGACCGACAGGCACGGCGAGCCCGGGCTCGTCGGCGCACCGTCCGATTCCTGGCCACCGACACCACCGCGTGGGTCGGTGGGTTCGTCGCGGCCGCGTGGACCCGGTTCGAGTTTCAGCTCCCCCCGGGCCAACTGTCCCGGGCGGCGGCGATCGGACTGGTCGCGGCGGTCGTGCACGTGGCGGTGGCGGCGCTGCGCCGGCTCTACTCCGGACGACATCCACTGGGTAGCCTCCAGGAGGTCCAGGGCGTCGCCGGCACCACCATCACCACCGCCGGCATCGTGCTGCTCGGGCTGTTGCCGGCCAACGATCGGCCCGTTCCGGCGAGCACCCCCCTGGTCGGCGGCGCGCTCGCCCTGTTGTTCATGCTCGGCGCCCGGTTCGCGTACCGGCACCGGCGAGACCTCGCGATGAGGCCAGACGTCCGGTCGTCCACGCCGGTGCTGCTGTTCGGAATGGGCGACGCCGGGCAGGGGCTGCTCCGCGCCATGCTCGGCGACCCACGCGGTCGGTACCTGCCGGTGGGCGCGCTGGACGACGACCCGGACAAGCGTGACCTGCGCATCGGCGGAGTACGCGTGCTCGGCGGCCGGCACGACGTCGCCGCCTCCGTCCGGCTCACCGGCGCCACCGCCGTCATCTTCTCGGTGGCCAACGCGGACGCCGCCCTGATCCGTCAGATCCGCGAGGCCACCCTGGAGGCCGGCGCGGTCTTCAAGGTGCTGCCCCCGGTGCGGGACCTGGTCGATCACCGGATCACCGTCACCGACGTCCGGGACGTGCAGGTCAGCGACCTGCTCGGCCGCCGGCAGGTGGTCGGTGACCTACCGCTGAGCACCAACAGCCTGACCGGACGACGGATCCTGGTCACCGGCGCCGGCGGGTCGATCGGCTCGGAGCTCTGCCGTCAGGTGATGAAGGCCAACCCGGGTGAGCTGATGATGCTGGACCGGGACGAGTCGGCCCTGCACAGCCTTCAGATGTCGCTCGCCGGGCGGGCCATGCTGGACGGCCCCGAGCTGATCCTCGCCGACCTACGCGACGACGAGGGCATCCGACGGATCATCCGGGAGCGCCGTCCGGAGATCATCTTTCATGCGGCGGCGCTCAAGCACCTGACGCTGCTGCAGCGGCACCCGGGCGAAGCCATCAAGACCAACGTGTGGGGCACGCTCTCCGTACTGGACGCCTGCCAGGACGTGGCGAAGTTCGTCAACATCTCGACCGACAAGGCGGCCGATCCGATCAGCGTCCTCGGCTACTCGAAGCGAATCACGGAGCGGTTGACCGCGCACGCCGCGTCCCGCTTTCCGGGGACGTTCCTCAGCGTCCGGTTCGGCAACGTGCTGAGCAGCCGCGGCTCGGTGGTGACAGCCTTCCAACGGCAGATCGAGACGGGGGTGCCGCTGACCGTCACCCACCCGGAGGTCAGCCGCTATCTGATGACGGTCCAAGAGGCCGTCCACCTGGTGCTTCAGGCCGCCGAGATCGGCCGGGACGGGGAGGCGCTGGTGCTCGACATGGGCGACCCGGTCCGGATCGTCGATCTGGCGCGTCAGATGGCCGATCATGCCTCCAGCTCCGTGCCCATTGTCTACACCGGTCTGCGCCCCGGCGAGAAGCTGCACGAGGACCTGCTCGGGACCGGTGAGGTCGACACCCGACCGCTGCATCCCCTGGTGTCCCACGTGGCCGTGCCGGCGCTCGACCCGATCGAGGTGAGCGGGCTCGACCCGTACGACGACGCAGCGAAGATCGTCGAGCATCTCGCGCTGCTCTGCGTCCAGCCGGTCGATCCGGTGGTGAAGGGCCCACGGGGGGTACCGCTGCAGTCGCACTGATCTGATCGGCCCCGCCGCTGCGGCGGCGATATGCACGGGGTGACGCCGCGCGGCGTCACCCCGTTCCGTTCGCCAGGAGGGCATCCCGTCCCGGGCCAAGGCGCTCCGCGCCGCCGGGCCAAGGCACTCCGCGCACAGCAACCAGGGCTGACGACCACAGGTTCGTGGTCGCCAGCCCTGGTGCCCCGATTGTCAGCGGCGGATGCCCGCCCAGTCGTGGTGCCGGCGGACGGTGGAGAGGATGAAGTCGACCACCCGCCGGGAGGTGTCCGACACCTGGTAGTCGACCGGGCAGGGCACCCCCTCGGCGGCGACCTGGGCCACTGTCACCTCGACCGCCTCGACCACGCCCTGCGGGTCGAGGCCGGTCATGATGATGCCGCCGGCGTCGAGCGCCTCCGGGCGTTCGATCGACTCGCGCAGCGTCACCGCGGGGAAGCCGAGGATGGCGGCCTCCTCGCTGATCGTCCCACTGTCCGACAGAGTGCAGTACGCCTTGGTCTGCAGGTGCACGTAGTCGAGCAGGCCGAACGGCTCATGGAAGGCGATGCCGTCCAGAGCGGTGGCGTCCGGGGCCAGCGCCTCCAGCCGTTTACGGGTGCGCGGATGGGTGGAGACCAGCACCGGAAGGCCCCACCTGTCCCGCACCGCGACGAGGCAGTCCAGCAGCCGACGAAGCCGGTCGGGACTGTCCACGTTCTCCTCGCGGTGGGCGCTGACCAGGAAGTACCCGCCTCGATCGAGCTCCAGCCGCCGCAGGATGGTCGAGCTGGCGATCGGTTCCCGATAGTGCGCCAGCACCTCCCGCATCGGCGAGCCGGTGTGCAGGATCCGGCGCGGGTGCAGGCCCTCGGCGAGCAGGTTACGCCGGGCGTGTTCGGTGTAGACGAGGTTGAAGTCGGCCACGTGGTCGACCAGCCGCCGGTTGGTCTCCTCCGGCACGTTCAGATCGAAGCATCGGTTGCCGGCCTCCATGTGGTACACCGGCACCCGCATCCGTCGCGCCATCAGCGCGGCGATGCAGCTGTTCGTGTCGCCCAACACCAGCAGCGCATCAGGCCGCAGCTCGGCGATCGCCTGTTCCATGCCGACCAGGACGCCACCGAGTACGCGGCCGAGCGAGGAGGTGTCGACCTCCAGGAACCGGTCCGGCTGGCGCAGTCGCAGCTCGGTGAAGAACACGTCGGACAGGGTCGGGTCCCAGTTCTGCCCCGTGTGAATCAGTGTGTGGTCGACCGTGCTGTCCAGTCTGGTCAGCACCCGGGACAGTCGAATGATCTCCGGCCGGGTGCCGACCACTGTCATGATGCGGGTCATCATGCCCGTCCTCTCTGCGCTGCCGCCTTGGTCAGGATGTCTTCGAACTGATCGACGCCTACGCGCAGGGACATCCGATCGCGGTACACCTGGCGGGCCCGGTCGGCCATCTCCTGCCGTGCGGCGGCCGGCTGGTCGGACGCCTCCACGAACCGTTCGGCGAGCGCCCGCCAGTCCTCGGGCGGGCAGACGAGACCGACCCCGGCCGACCGGACGAGGGCCCCCGTGTCGCCGCCCGCGGCAGCGATCACCGGAACACCGCAGGCCAACGCGGCCTGCAGCTTCGACGGGACGGCGGCGCGCAGGGCGGGTACGTCGCGCAGGCACACGAGTTGCCAGTGCGCTGCCGCGTACAGCTCCGCCATCTGTTCGGGCGGACGCCGACCGATGAACCGCACGTTGTCGGCACCCAGGTCGGCGGCCAGTCGACGGGCGCCGTCCTCACCCGCGCCGGAGCCGACCAGCACCAGGTCCACCCGGTCACTCGCGGCGGCCGCCGCCCGGATGGCCGTCTCGATGCCCTGCAGGAGCCCGAGGTTGCCCGCGAACATCACCGTGCAGCGCCGACGGTGACCGAGCACCGCACGGGCCTCGTCGGTGACCGGCACCGGGCGAAACAGCGCGTCGTCAGTCCAGTTCCAGACCACCCGCACCCGGTCCGGGTCGGCGCCGGCGGCCACGACCCGCTCAGCCATCGTCGGCGAAATCACCACGATGACGTCGGCCAGCCGGTACGTCCCGCGCATCAGCGCCCCGATGGACCGCTCCAGCCATCGCCCGGCCCGGCCGGTCGGTGCCATCCCGGACTGCGTCACCGACTCGGGCCACAGATCCTGCACGTGAAGCACGATCGGTGTTCGGCGGGCCGCACGCTGCAGGGCCGCAGCGGCGATGGCCGTGGGCGGCGGGTGGTAGACGTACGTGACGTCGACGTCAGCGAGCCACCGCGCCCCGGCTACCGCGCTGGTGGCACCGAAGGAGAGGTGGCTCAGGGCGCGCCGGACGGTGGAGGTGTCGTGGCTGGGATAGGCGGGCACCCGCCGGACCGTCACCGGCCCCTCAGTTTCCCGATGCCGCCAGCGCTGTCGCCAGCCTGGGAAGACTCGGCCGTACGGGTAGCTCGGGAATGTGGTGAGGACCTTGACCTCGTGACCACGGCCGGCCAGTTGGTGCGCCAGGTTACCCGGTATGAAGACGCCCTCCGGCGGATACCACTGGCTGATCAGACCAATCTTCACGCCCCGACCGCCACCGGCGCCGGTCGGGGCGCCACCACCGCCTCAGGCCAGGTGTCCGGTCGGTCCGGGTCGAAGATCTCGTTGGTCCAGAACATCGTCACCAGCTCGTCCGGCCCGGTGTTCACCAACTTGTGCGCCCACATCGTCGGCATGTCCACGAGCACCGGCTCCTCGCCGCTCACTGGGAAGCGCAGGACTTTGGTGTCGCCCACCCGCCGCAGGCTGATTTCAGCAGAGCCACGCAGCACCACGAACCGCTCCACCTTCGCCAGGTGGAAGTGCTCGCCGCGGGTTATCCCGGGCAGCGTGGTGGAGCAGAAGGTCTGGCCGGCACCGCCGTGCGCCTTGACCGTCTCGACCAGCTCACCCCGGGCATCGGCGCGGCGAGGCAGCGCGAGCGGGTAGTGCGCCGGAAAACAGTGCGACCGGTACGTGTTGAAGAGCCGCACATCATGCCGCTTCAGCAGGTGCGGGATGTCCCCGGTCCGGTACGTCGCGGCGATCTCGGTGAGCCGGTGGGCCAGCCCCTGGACTCCGATGCGCAGCGGCGGCATGGCCGGATCCCACGAACCGCCGGCCGGCACGCCGATGAGCCGGGCAGCCGCGTCGGTGACGTGCACGAGGCTCAGCTCACGGTCGGCGTGCACCTCCGGCCGGCCGCCCTCCGCGAGCACCCGACAGAACGTCGCCACCGCGGAGTTGTAGTACGGGCGTCCGTGCTCGCCGTAGAGGTTCGGCAGCAACACGTCATCGAGGTCGACGCCGGTATCCGCCAGCACCTGCGCCGCGGTGGCCTTGGCGTCGCCGTACGCAGTGCCGTTGCCGGCCTGCACCGAGTTGGCGTAGACAACCCGCGTCGGCGGGTTCGCACAGTGCTTGAGACCCTCCGCGAGCTGCGCGGCGAGCAGGACGTTGCCGGCAGCGACATCGGCCGGCTCACCCCGGTTCACGCCGGCCAGGTGCAGCACCCGGTCGGCTCCGGCCACCTTCGCGGCGACCACGTCGGGATCGGCGAGTTCATCCCGGGTCACCACGACCGGTTCCGGCCAACCCAGAGCGCGCAGCAGTACCCGGACGTGCCAGCCGAGGAAGCCCCCGGCACCGGTGACGGCGAGCCTCAGCACGCCAGCACCGGATCCCGCAGCGCCAGTTCCGCGCGAACCTCGGGCAGCGCCTTCAGCAGTTCGATGATCGCGGGTACGCCGAGCTGTGGCGCGTTCGACGAGTTGAAATCCTCGTTCCGCCCGTCGCCGAGGCCGCCTTCGGAGACGTAGAGCGCGTAGTTGAGGTCACGGGCGTCGAGCGGCACCCGAAGGAAGTCCCCGAAATCCTCGGCATGAGCGAGTTCCTCCCGGCTGGCCAGCGTCTCTGCCTGTTTCTCCCCGTGCCGTACGCCGATCACGTCGAGCTTGGAGGGCACGTCGAAGAGTTGACAGAGCGCCTCAGCCAGGTCGCCGATGGTGCAAGCGGCGGCCTTGCGGATGAAGATGTCGCCGGGCCGGGCGTGCTGGAAGGCGTGCTCGACCAGTTCCACCGAGTCGGCCAGCGACATCAGGAAGCGGGTCATTCCCGGGTCGGTCACCGTAGGTGCCCGACCCGCCTTGATCTGCTCGATGAAGAGCGGTATCACCGACCCACGGGAGTACATGACGTTGCCGTACCGGACGCAGGAGACCGTGGTGGCGCTGTTCGGGTTGTGGCGAGCGTGCGCCTGGGCGACCTTCTCCATCATCGCCTTGCTCATGCCCATCGCGTTGACCGGGTATACGGCTTTGTCGGTGCTGAGCACCACGACCGAGCCGACGCCGTTGCGCTCGGCAGCCTCGACGACATTGCTGCTGCCCAGCACGTTCGTCCGGACCGCCTCGAGCGGAAAGAACTCGCACGAGGGCACCTGCTTGAGTGCGGCCGCGTGGAAGATGTAGTCGATGCCCCGGCTGGCCTTCAGCACCGAGTCGTAGTCCCGCACGTCTCCGACGTAGTAACGGGCTCGCTCGTCGCCGAGCAGCCGACGCATGGCGTCCTGCTTGGCCTCGTCCCGGCTGAGCACCCGGACCTCGCCAACTCCACGGTCGAGGAGGCGGCGCACCATCGCCTGCCCAAAGGAACCCGTGCCGCCGGTGATGAGCACCCGGCGTCCGGTGGTCAAGTAGCTCACTGACGCTCCGTTCATTCATGGTGGCTCGCGTAGGCCGCGCTGGTTGGGGCCGTGGTGCGGCCACAACTGCCGCAACGAGTGGAAACCGGCTGGAGAAACGCCCACATAGGGGCCAAAGCACACCGAATCCGTTTCCGAGCCCGATGGTCCTGGCGCGTAACCAAGACGGTCAGTCGTCGCGCCCGCGTACCGCCGTCATCGTGGGGGCACCCGTCGACCGCGCAGGGCGGGCCGCGTGCGTCCGGTAATGGCCGACCAGGTGGTTCGGCGCCGCCGCCCGGGAGACCCGCCAACCAATCAGCAGGATCACCGCGGCCAGCACCAGCAGTCGCCCACCGCCGCGCACCACGTAGGTGAAGCTGCCCACCCAGAGGAGATCGAACAGACCGACCGCGGTGACGATCGCACCGGCGTAGACGCCCACGGCGTACGGCGTCGTCAGCGGACCGGACGAGGCCCAGGCCAGGACCCTGTCGATGAACCGGACGGCCAGGCCGGTCGCCGGCACCATCAGCCCCAGGCCCAGCAGGCCGAAGTTGTACAACCACTCCCCGTGCGCGAGCGCCGCCGCGGAATGGCCCGTGCCGACCAGTTCCGGATTCAGAAAGGTGACGAGGTCAGAACCGAAACCGACCGGCTTGCCCTCCCACAGCGCGCGAGGTACCAGGCTGACGGCGGCGTTGGCGAAGGTCTCTCCCCATCCGAGCGGCAGCAGCCCCACCTCGTGCAGGCGCAGCAGCTGGGCGAACGAGTGAAGCGGGCTGATCGCGGAGCCGAAGCCGTCCTGGTCGACCATCACCGCCGAGCCCTGTGAGCTGCTGGCGCGTAGCCCGGCGAGGAACAGCAGAGCCGGCGCGGCTCCACAGAGGACGAGGAGTTTGGTATAGGGCCGCTGGTCCCGGTGGGTCGATATCACCAGCAGCGCGAGCGCCAGCGTACCGACGACGATCCGTCCGAAGCCGTTGAAGAGGTAGGTGAAGTAGAACGCGAAGGCGATCAGGAGAACCAGTCCCCAGACGACCGTGTGGCGTGCCCTCGGGCCTCGCAGCAACCCCACCGCGAGGAGCACGACGCCGACGAAGCCGATCGGGTTGGCGACCGGCAGTGAGTCCGGTGCGACTGTCGCCATGCCCACCCCGAGCACCAGCAGGAGCAGGCCACACTTCACCGCCCACCCCGCCGTCCTGCCGTCCGCCTGCCCGGCGGTCGGTGGCAGCCGGTTCGGCGCGGTGCCGCTCCAGAACAGCGACCACGTCACGACCTGCACGAAGTAGCAGATGGCAAGAGCAGTGAAGAGCGGGATGCCGGGATCGACCGTCCACGCCTTCACCGTCTGGTAAAGCCCGCTGAAGCCGACAAAGAACGCGAAGGCGAGGTTGTAGAGCCCTACGGCGGTGATGCGGCGACCGCCGTCGAGCCAGAAGACCCACGCGCCGAAGAGGGTCGCCAACAGGCTCAGCGCGAGGTTTCCGTCCCTGCTCCACCCGACGGAGGAGCTTCTTTCCAGGAGCAGGCACGCCACGCCCAGCACGAGCCAGGCCAGCCCGGCGAAGCAGCGCCAGAGACCGCTGGTCGGGAGGCTCGCGTCATCGTCGGGTCTGTCGCGTGCGTGACGTGGACGGACGCCTCGATCCCCACCGGCCATCGGACGCGCCCCTGTCAATGACTCCATGACAGCGGAGCATATATTCGGGCATCCAATTCGGCCGCTTGTCCCGCGAATTCGGTGCTGATCGTTGCGACATCGCTCAGACCGATCCCCCGTAGCGTCACCGATCCACACCACCCATCGTTAGCCGGACGTGGCTGAAACCTTCGACGTGCTGCACGGCGACCCCACTCCCGCAGCCGCGAATGTCATTCGCGATTCGCCAATGTCGGTCCCCGACCGGAGGGACATCGCAGCGCCCGCGGAATCAGTCCCCGCACCGCCATATCGCGTGTTGTTGACGTGTGACTTCTTCGAACCGGGATTCCGCGCCGGCGGCCCCGTCCGGTCCGTCGCCCAACTGCTCGACGTCGTATCGCCAGCGATCGAGGTGACGATGGTGACGAGAGACCGCGATCTCGGCTCCACGGAGCCGTATCCCGGTCACTCCGGCCACTGGGTCGACCGGGGTCGCGCTCGCATCTACTACCTGGATCCGGGTCGCCTCCGCCAGTGGTACAGCCTGCTGAGAGCGCTCCGATCAACCAGATTCGACCTCCTCTACGTCAACAGTCTCTGGGCGAGGTCATCGATTCTGCCAATTCTCGCGGCGCAGGCACGGATCATCCGGGTCGAACAGATACTCCTCGCCCCCCGGGGTGAGCTGGCGGCGAGTGCGCTGGGGGTCAAGAGCCGGAAGAAGCGGTTTTTTCTCCGCGTTTGGCGACCCATCCTCAAACGGCTCAGGGTCCACTGGCACGCCACCAACCCGCACGAAGCACAGCTGATCAGGAACCTCTTTCCCTGGGCCCGGATCGAGCTGCGAGGCAACGAGGTGTCACTTCCGCCGGAGCCAATACCACCCGATGGGGTCGGCGATTCTCTGCGTCTCGTATTCATCGGTCGCATCAGCCCGATCAAGAATGTGGCGAAGGTGATCGAGGCCCTCGCGCTGGTGACGCGGCCGGTGGTGTTCGATGTCTACGGTCCGATTGAGGACAGATCCTATTGGGCCGAATGCCAACTGCTTGCCCAGCGGTTGCCGGCGTCCGTGACGCTCTCCTACCGGGGGGAGCTCGCGCCCCGCGCAGTCCGGTCCACCTTCGCGCGGTACGACATGTTCGTCTTCCCGACCCAGGGAGAGAACTTCGGCCACGTCATCGCGGAGAGCCTCTCCGCGTCATGTCCGGTGATCTGTTCGGACGAGACCCCCTGGAGCCCGGTGCTCCGGGCCGGCGGTGGAGCCGTCCTGGTGGATGCCACCGTGGTGACTCTGGCTCACCAGATTGACCAGTTCGCCCAGCGCAGCCAGGAGGAACGGCTCGCGGCACGCCGGGCGGCGGGGCAGGCCTATCGGTCCTGGCGGGCCGAGAGCGCCGGGCCGAACATCCTCGACCGGATCAGGATGACAGTGGCGGGACGCTGACTCGCGTCCGGCGGCGGGCGGTGCCCAGCCGCCGCGAAAGGACCACGTTGAAGGAACGGTCGACTTCGGAGCAGACGCTCGTCAAGCCCACCGAGGCTGTCCGCTCCGACGAAAGTCGCCGGCCGGGGGTGCGGTCCAACACTGTCGTGGCGTCGGTGTCCAGCCTGGTGAGCGGCCTCCTGAACGCCGGGATACTCGCCTACAGCGCGCGGCAGGGCCAGACCGCCGAAATCGCGGCCTACAGCGTGATGACGGCCGCGCTGACCTGGGTGGCCAACCTGGTGATGGGCGGATCGTCCCTGCTGTACGTGTCCGGCAATGACGAGGAACGCCGCGCGGCGCACAGTCAGCGCCTCCTGGTGGCAGTGCCTGCGATGGCCACCGCCGCCCTGCTGATCGCCGCGCTCTACGTCGATCAGGGATACAGCGCGGCAGCCCTGATCAGCGCCGGCGGCGTGATGATCTTCAACAGCCTCGCCGACCTGCGCTTCGGCGACCTCGCCCGACAGATGCGCTTCATCGCGGCCTCGGCAGCGATAACCGGCACCCGTCTTCTGTCCATGGTGCTGCTGGTCGCCGGCACTCCGTTGACCACCGCACTGCTGGTTGGCGCCGCCGCCTACCTGCTCAGCACGGAGATACTCGCCTGTCGCGGCCCGGCCGCCCCACTCCCGATGTGGAGAGGGCTATCACTACGGGCCGCCGGACGCGCGTTCCGGTTGAGCCGTCCGCTGTTCGCCTACAGCCTTGGCGAGGCGTTCACCGGCCGAGTCAGCACTATCGCTCTCTCGTTGGTGGCGAGTCCCCAGGTCGTGGGCTGCTTCGGCGCCCTGACCACCATCTACCAGGCACTGGTCGCGGTCACATTCAGCGGACTCCGGGTGCCCATGGCGATCCGGACCCGGCGGCGACACAATCTCGGTCCCAGAGTGAAGATCAGCCGGGAGAGCGAGGTGATCGCCGTCATCGGTGCGACAGTCATCGCCGCCGGGGTCATCGTCACCGCGCCGTGGCTCACGACGAGCCTGCTCGCGCTGCCGATACCCGAATCGGCGCTCTGGCTGCAACTGTTGGCGCTTGCCCTACCGTTCACCACCATGAACCGCGCCTACACACTCAACCGCATCGGGGACGGGAACTACGCCGCCGCCACCCGTCTCGCCCTGTCGATCGGTTTGCTCCTGGGCTGCGCGCTGCTCATCCAGGCGGCGACACTTGGACCGACGGGTGCCGCCGCCGCCACCACCGTCGCCGAGATGCTGGTCGCTGGGGTCCTCGTGCTGGCCGCGTTGGCGCGTCGATACCGACGGCGTCGATCTCCCTGACTCAGGTCCATTGCCGCGAACAGGGGGCCTCACCCGCACCAACCGTCGACCTCATCGGCAGGTGAGGCCGCAACGCCATCAGGGTCAGGAAACGAACAGAGCGTGCTTGCCGGCACGAGTACGAGCCTGGTCGGCAACCTGGTGGAACGTTATCGACTCGGCGCGAAGATCAGGGTGGTCCTTCCGCAGTTCCCGAGCGAAGTACAGGCTCACCGCTTCGAGATCAAGCTCGTGGTCTGCCTGTACGTAGATGTGCAGGGCATCAGGGCGCTCCTGGCGGAACTGAACGCCGATGATTCCCGGAAGGGTCTTGAGGATGTGCACCGGCAGGATCGGCGAAAGGTCGAGGGTCCCGCGCGCGGAGCCGACCTGAACGATCTCCTGCCGTCGACCCAGGATCGAGCGGAACTCGAACGCGTTGCCGTCGACGATGTCAGTTGGTTCGACCTGGTCCCCGATGGCGTAGTTGACCAGTGGGAACAGACGGTCGTCGAGGGTCGTGACCGCAAGCGAGCCATCATCGGCAACGAGACAGATGAAGCTGTCCCAGATGACCTGGATGGGCCGTGCCTGCTCACGGGACATCGCCACCAGGCCGGTCTCCGCAGCGCCATACTCGATGACCGCCCTTGCCCCGAAGACCCGTTCGATCAGGGCGATGTCCGCGTCACTGGCCGTCTCCGCGGTCAGGATCACGGCGCGCAACCGGCTCATGTCTCCCAGGTCCAGCGTGTTGCGCTCGATGTAGCGGGCGACTTTGAAGATCGCCGAGGTGTATCCGACCACCATCACGGGTTGCCGGGACCGGATCGCCTCGTAGTGCCCTCGAAGCGCAGGATCGCTGAGGTCGTAGGCGTTCAACCGGGTGATGTTCACCAGCCGGTCGGCGACGCCGCGCCGCAACCGAGCGATCCGGCTACCCAGCCCGTCGCCGAAGAGGTGCGAGTGCCCCCAGAGCAGGACCTGCGGCTCGAACGGCTGGACTCCCCGCCAAGCTCGCCCGAGATAGTTGTTCGCCCACCGGTCGGCCGACTCGCTCCGCCCCCGGGGAAACTTGGTGGGCTGGCCGGTGCTCCCGCCGGTGCTGTATGCCTGCTTCGTCGAACCACCCGCGAAGACCTCGGCCGAGCGGCTGATCAGCAGTTCCTTGTCGAGCATCGGGAAGTGGCGAAGGTCCGACGGGCGCGAGATGACGCTGGGCAGACCGTGCTCCTTCTGCCATGACCGGTAGAACGGCACCCGGGTCAGGCAGTACGCCCACATCCTGTTGAAGCGCTCGACCTGGATCCGCTCGATCTCCACGCGGGACAAGGACTTGTCGTGGAGGGCGATCTTTCGTTCGAGACGCCGGCGGCGTTCGGCGAACAGCAACCCATGCTCCATCAGCGCACGCACGTCAACTCGCCTCCTGGCTCCGCTGCACCCTCGGGAGCAGTGCTGACGTCCACCAGCCCGCTCGTTCATCGCCACCCTTTCAACGATGCGACAAAATGCCAGTTACGAGTCGAGGCGTCCAGCCATCACAGGCGGCACCGGCACAGACACGGTCAGCAACGTTGCCCCTATCGACCTATTGACACCGATCACGCCGCACCGAAGGCTCGCGCCTACAGGTCCTTCACCCAAGGAGGCGCGATGAGACCGAGACGACTGGCGATCGCCAGCGTGGTCACCCTGCTCGGCGCACTGGCACTGACCCCACCGGCCAGCGCGCGACCACCGTCCGACCCGGGCGTCCGCGACGGCCTGGAGGTGTACGTCGGCACGGTCGACGCGAAACAGCGGGAGCAGTTGCGCGCGGCGGGGGTCGACCTCGGCCACGACGCGAAGGCGGACTCGTCCGGCCGCACCGCGGTCGAGACGGTCCTCAGCCGACGGCAGGCGAAGCGGCTGACCGACCAGGGCGTACCGCTGTCGGTGAAGAAGGTGCGAGGCAAGGACGCGTCGCAGGCGCTGCGGGAGCAGGCCGCGGCCGGCTGGACGAGTTTCCGTCCCTACGGTGAGCCGGGCGGCTTGCGCGACGAGCTGAACGCCACAGCGGCCCGGTATCCCCAGCTGACCAAGGTGGAGACGATCGGTCGCAGCCAGCAGGGGCAGCCGATCGTCGCCGTGAAGGTCACCAAGAACGCGCGGACCGTCGCGGACGGCCGGCGACCGGCGGTGCTCTACGCCGGCGCGCAGCATGCCCGCGAGTGGATCACGCCGGAGATGACCCGCCGGCTGATGCACCACGTGCTGGACAGCTACGGCACCGACCGGGAGATCACCCGCCTGCTGGACACGACCGAGCTGTGGTTCCTGCCGGTCGCCAACCCGGACGGCTACGACTTCACGTTCACCCCCGGTAACCGTTTGTGGCGCAAGAACCTGCGGGACAACAACGGTGACGGGCAGATCACCTCCGGCGACGGCGTCGACCTGAACCGCAACTTCAGCTACAAGTGGGGGTACGACAACGAGGGCTCGTCGCCGGAGCCGAACAGCGAGACCTACCGGGGCCCGGGCCCCAACTCCGAGCCGGAGACCAAGGCCCTGGACCGGCTCTTCAAGCGGGTCGGGTTCGAGTTCTTCGTCAACTACCACTCGGCGGCCGAGCTGCTGCTCTACGGCGTCGGCTGGCAGGTGAGCACGCCCACCCCGGACGACGTGATCTACCAGGCGATGGCCGGTGACGACGCGCACCCGGCGGTGCCCGGCTACGACCCGGACATCTCCGCGGAGCTGTACACCACCAACGGTGACACCGACAGTCACGCCACCGTCAAGTACGGCACGCTGGGCTTCACCCCGGAGATGTCCACCTGCGAGGCCGCCTCGGCCGTCGACCCGGACGACGAGTGGCGCCCGGAGGACTGCGTCAGCGGCTTCATCTTTCCTGACGACGAGGCGCTGATCGCCGGCGAGGTGGGCAAGAACCTACCGTTCGCGCTGGCGGTGGCCCGGTCCGCGGCTGACCCGGACGACCCGGTCTCGGTGGTCGGTCGGAGCACTCCGGACTTCGTGGTGGACGCCTTCGACACCTCGTACGGGCGCACCCAGCAGGTCGCCTCGATCACCCGTCGGGCGCTGAGGAACGTGCGGATGCACTACACGGTCAACGGTGGGCGGCCGAAGACGGTCGCGGTCCGCGAGTGGCGCGGCGGCGAGCGGTACGGCGACACCCACGACGACTACTACGCCGAGCTACGCGGCACGGTCAGCGGCGCGAAGCCGGGTGACCGGGTGGAGGTCTGGTTCACCGGAAACAAACCGCGGGCCGGGGTGGTGGCCAGCGAACACTTCACCTATCGGGTGCACAACGACGTCGGCGGCGACGTGCTGGTCCTCGCGATGGAGGACGTCACCGGCCTCAGCCCGGCGCAGACCGGCAGCACCGCGAAGTACGCCGACGAGGTCGCGGCGTCGCTGAGCGCCGCCGGGCGCAGCAGCGACGTGTACGACTTCGACGCGATGGGGCGCACGGCGCCGCACCCGCTCGGCGTGCTGTCACACTACCAGGCGGTGGTCTGGGAGACCGGCGACGACGTGATCCTGCGCTCCCCCGGTCAGGTGGCCGGCACGACGGCCAGGGCGGCGCTGGAAACCGAGCTGGCCGTTCGGGACTACCTGAACGAGGGCGGCAAACTGCTGGTCAGCGGCCAGTACGCGTTGTTCGCGCAGGGCGCCAACGGGTCGTACGTCTATCACCCGGACGCGCCACCGGAGTGCACCGACTCCGAGGCCGCCAGCTGTCTGCCGCTGTTGAACGACTTCCAGCAGTACTGGCTGGGTGCGCACACCTACGTCAGCGACGGCGGAACCAGCCCGGAGGGGACGCCGTTCCCGGTCGCCGGGACCGACGCGGCGTTCACCGGCTTCGCGGGGCAGCTGAACGCCCCCGGCTCGGCGGAGAACCAGGCGCACACCGCGTCGTTCCTGACCACGTCGAGTTTCCTGCCGCCGGACGAGTTCCCGCAGTTCACCAGTTCCGCGCCGGTGGGCTGGACCCGACCGGGCAGCGCGCCGTTCGATCCGCGAACGGGTGACTGGTACCTGTACAGCGGGCAGACCGACGAGTCGTACAAGCGGCTCACCCGCACGGTGGACCTCACCGGGGCGAGCAGCGGGCAGTTGCGCTTCTTCACCTCCTACGAGATCGAGCAGGACTGGGACTTCATGTTCGTCGAGGCGCACGAGGTGGGCAGCGACGACTGGACGACCCTGCCGGACGCCAACGGCAAGACCAGCACGGTCACCGGGGACAGCTGCGCCGAGGGTTGGGTGGAGCAGTTGCACCCCTTCCTCGCGCACTACCAGGGCGCGGACTGCTCCCCCATCGGGAGCACCGGCAGCTGGAACGCGGCGACCGGGTCGTCGGGAGGCTGGAAGGAGTTCGTGGTCGACCTGTCGGGTTACGCCGGAAAGCAGGTCGAGGTGTCGATCACGTACGCCTCGGACTGGGGCACCCAGGGTCTCGGCGTCTTCCTGGACGACGCCCGGGTGCTGGTCGACGGGTCGACCGTGGCGGAGACCTCGTTCGAGTCGGCCGACCTGGGTGGCTGGACGGTGGCCGGCCCACCGCCCGGCTCCGCTGGCAACGCCAACGACTGGTCGCGCAGTCAGCAGGCGTTCGAGGAGGGCGCGGTGGTGGTCACCGGGGACACGGTGTATCTGGGCTTCGGGTTGGAGGGCCTGCCTCCGGCGGCCCGCGATGACCTGGTCGCCCGCTCGCTGACCCACCTGACCGGGCAGCCCCGCCCCTGACGGCGGCGAGGTGCGCCGACGGTTCGCGGGCCGTCGGCGCACCTTCGCGGTACGCGGGGTGCGGTCGCCGCCGATGTGGTGAGCTGTACGGGTGTCGGGGCTGGGACTTGTGCTGCACCCCACCCGGGATGTCACCGAGGTGGTCGGGATCATCGAACGGTGGGCGAAGCGTCACCACAAGACGCTGATGGTGCGCGAGGAGGACCAGCATCGCGTCTCGTCCTGCATCATCCCGGTGCCGGCGGACGAGGTTGCGACCCGCGCCGACGCCCTGATCAGCATCGGCGGCGACGGCACCATGTTGGGTGCGCTGCGATCCGCTGTCCTCGACCCGAAGCCGGTGCTCGGCGTACACCTGGGTCGTCTGGGTTTTCTCGTCGAGATCGAGCCGCCGGAGCTGCCTGATGCGCTGAGCCGGTTGCTGTCGAAGGAGTTCACCGTCGAGTCGCACGCCTGCCTCGCTTGCGACGTGTGTGGCGACGACGTGGTGGCGTTCAACGACATCGCGCTGGTGCGCCAGCCTGGCTCCGGGTTCGTCAACGCCACACTCGCCATCGACGGTCAGCAGTACGGCTACTACCGGTGTGACGCCGTGGTGGTGAGCACCCCGATCGGCTCGACGGCGTACAGCTACGCCGCCGGCGGCCCGCTGATCTCCCCCGCGGCGGACTCGATGGTGGTCACGCCGTCGGCGCCGATGGCCGGCATCTCCCGGTCGGTGGTGCTCTCACCGGACGAGAAGATCCGGCTGGAGCTGGAGCCCGACTCGTCCCCGGTGGTGGTGGAGATGGACGGGTTGGTGTTCCGCGACCCGGCTACCGAGGGAGCGGTGGACATCAGCTACCGCCGCAACGCCGGCCTGGTGGTGCGCTTCGACCCGCTGCGCTACCAGGAACGCAACCAGTTGAAGATGACTCTGCTCGACCTGCCGTTCCTACCCGAGCAGCTCCGCGAACTGCTCCCCGAGGAGCTGCGCCGCACCCAACAAGAACTACCCCCACCCTGCTAACCCCACCCTCACCCGTCCCGCCCCGGCCCCCGCCCCCGTTGATCATGAAGTTATTGCTGCGACACGCCGAGGTGGAGGGCAATAACTTCATGATCAACGCGGGTGGGCGGGGTGGGTGGGTGGGTGGTCGGGGTGGCGCCGGGGTTAGGGGGTTAGGGCTTGGTCTACCAGGGCCTTGGCTTCTTCCTGGATCTTTTTGAGGTGGTCGGGGCCCTGGAAGGACTCGGCGTAGATCTTGTAGACGTCCTCGGTGCCGGAGGGCCTCGCGGCGAACCAGCCGGACTCGGTGCTGACCTTGAGGCCGCCGATCGCTGCGCCGTTGCCGGGGGCGGTGGTCAGCGTCGCGGTGATCGGCTCACCGGCGAGCTCGGTGGCGGTGACCTGCTCCGGGGAGAGCTTGCCGAGCACGGCCTTCTGCTCCCGGGTTGCCGGGGCGTCGATCCGGGCGTACGCGGGCGCGCCGAAGCGCTCGGCCAACTCCGCCCAGTGCTCGCTCGGGCTGCGGCCGGTGGTGGCCTGGATCTCGGCGGCGAGCAGACAGAGCAGCAGGCCGTCCTTGTCGGTGGTCCAGGTCGAGCCGTCGCGGCGCAGGAACGACGCCCCGGCGCTCTCCTCGCCGCCGAAGCCGACCGCCCCGTCCAGCAGGCCGGGCACGAACCACTTGAAGCCGACCGGCACCTCCAGCAGCGGCCGACCCAGGTCGGCGGCGACCCGGTCGATCATTGACGAGGAGACCAGGGTCTTGCCCACCGCGGCGGCCGGACCCCACTCGGTGCGGGTACGGAACAGGTGACGGATCGCCACCGCCAGGTAGTGGTTGGGGTTCATCAGCCCGGCGTCCGGGGTGACGATGCCGTGCCGGTCGGCGTCGGCGTCGTTGCCGGTGGAGATCTGGTAGTCGGCCCGCGCGGCGATCAGCGACGCCATCGCGTTCGGCGAGGAGCAGTCCATCCGGATCTTGCCGTCGCCGTCCAGGGTCATGAACCGCCAGGTCGGGTCGACCGTCGGGTTGACCACGGTCAGGTCCAGTCGGTGCCGCTCGGCGATCTCACCCCAGTACGCCACGCTCGCCCCGCCCAGCGGGTCCGCGCCGATCCGGATCCCCGCGTCGCGGATGGCGTCGATGTCGATCGCCGCCGGCAGGTCGTCGACGTAGTGGGCGAGGAAGTCGTACTCCCCGGTGGTGTCGGCGGCCCTCGCCCGCGCGTAGGTGACCCGGCGGACCTCCTTGAGCCCGGCGGCGAGGATGGTGTTGGCCCGGTCCTGGATCCATCGGGTCACGTCGGTGTCGGCCGGCCCGCCGTTGGTGGGGTTGTACTTGAAACCGCCGTCGTCGGGCGGGTTGTGCGACGGGGTGATCACAATGCCGTCGGCGAGCCCGGTGGTCCGCCCCCGGTTGTGGGTGAGGATCGCGTGCGACAGCGCCGGGGTCGGCGTGTAGCCGTCGCGGCTGTCCACCAGCACGGTGACCCCGTTGGCGGCGAGCACCTCCAGGGCGTCCACCGCGGCCGGCGCGGACAGCGCGTGGGTGTCCCGGGCGAGGAAGAGCGGCCCGTCCAGCCCCTGCTCGCGCCGGTAGTCGCAGAGCGCCTGGGTGACCGCCAGGATGTGGTCGGAGTTGAACGCGTTGCGCAGGCTGGAGCCGCGGTGGCCGGAGGTGCCGAAGGAGACCTGCTGGGCCGGGTCCGCGGGGTCCGGATGCTCGGCGTAGTAGGCGGTCACCAGTCGCGGCACGTCGACCAGGTCGGCGGGCTCGGCGGGCTGGCCGGCACGGGGGTGGGTCACTGCGGGATCCTCCTCGGGGAGTGCGGGTCGGTCACGGCACGACCTTCTGGCCCTTGCCGATCACCACGATGCCGTTGTCGGAGACGGTGTAGCGCTGCCGGTCCTTCTCCAGGTCGACGCCGATCTCGACGCCTTCCGGGACGAACACGTTCTTGTCCAGGATGGCCCGCCGGATCACCGCGTGCCGGCCGATCTCCACACCCTCCATCAGCACCGAGCCCTCGACGTGCGCCCAGGAGTGCACCCGCACCTTCGGCGAGACGATCGAGTTCTCCACCAGCGAACCGGAGATCACCACACCCGGGGAGACCATCGAGCCGACCGCCCGGCCGACCCGCTCACCCCACTGGTGGACGAACTTCGCCGGCGGCCACGGCGGCTGCTCGGTGTAGATCGGCCAGTCGAAGTTGTACATGTTGAAGACCGGGTGCACGTTGATCAGATCCATGTGCGCGTCGTAGAACGAGTCGAGCGTTCCCACGTCCCGCCAGTAGCCGCGATCACGGTCGGTGCTGCCCGGCACCTCGTTGTCACGGAAGTCGTAGACGTTGGCCTCGCCCCGCTCGACGAGCATCGGGATGATGCTGCCGCCCATGTCGTGCTTGCTGGACTTGTCTTCCGCGTCGCGCTCGACCGCCTCGCAGAGCGCCCGGGTGGTGAAGACGTAGTTGCCCATCGAGGCGTAGATCTCGTCCGGCGCGTCGGGCAGGCCGACCGCGTCGGTGGGCTTCTCACGGAACGCCCGGATCCGCTTGCCGTCGTCGCCGACCTCGATGACGCCGAACTGGTCGGCCATCGACAGCGGCTGGCGGATGCCGGCGACGGTCACCGCCGCGCCGGAGGCGATGTGGTCCTCCACCATCTGCCGTGGGTCCATCCGGTAGATGTGGTCGGCGCCGAAGACGATCACGTAGTCGGGCTGCTCGTCGTTGATCAGGTTGAAGCTCTGGTAGATGGCGTCGGCCGAGCCGGCGAACCACCACGGGCCACGACGCTGCTGCGCGGGCACCGGGGTGACGTAGTTGCCGAGCAGCGTGGACATCCGCCAGGTCTTGGTGATGTGCCGGTCGAGGGAGTGGGACTTGTACTGGGTCAGCACGACGATCTTGAGATAGCCGGCGTTGGCCAGGTTGGAGAGGACGAAGTCGACCATGCGGTACATCCCGCCGAACGGGACGGCCGGCTTGGCCCGATCCGTGGTGAGTGGCATCAGGCGCTTGCCCTCCCCACCCGCCAGGACGATCGCGAGCACCTTGGCAGCCATGCCCCGACGCTATCCACCCGCGTCGCACTTCACCACTCGTACGGGGAGTCTTCTGCACTAGGGTGCGCACATGACCGACTCCTCCCCGGCCACCGGATCCCTGCGCGTCGATCTGCTCACCCGTGAGTACCCACCGGAGGTCTACGGCGGCGCGGGCGTGCACGTCGAGTACCTGGCCCGGGAGTTGCGCCGCCTCACCGACGTACGCGTGCACTGCTTCGGCCAGCCGCGCACCGAGCCGGGTGTCACCGCGTACCCCGAACCGCCCGGCCTGACCGGCGCGAACGCCGCGCTGCGCACCATGGGTGTGGACCTGGAGATGGCCGCCGGCGCGGCCGGCACCGACGTGGTGCACAGCCACACCTGGTACGCGAACCTGGCCGGGCACACCGCGAAGCTGCTGCACGGGGTGCCGCACGTGGTGACCGCGCACAGCCTGGAGCCGCTGCGGCCGTGGAAGGCCGAGCAGCTCGGCGGCGGTTACGCGCTCTCCTCCTGGATCGAGCGCACCGCGATGGAGGCCGCCGACGCGGTGATCGCGGTCAGCGGCGGGATGCGCAACGACGTCCTCACCGCGTACCCGCAGATCGACCCCGACCGGGTCCGGGTGGTCTACAACGGCATCGACACCATCCAGTACGCCCCGGATCGGGGCACCGATGTGCTCGACCGGCTCGGCGTCGACCCGTCCCGCCCCAGCGTGGTCTACGTGGGCCGGATCACCCGGCAGAAGGGGCTGCCGTACCTGCTGCGGGCGGCCCGGGAGTTGCCGGCGGACACCCAGCTCGTGCTGCTCGCCGGCGCGCCGGACACCGCCGAGATCGCCGCCGAGGTGGAGGAGTTGGTCGCCGAGCTGCGGGCCAACCGCTCCGGCGTGGTCTGGGTGGCCGAGATGCTGCCCAAGCCCGAGGTGATCCAGGTGCTCACGCACGCCACCGTCTTCGTCTGCCCGTCGGTCTACGAACCGATGGGCATCGTCAACCTGGAGGCGATGGCCTGCGAGACGGCCGTGGTGGCGACCGCGACCGGCGGCATCCCCGAGGTCGTGACCGACGACGAGACGGGCCTGCTGGTGCCGATCGAGCAGGCCACCGACGGCTCGGGCACCCCACTGGACCCGGACCGCTTCGTGGCCGACCTGGCGGCCGCGATCAACACGCTGCTCGCCGACCCGACGCGCACCGAGCGGTTCGGCCTGGCCGGCCGGCGGCGCGCGGTGCAGCACTTCTCCTGGGACGCCATCGCCCGGCAGACCCTGGAGATCTACCGCTCCGTCGGCGCGGCCTGAGGGAGACCACCCCTGCTCAGCGGCGGAGGGCGCCCGCCTCAGATCGCCGTTCCGGGCGGCGACTTGAGCAACGAGGTCGCCTCGGCGCAGTGACCACCACGGCCGTTCCGTAGCGCGCTGGCGGCGATGCGGATGAGGTCGATGTTGACGCCGGCGGCACCGCTCGGATCGTGCACCTTCAGCTTCACGTCGAGGCTCACCGATGTCTCACCCCAGCCCTGCGCCTCAAGGTTGAGGTGAGCCACCTTCTGCGACGCGAGATGCGGCAGGTATCCGAGCGGGGCGACCTCAACGCTGTCCGCCCCCGACAGGGCGTTGAGCTTGGACTGCTTCTTGGTGTTGGGATTCTCGACCAGGTTGCGGAAGTCCTCGGTGCCGCCCAGATTGACCTGGTAGGAGCTGACCAGGGTGAGGCCCCGCTCCTTGAGGAGCCGCAGCAGCGCGTTGTGCAGCACCGAGGTGCCGAACTGGCTGGCCAGATCGTCGCCGAGCAGCGGCAGGCCGGCGGCCTCGAACCTGTCGATCCAGCGGGGATCGCGGGCCACCGGGTCGGAGGTCGTGTTGATGAAGGCGACACCCGCTGTGTGGGCTGCCTCGGCGTACGCCTGGGCGGTTTCTGGCCGGCCACTCGGCGCCGAGTAGAGCAGCACCTCCGCCCCTGCCAGCGACGCCGCCACCCGCTGCACCTCGGTCGCGTCGACGAGGCCCTTCGTGACCGGCACACCCGCTCTGGGCAGGTCGCAGTCCAGCCGAGGAAAGTTGTTGGGCGCCAGGAAGATCGCCTCGGTCAGGTCCCGACCAATCTTCTCCTCGGAGGTGGCGAAGGCCGCCACGACGTCGACATCCCCCACCCCGAGACCGTCGATCATCGGCCTGCGGATTCCGACCAGGCTGCCGCTCTGGCGGTGCAGAGCAAGCCCCTGCACCAGTGCCGACGTGTTGTTTCCGACCCCGACAACCGCGACTCTTACGCGTTCGATCATGGCGGGAGGCTACGTCACCCTCGGCTCGGTGGTCCGCTTCGACCGGACCGCACGACGGGGCCGGAAACTGTCGTACAGGTGTTCTAGTCTGCAATCGTGATCGATGCGTTGGAGCAGGCCGAGACCGCGGTGGCGGCCTGCTTCGACACGTCCGTCTGGGCTGCCGACGAGCGCGATCTCGTGGCGGCGTTGGATGCGACGCATCGCCTGGAGCAGCGCCTGGCCGCGGTCAAGTTGAGCCTCGTGCGCGAGCTGGACGGTCGCGGCACCGCGACGGCACAGGGCGCGTCCTCGACCGCCGTGTGGTTGCGCGGCCGGCTGCGGCTCGGCGTCGGTGTCGCCCGCCGCCTGGTCGAGCTGGCCGCGACGCTCGACGCCGCGCCGAACGGCGTGCGGGACGCGTTGGCCGATGGGTCGGTCGACGTGGAGCAGATCCGGGTCATCGCCGAGACGGTCGAGACCGTCCACGCCAGTGCCGGCGCGGTGGCCGCCGACAAGGCCGTCGGTGTCCTCGTCGACTGGGCGACGCAGTTCGACGCCGCCCTGTTGCGCAAGCTCGGCACCCGCATCCTCGACCACGTCGCGCCGGACGTCGCCGAGGCCGCCGCCGAGGCGGCGCTGCGGGCGCAGGAGTCGCGGGCCGCCCGGGACCGGCACGTCACCATCAGCGAGCAGACCGACGGCCGGCTACGCCTGTCCGGCATCCTCGACACCGAAGCCGCCGCCGCGTTGCGCGCCGCCATCGACCCGCTCACCACGCCCACCGGGCCCGACGACGCCCGCACCCCGGGGCAACGCCGCCACGATGCCCTGGCCGACGTGTGCCGGCTCGCCCTTCGCAGCGGTGAGCTACCCGAGAACGGCGGCGACCTCGCCCAGGTCGTCGTCACCACCGGCTACGACGGGCTGACCCGACAGGTGGGCACCGGCGCTCTCGACATCGGCCCGCACCTCACCCCCGAAGCCGTGCGCCGCCTGGCCTGCGACGCGAGCATCCTGCCGGCTGTGCTCGGCGGCGCCGGCCAGGTCCTTGACGTCGGCCGACAACGCCGCCTCATCAGCGGCCCGCTGCGACGCGCCCTGGTGCTGCGCGACCGGGGCTGCGCGTTCCCCGGCTGCGACCGACCACCGCGCTGGTGCGACGCCCACCACATCCGCCACTGGGCCGACGGCGGCACGACCTGCCTGGCCAACGCCGTGCTGCTCTGCGGCCACCACCACCGACACGTGCACCACGGCGACTGGGTCGTCCGGCTTGGCGGCGACGGGCATCCGGAGTTCATCCCACCGGCCTGGCTCGACCCCGAACAGGTCCCCCGCCGCAACCACTACCACCTCCGCAGATAGCCAGCGACGACGTCGGCCGCTGCCGCTGCCGCTGCCGCCCGCCGCCCGCCGCCCGCCGCCCGCCGCCCGCCGCCCGCCGCCGGAGTGTGTGCCGTCGACCTGCCCCGTTCGTGGGCGCGCGAATCGGGTCCCGGCCGGGCTGCCCAGAACGCGGCGGCGACAACTCGGGGCAGCCAGGTCGCGGGGCGTGTGTCACGTGACGCGAAGGGTGGCGGCGAGCTGGGCCAGGCCGGCCGGCGTGTCGGCGGACCGCCACACGACAGCGACCAACTTCCGTACCGCGGGCCGGTCGTGCACCTCACTGCGGGCGGTGCGCTCCGCGTCGAGCACCGCCCGGCCCGCGCGGTGCATGTCGCCGGCCAGGGCGTACGCGCGGGCCACATCAAGGAGGTACGCGGCCCGGTGCTCGGGCGGCAGCCACCGCCAGTCGTCGCCGGCCACCAGCCGCTCGTGCCGGGCGGTCGCCGTGGTGAC
Source organism: Micromonospora sp. BQ32 (assembly GCF_059358895.1). Classification (NCBI taxonomy): domain Bacteria; kingdom Bacillati; phylum Actinomycetota; class Actinomycetes; order Micromonosporales; family Micromonosporaceae; genus Micromonospora; species Micromonospora sp. BQ32. The sequence goes on along the minus strand of NZ_JCADBI010000003.1, from coordinate 222,445 downwards.
GTCGCCGAGGGCCGCGTCGGCAACCACCCGGGCCGCCTCAACCGCCGCCCGACCGAAACCCCCGACACCGGACCCAGCGCCACCGGACCCAACGCCACCAGACCCAGCGCCACCTCCGCCGTCATCCGGGCCAATGTCTCGGGCGATCGTCGCGGCCTGGTCGAGTGACTGGCGGGCGAGGCGTTCGTCTCCCCCGCCTGCGGCGGCGAGCGCCGCCTGAAGGAGCAGCGTCCCGCGCAGCGCGCTGGCCAGGGGCCCATCGTGCACACCGATGCGCTCCGCGGCGGCGAGCGCGGCGTCCAGGGCGGAACGCCGTCGACCACGAGACCGCAGGGCCTGACTCAGTGACACGGTGGCGACGCCGGCCACCTGCGGGTCGGGGGTCGCCAGGGCGACGGTCATTCCACGGTCGGCGGCCAGCCAGGCCAACTCCCCCTGGTCGACCTTGACCAACACCAGCGCGGCGAGTCCGTACACCGACACCAGCAGCGCGTCCGCCGCGCCGGCGCGAACGGCCTGCGCTTCGCGGACGCCGTCGAGCAGACCGGGCAGCAGCGCCAGCAAGGCCGGGTACCGGGCGTGCCGATAGCTCTGCTCGGCATGCTCCAGCCGAGCACTTAACTCCTCCACCAGCGGCGGTCGGTCCGCGCCCGGTAGGTGGTAGCGGGCCAGCGCCGTCCGCACCTCGTCCACCCCGGCGGCGACCGGGGTCGGCCGCACGGGCCGGGCCGCCAACAGGACCTCCACGTCGATGCGCAGCGTCTCGGCGACCTCCCGGAGGTTGGACACCCGCTCCAACCGGCGTACCCCACGCTCGACCTTGTCCACCCAACTCTTCGACTTGCCGAGCCGGTCGGCGAACTGCTGCTGCGTCATGTTCCGCCGTACCCGCCACTGCGCGACCCGGCGACCCACCGGCAGCTCGTTCACCGCCGGCCCGTCGCGCTCACCGCAGGACCCCAACCACAAACAGCACGAGGACGACCACCGCGATCGCGATGCCGTAGGCGTACTGCCGCCGGCTGAGCGGCGCCCGCGTCGGCCGGGCCGGACCGGGCACCCGATCCCCGTCCGGCTGCGGTGGCCGCGCGCCCGCCATGGGGTACGCGGGCGGCAGCGGCCCATCCGGCAAACGCTCGTCCACCTGTGCCTCCTCGCGGCGCGACGAATTGATGGTTATGGGGTTTGGGCGACGGAGTGGTCGGTGATGAGGATGCAGATCAGGGGCGGCATGGCACGGGAACCTCCCCGGCCTTCGATGAGGCACTCCGCTGCTGACGAGAGGACCTCCTACGCCATCCAACTTAGGACCCTAAGTAGCCAGAGTCAACACAGGGTCCAGACTGTGTCGCGCGTGGTGAGACTCTGTACAGGCTGACGAGAGGTGGTCCCACCATGCCCCGCAAGCCTGTCTACGAGCAGGTGGTCGATGACATCACGACGTCGATCCGAAGCGGCACCCTCAAGCCCGGCGACAAGCTGCCGACCATCGCTGAACTCGCCCGCCAGTACAACTCGTCCGACAACCCGATCAAGCGGGCGCTGTGGATCATGGATGAGCGGGGCTGGATCGAGGTGCACCAGGGCAAGGGGTCGTTCGTGGCTGCGGAGCCGCCAGCCTGACTCCCTGGGCCACCACTCGCGGGTATTGGCTCGACGCTGGGATGGCCGGCTGCCACGATGCGGAGCCATGGCGGACGACGGGTCGAACAGACATCTTCTCGAGACGTGGGCGGACGTCGACCCGGTGCGGCACCCGTTCGACCCGGTCGAGTTGTCGGTGGCGGTCCGGACGTTGGTGCCTGCGCCGCCTGCCCGGCCGACCTCCGGTGACGGTAGACACGCCGGGTGGTCAGAAGACTTCGCCTGGGTCGAGTCCGTCAGCGTGCTCCTGTCCGACCGGTACGGCCCGTGGGCCTACCGCTGGCACTGGGGGCCCTGGGAGAGGGAGCATGCGGGCTTCGTGACCGACCGCATCCCGACGCCGGCTGACGCGCCGACGTTCGTCGCCGACTCGCTGCTGGCCTGGCGGCGCTGGTTGGAGAGCCTGGCTGAGCGTTTCGACCACCTTCTGCCGTCGCTCGATCCGGCGCGGGCCGCCGGCGCGGCCGACGTCGTCGCCGCCTGGGAGGTCGCCGTCGCACAGCTGATGGCGTTTGTCGCCGCCCCCGTCGTCGACGACGACGGCTGGCAGGGAAACTGCCAGCGCACTCTGCGGTGGTTCCTCACCGCCGCCGGCGTCCCGCCGGACCGGGCGCAGGCGGTGGTCGACGGAGCGCTCGAGCGGTTCGGCTGGTGGGCGCCGCTGACCGCGGTGGAGATCGGTGAGATCGCCGAACGGGTCGCCCGAGACGCGCTCAACCCCGCCGGGATCGTGCCGGCTGGCCGAGTCGACAACTGGCCCGACACCTGGCCACAGGACTGGCCATCCTGGCGGGCGACGAACACCGGCTGGGGCGCGGGGCCACCGTCCGACCGTGGGCAATCCGCCTGACGCCACCAGACCGCCTGAAACCACTGGACCGCCTGAAACCACTGGACCGGCACCGCGAAGATCCGCGCAATTTCGGGGAAGTTGCTGCGTCGACGACGCCTGAGGCAGCAACTTCCCCGAAAGTGGGCGGATCTTGTCGCGCGGCCCGGCGCGCGGCACCGCGTGTGGGGCGGACCGGCAGGCTTGGCCGCGCGCGAACGGATCTCGCGCAGTAGGTTGGCGGGGTGACTGGACGGTTCCCGATCGAAGACGTCTCCCCCGTCGTCTCGTGCGGGCGATACCCGGCCAAGGCGGTGGTCGACGAGCCCGTTGCGGTGTCGGCGCGCGCCTACCGGGAGGGGCACGACGCGCTGGGCTGCAACGTGGTGTGGGCTGGTCCGGACGGCGCGAGCCGGCCGTTCACCCGGATGCGCCCCGGCGAGCCGGGCCAGGACCGCTGGCACGCCACCATCGCACCGGACGCCGTCGGCTCGTGGACCTTCTCCGTCGAAGCGTTCCAGGACCCGTACCTGACCTGGCAGAACGCCGTAACCAAGAAGATCGCCGCCGGGCAGGGGCCGGAGGACCTGGCCAACGACCTGGCCGAGGGCGCGCGCGTGCTCGCCGCCGCACGGGATCTCGTCCCGACCGCCGACCGGCCGCGGGTCGCCGACGCGCTCACCGCGCTGGTCGAGACCGACCTGCCGCTGGCGCAGCGGGTGGACCCGGCGCTGGCCCTGGCCGACCTGCTCTGGGAGCACCCGGTCCGGGAGCTGGTCACCGCCGGTGACACGTACTCGATCTGGGTGGACCGCAAGCGGGCGCTCTACTCGGCCTGGTACGAGTTCTTCCCCCGCTCCGAAGGGGCGGTGGGTGGCCGCTCCGGCACCTTCGCGACCGCCACCGAGCGGCTGCCAGGTGTGGCCGCGATGGGCTTCGACGTGCTCTACCTGCCGCCGATCCACCCGATCGGCCGAGTCAACCGTAAGGGCCGCAACAACGCGCTCACCGCCGGGCCGACCGACGTGGGCTCGCCGTGGGCGATCGGTGCCGCCGAGGGCGGCCACGACGCCATCCACCCCGACCTGGGTACGCCGGCGGACTTCCGGGCCTTCATCCAGGCGGCGGCGGCACAGGGCCTGGAAGTGGCGATGGACCTGGCGTTGCAGTGCGCGCCGGACCACCCCTGGGTCACCGAGCACCCGGAGTGGTTCACCACCCGGGCCGACGGCAGCATCGCGTACGCGGAGAACCCGCCGAAGAAGTACCAGGACATCTACCCGGTCAACTTCGACAACGACCCGGAGGGCATCCGGGCCGAGGTGCTGCGGGTGGTGCTGCACTGGGTCGGCGAGGGCATCCGGATCTTCCGGGTGGACAACCCGCACACCAAGCCGTTCGACTTCTGGCACTGGTTGATCGCCGAGGTGAAGGCGGTCGACCCGGACGTGCTGTTCCTGGCCGAGGCGTTCACCCGGCCGGCCATCATGCACGGCCTCGGCAAGATCGGCTTCACCCAGTCGTACACCTATTTCACCTGGCGCACGACGGCCGCCGAGATGCGGGCGTACTGCGAGGAGCTGATCGAGGCGGCCGACTACATGCGGCCGAACTTCTGGCCGAACACCCCGGACATCCTGCACGAGTCGTTGCAGCACGGCGGCCCGCCGATGTTCAAGATCCGGGCGGTGCTGGCCGCGCTGCTCTCCCCCTCCTGGGGCCTGTACGCCGGTTACGAGCTGTTCGAGCACGTGGCCCGGCCGGGCGCCGAGGAGTACCTGGACAACGAGAAGTACGAGCTGCGACCCCGGGACTGGGCCGGCGCCGAGGCGCAGGGCCGCTCGCTGGCGCCGTTCCTGGCCACCCTCAACCGGGTACGCCACCACAACCCGGCCCTGCACCAGCTCCGTAACCTGCGCTTCCACGAGATCGACAACCCGGCGTTGCTCTGCTGGTCCAAGCACGACCCGGAGACCGGCAACACGGTCATCGTGGTCTGCTCGTTCGACCCGCGCGTCGTGCAGTGGGGCAACACCACCCTCGACATGCCGGCGCTCGGTTTCGACTGGCACGAACGGTTCACGGTGTACGACGAGCTGACCGGCACCAGTTACGACTGGGGTCAGCGCAACGCGGTACGGCTCGACCCGTACCTGCAACCCGCGCACGTGTTGACCGTGCGTCGCCCCACCCCGCCAACCGAGCCGCAGCCGGCGGGCGCCGAGCCGGCCGATCTCACCGTCGCCGAGGTGCCGGACGACCTCTCCGGCGGCACCGCGCCGACGACCCCGGCCACGACGACTCCGGCCACGACAACCCCGGCCACGACAACCCCGGCCACGACAACCCCGGCCACGGTGGCGTCCCGGCTGGCCGCCCGTGCTTCTGCCGCCCGCTCGTCCCGTTCCGCGCCGACCGCTCCCGCCCCGAAGGACGACCGATGGACCAGCTGATCTCCGGCGCGACGCACGACCCGCACGCGCTGCTCGGCGCGCATCCCGCCGACTCCTCGACGACGATCCGCACCATGCGGCGGGGCGCCGGCGACGTGGCGCTACTCGTCGGCGACGAGCGGCACCCGATGAAGCGGGTGCACGACGTGGGCGTCTTCGAGGCGCAGGTCGACGGCACCGTGCTCGACTACCGGGTCGAGGTCGACGGCACCACGCACGACGACCCGTACCGCTACCCGCCGACCCTGGGTGAGCTGGACCTACACCTGATCCGCGAGGGCCGCCACGAGCGGCTGTGGGAGGCGCTCGGCGCCCGGGTCTTCGACGAGGGCGTGGCGTTCAGCGTCTGGGCGCCCAACGCCCGTGGGGTGCGGGTGGTCGGCGACTTCACCGGCTGGGCCCCCGACGACGGCTGGCCGATGCGGTCGCTCGGCTCCAGCGGGGTGTGGGAGCTGTTCGTCCCCAACGCCCGGGCCGGGGCCCGCTACAAGTACCGGGTGCTGGGCGCCGACGGGCAGTGGCGGGACAAGGCCGACCCCCTCGCCGCGTACGCCGAGGTGCCGCCGGCCACCGCCTCGGTGGTGCACCACTCCACGTACCGGTGGAACGACGCGGACTGGCTGGCCCGGCGGGCCGAACGGCAGCCGCACCAGGAACCGATGAGCGTCTACGAGGTGCACCTCGGCTCCTGGCGGCCCGGCCTGGGCTACCGCGAGCTGGCAGAGCAACTCACCGCGTACGTCACCGAGCTGGGCTTCACGCACGTGGAGTTCCTGCCGGTGATGGAGCACCCGTTCGGCGGCTCCTGGGGCTACCAGGTGACCGGCTACTACGCGCCGACCTCCCGGTTCGGCGACCCGGACGAGTTCCGCCACCTCGTCGACCGGCTGCACGCCGCCGGCATCGGCGTACTCCTGGACTGGGTGCCCGCGCACTTCCCGAAGGACGAGTGGGCGCTGGCCCGGTTCGACGGCACCCCGCTCTACGAGCACCCCGACCCGCGGCGCGGCGAGCACCCCGACTGGGGCACGTACGTCTTCGACTTCGGCCGCAACGAGGTCCGCAACTTCCTGGTCGCCAACGCCCTCTACTGGTGCGACCAGTTCCACGTCGACGGGCTGCGGGTCGACGCCGTCGCCTCGATGCTCTACCTCGACTACTCCCGCAACCAGGGCGAGTGGGCCCCGAACAAGTACGGCGGTCGGGAGAACCTGGAGGCCATCGCGTTCATGCAGGAGGTGAACGCGACCGTCTACAAGCACCACGCCGGCGTCGTCATGATCGCCGAGGAGTCCACCGCGTGGCCGGGGGTCACCCGCTCCACCGCCGAGGGCGGGCTGGGCTTCGGGTTCAAGTGGAACATGGGCTGGATGCACGACACCCTGCTCTACACCTCGAAGGACCCGATCTACCGCCAGCACCACCACCACCAGCTCACCTTCTCCCTGGCGTACGCCTGGAGCGAGAACTACGTGCTGCCGATCAGCCACGACGAGGTCGTGCACGGCAAGGGCTCGCTGGCCGGCAAGATGCCCGGCGACACCTGGCAGCGGCTGGCGAACGTCCGGGCGCTGCTGGCGTACATGTGGGCGCACCCCGGCAAGCAGCTGCTCTTCATGGGCTCCGAACTGGCCGACGACCGGGAGTGGAGCGAGGAACGCGGCCTCGACTGGTACCTGCTGCACGACCCGGCCCGGGCCGGCGTGCAACGGCTCGTCGGTGACCTCAACCGGGTCTACCGGGACACCCCGGCGCTCTGGGCACAGGACACCGAACCGGCCGGTTTCCGGTGGATCGCCGGCGACGACGTCGCCAACAACACCGTGTCGTTCGTCCGGATCGCCCCGGACGGCTCGACGCTGGTCTGCGTGGCGAACTTCTCCGCCCAGCCGCTGCACGACTACCGAATCGGGTTGCCGGCCGGCGGGACGTGGCAGGAGGTGCTCAATACCGACGCGCAGCACTACGGCGGGTCGGGGGTGGGCAACCTCGGCGAGGTACGGGCCGAGGACGTGCCGTGGCACGGGATGGTCGCCTCAGCGGCCCTTCAGGTGCCGCCGCTGGGCGCCGTCTGGCTCCGCCGCAGCTGACCCGGCCGGATCGTCAGACCAGGCCGGCGTCGCGGAGCAGCTGCCACAGGCCGGCGCCGTCCGGGGCGGAGAGCCACTTCTGCCCCACCGGTCCCGCCGACGACGCGCCGGCCGGGGCGGGCAGGCTACCGGCCAGCACCGACTGCGTCGGCGAGAGCCGGCGGATCGCCACCCCGGCGACGTTCTCCGGGTGGGCGGCGGCGAACTCCCGGTAGATCTCCTGGTCGTGCTGCCCGTCGTCGCCCACCAACAGCCACTTCACGTCGGGAAACTCCTTGGCCATTCGGGCCAGGGTGACCCGCTTGTGTTCCATGCCGCTGCGGAACCAGCGATCGGCGGTCGGGCCCCAGTCGGTCAACAGCAGCGGCCCGGCCGGGTAGAGGTGCCGGGACAGGAACCGGGTCAGCGTCGGTGCCACGTTCCAGGCGCCGGTGGAGAGGTAGAAGACCGGCGCGCCGGGGTGCGCGGTGACGAGCCGCTCGTAGAGCACGGCCATGCCGGGCACGGCGTTGCGGGCATGCTCGTCGAGCACGAACGTGTTCCATGCGGCGAGCAGCGGCCGGGGCAGCGCGGTCACCATCACCGTGTCGTCGATGTCGGAGATGATGCCGAACTTGACCTCCGGGTCGAGGATGCGCACCGGGGCGTCGACCGGCTCGGCGTCCGGGACACTGAGCCGGACCGTACCCCAACCGGGCGGCAGGTCGGCCTCGACCAGGGTGTCGACGAAGCCGCTGCGGTCGGCCCGCGTCTCGTGGCACACCCCGCCGGCCTCGATGGTCACGGTGACGTGTTTGTTGGGCAGCGTGGTGAAGCTGCGCCAGCCACGGACCTTGTCCAGTCGACCCCGCTGGCGGGTGTCCGGACGGCCCAGCAGCACCCGGCACATCACCCGCACCCAACCCGGCGCGCCATAGCCGGTGTACGCGACGATGTTGACCCGCCAGCCGGTGCGCCGCAGGCGACGCTCGACGAGCTGGTGCACGGCGTCCTCGATCCGCGCAGCCCGGTGCAGGTTCGGAACGGCCAGTTGGCCGGCGGGAGTGGGTGGCACGCGCCAACCCTGCCACACGTCGACAGCCACGGCCATGCGAGCCAACCCCGGCTGCGCCGATCCGGCCCGGCCACCGTCGGGTGGATCCAGTCCCGCCCCAGCTACGCCGATCCACCTCGGCGGCCCGGCCGAACGTGAAACACTCCGGTCGGGACGACGACGGGGGCCTTGGTCGTGTCGCATCCAGAGCAGCACCGCAGGCGATGGCGTCCGCGACTCGACCGGCCGGCGCTCGTCGCGCTGCTGTTCGGGCTCGCCGGTGTCGTCTACCGGCTGGTCCTGACGCTCTTCACGGTGCCGGTGTCGAACAGCGACGAGGCGACGTTCGGCCTCGCCGCGCTACACATCGGGCAGGGCCGGGAACACCCGGTCTTCCTGTACGGCCAGCACTACATGGGGATGTTGGAGTCGTACCTGGCGGCGCCGCTGGTGGCGCTGGCCGGGCCGAGCTGGCCGGTGCTGCGGCTGCCGATGCTCGCGCTGTACGCGGTCTTCCTCTACCTGATCCACCGGTTGACCCGCCGGCTCTGCACGCCGTGGTTCGCCGCGTTCGTGGTGGGTCTGCTGGCGCTCGGGCCGGAGCGGGTGGTGCGCGATCAGCTCACCGTCGTCGGTGGGCGGCCGGAGGTGAAGCCGGCGGTGCTGCTGATGCTGCTGATCACGGTGGGGTTGGCCGCCGGCACTGTCCACCGCCGACGGCTCGCGTTCGGCCTGTTCGGGCTGCTCGTCGGGCTGGCCGTCTGGTCGGACTGGCTGATCCTGCCGTACCTCGCGGTGGCCGGGCTGGCCCTGCTCTGGGCGGTACGGCGGGAGTTGCTCGGCTGGTCCGGCCTGCTGCTGGTGGCGGGGGTGGTGGCCGGTGTGGCCCCGATGATCGTCGACAACCTGCGGGCCGGGCCGGGTGAGGACTCGCTGTCGGTGTTCCGGGAGGTCAGCACCAAGGCCGGGCCGCAGCCGCCGTGGTCCGACCGGATCCGGGGCGGCCTGCTGGAGGGGGTGCCGCTGGCGCACGGGCTCTGCCCGGTGGACGGCTGCGGACGCTGGCAACAGTGGTTCGGCGTGCTGTACCCGGTGCTGCTGCTGGCCGGCGCGGCATTCGCGGTGCTCGCCTACCGGCGGGCGGCCCGGGTGCCGCGCGGGGAACGGGTCGGGCCGGTCGTGCAGCTCGCGCTGATCGCCGGCGCGGCGTTGACCCTGCTGTCGTACGTACGCAGCCCGCTCGCCGCGACCAGCCCGCTGGACAACGCCCGCTACCTGTCGGTGCTGCAACTGTCGCTGCCGGCGGTGCTCTGGCCGCTCTGGGTGGCGGCGCTGACCGCCTGGCGGGGCACCAGCAGCGTGCTGGGGCGGCTCACCGGCGCGCTCTCCACCGCCGTGCTGGCCGCGCTGACCGTGACCACGCTGGTGGTCACCGTGCTCTTCGCGACCACCGGCACCCGGGCATCGCGGACCGAGGAGCGCCAGGCCCGGGAGTTGGCCGCCGCGCTGCGCGCCCACGGACCCCACGAGGTGTACGGGGACTACTGGACCTGCAACCGGTTGATCTTCAACACGGATGAGTCGGTGGTCTGCGGGGTGCTCGACGGGAACCTGTCCCCGGGGCAGAACCGCTACCGGCCGTACTGGCGGCAGGTGGGGCGGGCCGAGCGGCCGGGCTACGTGGTGGAGATCGACTCACCGATGGACCGGCGGTTGCGCCGGCTGCTCGCCGACCGGGCCGACGCCACGCCGGTGCGGGAGGTCGGCGGCTATCGCGTGTACCACCCCGACACCCCGGTGCGGCCCTGGCGGTAGGGGCTGGTCGTACGCTGGCCGGGCCGGCGCGTGGGGCGCCGCCGTTTCGCCCGTCGAGGAGACCCATGCTCATCCTGTTGCCGCCCTCGGAGGGGAAGGCCGACGCCGGCACCGGACGGCGGTGGGCCCCGGACCGGCTCTCACTGCCCGAGCTGAACCCGGCCCGCGAGCGGGTGCTGGACGCCCTGGTGGCGCTGAGCGCCGGGCCGGACGAGGAGGTCGCGCGGGCGGCGCTCGGTCTCAGCGAGGGGCAGCGGGGCGAGCTGCGGCGCAATGCCCGACTGCGGGAGGCGGCCACCGCGCCGGCCGAGCGGCTCTACACCGGGGTGCTCTACGAGGCGCTGGACCTGGCCTCGTTGCCGGTCGCGGCGCAACGTGCGGCCCGCCGGTCGATCCTGATCAGCTCCGGGCTGTGGGGCGCGGTCCGGTTGGCCGACCGGATCCCACCGTACCGCTGCCCGATCGGCGCGCGCCTGCCCGACGTCGGGGCGCTGTCGACGTACTGGCGCAGGGAGCTGACCCCCACGGTGGACGAGGCTGCCGGGCGGGGCCCGGTGCTGGATCTGCGCTCCGGCGCGTACGCCGCCACCTGGACGCCGCGCGGGGAGCTGGCCGAGCGGACGGTCACCGTGCGGGTACTGCACGAGCGGGAGGTCGACGGCGTGCTGGTCCGCTCGGTGGTCAGCCACTTCAACAAGGCGACCAAGGGGCGGCTGATCCGCGACCTGCTCGTCGCCGGTGCCCGCCCGCGCACCGCCGCGGAGCTGGTCGGCACGCTGCGAGAGTTGAAGCACACGGTGCTGGAGCAGGCCACCGCCGCGGGCCGGGTGCGGCAGGTGGATCTGGTGGTCACCGACCTGTAGTGGCGCGGCAGCCGCAAGATTTGCTCAAGGCTGGGCCGGACCGGTTCCGTAACGGCGTGGCAGGGGCCACGGTAGGGCAACCCAGACTCCGACAAGGGAGCCTCCGTTGACCCGCGAACCCGCCCTGCTCGACCGGCCTCACTCCCCGCCGCTCCCAGCCCCGCCGCCCCCAGCCCCGCCGCCCCCAGCCCCGCTGGGCTGGCTGACACTGGGCGACGCGTTCGAGGCTGCCTGCCTGCTGCGCTGCACACCACCGCCGACCGCCGCCCGGCCCAGCGCGGTCCGGGCCGAGCACACCGCCGGGGTGGAGTTCAACCGGGAGGACGCCGCGCAGCGGATGCGGCAACTGCTCAACCGGCTGGACATCCCGGTCACCCACGAGGTGACCGTCGGCGGTCTACGCCGCCGCTACGAGCTGCACCGGCTGTGGGTGCCCCGGGAACACCAGGGCGCGTACACCCGGATGTTGGACGCGGGCTGGTGGCAGGGGCGGCGTGAGCTGCTCGGCGGGCCGCTGCCCGGCGCCTCGCCGGCCCGCCGGCGGTTGGTGACCCGGCTGGCGGAGGCGGCCTGGCGCTCGGCGCTGCTGGCCGCCGGGCGGCACGTCCGCCGGCACATCCTCGGTGTCCGGCTCACCGACCGGGAGTTGGCCGCGGTGCTGATCCGGGGCGCGGCCGTGCTCGACGTGCCGGCCCGACTCCGCCCGGGCACCGGCTGCTTCCTGGTCAGCGTGGCCGACGGCCGGGACCGGCAGCGGATCCTGCACAGCGCGGCGTTGGAGCCGGCGCGCGACCCGGTGGCCGCACCCGGGGCGGCGACGGCGCGCGGGCTGCCCCCGGCGTCGGCGCGCGGCGCGGTCGTGGCACCGGCAGGTCGGACCGCCTGCTGATCGGGTTCCGACCGTCCGGGACGTCGCCGGCCCGGGCTTGCGCGCACCCGCCCGACGGCGCACAGTGCACCGCGTGAGTCGTACCTCGTCCAGCCGCGTCGGCCTGGCCGCCCTGTCGACGGTGCTGCTGATCGCGAACCTGGCCGTCGCCAGCTGCCGGGACACCCCGACCGAGCCGACGTCGATCCGCATCGCCACCGGCAGCCCCACCGCGGTCTACTACGCGTTCGGGCAGTCCCTGGCGGCCATCCTCAACCGGGAACTCCCCGACGTACGGGCCAGCGTGGTGATCACCGCGGCCTCGGCGGAGAACGTCCAGCTCGTCGGCTCCGGCGAGGCCGAGCTGGGCTTCACCCAGGCCGATGTGCTGCCCACCAGCACGGCGGGAAGCCCCACGGTCGACGCCATCGCCCGGGTGTACGACGACCAACTGCACCTGGTCACCACGAGCGGCGGCCCGGTCCGCACGGTCGCCGACCTGAACGGCCGGCGGGTCTCCGTCGGCGCGCCCGGCTCGGGCACCGAGATCACCGCGACCCGCCTGCTGGAGGTGGCCCGCCTCGGTGGCGACGAGGTGCGCCGCGAACGGCTCGGACTGGACGACTCGGTGGCGGCGCTGCGCTCCGGGCGGATCGACGCGTTCTTCTTCTCCGGCGGGTTGCCGGTTCGGGGCATCGAGGAGCTGGCCGACGCCAGCGCGATCCGGATCGTGGACCTCAACGAGTGGACCGAGCCGCTGCGCACGCGCTACGGCCAGGTCTACGTCTCCCGGGACATCCCCCGCTCGGTGTACGGGGTGGACGCGGTGACCACGGTGGCCGACCCGAACTACCTGATCGTCCGGGCCGACCTGCCGGACCCGTTGGTGCGTGAGGTGACCCGGCTGCTGATGGAACGCCGGGCCGAACTGGCCGCCGCCCATCCGGCGGCGGGACGGATGAGCCCTCGTTCGGCGATCGTCACCGCGCCGCTGTCGCTGCACCCGGGCGCCGCCGCCTGGTACCGCGCCACCAAACCGTGACGGCCGGGCCTCAGCGGGCCGGGGAGGGCCGTAGGTCGACGGCCGCTTCCTCCTCCCCCGGGTCCACCGCAAGCGCCGGCGTCGGGAACCACAGGGCGGCGACCAGCCCCCGCGACTCTCCCGGGCGCATGGTGAGCCGCCCGTCCGACGCGTCGACCAGCACGGCGGCGATGGTCAGGCCGAGCCCCGCGCCGTCCACGTTCTGCGCGTCCGGGGCCCGCCAGAACCGCTCGGTCGCCTGGCCGAGCTGACTCTCGGTCATGCCGGGGCCGGAGTCGCGTACCTCCAGCGCCACCCCGCCGTCGCGGCGGGCCACCGTCACCGTGACCGCCCCGCCCGCCCCGCTGAACTTCACCGCGTTGTCGATGAGCGCGTCCAACGCCTGGTCGACGGCGGTCGGCACGGTCTGGGCGTACGCCGGGGCGTCGGTCGTGGCCAGCCGCAACGCGACCGACCGGTGCCGGGCCAGCGGCGCCCACGCGGCCACCCGGGAGGCGGCCACCGCGGCGGCGTCCACGGTGACGCGCTCGTTCTCCTCCCGTTCGGCCCGGGCGAGGGTGAGCAGCGCGTCGAGCACCAGCGCGAGCCGGTCGGTCTCCTCCAGGGCCAGCCGGTGCTCGGACCGGCCGTCCGGGTCGGTGAGGCTGGGCCCCAACTCCTCCACCCGCAGCCGCAGCGCGGTGAGCGGGTTGCGCAGTTGGTGGCTGGCGTGCGCGACGAAGGCGCGCTGCCGGTCCATCACGTCGGAGACCACGTCGGCCATGTGGTTGAAGCTGGCCGCGAGGCGGCGCAGCTCCGGCGGCCCCAGCCGGTGTTGCACCCGGGCGCCCCGGTCGCCCTCGGCGATCTCGTGGGTGACCGCGTCCAGTTCGGTGACCGGGCGCAGCACCCAACCGGCCAGCCCGAACGCGGTGAGCACACAGGCCAGCACGGCGAGCAGACCGGCCAGGGCGAGCAGTAGCCACCACGCGACGACAGCTCGGCGGATCGGGCCGGCCGGGGTCACGATCACCACCGCGCCGAGCACCTCACCTCCGTCGTTGATCGGTACCGCCACCACCACCGGGTCGGTCGTCCAGGGCCAGACCGACTCGGGGGCGCTGGTCTGCTGCCCGGACAGCGCGACGTCCAGCACCGTCGCGGTCCCCGGGCTGGGCTGCCACCTCGGCGACGAGACCGGGATGTTCCGGTCCCGGTCGACGATCGCGGCGCCGATCTCGTACAGGTCGTCGTAGCTGGTCAGCTCCGACTCGATCGGGCCCGGCCCGCCGTCGCGCAACGCCGGCCCGGCCAGCGAGGCGAACCGGGTGGCGTCGGCGAGCCGGTCGGCGCGGACCCGTTCGGTCTCGCGGCTGGCCATGGTGGCGGCCAGTGGGGTCTCCAACGCGATGAGGACGAGGACCATCAGCAGCAGATAGCTGATCACCAGGCGACGGCGCACGTCAGCTCCTCACGCGTCGCGCAGCCGGTAGCCGACGCCGCGAACGGTCTCCACCAGGCGGGCGTCGCCGAGCTTGCCGCGCAGCGACCCGACGTGCACCTCGACGGTGTGCCGGTCGGCCCAGGTGGTGCCCCAGGCGTCGAGCAGGATCCGGTCGCGGGGCACCGCCACCCCGGGCTGGCGGGCCAGCGAGAGGAGCACGTCGAACTCCTTGCGGGTCAACGTGACGGCCCGGCCGTCCACGGTCACCGTCCGCGCGGCCACGTCGATGCGTACCGGCCCGGCCTCGATGAGGTGCCGCTCGGGCGCGGCGTTCGCGGCGCGACGCAGCACCGCCTCGATCCGGGCCTGCAACTCCACCATCGAGAACGGCTTGACCACGTAGTCGTCCGCGCCGAGGCGCAGACCCAGCACCCGGTCACGTTCCTCGCCCCGGGCGGTCACCGCGATGATGCCGAGTTGGCTGCTGCGTCGACGCAGCTCCCGGCACAGGTCGGTGCCGTCCCCGTCGGGCAGGGTCAGGTCGAGCAGCACCAGGTCACAGGGGGCGGCGGAGAGGGCGGCGGCGACGGTGGCCGCGTGCTCGACCTCGTACCCCCGGCGGGTGAGGGCGGAGGACAGCGCGGCGGCCACCCGGCGGTCGTCCTCCACCAGCAGGATCCGCACCCGTGCCCCCGTCCGTCGCAGCGCTGTTCTGCGAAATGGTGGCAGAAGCGCGCGCGGACCGGGAGGCCGCCCGCCGGGGCTGGGCGGGCTACCGGACGAAGACCCCGGTCACAGACCGAAGACGTCGTCGGCGGTGGCGTCCCGGACGCCGTCGGTGAACCCGCGGAAACCCGGGTCCTCGTGGCTGGCCGGCACGCTGGTGACGGTGACCCCGCTGGCCTGGGTGACCGCGTCGACCAGGGGCGGATAGTCGATCTCGGCATCCTGGAAGGCGTCGTCGTCCGCCTCGGCCAGGTTGATCACGTGCTGTACGTCGTCGGACGGAGTGTCCGGGTCCTCGGCCCACTCGCCGCCGGCCCGGTAGCACTCGTCGTACAGCGCCCGCTGGCTGTCGGTCCAGTCATCGTCGTAGCTCTGCATCGCCCATCCCTCCGCGGCCCTTGACCTGAGCATGCCCGGCGGGGGGCGACGGGCGCGGCGGTACCGGCGAAAACCGGGCGAGCGCGCCGACGGCGGCCCCGTACGCTGCTGTGGTGATCTACAAACTGCTGTCGAGCGCGGAATGGGACGACGCCCTCGCCGCCGGTGCCTTCGCCGGCTCCGCCGTGGACCGGCAGGACGGTTTCATCCACCTCTCCGACGGCGACCAGGTGGTCGAGACGGCGCGGCGGTACTTCACCGGGGCGACCGGGTTGACCCTGCTCAGCGTCGACGAGGAGCGACTGGGTGACGCGCTGCGGTGGGAGCCGTCGCGCGGCGGGCAGCTCTTCCCACACGTGTACGGCCCGCTGCCGGTCGCGGCGGTGGTGGCGGCGCGGGCGTTGCCGGCGGACGTTCCCGCCGCCGACGCGGTGGCCGCCCTGCTGGGCTGACACGGTCGCGCCCGACCCGACGGTGTCGGGTCGGGCGCGAGGCCATAGAGGCCGGGTTCAGCGGCAGCGCCGGTCGCTGCCGTTCGCGGAACTCAGTGGCAGAGCCGGTCGATCTCCTGCTGGAACCGGTCCATCGGGTTCGCCTCGGCGGGCCCGAGCAGGTAGGTCTTCAGCTCCCGGCGGGCCTCGGTCATCGGGTCGTCGCCGGCCCGGGTGACCGACACGATCTTCTCCAGCTCGCCGCAGTCCTTGGAGAGCAGGTACGCGGCCCGAGCCGTCGGGTACTCGCGGCGGAAGTCGTCCTCCGACAGGCCGGCCGGGTTGGCCACCACGTACGGCCGTTGGCTCTGCACGAAGTCGGACACCACACTGGACACGTCGCTGATCAGCAGGTCGGTCTGGTTGAAGCAGTCGAACAGCGCCGGCGTGCGGCCGGTGACCACCAGGTGCGCGGTGCCGTCCAGCGAGGACGCGTCCGGGTCACCGCCGGCGGCGCGGATCGCCGTGACGATCCGGTCGTGCACGGCCTTCGCCGCCTTGGACCGCGACCCGGTGAGCG
This sequence comes from Micromonospora sp. BQ32, assembly GCF_059358895.1. Taxonomy (NCBI): domain Bacteria; kingdom Bacillati; phylum Actinomycetota; class Actinomycetes; order Micromonosporales; family Micromonosporaceae; genus Micromonospora; species Micromonospora sp. BQ32. The sequence continues at coordinate 206,270 of NZ_JCADBI010000003.1, read as the reverse complement.
GGTGCGGCTTGTAGATCAGGCGGACTCGGGGACCCGTGGCGAGCAGTCCCTTGACGATCCGCTCACCCATCAGCACCAGCGAGGTGTGGTACGGGTCGTCGTCGAGCCAGCCCTCCCAGGTGGGCGCGTAGAGCACGGTGAACGGCCGGTCCACCGACTCGGCGCCGAACGTGTGCACCCCGGCGAGCTGCGGCCGGCCGATCTCGACGATGTCCGAGTCGAGCACCCCCACGCCGGCCCGCGCGTAGCGCTCCCGGCCGGCCAGGCCGGCGACCCAGACCTCGTCGTACACCTTGCTGTAGGGGTTGACGCTGGCCTGCTTGTCGCTGTCGCCGTGCCCGACGAAGACGTGCTTCGTACCCGGCTCGCGGAGCATGTGGATGTTCGCGCCGACGTTGGCGGAGTAGAGCGCCGCGCGGATGCCGCCGAGGTCGAGGTTCATGAAGTCGACCCCGGCCGGTACGCAGATCACCGGCAGCCGGGTGTCGGCCAGCTCCAGGAACGCCTCCCGACTGCGCATCAGCACCACCGCGCGCTGCTGGAGCGCCTCGGTCGGGGCGAGCCACATGTTCGCCTGGTAGACGTCCTTGGCCGGGCCGGCGAAGTAGAGCGCCACCTCCGGCCGGTAGCTGTCCAGCCAACGCTGGACCGCCGGCAGCAGCGGGCCCTGCCCGGCGCCCCGACCGCGCAGCCAGGTCAGCGCGATGATCGCGCCCACCACACCGGTCGCCACGACGGCCACCGCGCCGGCCACGAAGAACGGCGTCGCATCGTGCTGCACCGCGGCGGCCACGCCGGCGGGCACCAGCAGCAGGTTGAGCAGGGGCATCCGGTCACCGGCGACCGCCGCCGCCCAGGCGGGCGGTTGGGGGGCGCTGGACAGTGGACCCAGCTCGATGTTGCGCACCATGGCGGAGAGCGGGTTACGACGATCGATCATGGTGGAGAGCGCGCCGGCGAAGACCGAGACGACCCACACCGCGGCCGGCAGCACGAGCAGCACGGTCAGCTCGCCACCGCTGAGCCGCACCTCGGCGACGACCAGCAACACGGCGGCGAGGTCCCGGGTCAGCTGTCGGTACGACCAGTGCAGGCCCACCTTCTCCAACAGCAGTTGCGACGGCGGCGACCAGCGGGCGACGGCGAACTCGCCGATGATGGCGGCCAACGCGGCGACGGCGAACAGGCCGATCCAACCGAATACGCCACCGACGAGCATGATCAGGTAGGCCAGTACCAGTAGCGCACTCTGGGCGGCCACTCCGAGGCGTCCTGTCAACGTGCCGAACAAACGAGTTCGCTCCCTACGAGATTTCGTTGCGGGCGGTGCCCGTGATGGACCGACGTCACTCCCCCGTCGCAGCGACTCAATCGCGGCCGGCTGCGTGTGACTGCGACCTTAACGCGAGGGGACACCTCGGTGTCGCTCGGGTATCCGGCACCATTTCGGGCAAAGTTCCGCGTCGGGGCGCGCCCGACCCCACCACGGGGCCGGGCGCTCGATACGGGTGAAGCGTTCAGCCGACCCGCCGGAAGCAGGTCATCGCGCCGGGCGCCTTGCGCTTGGCGAACTCCTGGTAGCCCAGCTGGGGCGCGGTGTCGCGGGCGTACTGGTTGCCGTTGTAGACGCAGATGGTGCCCACGTCCAGGCGGTCCAGCGCCGGCTTGAGTTCGGCCGGCGTCGGGCTGGCGGCGCCGTCCGCGAAGCCGGCGAGCAGCAACCGGTCCTTGGCGAACTGGGAGGTGAGGTCGTACTCGACGAGGTAGAAGTCGCGGGGCAGGACAACCCGGACCTCGCTGGTGATGATCGGCGTGGTGCGCATGATCGTCTTCGGGGCGAGCAGCATGCCCCGCGGGCGGTCCAGACCCTTGATCCAGAAGGAAATCGCCTGGCGCTGCTGCGGAAGCTTCCAGGTGGGGCGCTCGTGCACCTCGACCCAGCTCTTCGGCGACCACATCGGGGTGGCGAACAGCGCGAACGAGGCGACCAGCAACACCGCGATCCCCCCGGACGCCGCCCGGCGCAGGGCCGGGGTCGGCGCCGGCACACGCACGGTGCACAGCAGCCCGATCAGCGTCGGCAGGGCGAGCAACCACGGCACGCGCCAGAGCACCACCGAGATGCCGCTCAACGCGCTCAGCACCTCCAGCACGCCCGGCACGAACAACACGCTCAACGCCAGGGCGGCACCGGCGGCGAGCAGCGCGGGCGTGCGCCGACGGGCGAGCAACGCCCCGCACCACAGCGCCAGACCGCTGATCACCCCGACCACGCCGAACAGCAGGGTCCGCTTGTAGGTGTACGCCGCGTCGAAGAAGGCGTCGTCCGCGCCGGTCGCGGCCATCCCGCCGAGCACCAGGCGGGAGACCACCAGCGAGCCGATCGGGTACGCGAGGGCGGCGACCGCCGCGACGACGGCCGCCTTCCACCGGCCGACCAGCAGCATGGCGAAGCCGGCGGCGCCGACCAGCATCGGCAGGATGATCGCCGCGGTGTTGGTGAGCCCGATCGCGGTGATCGAGAGCGCCACGATGAGCAGCAGGCTGCGCCGCGACCGGTTGTCGAACCACTCGGTCAGGTACAGCCACATCAGCGGAATGACCGCCGAGACGAACATGCCCTTGCCCTCGTGCAGCCGAGGAAGGTGGAACGTGCCCAGTGCGGCGTCCCCGCCCGCGACGAGGTAGAGGTACGCGATCGCCACGGTGAAGGCGAGCAGCGGACGGCGCGGGGCCCACCGGTGGGTCAGCCGCCACAGCGCCAGCACCGCGAGCACCGCCATGATCGGCAGTAGCACGTACCAGAGGGCCGAGCTGGCGTGGATGCCGACGACATTGGCGAACGCGCCGTCGAAGACCTCGATCGACGGGATGGGTGGCTGCGACCCCATGGCCGGCAGCACGTTCTCGGAGAACAGGAAGTCGTTGAGCGGGATCAGGTCACGCTCGGCGATCCACACCGACTTGCCGACGTAGTAGACGTCGTCCGGGGTGTTGCGGGCCAGGAAGAACGAGGAGATGCCGACCAGGACCGAGACGACCAACGCGTACGCCGACTGCGCCGCGGTGGGCGCCGGGGCCGCCGGGGTGGGCGCCGGGCCGTTGCGCCAGGCCTGGCGCACCAGCAGGAGCCCGCCGACGGCCGCGAGCAGGCCGGCCACGGCCGGGATCCACCAGGAGAGCCCGACGTCGGTGCCGGCCACACCGGCGGAGACGGCGGCCACGGCGGCGGCGACCAGAACCCCGGTCAGCAGGCGGCGGTCGGCGGCCGGGCGTGCGCTGGCGGGCTGCTCGGAAGCCGCCGGCGCGCTGTCGGCCGGCGCGCTGTCGGCCGCCGGGGTGCCGGCGCGACGACGGGCGCGCAGCACGGCCACGACCGCGAGCACCACACAGGCCAGCAGCCAGATCCGGAAGGTCACCGACGGACGCAGGTCCCCCAGGAAGGCCAGGTGGTAGAGCACGGTGAAGAGCGCGAACGCGATCACGGCGCCATCGGTGAGCAGCGCCGGGGCGACGGCCATCAGCGCGCGTACCCGGGAAAGCCCGGCGCGGGCGGTGGCGGGCCGGGATGCCTGCCCGGTCCGCGGCGTCGGATCCGGTTCGGCGGGCGCTACGGCGATGCTGTCGACGTGGGCCACGGGCGTCCTTACTCGTCAGGCGGATGAGGGGCATCGGCACGGTGACGGCCGGGTGTCAAGGGGGCAGCGTAGCGGAATCGGGCAGGGGGGCCGCTGCTGCCGGCGACCGTGTGTCGGAGGGCTGGTCAACCCGAAATCGGAGCCGCCCGGGGACTGGACAGCACGCTGTCGGCACCGAGCCCGGCCGCCACGGATTCGACCAGGTTGTCGAGGTAGCCGTCGGTGAGCGGGAGCCGGGCGATGGCGAGCCGCCAGTAGAGCGGCCCCACGATGAGGTCGACGGCGGTGTCCAGCTCGGTGTCGGCGGGCAGCTCGCCACGCTGCACGGCACGCGTGACCAGGCGACCGCCGATCTCCTGCTGCCGGGCGTACAGCACCTGACGCAGGGTCACGTCGATGCTGGGGTTGCGGGCGGCCTCGGCCAGCAGATCCGGGATGATCTGCGACGCCAGCGGGTGCCGGAGCGCGTGCGCCACCGCCTGGAACAGCAGCGCGAGATCACCGCGTAGCGTGCCGGTGTCGAGGGCGGGGAGCTTGCGGTGTGCCGCAGCGGCGACGATCTCCAGCACCAGGTCGAGCTTCGAGCTCCACCGTCGGTAGACCGCCGTCTTGCTGACGCCGGCCCGCCGGGCCACCGCCTCGATGGAGAGCCGGCCGTAGCCGACCGCGGCGAGCTCCTGCATCAGCGCGCGGCGGATCGCCGTGGTGATCTCGTCGCGCAGCACCGCCGCGCCGGCCGGCACCCGCCTCTTTTCGGTGGTCATCGAGGGCTCTTATCGCAGGTCACGCGGGATAGCGTAGCGCAACGACGGTACGGTTGCGTCCCGACGTGTTTCGGACTACTGTCCTCGCAGCGACGAGGCGGCGCCCCGCGCAAATTTCCCACTAGGATTCGATCGTCGCGAGCAACCCCCGTCTGCACGAAAGATCGGAGCGCCATTTCCATGGCCACCACCGCGCTGGTCGACCCCGACACGGGCCTGACCCAGGCGCAGCTGGCCGCTCGGCACGGGCTACGGGTCGCCGGTGAGCGACCCAGCCTCGTCGAGTACAGCCGCCGACTATGGGCCTACCGGCACTTCATCGCCGCGTACGCCAACGCCAAGCTCGTCGCCTCGTACAGCAACGCCAAGCTGGGTCAGCTCTGGCAGGTGCTCACCCCGCTGACCAACGCGGCGGTCTACTACCTGATCTTCGGGGTGGTGCTGGCGCAGAACGACAACATCCCGAACTTCATCGCCTACCTGACCACCGGGCTGTTCATCTTCAACTTCACCCAGAGCGCGATCCTGGCCGGCACCCAGTCGATCAGCAGCAACCTGGGGTTGATCCGGGCACTGCACTTCCCCCGGGCCAGCCTGCCGCTGTCCACCACGATCACCCAGTTCCAACAGCTGCTGGCCTCGATGGTGGTGCTGGTCGGCATCGTGCTGGTCACCGGTGAGCCGCTCACCTGGAAGTGGCTGATGCTGCTGCCGGCGCTGCTGCTACAGGCGGTGTTCAACGCCGGCGTGGTGCTGCTGGTCGCCCGGCTGGGCTCCAAGGCGAGCGACCTGAAGCAGGTCATGCCGTTCATCATGCGGACCTGGATGTACGGCTCCGGCGTCCTCTACAGCGTCACCCTCTTCGACCGGCTGCCCGGCTGGGCGACGACGCTCGTGCAGTACAACCCGCTGCTGGTCTACATCGAACTGGCCCGGTACGCGCTGCTCGAGGAAGCGCCGCTGCTCAACGAGTCGCTGACCCAGCTCTGGCTGGTCGGCGCCGGGTGGGCGCTGGTCGCCGGCATCGGCGGTTTCATCTACTTCTGGCGCGGCGAACAGGAGTACGGCCGTGGTTGATCACTTCGACGCCCCCGTTGAGGCGAGCGCGACGATGACCCGAACCCAGGAGCGCATCCCGACCGTGGTCGTGGACGACGCGCACATCATCTACCGGGTGCACCAGGGCGCCGCCGGTGGCACCACGCCGGTGGCCGCGCTGCGCCGGCTGGTGAAGCGCACCCACGCGCCGAACGTGCGGGAGGTACACGCCGTCAAGGGCGTCTCCTTCACCGCGTACCGGGGCGAGGCGATCGGGCTGATCGGCAGCAACGGCTCCGGCAAGTCCACCATCCTGCGGGCCATCGCCGGCCTGCTGCCGGTCAACCGGGGCGCGATCCACACCCAGGGGCAGCCGTCCCTGCTCGGCGTGAACGCCGCCCTGCTCAACGACCTCTCCGGGGAGCGCAACGTCACCCTCGGCTGCCTGGCCATGGGCATGCACCCCGATGACGTGGCCAAGCAGGCCGCGGGGATCATCGACTTCTCCGGGATCAACGAGCGGGGTGACTTCGCCAGCCTGCCCATGCGGACGTACTCGTCCGGCATGGCGGCCCGGCTGCGGTTCTCCATCGCCGCCGCCAAGAAGCACGACGTGCTGCTCATCGACGAGGCGCTCGCCACCGGCGACAAGGGCTTCCGCAAGCGCAGCGAGCAGCGGGTGCGGGAGTTGCGGGAGGGCGCGGGGACGGTGTTCCTGGTCAGCCACCAGCTCTCCTCCGTACGGGACACCTGCGAACGGACGATCTGGCTGGAATCGGGCCTCATCCGGATGGACGGCCCCACCGACGAGGTCATCCGGGCCTACGAGGCGTACGCGAACAGCAAGTAGAGTTCCGGCGAACGTCCGGCATCGACACGCACCTGAGGACCGCGTCGCCCGCGTTGGGGCGACGCGGTCCGCGCGTTAAGGTTCATTCCGTCGCCGCTCGGGCGGAACCTTCCGTTAACGCATCCCTGAGAGTGAGGATCCGGCAATGACGCAGGACCAGACCACTGGCCCGGACGCCGAAGCGGAGACCCCGACGCCGTGGCGGCCCTCACGGACAGTGGCGGTGGTTCTGGCCGGAGGCACGGGGACCCGGCTGGGCCTCGGCATCCCGAAGCAGCTGCTGAAGATCGCCGGTAAGCCGATCATCGAGCACACCCTGGCGGTCTTCGAGGCGGCACCGGAGATCGACGAGATCATCGTGCTGATGGCGACCGGCCACGTCGAGGACGCCCAGCAGATCGTCGAGAAGGCCGGCCTGCGCAAGGTCACCAAGGTGATCGAGGGCGGTGACACCCGCAACGCCACCACCCGGATCGCGCTGGACGCGGTCGGCCCGGAAGACTGCAACATCCTCTTCCACGACGCGGTGCGCCCGCTGCTCAGCGGCCGGATCGTGCGCGAGTGCGTCAACGCGCTCTGGAGCTACGCCGCCGTGGACGTGGCCATCCCCTCCGCGGACACGATCATCCAGGTCGACGACAACGACTGCATCACCGACATCCCGGTGCGCTCCCGGCTGCGTCGGGGACAGACCCCGCAGGCGTTCCGCTCCCCCACGATCCGGGCGGCGTACCGGATCGCCGAGGACGACCCGGACTTCGCCGCCACCGACGACTGCGGCGTGGTGCTGCGCTACCTTCCCGGCACCCCGATCAAGGTGATCGACGGTTCGGACGAGAACATCAAGGTCACCCACCCGGTCGACGTGCACCTGGCGGACAAGCTCTTCCAGCTCGCCGCGGCGCAGGCGCCCCGGCTGACCGACCACCGCAGCTACAGCGAGGAGCTGACCGGCCGCACCATCGTGGTGTTCGGCGGCAGCTACGGCATCGGCCACGAGTTGACCGAGCTGGCCCGTCGCTACGGCGCCCAGGTCTTCCCGTTCAGCCGTTCCAGCACCGGCACCCACGTGGAGCGGGCCGAGGACGTCGAGGCCGCGCTGACGACCGCCTTCGAGGCCACCGGCCGGATCGACCACGTGGTGGTCACCGCCGGCATCCTGGAGAAGGGCGCCCTCGCCGAGATGGACGAGGAGACCATGGACCGGCTGCTCCAGGTCAACTTCGTCGGCCCGGTGACCATCGCCCGCCAGGCCCTCCCGTACCTCCAGCAGACCAAGGGCCAGCTGCTGCTCTACACCTCCAGCTCCTACACCCGGGGTCGGGCCCGCTACGCGCTCTACTCGGCCACCAAGGCCGCCCTGGTCAACCTCACCCAGGCGCTCGCCGACGAGTGGGCCGACATGGGCGTCCGGGTCAACTGCATCAACCCGGAGCGCACCGCCACCCCGATGCGGACGCGGGCCTTCGGCGAGGAGCCGGAGCACACCCTGCTCGCCGCGGAGGCCGTCGCCCAGTCGTCGCTGGACGTGCTGATCTCCGACCTCACCGGTCAGGTGATCGACGTACGCCGGGCTCCCGGTGACGGGCCCACGCCGAACGTGCCGGCGCAGGCCGGGTCGGGTCGGGTCGAGACGCCGGCCGGCGCGACGTCCGCGAACTGACGCCGACGGCTGCGGAACCACGAACGGAGCGACATGCGCGGCGACCTGGTCCGAAAGCTGGCCGCCCGGTGCCTGACCACCGGGTTGGCCGTGCTGGCCTTTGTCGTGCTGGCGCTCACCGGCGCCACCGGCTGGGGGCTGGCGCTGGCCGTCGCCGCGTTGGCCGCCTCGGCCGCTGAGCAGCGGATCCGGCCGAGCGCCGACCTCGTGGCGGAGACCGCGTTGATCGCCGCGGCGATCCTGGTCGGTTACTCCCGGCGGCTGGACGACGGGCTCAACCTCGCGCTGGTCGCCACCGGGCTGGTCCTGCTGGGGCTGGTGCTGCTGGTGGGGCCGCTGCGCACCGCCGGCAGTCTGGAGATCCGGGCGGCCAATCTGCCGGTACGCGCCTGGACGCCGCTGATCGCCGACCGACTCGGCACGGCGCTGCTCGGGCTGCTCGCCGCCCTGGCTCTCGCCGCCGCGCTCGCCCTGCCGGCCGGTGTGGCGCTGGCCGCCAGCCTGCTGGTCGGCGCGGTCGCCGGCGCGGTCGCACTGGACCTGGCCCGGCGGCGGTTCCGGCCGCGGGCCGGCGGCGGGTCGGTGGCCGCCGCGCTGCGCCGGCACCAGCCGGAGTTCCTGCTCTACTTCTCCGCGCCTCCCGGGTCGGAATACCAGGTCACCATGTGGCTGCCGTACCTGGAACGGATCGGCCGGCCGTTCCTGGTCGTGCTGCGCGAGCCGGAGTTCCTGGCCCCGATCGCGGCGGCCACCGACGCGCCGGTGGTCTACTGCCCCACCCTGGGGGCGATGGACGAGGCGTTGGTGCCGAGCCTGCGAGCGGCGTTCTACGTCAACCACGGGGCGAAGAACAGCCACTGCGTCCGCTTCACCCAGCTCACCCACATCCAGCTGCACCACGGCGACAGCGACAAGGCGCCGAGCGCCAACCCGGTGTCGGGAATCTTCGACCGGATCTTCGTGGCCGGGCAGGCGGCGATCGACCGGTACGCCCGCGCCGGGGTGCAGATCCCGGCGGAGAAGTTCGTGGTGGTGGGTCGCCCACAGGTCGAGTCGATCGAGGTACGCCCGGAGCCCACACGCGGGCTGGCGCACCCGACGGTGCTGTACACCCCGACCTGGACCGGGCACCACGCCGACGCCGACTACTGCTCGCTGCCGGTGGCCGAAGGGCTGCTGCGCCGGCTGTTGGAGCGCGGCGCGACGGTGATTCTGCGGGCCCACCCGTACACCGCGCAGAACCCGGCCTCGGCCCGCCAGCTGGGCCGCCTGACCGAGCTGCTCGTCGCCGACCGGGCCCGCACCGGCCGCCAGCACGTCGTCGGCGCGGCGGCTCGGGAACTGAGCCTGACCGAGTGCGTCAACTCCGCCGACGCGCTGGTCTCCGACGTTTCCGGAGTGATCTCGGACTTCCTCTACTCCGGCAAGCCGTACGCGGTCACCGACATGGGCGACGAGGGCGACCGGTTCGTGGAGCGGTTCCCGTTGGCCGGGTCGGGTTACGTGCTGCGCGGGGACATGTCCAACGTGGACGAGGTGCTGACCGCACTGTTGGACACCGACCCGCTGGCCGAGGCCCGCTGGGCCACCCGCCGCCGCTACCTGGGTGACTTCCCGGCCGAGTCGTACGCCGAGGCGTTCCTGACCGCCGCCCGCCGGGAGCTGACGCCCGCGGAGAAACTGACCGCGTCCGCACCGGCGTAGCCGCTCAGCGGTACGGGTCCAGCAACGCCAGCACCGCCGCCGGGTCCTCCACGTGCGCGTTGTGCCCGAGACCGGGCAGCGTGGCGACCGGTACGCCGTACTCCTTGAGCTGTTCGTCGGTGACCATCGGGTCGTTCTCCCCACGCGCCAGCACCACCGGCACGTCGGTCGCCGCCAGCAGCGCGGCCAGGTCGGGCTCGCCGACGGCGAAGGCGGTCGGGTCCATGGCGAGGCGCCACCGGCCGTCGACCTGGCGCAGCCCGGCGTCCACCACCGGGTGGTCCGGTGAGACCAGGCCGGCCAGCCCGGAGACCCGCAGGTAGCGGCGAGCCGCCTCGGTGCGGCTGGCGAACCAGCTCACCGGGCGGGCGGCGACCTCGGCGGCGCGGGTCAGCTCAGCGGGTGACCAGACCGCCTTGATGCCCAGCCCGACCACCGCGTCCACCGGCGTTCCGGCGTCGCGGGCGGCCAGCGCCAGGCCGACCACGCCACCCAGCGAGTGCCCGAGCACGACCAGCCGGTCGTCGGGGGCGAGGGCCTGCGCGATCTGCTGGGCGAAGCCCACAAAGGAGTACGACGGCAGCGGCGGCGCCCAGCCGTGGCCGGCGAGGTCCGGTGCCAGCCACCGCCCGGGCCAGTGCTGCTCAAGGTACGGCGCCCAGGGCAACCACACGTCCCCGGTCGCCCCCATGCCGTGCAGCAGCAGCAGGACCGGCCTGCGACCGGCGTGACCACCCGATTTCTCCACCACGGCCGCAGTCTCCCACGGTTCACGGCCCGGTACGAGAGTCGTCGATGACAGCCCACCGGCGAACCGCGCGGAGAAACGCCGCGGGCGCCGGCCCCTTGTGGGAGACGGCGCCCGCGGCGGTCAGCGTGCCCGGGTCAGGCGGAGTAGCCCCGGCTGGCGATCCAGTTGGCCAGGTCGATGGTGGTGATCCAGTACGACGAGTCGGCCGGGTTCGCCGAGTCGGCGATCCGCACGGTGCGACCGTTGTCCTTGTAGCCCACGACGGCGATGTAGTGCCCGCCGCCGTAGGAGTGCCAGCCGCCGTCGGTGTCGGTGGCGTCCCCGACGACGTTGGCCACCACGCCCCGGCCGTCGGTGATGGCCTTCACCACGTCGGCCTGGAGCCGGTCCATCTGCGCCGGGCTGGGTGCGCCGAGGAACATCCGGGTCCGGTACGGGGAGCCCTTCACCTCGGCGTTGAGGACCCGGGTGGTGTCCTCGGCCGAGTTGGTGCCCATCTCGGTGGTGCCCAGCTCGGCGCCGAGCTCATCCTGGGTGCGGTCGATGCCGGCGGCGCTGAGCGCGTTGCGGGTGGCCGCCGGGCCGCAGTTGTAGTAAGTGTTCTGCGCCTCGTAGTCGTAGTCGAGGATCTTGGTCGCGGGCGGCTTCGGCCGCTCCGGCTTCCGGGTCAGGTCCGGGTTGCTGCTGGCCTTGGCGGCGGGTGACGCGGCACTGGTGGCCGGGGCGGCCGTGGTCGGCGCGGCGCTGGCAAGGGGGGACGCGTCCCGAACCTCGCCGCGGGAGGCGGCGACGTCGCTGCGCAGCTCGGCGACCGTGGTCGCGGTGCGCTGACCGGCCGGCGCGTCATCGGCCGTGGTGAGCAGGGCGCCGGTGGTGGTGGCGATCGCCAGGGCCGCGGCGGAGGCGGCGACAATCTGGTACGGGCGCTCGGTGGCGAGGCGGCGGAGCTGGCGCTTCAGGGTGTGCTTCACGGGGTCCTCCACGGATCGGGGGAGAGCGGCACACCGGGGCCGGACCGGTATCCGGGCAGGCGCCAGCGCGCGGACGGTGGTCCGCGGATGGTGAACCGCTCAGGGGAACGCCCGGCGCGGCCGGGCGGGGAAGGCGATGACCCGGGGGTCAGCTCACCGTCACGCGACGAATGAGCGGGTGCACCGCCGCGCCGTGGAGGCGAGGGAACAACCGAGGGGTGGAAAGGTGCTGCACGAGGATGTGACTCCTTCCGACACCGCCTACCGGGTTAGCTGACGGATTCGGGCGGGAAGATCGCCCTACCGCGGGCCGTGGCTCGCGGATTCACCCCGGACTTACTGGTGGGTCCCCGGTTCGTTGATCACGATTAAGCGGGTCGGTGCGGCGTCGCGTCTTGCGATCGGTTACCGCACCGGACGGGACGACAGTACTGGTCACTCCGCACCCCTGCCAAGCCAGGTTCACCTGCGTAAACCTCAATCGTGGCAACAATTTCTGCGCGTATTGCCGATGATGTGACTCGATGGGACAACCGGTTACGGCGACGTCTGCGGGCGACAACCGGACAGGCCGCAAAGAACGCGGCCATAATCGCGGGAACAATGCCGCCGATCGCGCCGGCCGTCCGATTCCGCAATTGGGTGACCGGCCTCACATCACGGATCGGGCTCAACTCACCCGGGCCGGGCGCCACCGTGCCACGGCGGCGGGACGCAACGCCCTGACCACCGTCCGGCGGGCGGGCACCGGGGCCGGGCGCAGCCGGGCCGCCGCCGCATACGCCTCCTCGGCGAGGGTACGAGCCGACTCGGCGGCCAACTCCGCGTCGCGCCAGGCGGCCCGCTCACGGCCGGCGGCCACCTGGTAGTCGGCCAGCCGCGCATCCCGGATCACCCGGCTGATCAGCACCTCCTGCTCGACCGGGTGCCGCCGGGGATCCCAGCCGCGCCGGTGCCCGAACACGTCGCCGAGCTGCGTCATGGTCAGGTCGCCCCGCCAGTACGCCGCCATCGCCGCGCGGTGCAGATAGCGTTCCCGGGCGGCGTACTCGGCGGGGGTGTGCGGGGTCTGCGGGGTGGGCAGCGCCCCGGCGCCCGCGAAGCGACGCGCGGCGGTGTCCGCCTCGTCGTACCCCGTCCAGGCCCGCTCCAGCTGCTCCTGAGCGGTCAGCCAGGCGGCGCGTCGCCGCCGGGCGGTGGTGGCCGCGCCGGCCGCGGCGACGGCCACCTCCTCGGCGTAACGGCGCATGTCGACAACCTCGGCGGCGGCCAGCTCCCGAGCGGTGGGCACGGTCGGAAGCGGCTCGTCCGTGGGCCGGTCCCGTTCGGGACGGGCGGCCAGCACGGTGAGGAGGCCCAGGGTCAGCAGGAACAGCGTCGACCAGATGGCGGCGGCCTGCGGCACCTCGGTCACGAACTGGTAGAAGACGACGGTCTCCATGGTCGGCACCTCGGGGAGAGAGCAGTGCGATGGGAGCCGCGCCGGCGGGCCACGGTGGGCCAGGGGCCGGCGGGGTGGGAAGCGGTGGGTCGACGGGGCGCGGCGATGGGACGGGTCGTCCCGGTGGCTCAGCGCCCGGGTGGAGCCCGGGAAGCCCGACTGCTCGAACCCTCGACGAGGGGCAGCCGGTCAGACTCGGCCGCGCGGACCGGCAGCGCGCCGGTCGCGGTGGTGCCCTGATCGCCGGGGAGCGTCACCGGCGTGTCGACCGACCATGCCGGTACCGACTCCTCGGTGGCCTCCGGCGGTATCGCCGAGGCCGGGCGGGTCGCACTGAGCGCCCCGGCGTGCCGGCAGGAGGCCGCCAGCGACCCGGCGGCGACCGAGGCCGGCACCGCGCTCGGCGGTGACACCGGGCCGGCCGTTGACCCGGCGGCCGTGGCCGGGCCTGCGCCGAGCGCCAGGGCCGCGACGACGGCGAGGCTGGTCAGCACCCGCGTCGCCCAGCGCGCCACCCACCACAGCGGACAGGTGAACGCGACCGGAAGCACGTCCCCACGCTACCGTCGTGCCGACCCGGGCGCACCGACCACGGGCGTGTCGGATCACGCCGCGCCGACCCGTTGACCAGGGTGGACACTGTCAGCGCAGGTCGACGTACGTTGATCGACCGCCGGCCTGACCGACCTCGTCGGCAGCCCCGCCGACGTCGCCGCGGCCGTTGCTCGCGGGGTCTGGCGCGTCGTCGTCACCGGCGACCCGCGTGCCGGCCGCGCGTTGCCGAGGGACGGGCGCCGGACGGGCCGGAGGACGGCGCGGCGCGAGGCGGCGCATCATCGGGGTCTCGACGAAGCGGTGCAGCAGCCCGGCGAGGATCAGGTTCGCCACCAGGAAGCCGAGCACCACGGCCGGGCCACGCCATCCGGCGAAGCCGGTCCCCCAGGCTCCGCTCCAGCGCAGCACGCTCGTCATCACCAGCACGTGCACCAGGTAGAAGGCGAACGAGACCTCACCGAGCCAGACCAGCGGCCGGGACCGCCACGGCGAGCGCCGGCCCCGCACGTCCGCGTCCGCGGCGGCGGTGATCACCAACAGGTACGCGACCGCGAGCAGCATGGTCCACAGTTCGGCGCGGATCCACTGCGCGGCCGCCACCCAGGTGACCAGGAAGATGCCGCTGGCCACGGTCAGACCGGGACCGCGCCAGAGCCCTCGGCGCATCAACTCGGCCGCCACCGCGCCCAACCAGAACTCCAGGGACCGTACCGGCGGGAAGATCTGGGTGAACCACCACCGGCTCACCTCCGGCACCAACTCCTGCGCCGGCCAGAGCGCGAGGATCAGCAGCGGCAGCGCGACGATCAGCGCCCAGAGCAGCCTCGGTCGGGCCCGGCGCAGCAGCGGCAGCGCCAGCGGCAGACAGAGGTAGAAGAAGAACTCGCAGGAGAGCGACCAGCTGACGGTGTTGATGCTGTAGAACCAGCCCGGCCGGGGGTCCCACGCCTGGAGCAGCAGCAGGTTCTCCAACGCCGCCGCCGGTAGGACCGGGTCGGCGAACCACCAGGCGACCACCAACGTCGCCGCCCACAGCACCAGGTGGTTGGGGTAGATCTTGGCGATCCGGCGCCGCCAGAAGGTACGCCGGGAGTCGCCCGCGCGGGCTGACCAGACCAGCACGAAACCGCTGAGGATGAAGAAGAACTGCACCCCGGAGAGGCCCAGGGTGAACAGCGCGTCGATCACGGCCTTGTAGTCCGGCTCGGCGATGATCCGCATGGTGCCCGCGTGAAAGCCGAAGACCAGCAGGGCGGCGATCCAGCGCAGTCCGGTCAGCGAGGGCAGCCGGGGCGGGGCGGATGCCGGCCGGGCGGCCGACACCGCGGCGACGCTCGTCATGCCGGGATCCCGACGCCCCGCAGGGTCACCAGCACGGTCGTATCCTCCTCGGCGCGCGTCGGACGACGCGACGGCGACGCCCGCGACGGCCCGGCAGGGCCGCACCGAGGCACCCTACCGGGTCACTCCTGGGTGAACCGGACGAGTCCCACCCGCCCCACGAGCCGCGTTGCCCGGACTGGGGAACCGCCCACCGGCCGGCGTTAACCTTCCGCTGGGCGGGAGTTCAGAGATTCCACCATTGGCGGCAACGTCAGGTTCCGGGGCCGGCCACCCGGGTCGTCGAAGGTGGCGGACGTGGTCAATGAGCCGACGCACGCACCGCTGCTGAGCATCGTCGTGCCCGTGTACGGCGTCGAGGCGTACCTGTACCAGTGCCTCGAGTCGATCCGGGCCGACATCCCCGCGGCCGAGTCGGACGCGGTCGAGCTGATCGCCGTCGACGACGCCTCCCCGGATGGCTGCGGCGACATGCTCCGCTCGTACGCGGTCGGCCGCGCCGGCGTCCGCGTCGTGCACCTGAGCAGCAACGTGGGTCTGGGGCTGGCCCGCAACGCCGGGCTCGACGTGGCCACCGGCCGGTACGTCTGGTTCGTCGACAGCGACGACTGGTTACCGCCGGGCACCATCGCGGCGGTGCTGGACCGGCTGCGCCAGCACCAGCCCGACGTGCTGATGCTCGACCACCTGCGGGTGCACGACGACGGCCGGCGGGAGGTCGACGCGAGCAGCCCGCTGCTGCGCGGGATTTCCGGCGTCACCCGGCTGGCCGACCAGCCGCAGCTGCTGCGGGTGCAGCACACCGCCTGGAACAAGGTGGTCCGCCGGGACTTCATGGATCAGTTGGAGCTGCGGTTCTTCCCCGGCTGGTACGAGGACATCCCGTTCAGCCATCCCCTGCTGATCGGGGCCGAGAAGATCTCCGTGCTGGACCGGGTCTGCTACCTGTACCGCCAGGGCCGCCAGGGCGCCATCACCTCCACCCGCAGCGGCCGGCACTTCGACGCCTTCGCCCAGTACGAGCGGCTGATGGACTGGGTCGCCCGCAAGCACCCGGACGACCGGTTGCAGGCCGAGCTGTTCGAGCTGATGATCAGCCACTACCTGGTGGTGGTGGGCAACGACGGCCGGCTGCACCCACACCTGCGGCGCGACTTCTTCCACCGGGCCGCCGCGCACTACCGTCGGTACCTGCCCACCGGCGGTTACCCGTTGCCCCCGGGCGTGACCGGGCTCAAGCACCGCCTCATCGGGCGGGGTGACTGGTTGGCGTACTCGGCGCTGCGCCAGGCCCACCGGGTCGCTGGTCGTCTGCGTCGGCCCGGCCCGGCGGGCGGCGCCGACAGCGGTTCGCTCACCGCCGACGAGGACCCGGGCCGAGCGGCGGGCAGCGCGGAGACACCTGACGACGGGCTCGCGCCGGAGCGGCGCGACGCGCTGGCCGCTGGCCGGCTGCCGTGATCAACCCCTTCACCGAGCACGCCGGGAGCCGGGGCGGCTCCCGGCGCCCTGGTTTTCCAGGTCGTCCGCCCGCCGGGTGGACGACGACAGCACCACCGCACCCCGGTGCGGGCGTACCCGAGCAGAGGTCGGAATGACGGCGACAATCAAGATCGGACCACACGTGGTCGGTGCCGGGGAGCGACCGTTCGTGGTCGCCGAGATGTCCGGCAACCACAACGGCGATCTGAACCGGGCGCTGGCGATCGTCGACGCGGTGGCCGAGAGCGGGGCGCACGCGCTCAAGCTCCAGACGTACCGGCCGGACACCATCACCATCGACGTCGACACCCCGGCGTTCCGGATCTCCAGCGGGCACGAGCTGTGGGGTGGGGAGAACCTGTACCGCCTCTACGAGCGCGCGCACACCCCGTACGAGTGGCACGCCCCGATCTTCGCGCGGGCCCGTGAGCGTGGCCTGACCGTCTTCTCGTCGCCGTTCGACGCGACCGCCGTGGAGCTGCTGGAGTCGCTGGACGCGCCCGCGTACAAGATCGCTTCGTCGGAGCTGGTCGACCTGCCGCTGATCCGGCTGGTGGCCAGCACCGGCAAGCCGATGGTGATCTCCACCGGAATGGCGACGGTCGCCGAGATCGACGCCGCCGTACGGACCGCCCGGGCCGGTGGCGCGGCGGGCATCGTCCTGCTGGCCTGCACCGCGTCCTACCCGGCGCCGCCGGCCGACAGCAACCTGCGCCGGCTGCCGGTGCTGGCCGGTGCGTTCGACCTGCCGGTCGGGCTCTCCGACCACACGCCCGGCATCGGGGTGGCGGTCGCCTCGGTGGCGCTCGGCGCCTGCTTCATCGAGAAGCACGTCACGCTGGACCGGGCCGACGGCGGCGTGGACTCGGACTTCTCCCTGAACCCGGCCGAGCTCACCGCCCTGGTCGCCGAGTCCGGCCGGGCGTACGCGGCGCTGGGCGGCACCGCGATCGGCCCGACTCCCGCCGAGCGGGAGGGGCTGCGGTTCCGTCGGTCGCTCTTCGTGGTCGAGGACGTCCGGACCGGCGACCCGGTGACCGCGCAGAATGTCCGCTCGATCCGGCCGGCCGGCGGGCTGGCCCCGGTGGAGATCGACCGGGTACTGGGCCGCACCTTCGCCACCGACGTCCCCCGCGGCACCCCGCTGAGCTGGGACCTGATCTAACGTCCCACCCCCGCCCCGGCGATCTTGCAGTTACTGTCCCGACTGAAGGCGCGAAAGCCGTTATTCGGCGTCAGAAAGTGCAAGATCGCGGGGCGGGAGGGTCGGGGCGAACCCGACGGTGACCACCAGGTCAGCCGTACGCAGGGTCCGCCAGAGCGCGGCGCCGTCCGCCGGAGTGCCCAGCCCGTGCCAGCGCCACCAGGTCGCGATCGGCACGTCGGCCAGCTTGCAGCAGCACTCGGCCCGGGTCCACCGGGCCCAGAAGTCACCCGCGCCGAACCGGCGGGCCAGCGCCGCAGGGACCGGGGCGTCGGCGCGCTCCGCGTCGATGGCCACCCGCCAGCCGGGCACCGGTGGGCCGTACCAGCCGACGCACCGTCCGTCGTCGAGGTGGCTGCGGGTCACCGCGTCGGCCATCGCGGTCGGTGAGCCGATGCGCAGGTGCTGCTCGGCGGCGGCGAGCAGCCCCGGCACCGGACGCGGCACGGCGGCCCCGCCGTGCCGCGCCGGTTCCACCGGAAGGGGAACCGGCCGCAGGTCAGATGGCGGCGGCACCGTCCACCACGATGACCTGGCCGTTGATGTTGGTGTGCTCCCGCAGCAGCATCCGCACCACGGGGGTGACCTCCACCGGCTCGGTCAGGTGACCGGTCGGGGTACGGCGCACAATCTGGTCGAGCTGGGTCGGACCGAGCACGGCGGACATCTCCGAGGCGAAGAAGCCGGGCGCGACCGAGTTGACCAGCATCCGGCCGCCCAGCTCGCGGGCGAGCGAGCGGGTGGCGGCGTCCATCCCGCCCTTGGTGGCCGAGTACGCGACGAGGCCCGGGAACCCGCGCTGCCCACAGATCGAGGTGATGTTGACGATCCGCCCGCGCAGCCCCTTGGCGAGCATCCGGCGGATCACCAGCCGGGTCAGCTGGAGCGGGGCCGTCAGGTTGGTCTCGATGATCCGGGCGATGTCGTCGGTGGCGGTGTGCGCGTGCAGGGAGTCCTGCCCCATGGCGGCGTTGTTCACGATGCCGTCGATCGGGCCGAGGCGCTGCTCCACCTCGCGGATGAAGCTCTGCGCGGCGCGCAGGTCGGTGACGTCCACCGAGCCGACGTGCACCCGGTCGGGGTGCTCGGCGGCGAGCTTCTCCAGCTCCGGGGTGATGGTGCGGGCGAACGCGGCCACGCGGACGCCCGCGTCGAGCAGGTCGGTGACGATAGCCAGGCCCAGGCCACGGGAACCGCCGGAGACGAGGACCACGGAGCTGGGCGGGACGAGCTGGGTGTCGGCGGGCTCAGACATCGCTCTTCAGGGTCTCCTTGACGGGAATGTCGGTCAGGACGCGAATTCGGCGCGGCACCGCGTGCTCGGGAAGCCGGTCGGCGCACCAGCGGACCAGCGCGGCCTCGTCCGGCACACCGGTGTCAGCGGAGGCCGCGCCGGCCGGGGCGAGGACCACCTCGGCGACCACCATCCGCCCGAGCACCGGGGCGCGGCGGCCGGTCACCCGGGCCCAGGCCACCGCCGGATGCCCGGCCAGCACGCCGCGGACCACGCCGGCGGAAACCTTGCTGCCACCGACGTTGATCTCGTCGGAGTCCAGCCGGCCGGTGATCAGCACCCGGCCGTCAAGCACCTGCACCCGGTCGCCGGTGCGGATCGGGCCGGCCAGACCGGCCCCGTGGTACGGGGAGGTGACCACCAGCTCGTCATCGCGGACGGAGAGCGTCGGCCGCCCCGGGGTCTCCCGGTCCAGCCAGTCGACCGGGAACCCGGCCCGCCCGTCGTGCACCACAATGGACGCCCCCACCTCGGAGGACGCGTAGATCCAGGAGATCCGGGCCGTCGGGAAGACTTCCCGTAGCTGGTCCAGGATCGCCTGGTCCACCGGCTCGCCGCCGAGGGTGATCTGACGCAGCGGCACCCGGGCCAGCGCGTCGGCGTCGCGGTAGAGGGTGCGCCGCCAGAAGGTCGGGGTGCCGGAGGCCGAATCGACCCCGTGCGCGGCCGCGACCGAGGGCCAGTCGTCCAACTCGTCCGGCTCGACCACCACCAGGTGCTGGCCGGGCTGGGTCAACGACAGGGTGACCACCTGCCACCAGGCGTACGTGCCGGGGGCGTACGGGCAGAGCCAGGTGCGGTCGGGCTGGTCGGCCCGCACGGTGGTCAGCGTGTCGAGGGTGTGCCCGACCCGCTTCGGACGCCCGGTGGAACCCGAGGTCAGCAGCCAGAGCCGGCCGGGCTCGGCGGCTCGCGGCCGGGCCGGTGCGCTCGGGTGCACGCCATCGTCGTCGAGGTCGCCGACGGTGAACCCGGCCTCCAACAGCTCGGCGCGCATCGCCGCGTCGACCCGACTCGCGGTGCTGAGCAGCAGCTCAGTGCCGTGCACGGCGTGCTGCCGCGCCGCGGCGAGCGCGTGCGTGGCCGAGTGGGCGAGCACCGCCGCCGGGTCGGGCAGGGTGGGCGTCGGCAGCGAGCGCCAGGTCAGCGCGGCGCCGCCGACGACGAGCCGGTTGTCGACACCAGCCGGCTCCGGGTGCGCGGGAACGGGCTGGCGCGACGTCGCGACGGTCACTGGTGTTGAAGCTCGACGAGGAAGTCGAGGACGTCCCCGACGGTGGCGATGCGACGCAGCCCGGGGGCATCGAAGTTGAGCTCCTCCCCCGTCTCGTCCTCCACCCGCAGGGCCAGCTCGGAGAAGTCGAGTGACCGGAAGCCGATCTCCCGCAACTGCGCCGCGTCGTCCGCGGGCAGCTCCTTGTCCTGGTTCTTCAGCACCTGAGCCATGAGGTCGCGGATCTGCGCGCGACTCAATTCGTTCATGCGCCGCAGTCTACAACCCAACGAATGCATATCTGATTTCCCGGTAGGCCCAGGTAAGGTGCCGGGACCCGACGTGAACGGCTAGGAAAGCGAGACGCACGTGCTGCGCGAAGCGACGGCGGACGACGTTCATCTGATGTTGTCCTGGCGTAATCAGGAAACCAATCGACAGGTCAGCAAGACCAGTCACGAGATCACCGCCGAGGAGCACGCCCGGTGGTGGTCGGCGGTCCGCGACGACCCGTCGCGGCGGGTGCTGGTGTACGTCCGCGACGACCGACCCTGCGGGGTGGTCACCTTCTTCGACCTGCGGTTGGACGGCCCCCGCACCGGCGCCTGGGGCTTCTATCTGGACGCCGACGGGCTGGACCGGCGAGACGAGACCCTGCCCGCCTGGCTGGGGGTCATGCGGGAGGCCGTCGAGTACGCCTTCGACGGGCTGCACCTGGACCGACTCGACGGCGAGGTGCTCGGCCACAATACCGTCGTACGCCAGATGAACCGGCGTTTCCGATTCGTCGAGGGCACCCCGAGACAGGAGCTGTCGGACGGTCGGGAAATCACGGTCATCCCGATTTCACTGGCTCGGGCGGACCGTCGTCAGCGTTGATTGTCGGACAGTTTCCCGTAATGGACCGGAACCATTAACCGACCGTGCTCCCGGTGGACATCCGCCGTTCACGACTAGCGGTGTCCACCGGGGTGGGTCAGGTCCGCCGCCAGGCCGCCCAGTGCTGCTCCGGGTTCCCGCCGAGCCGGACGAAGCCGTACGCCGCGCCGTCCCAGTCGTCGGCCTGCCCGGGTGCCCAGCGGGCGAACACCACCTGGGCCGCGGCCGGTGGCTGCTTGTCGCCGAACCACCGGACGTCGGTCCAGGTCACCTGGTGGCTGAGGTTGAACCGGAGGACGTAGTGCACCCCGGTCGAGGCCCACACCCGCTCACCGGGGCGTACGCCGACGTCGGCCACCCGGGGCGTCGGGGCGGTGCTCTCGGCGGTCGGTCGCACGATCCGTTGGTCGATCACCTGCATCGTGACGAGGTTGACCACCACGAGGGCGCCCAGGATCGGCAGCCGCAGGCGGGGCACCCGGACCGCGGCGACGAGCAGCACACAGCCGGCGATGCCGACCAGCGACCCGACGACCGGTCGCAGCTCCTCCCAGCCCCCGGTCAACGCCACCAGGTCCGGCGCGCTGAAACCGCCGTAGCGCAGCTGGTGGCCCTGGCTGGCCACGTACGCGAGTCGGGCCGCGATCAGCGCACCGCCACCGACCAGCAACGCCACCGCGACGGCCGCCCGGCGCAGCACCACCCGCCACCCGGCGGTGAACAGCACCCCCAGCCCGACCAGCAGCCAGAACGGCGCCAGCATCTGCACGTAGCGGCCGTAGATCGCGTCCAACGGCTTGCCGGTGATGCCGGACAGGATCACCGACGCGCCGCCGGCCACCCCGACGGTCACCGCGAGCGCCACGCCCATCGTCCAGCGGGCCGCGTCGCCGTGCCGTGGACGCCACAGCTCGCGCACCGCGCCGGCCCAGGCCACCCCGGCCATCCCGAACGTGATCACCACGAGGTACCAGAGCTGGGTGGTGACCGCCGCGCTCACCCGGACCACACCCTGGGCGGAGGCGATCGCCTCGAGCGTGCCGCCGCCGGGGGTGCTGCCGAGCAGGTAGACCTTGCCGCCGAGGTAACGGATGGCGGCCTCGTTGACGAGCGCCATGGCGAGCACCGGCAGCAGCGCCGCGAGCACCACCGGCGGGCTGATCCGGCGGCGGACGAACAGCAGCAGGACCAGCCCGGCGTGCACGGCCACGATCACCAGGCCGCGGGAGTGCAGCAGGTGGAAACCGCCGACCAGCAGGCCGACGGTGGCGGCGGCGAGCGGGCCGGGCCGGGTGATCCAGCGGTGTACGGCGAGCAGCCAGGCGACCACGAGCGGCGCCATCACCGCGTCGATCATGGCAACGCCCGCGTAGAAGGCGGTGGCCGGCAGGGTCACCGCCGCGACCGCGCCGAGCAGCGCGTACGAGCGGCGCAGCTGGAACAGGCGGCGACCGAAGAGGTACGCCAGCGGCAGCAGCATCGAGTTCACCATCGCGTTGATCAGCTGGACGATCCGGTAGCTGTCGGTGAAGTCCCGGTCCCCGAGGAACGCCGGCGAGATCAGCATCGGGTAGCCGACCCGGCGCAGCAGGTCGTTCTCGCTGCTGAAGCCCCCCGGGCCGCCGGCCAGCGCGCGGGCGGTGTTCAGGTAGCTGTCCTCGTCGGTGTGCGCGATCGGCAGCACGATGTGCCGGGACCACCACATCCGCCAGGCCACGCTGAGCACCCAACCGAGGACCAGCAGCAGCGGCACCAGCCAACGCCGGGCGGGCTGGTCACTCGGCGTCTCGGCCACCACCGCCGGCCGTTCGACCACGTCACTACCGGGTGCCATCAACGCCTCCAGAATTGCCGGCCGGGCCGGGCCCGCGCGGATCCGACGAGCCCGTCGGCCGGCGTCGGTGACGCTCGGGGTGGCCCGCTCGCATCAAGCTGGTGTGAATGTCGGGTGAACACGGGAACCGGCTTCGCGCAGGGCCGCCGGGTCATTCGCGCGGTCACTGTAGCGGCCCGATCCGGCCAGGTCAGCCCCCGTCCCGGGCGGTCGAAAGTGTTCGCCTACGCGGTGTCCGGCATTCACGGGAGCAGGGGTTGCGGTTCACCCGCGAGCGCCGAGGAGTTAACCCGCCATGGCTAGCGTGTCACCCCGGTCGGCCGGCCCAGGGCCGCTCGTTCATCCACGATCACGGGAGCACCACATTGAGTGAGTTGAATGGATCGTCCATTCTGATCACCGGGGGAACTGGTTCCTTCGGCAGGACGTTCCTCCGGCACATCCTCAACGAGGCCGACCCCGCCCGCGTGGTGGTGTTCTCCCGAGACGAGCTCAAGCAGTACGAGCTGCGCCAGCAACTCGGCGACGACCCGCGGCTGCGCTGGTTCATCGGAGACATCCGGGATCGGCACCGCCTGACCCGGGCCATGCACGGCGTGGACCACGTGGTGCACGCCGCCGCGCTGAAGCAGGTGGACACGGCGGAGTACAACCCGTCGGAGTACATCGCCACCAACATCACCGGCTCGCAGCACGTCGTCGACGCGGCGATCGAGGCCGGCGTCAAGAAGGTCATCGCGCTCTCCACCGACAAGGCGTCCAGCCCGATCAACCTGTACGGCGCGACGAAACTGGTCGGCGACAAGCTGTTCGTCTCGGCCAACCACTACGCCGCCCAGCACCCCACCCGGTTCGCGGTGGTGCGCTACGGCAACGTGGTGGGCAGCCGCGGCTCGGTCGTCCCGCTGTTCCGCCGGCTGGCCGCCGAGGGCAAGAGCCTGCCGATCACCGACAAGCGGATGACCCGCTTCTGGATCACGCTCGACCAGGCCGTGCAGTTCGTCATGGACTCGTTCGACCAGATGCAGGGCGGCGAGCTGTTCGTGCCGCGTATCCCGAGCATGCGCATCCTCGACCTGGTCGAGGCCGTGGCCCCGGACGCCACCACCCACGAGATCGGAATCCGGCCGGGCGAGAAGCTGCACGAGGAGATGATCGCGCCCGACGACAGCCGGCGGACGCTGCGCGCCGACGGCCGGTTCATCGTCCAGCCGACCATCGCCACCTGGGGCTACCAGGCGCCGGTCGGCTGCGACCCGGTGCCGGACGGCTTCGCCTACCAGTCGGACACCAACGACGAGTGGCTCACCATCGAGCAGTTGCGCGACATGCTCGGCATCAACGGATGACGGGGATGCTCCCGTACGGCCGGCACTCGGTCACCGAGGACGACGTCGCGGCCGTCTCCGACGTGCTGCGCGGCGACTGGCTCACCACCGGTCCGCAGGTCGACGCCTTCGAGGCCGACCTCGCCCGGTGGACCGGCGGGGTGGGCGTCACCACCGTGTCCAACGGCACCGCGGCGCTGCACGTGGCGTACGCGGCCGCCGGGGTGGGCCCGGGCGACGAGGTGGTGGTGTCGCCGATGACGTTCGTGGCGACCGCCAGCAGCGCGGCCGCCCTCGGCGCGACGATCGTGTTCGCCGACGTCGAGGACGAGACCTTCTGCCTCGACCCGGCGGCGGCCGCCGCCGCGGTCACCTCGCGGACGAAGGTCGTCGCCGCGGTCGACTACGCCGGTCACCCGGCCGACTACGACGCCCTGCGCACGTCGATGGTGGGCAGCGACGCGCTGCTGCTCGCCGACGCTGCGCACTCGATCGGCGGCACGTACCACGGTCGACCGGTCGGCTCGCTCGCCGACCTGACCACGTTCTCGTTCTTCCCCACCAAGAACCTGACCACCGCCGAGGGTGGTGCCGTCGCCGCCCTGGACCCACAGGTCCTTGAGCGGGCCCGCCGGTTCCGCAGCGTGGGCGTGGTCCGCGATCGCGACCAGCTGCGCTTCGAGGACCAGGGCGGCTGGTACTACGAGGTCCACGAGTTCGGGCTGAACTACCGCCTACCGGACGTGCTCTGCGCCCTGGGCCGCAGCCAACTGCGTCGGCTCGGCGAGTTCACGGCCCGCCGCAGCGCCCTGGTCGCCCGCTACGACGAGGCGCTGGCCGACCTGGACGGCGTGCTGCTGCCGAACCGCAAGTCGTGGGCCGACCCGGCCTGGCACCTCTACCCGATCCGGGTGCTCGACGGTCGTCGCCGCGAGGTGTACGACCGGATGCGGGCCGCCGGCATCGGGGTCCAGGTCAACTACATCCCGGTGCACTGGCACCCGGCCTTCGCCGACCTGGGGTACCGACGGGGATCCTGCCCGGTGGCCGAGTCGTTCTACTCCCAGCAGCTGTCGCTGCCGCTCTACCCGGGGCTCAGCGACGCCGACCAGGACCGCGTCATCGACGCGCTGACCGCCGCGGTGCGGGTCGGCTCGGTGCGTGCCGCCGCCTGATGGGAACCTGATGCACCACGCCAACCACTTTTACGGCCACGCGCACGTGCTGGCCCGGTACGCCGGCCTCGGCGACCGGCACCCACCACGGATCAACGGGTACGTGCAGCACGGCTGGAACATCGGTGACGGTCTGGCCCCCGGGCACCCGTACGCCGAGCGCACCCCCAGCCTGCTCTGGTCCGAGCAGACCCGCCGCCGGGCCTGGTCGGTGGGGCGACGCAACGTGGTCGTCATCGGCGCGCCGTTCAGCTACCTGCTGGCCATGCGACCCGAGGAACCACCGGTCGAGGAGCGGGAGGGCACCATCTGGTACCCGTTCCACGGCTGGGAGGGTCAGCACGTCAAGGGCGACCACCGCAAACTGATCGCCCTCATCCAGGACACCGAGCCCGGCCCGGTGACGGTCTGCCTCTACTGGCACGAGTACCGGATGCGCAACGTGCGCCGGCTCTACGAGCGTGCCGGGTTCCGGGTGATCTGCCACGGCTACCGGGGACACTGGTGGAAGGACACCGACCCGGAGTTCCTCGACCGGCAGCTCACCGAGCTGCGCCGTCACCGCCGGGTAGCATCCAACCGACTGACCAGCGCGATCTTCTACGGCATCGCGGCGGGGTGCGAACCGGCGGTCTACGGCGACCCGATGATCCTGTCCAACGAGGACCCGACCTTCGGCGGCACCGCCCGGATCCGGCGGCAGTGGCCGCAGCTGCACGGCACCACGGTCGACCTGCCCACCGCGGTCGAGATCGCCCGCGCCGAGCTGGGCACCGACCACCGCTGCACGCCGGCCGAGCTCCGCGAGCTGCTCGGTTGGGCGAACCTCCAGGAAGAAGAGGAAGACCGTGACGACTGAGACGGCACCCGCCGGCCGGATCACCCTGCCCGGCGGCGAGATGCTGGCCTGGTCGGACCTGCCGCCGGAACGGTTGGCCAACGGTGGGCCCCTCGCCGCGCTGGCCGCCCGGCTGGTGCCGCCCGGCGCCCGGGTCCTGGTGGCCGGTCCGCACGACCCGGCGCTGCTCGACCAGCTCACCCACGCCGAGGTGACCTGCCTCCTGCGCAGCCACCCGGACGCGGTGGCGCTGGCGCACCGGGCCGCCCACGTGGTGGTGGGCGGACCGGCCGGGCTGCCCGACGACGAGACGTACGACGTGGTGATCGCGGCCGCCGGGCTGGACCCGGTGGAGTCGGTGGAGGGCACCCGGCTCGGCTGGGACGGTGTGCTGGCACGACTCGTCGCCGCGGTGCGACCGGGTGGCGCGTTGCTGCTGCGCCTGGACAACCCGCTGGGCCTGCACCGGCTGGTCGACACCACCCCCTGGTACGCCCGCCGGGACGACTCCGCCTGGGTGATCGGCGGCGTGCTGGACCGCGCCCACCCGGCCAACCGGAACCAGCTGCGCGAGCGGCTCAGCGCGGTGGGGCTGCGGCCGGCCGCGTGCTGGGCCGCGTACCCCGATGTCAGCACCCCGACGGCGCTGCTGGACGCCGACTACCTGGACCGGGACGCGGGCTCCGGCCTGTTCGACGCGGTGCTGCACGGCGCCTGCGCCGGGGGTTTCACCAGCGCCACCGTGCTCCAGGACCCGGCCCGGCTGGCGGTGGACGCGCTGCACGCCGGGCGCGCCGCCGACCTCGCACCGGGCTGGCTGACGCTCGCCCACCGGCCCGCCAACCCCACGGACCCGACCACGCCGACCGCCTACCGGGAGCTGCCGGTGGCGCTCGTGCAGACCGGTCGCCCCGGGATCGGCGTGCTGCAGGTGCTGCACGGCCCCTCCGGGTGGCGCTGGGGGCTCATCCCGGCCGCCGACGCGGAGACGCCGGCCGTCGCGCCGTTCGCCAGCCGCGAGGCCGCGTACCGGGACGCGGACGCGTTGTCCGGGCCGGTGCCGGCCGGCCGGCTGCTGCGTACCCTGCTGCTCGACGCGGCCCTGCGCCGCGACCTGGGCACCCTGCGGACGCTGCTGCGCGGGTACGCGGGCTGGCTCGCCGACCAGGCCGACACGGACGGCCGGATCGCCGGCGCGGCGGCGCTGGCCGGCACCGACAACGTGGTGGTCGACGGCGAGCGGTACGCGGTGCTCGACCCCAGCTGGCGGGCCACCGCAGCGCTGCCCGCCGACGTGGTGCTCGCCCGCGGGCTGTGGCGCTTCGCGGCGGGCCTGCTCACCGGTGGGTACGCCCACCCGTGGTCGTCCACTCTCGACGTCGCCGGCCTGACCGTGGT
This sequence comes from Micromonospora sp. BQ32, assembly GCF_059358895.1. Taxonomy (NCBI): domain Bacteria; kingdom Bacillati; phylum Actinomycetota; class Actinomycetes; order Micromonosporales; family Micromonosporaceae; genus Micromonospora; species Micromonospora sp. BQ32. The sequence goes on along the minus strand of NZ_JCADBI010000003.1, from coordinate 178,909 downwards.
GCTCGGCGGACTCGCCGGCCACGACCTCGACCGGGCGACCGTCAGCGAGGCGGTCGAGGCCGAGGCCGCCATCGCCGCCGCGCTGCACGGGCTGGACCTCGGCGGCAGGGTCGACCTCGCCACCGAACTGCACGCCGTCGCGCCGACCGACCCGCCGGTCGGCGGGCACAGCTACCAGCAGCTGCGCGAGGCGTGGCTGCGCCAGCGCGAGGAACTCACCCGGCTGGCCGCGCTGACCGCCTGGACCGAGGAGCTGCTCACCTCACGGGAACGGGCGCTGCGCCGGGCCGAGGCGACGATCGGCCTGCTCAGCGGGTCGATCAGCTACCGGGTGGGCCGACTCGCCATCACCCCGGCCCGGCTGGCCAAGCGGGGCGCCCGGGCCGCCAAACGCCGGGCCACCGCGGCGCTCGCCCCCAAGCAGGAGGAGCAGCAGTGAGCGGCGTAGCGATGCCCTCGGTCGCCGCGGGGCCGCGGATCGTCGGCATCGTGCAGGCGCGCATGGGTTCGTCCCGGCTGCCCGGCAAGGTGCTCCGCCCGCTCGCCGGACGTTCCGTGCTGGGCCGGGTGGTACGCGCCGCCCGGGACAGCGGCGTCCTGGCCGACCTGGTGGTCGCCACCAGCACCGACGCGGTCGACGACGCGGTGGCCGCCGAGTGCGCGCGGCTGGACGTGCCGTGCCACCGCGGGCCGGTCGACGACGTGCTCGATCGATTCGTGGGCGCCCTCGCGGCGCACCCGGGCGACGCCGTCATGCGGTTCACCGCCGACTGCCCGCTGCTCGACCCGGAGATCATCACCCTGGTCGCGTCGGTGTACCGGGCAGTCCCCGGGCTGGACTACGCGAGCACGTCGATCGCCCGGACCCTGCCCCGAGGGCTGGACGTCGAGATCATCCGAGCGGAGACGCTGCGCACCCTGGGCCGGCTCGCCACCGACCACCACCGGGTGCACGTGACCTCGTACGCGTACACCCATCCGGAGCTGTTCCGGGTGCTCGGGGTGACCCTCACCCCGGACCGCTCCGCGCTGCGGCTGACCCTCGACACCGAGCAGGACTGGACGCTGGTCAGCGCGATCATCAACCACTTCGGTGACGTCAGCGTGCCGCTGGCCAAGCTCGCCGACTGGCTCGACGGTCAGCCCCGGTTGCGCGCGCTCAACGCCGACGTACGACAGAAGCAGCTGGAGGAGTCCTGAGCACCCTGAGGGTCGGGTTGCGCTGTGACGCCGGGCCACGGCGCGGCGTCGGCCACCTCGTCCGCTGCCTGGCGCTCGCCGAGGAGTTCCTCGCCCGGGGTGCCGACGTCACCGTGTTCGGCACCGTCGAACGGCTCGACTGGGCCACCGCCGAACTGGCCGCGCGAGGCATCCCGCTGCTCCCCGGCCCGGACTCGGCGGCCGAACTGGTCGAGGCGGCCCGCCGACACGAGCTGGACGTGCTGGTCCTCGACTCCTACGACCTGGACCCGGCCGGGGCCGGCGCCCTGCGCGCCGCCGGCGTGTACACCCTCGCCATCATCGACGGCGACAGCCGGGGCCAGGTCGCGGACCTCTACCTCGACCAGAACTTCGGCGCCGACCTGCCCGGGCCCGGTTCGGCAGCGGAACTGACGGCGCTGGGGGCCGGGGCGGGGCTGCCCGGCCGGCTGCTCGCCGGGAGCGGGTACGCCCTGCTGCGCGACAGCGTGATCAACGCCCGGCCGCCGGTGGCCCCGCCCGCCACGGCGGTCAGCCGCCCCCGGGTGCTGGCCTTCTTCGGCGGCACCGACGCGGTCGGCGCGGCCCCGGTCCTGACCCGGGTGCTGGTGGCCACCGGTCACCCGATGGACCTCACGGTCATCGTCGGGCGACCCGAGATCGAGGCGGAGGTCGAGGACGTGACCCCCGGCCGGGGGCAGATCATCCGACCGGTCCCACCCACCACCTCGCTACCGGCACTGATCACCGAAGCCGACCTGGTGGTCAGCGCCGCCGGCACGTCAACCTGGGAACTCTGCTGCCTCGGCGCGCCCAGCGCACTGGTCTGCGTGGTCGACAACCAACGCGAGTCGTACACCCGGGTGGTGCGGCACGGCCTGGCCGCCGGCCTCGGTGAGCTGCCGGAGCTGACCGCCGGCGGTGTCGCCGGGCGAGCCGCCCGCGCGGCGGCGGCACGGACCCTGCACGGGTTGCTCAGCTCGCCGCAGCGGCGCGCGACGCTCGCGGCGCGCGCCTGGTCCACCGTCGACGGGCAGGGCCGGGCGCGGGTCGTCGACGCCGTGTTCGACGCCGTGCGCGCCGCCGCCGTCACGGGCTGACCGCAGCAGGCCAAGCTCACGGCTCACGGCTAGCACGGGTGTACGAAAGTGCTGCTAGGGTGGCCGTATGACGCAGGCCGCCTACCAGCCGTCGATGCTCGACCTGGCCGACGCCGGGCCGACCCTGGGGCCGCTGCCCGGCCAGATCCGCCGGCACCAGCTCAGCCGGGGCGCCTGGGTCGATCACCTCGCCGGCTGGGTGCGCGGCTCCGACACCGTCCTCGACACCCTGCTCACCGAGGTGCCCTGGCGGGCCGAACGGCGCACCATGTATGACGCCGAGGTCGACGTGCCCCGCCTGCTCTGCTGGTACGACGGCGCGAGGCAACTCCCCCACCCCGTGCTCACCGCGGCGCGGGCCGCGCTGACCAGTTACTACGCCCCCGAGTTGGGCGAGCCCTTCGTCACCGCCGGCATGTGCCTCTACCGCTCCGGGCGCGACAGCGTGGCCTGGCACGGCGACACCATCGGCCGCTCGGCGCACACCGACACGATCGTCGCGATCGTGTCCTTCGGAGCACCCCGACCGCTGCTGCTACGCCCGCGCGGGGGCGGCGAGAGCCTGCGCTTCCCGGTGGGCCACGGCGACCTGATCGTCATGGGCGGTTCCTGCCAACGCACCTGGGAGCACGCCATCCCCAAAACCACCCGCCCGGTAGGCCCCCGAGTCAGCGTCCAGTTCCGCCCCCACAACGTCGCCTGACCCTGGGGCAGTACTAGGACGGAACCACTCGTTCGAGGCGGCGGCGGACCTCCTCGGCTGCGGGATCGCCCACGTCCTCGTAGATCCGCGCGGCCAGGCGCCAAGCGGCGGCGGCAGCCGTCCGGTCGCCCATCCCTTCCCGGGTGTCCCCGAGTCGGATGAGGGTCTCCGCCTCGTGATACCGGTCCGCGGAGTCGCGGAAGAGTTTGACCGCCTGCTCGTAGCAGTCGGCCGCGCGGTCGCGTTCACCGAGGCGGTCGTAGGCGAAGCCGAGGCTGTCCAGCGTCGCGGCCTGACCGTTGCGGTCGTCGGTCCGTCGTTGCTGGTCGAGGGCCTCGGTGCAGCTGGCGATGGCCTGGACGTAATCGCCGGTGGTGGCGAGCAGCCAACCGATCGCGTTGAGCGTCCGGGCTTCGCCCGCGTGATTGCCGACCAGCCGGTAGAGCCGCAGCGCCTCACGACCGTGCGCGAGCGCCTCGTCGAGCCGGCCGTCCAGGTAGCAGAGTTCGCAGTAGTTGTGCAGCGTCTGGGCCTGGCCGATCGGGTCGCCGAGACGTTCGTGCAGCTCAAGCGCACGCTTGAGCCGGTACTCGGCCGTGGTGCGGTCGCCCAGTCGGGTCAGCGCGCGGGAGACCAGCCGGTTGGCGACGGCCTGACCGGCGAGGTCGTCGATCTTCTCTGCGGCCCCCAGCGCGACCTCCTGGATGGCGAGCTGGTCCTGCCAGAGGCCGCGCGGCGCCACGAAGGTGGTCAGCGCCCACGCGATCTGCCAGGCGTACGTTTCGAAGCCGTTCTCGGCGGCCTGTCGGACCACCCGGACCAGCACCCGGTGCTCCGCCGTGAACCAGGCGAGCGCGCCGTCGTGATCGGTCACCGGCTGCCTGGCGGGTACGGGCAGCGGCGGCACCGGCTCGATCGGGGGCCACTGCGGCTGGAGGAGCCGGGCGGCCGGATAGGCGGCGTGCAGGTAGTGGTCGTACAGGCGCTGTCGCGCCGCGACGTGTTCGTCGCCGCGCTCGGACGACTGTGCGAGCTCGGCCGCATAGGCGCGCAGGAGATCGTGGAAGGCGAACCGGCCGGGCGCCTGCTCCGCCAGCAGGTGGAGCCGGGTCAGTTCCCGCAGGATCGGCGTAACGGCCGCAGCCGACACACCGGCGAGCGCCGAGGCCGCTGCGGTGGTCAGGTCCGGGCCCGGATGCAGCCCCAGCAGGGTGAACAGCCGGGCCGCGTCCGCCCCCAGGGCCAGGAACGACCACGAGAAGACGCGCCGGACGTCGCCGTCGGCCAACGCGTCCAGCCTCGCCTCGGACGAGTGCAGTTCGGCGGCGATCGCGCTGAGCGGGAACGTGGGATGGGTCGCGACGCGCGCCGCCACTATCGACAGTGCCAGCGGGAGCCGGCCTGCGGCCTCGATGATGTCGGCCACCGCCACCGACTCGGAGGCGAGTCGGCTGACCCCGAGACGTCTGGCGAGCAGGCTCCTCGACTCCTCCGCCGTGAGCACGTCCAGTGTCAACGGCGTGGCACACTCGGCGGCGATCAGGCCGCCGAGCCGGTCACGGCTGGTGACCACGACCATGCAGCGGCCCGCACCGGGCAGCAGGGCGCGCACCTGGGCGGAGTCGCGGGCGTTGTCGAGCACCAGGAGCATCCGCCGGGAGGCCAGCAGGCTGCGGTAGAGACCAGTCCGCGCCTCCATGTCGGAGGGTATCCGGGCGTGGGGCACGCCGAGCGCTTCGAGGAAGCCGGACAGGGCGTCGGGCGGGGACACCACGCCGGCTTCGTCGTAGCCGCGAAGGTTCACATAGAGCTGGCCGTCCGGGAAACGGTCGGCAACCCGGTGCGCCCAGTGCAACGCCAGGGCCGTCTTGCCGACTCCGGCCATGCCGGACACCACGGAGATGGCCACACTCGTCGGCCCCTCAGCCCCGCCGTGCAGAAGCCCGTCGAGGCCGGCCAGCTCGACGCTGCGTCCGACGAACTCCGGCACCGCACGCGGCAGTTGCTCGGGGCGCTGAACGAGCGGCCCCACTGCCGTGTCCGGCGCCGGCCGGTCCGGCCCCGTTGGCGGTTGCGCCGCCAGCCCCGGGCGGTGGTGCAGGATGTCGTCGTACAGCGTGACGAGCTCGGGTGCGGGATCGAGGCCCGTCTCCTCCGCCAGCGTCTGTCGGGCCTGCCGGAAAGCATCCAGTGCGCCGGCCACGTCTCCGATGCGGTACAGGCCCACCATCAGCTGGCCCCACGCCCGCTGCCGCAGCGGGTGCCGGTCGAGCAGGCCGCGCAACCGGTGCACGGCGTCGGCCGGCGCGCCGAGGGCCAGCACCGCCTCGGCGTAGTCCTCCTCGACGAGCAGCCGGCGCTCCTCCAACTGCGCCACCCGCCGGGCCAGCATCGAGCGCAGCGGCAGGTCGGACAGCGGTGCGCCACGCCACAGGCCCACCGCGGCGGAGAGTTCGGCCTCGGCCCGGTCCAGATCGGAAGCGGCGAGCGCCTCACGGCCCCGCGCCGCCGCGGCGTCGAACAGGTCCAGGTCCCGTTCGCCGGGGCCCACCCGCAGCAGGTAGCCACCGGCCGCGGCGGTTATCCCATCCCAGGTCTCCCCACCGCCCAGTGACCGCCGCAGCCCGCGCACATAGGTGCGCAGGTTCGCGGCGGCCGATGCCGGCTCATCGTCGCCCCACAGCATCGCGGCCAACTCGTTGGCGCCGACGACCTCATTCGGACGCAGCAGCAGAGTCGCCAGCAGGAGACGCTGCTTCACCGAGCCCAGTGGAACCAACCGGCCGTCGCGGTACACCCGGAACGGGCCAAGGAGTTCGAAACGCAACCAGGCACCTCACCTGTGGGCGCTGCCATGTGCCACCACGTATACAACACCCGGACAACGCGGGCGAGTAGTTGATCTATACGCCAGTTGTGCGGCGGTTGTACCGGCCCCACCGTACCGTTCTACCGTCCTCACCGCCCCATCCAAGAGCACCCATCCGCCGGGCCTGGTTGCACGACGATGGCGCGAGGTCGAACGGAACGTCTGTCCACAGCTGGCGCGAGGCCACCTCGCCTCGTCGTGTCGGGCCTGACACCGCCGGCTGGCGTGACGCCCCAGCACCGTTGCTCATGATTCCCGACCAAAGGAGATACATGTCGTCGCTCCGCCCCATCCGCCGCGTCCTCAAGAGCGTCGCGGTGCCCGCCATCGGCGCGGCACTGGCCATCGGCATCAACGTCACCATCGCCACGCCAGCCGCGGCCAGCGGCTCCTACACGGGCCGGGCGTTCGTCCATGGCGCCGGCGGAGTGTCTGACGACTTCGATGACGAAGGCGTCACCAACGTCACCACGCACCGCAGCTCGAACGTCGCCTGCCTCTGGCAGACCATTCTCTGGGCGAACGGCTACCTGCCCTCGTCCGGGGTCGACGGCGTCTTCGGCGACCAGACCGATGCCGCGACGAGGAACTTCCAGCGCGACAAGGGCCTCTCAGCTGATGGCTCCGCAGGCCGGAACAGCTGGACGAAGGCCGGCGACAAGCTGGTGCAGCACGACAACCAGAACGGGTGGCTGTACGTGGTGTACCACGGGGCGACGGGTTCCAGGAGCCCGTACGGCTCGCACCAGTTCGTCCTGCAGCGCTCGCCCGACGGAAACTACCGGTTCTACCCGCCCCAGGGCAGCGGCCCCTACTGGGCCGCCTACAACTCCCGCACCTGCTGACCTCGCCAGGACCACGACGTGGCGGATGCCGGGCGCCGGCCCGTGTGCCGATCCGGAAGAAGGATCCCGACCAATGGAGGGAAGAGCATGGGGCAGAACGGGCGGAACGGCGTCTCGCGTCGCCGGCTGATCCGAGGTGGGCTGCTGGCGGTGGCGGCATCGGGCGTGGCGGTGGCCGGTTTCGCGGGCCCGGCGAGCGCGGCCGTGGTCAACCTCGGCCTTGACAATCAAGGTGCCAAGCGGATCCAGCGGTGGATCCTCACCATGTACGGCTACAACGGCACGATCGACGGGGCGCTCGGGACCAACAGCTGGAAGGCGATGCAGCGCTACCTGGCCAACTGGCCCGGACAGCCCTCTCCCTACCGGGGCGCCATCGACGGGATCGTGGGAACGGGGGCGATCGTGTCGCTACAGGCCAACCTGAAGAAGTTCAACGGCTACACCGGTGTCATCGACGGCATCGCCGGGCCGGGGACCAAGGCGGCGTTCTGGCGCAAGGCCTACTCCAACCCGGCGGTCTGACCGACTGAGCATCATCGCGGGTGGCCCGACCGCCACGCGGTGACCAGCGACCGCAAGGTAGGTCCGGACACGACGGGACCCGTTGTCCGGACCTTCCTTGCGGTTCTCCGGCCTGATCGCCATTGATCCAGCGGCGACCGGGCGCGTCGATGAAGGCTGCGACGTGGTCCCGGGGACACCTCTCAACGGCGGCTGCCGTACTAGAGGAGGCCGGCCAGTTTGTAGAGGACCAGGGAGCCGGCCACCGCGACGTTCAGGCTGTGGCCATGGCCGACCATGGGAATCTCGACCGCCGCGTCCAGCTGGTCGAGCGCCTCGGGCGGGATGCCGGTCGCCTCGTGGCCCAACAGCACCACGGTGCGACCCCGAGCGGCGGGCAGATCACCGAGCCGGACGGCCTCGTCGGCCAGTTCCACCCCGAGGACCCGGGTGCCGGCGGCCCGTTCGGCGGCCAGCCAACGCAGCGGGCTGCCGACCCGGTGGACGCAGCCTGGCCGGCGCAGCGTGTTGCCCCGGGCCACGGCCTCGTCCACCCAGCGGAACGGCGGCACGGCGAGGCAGGCACCGACCGCGTCACACGTACGTAACAGGGTGCCCAGGTTCGCGCCGTGCAGCGGCCAGAGTGGCGCGGCGATCAGGTGACCCCAGCAGCGATGTGGCCGGGGCCGGCGGGCGGCGCGTAGCTCACGCCGCGGCCGGACCCGGATGGCGGCACTCATGCCGCGCCGGCGACTCCGCCGGACAAAGGAGCAATCATGTTCGAGGGTGCTTAGCGGCGCACCCGGACCCTCACCGACAACAGAGGGCCCCACCATACCGCGCTTGCGGAGAACCCACTCCATGCGGCGGCTCGAGCGACAAGGTCCGCACAACATCAGGAAAGTGCTGCCTGCGGCAAACCAGAAGCAGCAACGTCCCCGAAGTTGTGCGGATCTTGGGGCCGGCCGCGCGGGGCACGCGCGGCGCACACCCCCGGGCACGCGGCGGGCGTGACCGGGGGACGGCGCGGTGAGGCGGATGGGTGGGGTTAGTCGCGTTCGATCAGGTGGCCTACCACCGTTGGGCCGAGCATCACCGCGAAGCCGCTGCCGTCGCGGCGAGGATCCGCCGCGGGCAGCTCCACCGGGTCGCCGGTGGCGGTCGCGCCGACCGGTCGCGGACCCACCCAGGCAACGGCCACGTCCGTCTCACCCTTGAGGAAGCGGTGCGCGCGCACGCCGCCGGTCGCCCGGCCCTTCGCCGGGTACGCCTTGAACGGCGTCACCTTGACCGTCGCGCCGGTGGAGGTGACCACCATCGGCTCGCCATGCCCCGGGTCGTCCGTGCGCACCGCGCCGAAGAACGCCACGCGCGCCCCGGCCGGCAGGTTGATGCCGGCCATACCGCCGCCCTTGAGGCCCTGCGGTCGGACCAGCCCGGCGGGGAAGCGCAACAGCGACGCCTCGGAGGTGACGAAGGTCAGCGTCTCGGTGCCGTCGGTCAGCCAGGTCGCCCCGACCACCTCGTCACCATCGCGCAGACCGATCACCTCGAACTCGTCGGAGCGTACCGGCCACTCCGGCGCGCAGATCTTCACCGCGCCCTGCCGGGTGCCCAACGCCAACCCCGGTGAGCCCTCCGCCTGCCCGCCCAGCGGGGCCAGCCCGACGACGGTCTCCCCCGCCGCCAACGGCACCAGCTCGGCCGCGGACATACCCCCACGCAGTGACACCGTGCCCGCCTGCTCGGGCAGCACCGGCAGCGGCAGGACGTCGACCTTGAACGCCCGACCGGCGCTGGTCAACAGCAGCACCCGACCACGGGCGGTGGAGTGCGCGATGGCGCGTACCGTGTCGTGCTTGACCCGGCCGTTGCGTCGGCGCCCCTCGGAGCTCTCCTCCGACTCGGCCGCGGTCCGGGCGACCAGCCCGGTCGCGGAGAGGATCACCTGGCACGGATCGTCGGCGACCTCCAGCGGGCCAGCCGGCGCGGACGCGGCCAGCACCTCCTTGAGGTCACCGTCGACCAGCGTCGTACGACGTTCGGTGCCGAACTGCTTGACCACGGCCGCCAGCTCGTCGGAGACGACCTTCCTGAGCACCCGTTCGTCGTCGAGAATCTTGCTCAGCTCGGCGATCTCGGAGCGCAGCCGCTCCTGCTCGGCCTCCAGCTCGATCCGGTCGAACTTGGTCAGCCGGCGCAACGGAGTGTCCAGGATGTACGTGGCCTGGATGTCGGAGAGGCCGAACCGGCTCATCAGCCCGTCCTTCGCGGCCTGGGCGTCGTCGCTGCCCCGGATCAGCCGGACCACCTCGTCGATGTCCAGCAGCGCGATCAGCAGACCGTCGACCAGGTGCAGCCGCTCCTGACGCTTGCGCCGACGGTACGAGGTGCGCCGGGTGACCACCTCGTACCGGTGGGCCAGGAAGACCTCCAGCAGCGCCTTGAGCCCCAGCGTGCGCGGCTGCCCGTCGACCAGGACCAGGTTGTTGACGCCGAACGACTGCTCCAGCGGGGTCAGCCGGTAGAGGTCGGCGAGCAGTGCCTGCGGGTTGACCCCGACCTTGCACTCGACAACGAGTCGGGTGCCGCTCTCCCGGTCGGTGAGGTCCTTGACGTCGGCGATGCCGGTCAGCCGCTTGGTCTTGGTGACCTCGTTGGTGATCGCGGCGATCACCTTCTCCGCGCCGACGCCGTAGGGCAGCTCGACCACGGTGATCGCCTGCCGGCCCCGGCTGCCCTCGATGGGGCCGATCTCCACCTTGCCGCGCATCCGCACGACGCCACGGCCGGTCTCGTACGCCCGGCGCACCTCGTCCAGGCCGAGCAGCACCCCACCGCTGGGCAGATCGGGGCCGGGGACGAACTCCATGAGTTTGTCCAGAGTGGCGTCCGGGTGGTTGATCAACCAGCGGGCCGCGGAGACGACCTCCGCCAGGTTGTGCGGGATCATGTTGGTGGCCATCCCGACCGCGATCCCGGACGCGCCGTTGACCAGCAGGTTGGGGAAGGCCGCCGGCAGCACGGTCGGCTGGGTCAGCGACCCGTCGTAGTTGGGCTCGACGTCGACGGTGTCCTCGCCCAGCTCACCGACGAGCAGCATGGCCTCGCGGGACATCCGCGCTTCGGTGTATCTCGATGCTGCCGGTCCATCGTCTGGGGACCCAAAATTTCCGTGCCCATCGATGAGAGGCACGTTGAGGGAGAAGTCCTGGGCGAGGCGGACCATGGCGTCGTAGATCGCCGTGTCGCCGTGCGGATGGTACTTTCCCATCGTATCCCCGACAATTCGGGCGGACTTCACGTGCCCACGGTCGGGGCGGTAGCCCTGCTCGTACATCGACCAGAGTATGCGCCGGTGCACGGGCTTGAGGCCGTCGCGGGCGTCGGGCAGGGCGCGGGAGTGGATGACCGAGAACGCGTACTCCAGGTAGGAGTCGGAGACCTCGGTGACCAGCGGGTTGTCGAAGACCCGCGCGCCGGCCTGGTCGAACGAGGAGAGGTCGACCTTGTTTTCCTTACGGCGTGCCATGACTCAGCTCTCCACGGGAACTGGAACGGAACGGGCGCTCATGCGTCGATCGCATCGCGGTCGACGCGGTCGGCGGAGTCGATGAGCCAGTTGCGACGCGGCTCGACCTTCTCGCCCATCAGCAGTTCGAGGATGCGTTCGGCGGCGTCGACGTCGTCGAGGGTGATTCGGCGGACGGCGCGAGTGGCCGGGTTCATCGTGGTGTCCCACAGCTCGTCGGCGTCCATCTCACCGAGACCCTTGAAGCGTGGGATGGGCGTGACGATCTGCTTGCCGGCCTTCTCCAGCTTGCGGACCGTCCCCTCCATCTCGGCCTGGGTGTAGGTGTAGACGGTCTGCGGGTTGCGCCCCCTGGTGGTGATCTTGTGCAGGGGCGGCATCGCGGCGTAGAGCCGCCCGGCCTCGATAAGCGGCCGCATGTACCGGGCGAACAGGGTGATCAGCAGCGTACGGATGTGGGCGCCGTCCACGTCGGCGTCGGCCATGATCAGCACGCGGCCGTAGCGCAGTGCGGAGAGGTCGAAGGTGCGCCCCGAGCCGGCGCCGAGGACCTGCACGATGGCCGCGCACTCGGCATTGTCCAGAACCTGCTGGAGGTTGGCCTTCTGCACGTTGAGGATCTTGCCGCGGATCGGCAGCAGCGCCTGGTATTCCGAGGAACGGGCCATCCGGCTCGTCCCCAGGGCGCTGTCACCCTCGACGATGAACAGCTCACTGCGGTCGATGCCGGTGGCCCGGCAGTCGACCAGCTTCGGCGGCATGGACGCGCCCTCCAGGGCGGTCTTGCGCCGGGCGGCGTCCTTCTGTTGCTTCTGGGTGAGTCGCACCCGGGCGGCGTCGACGATCTTCTGTAGGACGGTGCGCGCCTCGGCCTTGGTGCGCCGGTCCTCCAGCCATGCCTTGATGTGCGCGTCGACCAGCGACTGGAGAACCTTGGTGATGCCGGTGGTGGAGAGCTCGTCCTTGGTCTGCGAGGTGAACTGCGGCTCGGGAATCCGCACGTGCACCACCGCGGTCATGCCCTCCAGGACGTCGTCCAGGGTGGGCGGCTCCTCCTTGGCCTTGAGCAGACCGCGGGTGTTGCGGATCGCGTCGGCGAGCGCGCGGACCAGGGCCCGTTCGAAGCCCTTGCGGTGGGTGCCGCCGTGCGCGTTGCGGATGGTGTTGGTGAAGCACTCGACGGTGCGCTCGTAACCGGTGCCCCACCGGAACGCCACCTCGACCTCGGCGCGCCGCTGCACGTTGGACTGCATGACGCCGTTGGCGTCGGCGGCGTTCTCCCGGTAGGTGCCCTCGCCGTTTACCAGCAGGGTGCCGGAGACCGGCCGGTCGCCGGCCGGGGCGAGGAACTCCACCATGTCGCTGAGCCCGTTGGGGTAGTGGAACCGCTCCTCGGCGGGCGTCTCGCCGGTCAGGTCGCGCAGCAGGTAGGTCACGCCGGGGACCAGGAACGCGGTGTTGCGCAGCTTCATCCGGACGGCGTCGACGTCGAGCGCCGCGCCGGTCTCGAAGTAGCGGGCGTCGTGCCACCAGCGGATCGAGGTGCCGGTGCGCTGGCCGCGCTTCATGGCGCCGGTCACCTGGAGCCCGGGGCCGGCGGTGAAGGGGGCGTCCGGCCCGTCGCCGTCGAAGATGCCCGGGACGCCGTGCCGGAACGACATCGCGTGGATCTTGCCAGCTCGGCGGACGGTCACGTCGAAGCGGCGGGACAGCGCGTTGACCGCTGACGCGCCGACGCCGTGCAGACCGCCGGAGGTCTTGTAGCCGGAGCCACCGAACTTGCCGCCCGCGTGCAGCCGGGTCAGCACCAGCTCGACGCCGGAGATGCCGGACTTGGCGTGCACGTCGGTGGGGATGCCCCGGCCGTCGTCGTCGACCTGCACCGAGCCGTCGGCGTGCAGGATCACCTCGACGTGGGTGGCGTGCCCGGCGACACCCTCGTCGGTGGAGTTGTCGAGGATCTCGTTGACGAGGTGACCCACGCCACGGCTGTCGGTGGAACCGATGTACATGCCGGGCCGCTTGCGGACAGCGTCCAGCCCCTCAAGGTGGGTGAGGTCATCGGCCCCGTACAGGGTGTCAGGCTCTGCGGTCAACTGGTCGTACTCCCCGGTCTCGGCGGTGTGCTGCCGGTCACCGGCGACATCAGCCGGCGTGGCGCGCCGCAGCGAGCCTAGCCCGAGGCTAGGACAACCACCGGAGGCCCCGCGCGACCCGCCGCGCGCAGCCCTCTGGACGTGAGCCAACGAACAGCCGGCGGGTGATCACGGGACCACGCAGAGAGACCGCCACCGGTACGCTGACGCGTGATCGCGGCCGGTTGAGCGCGGGGTCGCACGCCGGTCCGGGTCGAGGAGATCAGGAGGCGGTCGAGGTGGACGAGACGATCGGCAACGCCCTGCGGCGCTCCCTCGGCACGCCGGCGCGGTGGTGGCTGCTGGTGGGCACCCTGGTGGTGGGGCTGCTGGCCGCCGTGGCGCTGGTCGCGGCGGCGGCTCCCGCCGACCGGACCTTCGCCGGACTCTCGGGCACGGTGCAGAGCCTGATGTCGGTCGCGACCCCACTCTTCGGCATCCTGCTGGTACGCGACCTGCGCCGGGCGCCCGCCCGCCTGCCGGTCCTGCCCACGGTGCTCGCGGTGGGGCTGCCGGCGGTCGTCATCGGCGTGGTCGGTGTGCTGACCTGCGCCGTGACGCTGGCCCTCACTCCGGCCGACGTCGCCGACGAGCCGTGGCGGTTCGCCGGAACGGTCGCGGTGGGCAGTGTGCTGGTGCAGATCGTCGCCGGCCTGGTGGGCACCGGGTTGGGCCTGCTGCTGCGCTCGGTGGTGGTGGCGTTCCTGGCCACGATCATCCTCCCGCTGGGGCTGTTCGCGCTGCTGGGCGCCGTGGACGCCCTGCGTCCGGCGCAGCCGTGGCTCACCCCGTTGGGCAGCGTGCGCCACCTGCTCTCGGGTGAGATGAGCGCGCTGCGGTGGGTGCAGTGGCTGTGCGTACTCCTGATCTGGGGTGTCGGTCTGAACGCCGCCGGCGCGGCCGCGCTGAACCGCGGCGGCCCGACCGGTCGCTGACTCCCCGCGCCCGGCGGGCGCGGGTCAGCGCGGTCGACAACCCGGAGTGCGGGTCCAACGTGGACGCGGTAGGGCGTCATGCCTACGCGCACATGTCTTTCGTCGAACGAATCTGTTACGGGCCATTGACGCCCGTCGCACAGGGGTGATCTGATCGCGCTCTCAGAGAATCTTTCATCTTTCGATGGATGGGGGCCCCATGCCCAGAATCCGGCGTACCGCGCTAGCCGTGGGACTGACGATCGCCATGGCCGCGTTGTCGACCGCCGTCGCGCTGCCCGCACCCGCGTCCGCCGCGTTGCCCACCGCCGCGGTGGCGCTCGGGGACAGCTTCATCAGTGGTGAGGGCGCCGGGGCGTACACCCCAGTGGTCGACGCCAACGGCGTCAGCCAGGGCTTCCCCGGTTGGGCGGCGGCGAACAACAACGCGTTCTTCTGCCACCGTTCGGCGAACGCCTCGCTCAACCAGGCCAACCTGCCGGGCATCCAGAACCGGTTCAACCTGGCCTGCTCCGGTGGCCAGCCGCACGACATCGCCAACGCCTCCCAGGCGCGGACCAACGGCCGCACGGTGGCCTCGCAGCTGAGCCAGCTGCGCGCCGTCGCGCAGACCCAGGACATCGACCTGGTGCTGATCGGCCTCGGCTCCAACAACAGCTCGTTCACCTTCGGCAGCGTCGCGGAGAAGTGCGCCAACCGGTTCATCGCCGACGCCTGGACCGGCTGGTGGGAGTTCTGGGCGTACCTGAACGGTCCGGTGGAGCAGAAGCCGTGCAGCGACGCCGACCTGGCCACCGCCGCGCAGCTCAGCGCCGCGACCGCGGAGACCACCGCGGCCGTACGCCAGATCCTGACCACCCTCGACCAGGTGGACGCGGACGGGCAGCACCGGGTGGTGTTCCAGGACTACACGAACCCGCTGCCGCTAGACCTGAACCAGCAGTTCCACGAGGAGGACAGCCGCGACGACACCCGGGACAAGTTCCGGGACCTGGGTGCCGAGCGGTACGCCGGCGGCTGCCCGATCCACCGGGCCAGCCTGGCTCCGGGGCACCGCTTCTCCCAGGGTCTGGGCGGCATCGTGAAGTCCACCCGGGACACTCTGGCCGCCGAGTTCCCGGCCGACGACCTGGTGTACCTGAACGTGCAGCATGCATTCAACGGCGCCCGGCTCTGCGAGCAGACCAGCAGCCCGAGCGGCGCGCTGGCCACCCCGATCCGGCTTCAGGACGGCGCGACCGGCACCTTCGTCACCAGCCTCGCCGGCAAGGACAAGATCGCCATCCAGCGAATCGCCAACACCTGCGTCACCTACTTCCAGACCTGCCAGGAGTCGTGGCACCCCAACGCCACCGGGCACCAGGTGCTCGGCCAGTGCCTGAGCGGCGCGGCCTCCACCAGCGCCCGTTCGGTGGCCTGCGTCCGCGCCAGCAACGGGGCGATCTCGGTCTCCTGACCGCAGCCTCCTTCGGAGGGCTCCGCCACCCGGCGGGGCCCTCCGTCGCGTCCGCCGGGCGCGCGGCGCATCCGCCGACCGCAGTCGTCGACCCGGCGACCTGCTGCTACCCGCCGGTAACGTCAGGCCGTAGGCTGGGCCGGTGAACGGGGATCCGGAGTACGCGCAGGAGTTCGTCGACGTCGACGGTGGCCGACTGGGTGTGCAGGTCTATCCGGAGCCGGCCGGGGTGACGGACGCACCGGTGGTCGTGATCTGGCCCGCGATGGGGGTCCGGGCCCGGTACTACCGGCCGTTCGCCGCGGCGCTGCGCGCCGCCGGGCTGGCCGTGGTCGTGGCCGACCTGCGCGGCACCGGCGCGAGCACGCCCCCGCCGAGTCGGACCGACCGGCACGGTTACGCCGAACTGGCCAACGACGTCGGCGTCGTCCTGGCCACCCTCAAGCCACGACTGGACGGACGCACCCGACTGCTCCTCGGACACTCGCTGGGTGGGCAGGCGGCGCTGCTGCACCTCGCCCTGCACGGCGGCGACGAGGTGGACGGGTTGGCGCTGATCGCGGTCGGCATCCCGTACTGGCGGAACTACCCGGGCCGGCGCGGCCTCGGCGTGCTGCCCTACACCCAGGGCATCGCCGCCACGGCGGCGCTGCTCGGGGTCTGGCCGGGCTGGGGGTTCGGCGGTCGACAGGCCCGCGGCGTGATCCGCGACTGGGCGTACACCGCGCGGACCGGCCGGTTCCCCCGCCTCAACGGTACGGACACCGAGGCTTCGGTCCACGCGGTGCGGACCCCGGTGCTGGCCGTCAGCGTGGACGACGACCAGTACACCCCGCACGAGACAGTGGACCACCTCTGCGCGAAGCTCGGTGCCGCGCCGGTGACCCGGGAGCGGTACACAGTGGCGCAGGCCGGGGCGGCGTTGGACCACTTCACCTGGGTCCGGGCGAGTGCCCCGCTGGCGCGGCGGATCGCCGGTTTCGCCGGCGACCTGCCGCCCCGCTGAGGCGTACCGGCCGGTCCTCGGGCGACGGTCGGCTCACTCGTCCTGGTCCAGTGGCACCAGTTCGCCGTCCCGCTCCACCTGAATCTCGGCGTGTTCCTTCCGGGGCGCGACCTCGGCGGTGGTGCGGTGTGGGTCGTTGTCGGGGTGCATGAGCACCGCGTCTGTTTTGGGAGTCTTCTCCCGGCTCTCGTCCGGCTGCGACATCGCGTTCCCCTCTCGTCGGCGTCGCTCGGGATCTACCCACCACCGGGCGAACGACTCCTGTCCAGGCGGGGCCGACCCTCCGACGCCACGAATGTCCCGTAGCTACCCGCCACGGCGCGGATCGGCCCGCCCGGGGCGGGGTTAGCCACCCGACCGGCGGGTAAGCCGCAGCGCCCGACACGGCGGAAGGGGATCACATGTCCGAACGGCACACGGCACTGCGCTCGATGCACGATCTGGGCCTGGCGGCCTGGTTTGGCGGCTCCCTCATGGGTGCCTTCGGCGTCAACGGCGCAGCGGCCAAAATCAGCGACTCGACCCAGCGGCTTCCGGTCGCCTCGGCCGGATGGTCCAAGTGGACCCCGGTCAACGCGGCCGCGATCGGCGCCCACCTGGCCGGCGCCGTCGGCGAGCTGGTGACCGAGAGCCCACGGGTGGCGGCCCAGTCCGGCGTCGCCCGGGCCAGCACCATCAAGACCGCGTTGACCATCGGCGCGCTGGCGGTCACCGGCTACAGCCGCTTGCTCGGCATGCGGCTGGAGAAGGCCGGCGGCCCGTCGGTGAGTGGCGCCACCGAGCCGAACCACCAGACCCCGGCCAGCGTGGCCTCGTCGCAGCGACAGATGAAGCTGCTCCAGTGGGCCATTCCGGCGCTGACCGGGACCCTGGTCGTGGTCACCGCGTACATGGGTGAGCAGCAGAAGCCCGGCCAGGTGTTCCGGGGCATGCTCGGTCGCGCCGGTGGGATGAAGGGCGCCTCGAAGAGCATGATCAAGCTGGGAATGAGCAACGGCAAGCGGCCGATGGCGATGGCCGGACGCTGAACGTCGGGCCGACCGGCGTCCCGCCGCCACCTCGACGGCGGGGCGCTGGCCGGCCCTGCGCGCACCGGAGCGACGGCGGCGCGCGCAGCGGCGTGCCGGCGACATGTCGTGCGCCGCGCCCGGGCGGGCAGTCCCGGCCCGAGGACGGCACATCGTCCGCCGTGGCGGCGGACCGACGAGCGGGGTGGCCATGACGGCGCACAAGGGACGCAGCGGTGACAACGACCGGCTGGAGCCGGAGGCGACCAAGCCGTGGGGCACCGGCGACGGCTTCGACGCCGACGCGCCCTGGGGCACGGGCGACGACTCACCGATGGACGAGGGCAGCGAGGAGACCGCGGTGCCCGAGGAACGGCGCGGCGAGCGGCGCGCGGGTGCCCCGGCGGGCCGGTCCGACCCGGCGGGACGACACGGCTTCGGCTCGGTCGAGCCGACCCGTACGACGATGGCTGGACCGGGTGCCCCACCCGATCCCGCCCCCAGCGGCCGGAGCTTCCCCGACGACGCCGACATCGGCGAGTCGACCCAGGACGCCCTGCGCAGCCGGGGCCGACGGTCCTGAGCGGACTGGCACCCGGCCCGGTGGCCCGTGCGGCGGTCAGCCGGTCGCCGGGACGGCCTGGTCGGCGACCATCGTCTCGGCGAGCAGCTGCGCCAGCCGGGTGGCGTCGCGCTGGGCCTGCCCGGCGCAGCAGTTGTTGAACAGCACGTGCAGCTCGTCGGGGAGGTCGGCGAACTCGGCCAGCAGCCCGGCCCAGTGCCGGAGCTCGTCCTCGGCGTACGCGTACCGGAACTTCTCCTGCTTGTCGCCCTCGCCCCAGGCGTCGCTGTGACCGTGGAACCGGACGATCGCCGGCTCCGCCGTCATGGTCAGCAGCGGCGGCACCGACGACGGATGCCCCTGTGGCATGTCCACACAGACCAGGGACAGGTCGTGGGCGCGTAGCAGGTCCAGAGTGTCCGCCATGGCGGGGTCGTCGAACCAGGAGCTGTGCCGCAGCTCCACACCGACCCGCCACGGCCGGCAGCGCTGGGCCAGCTCGACGATCCGGCGTTCGGCTGCGGGGCTGCGCACCAGCCACGGGGGGAACTGCAACATCACCACCCCGAGTTTGCCGGCCGCCGCGATCGGGTCGAGGGCCGCACGGAACCGGGCCCACAGCTCGTCGTACGTCCGCTCCGGCAGGTCACGGCGGCGGATCCGGCTCGGGCCGGCGGCCGGACGCAGGTCCCGGGGCAGGACGGCGACCGGTGTCGGGTGACCGGTGAAGAGGCTGAACGCCTTGACGTCGAAGGTGAAGTCGTCCGGTGTGGCGTCCACCCAGCCGTGGGTCGTCTCCGGCACCGGGATGGCGTAGTAGGACGTGTCCACCTCGACCAACGGGAACTGGCTGGCGTAGAAGCCCAGCCGGCGGGCCGGCGTGCTGGCCGAGCGTGGGTACCACCCGGAGCGCAGCAGGGACTGGTCCGCCCAGGACGACGTGCCCACCTTAATCACACCCATGTCATTCAGTGGACCGCCAGCGGCGCGGATCGGCAACCGCTGGCGGGTCTTCCGTCGACCCAGTGTCGTCCCGGAAAGTGTCGGTGCCTGGCCCTACGGTGGCACAGGGTGGACATCAATGAAGGGTGGCGGCATGACCAGCACCGAGCAACTCACCGGTGAGCGCACCGATCTCCTGCAGACGCTGCGCAGGCACCGCGGTTTCCTGCTGCACACCGTCGACGGGCTCACCGACGAGCAGGCGGCCACCCGCCCCACCGTCAGCGGCCTCTGCCTCGGCGGCCTCATCAAGCACGTGGCCGGCGTCGAGCACCGGTGGATGCTCTTCGCCGTCAGCGGCGCGGAGGCGATGGGTCGCGAGGAGGTCGACTGGGTCGGCCAGTTCCAGATGGCACCGGGCGAGACCCTCGCCGGGCTGGTCGAGCGCTTCCAGGAGGTGGCTGACCAGACCGACGAGTTGATCACCACCCTCGACCTGGACGCGGCGCACCCGCTGCCGCTGGCGCCCTGGTTCGAGCCGGGGGCGAGTTGGTCCGTCCGCCGGGTGCTGCTGCACCTGATCGCCGAGACGGCCCAACACGCCGGGCACGCCGACATCCTGCGGGAGTCGATCGACGGCGCCAAGACCATGGGCTGACCGCGGTGCCCACCGTCGCCGGGCTGAGCGCCGCTCCAGGGCCTCACCGCAGGCGTTGCCGGCGTTCGGTGGTCCGGTCTCTCGCGTAGGCGTCGGAGTGACCCCAACGGCCCGGGATGTCCAGCAGTTCCAGCCGACCGAAGCCCTCCGGCACCGCCGGGTTCACCAGCAGGTTGTCGCCGGTGGGTCGCAGGCCCAGCATGGTGCCGAGCAGCATCAGCAGCGCTCCCGACGACCACGCCTGCGGGCGGCAGCTCGTCGCCAGCTGGACGGGGAAGGTCGTCAGGCTGCGCTCGTAGCCGGCGATCATCTCCGGCGCCGCGCCACCGAGCGTCTGTGCCATGTCGAAGATACCGGCCGCGATCCGGGCCGCCTGCGTGTCGAGGCGGTAGCGACGCAACCCGGCGGCGATCAGCGTGTTGTCCGACGGCCACACCGCGCCCAGGTGGGTGCCCACCGGGTTGTACGTGCGTTGCCCCTCGGCGAACGTGCGTACCCCCCAACCGCTGAACAGTCGCGGCCCGACCAGGTGCTCGGCGACCGCTTCCGCGCGGTCGTCCGCGACGATCCCGCTCCAGAGCAGATGCCCGATGTTGGAGGTCAGCGCATCGACCGGTTCGCCGTACGGGTCGAGCGCGAACGCGTAGTACTCCCGGTGGGGCAGCCAGAAGTCCCGGTTGAAGCGCTCCTTCAGCGCTGCCGCCTCCCGTTCCAACCGGTCGGCGTACGCGGGGTCGCCCCAGAACTCCCGGGCCAGCCGGGCGCCACGCCGCTTCGCGTCGTACGCGTAGCCCTGCAACTCGCAGGTGGCTCGGGGGAAGGCGGGTTGCTGACCGTGGGCGTCGACGATGGCGTCCGGGGAGTCCTTCCAGCACTGGTTGATCGTGCCGTCGCGCTCGTTGCGGCGCTGGTAGCGCACGTAGCCGTCGCCGGTCAGGTCGCCGTACTCGTCGATCCAGTCCAGCGCCATCCGGGCCGGGTGGCGCAGCTCGCGGACCAGGTCCGCGTCACCGGACCAGCGCTCGTGCTCGTCGAGCAGGACGACGAAGAGCGGGGTGGTGTCCGCCGCGCCGTAGTACAGCGCGCTGGCCCGGTCGCTGAACGCCCCCGTCTCGCCGTAGCGGAGGTGGGCCAGGATCTTGCCGGGCTCCTCGTCCAACGCGTCGTCGAGCTGGCCGCCCTGCATGAGCGCCAGCATCCGCAGCGTCGCGGGTGCCAGCTCGGGGGTGAACGCCATCGTCTGCAGGCAGGTGATGATGGCGTCCCGTCCGAACAACCCCATCGCCCAGGGCAGACCACCGATCGGCACCCGCTCGCGGTACGACAGCGGCCTGTAGCGCAGGGCCGCCAGGTCCGCGAGGCTGCCCTGGTAGAGCTCTTCCAGGCCCTTGCGTTCGGCCACCAGCTGCGGCGCCCGGTCCAACCACTGCGCCAGGTCCTCCTGCATCCCCGTCCGCACAATTTGCTGGTGCGACTGCAGGTCGGCGCGGAGATCCCGGCCGTCCTCGCCGCCCATGGTCACGCTCACGTGCAGGTCGGTCTCCCACTTCCCGTCGGGCGCGATCCGGATCCGGAACGTCATCCCCTGCTCGTCCACCTCGGCGGGGACGGTGCTGCGCACTGTGGTCTTGCGGACGAACCGGTCCCGCTGGTAGCGCAGCACGAGTTGCTGGTTCGTCGAGTCGGCGGTGACCTCGACGGGCCGCTGCCGCAGCTGCCCGACCTCGACGATGTCGGTGAAGTCGCTGGCCATCTCCACCCGGACGGTGAATTCGGCGGGCTGCGACGAGTGATTGAGCACGGTGATGTTCTCGTGGAAGCAGTCGTGCACCGAGCGGTGCCTGATGATCGACACGTCGGCGTCGATGTAGTGGCTCGCCGCACCGGGGACCAGGAAGAACCGGGTCTCGAAGTAGGAGAGGTCGTCGCGGGAGAGCGCGTTGATCCGTTCACCGTCGATCCTGAGCACCCAGTGGGACAGAAACCGGGTGTCGTACGCGAAGAGTCCGGACGGGGCCTGCGGATCGGCCTCGATGTCGCCCTGGGCGTCGCTGGTCGCGAAGAGGTTGCCCGCGATGACGTGCACCATCTCCTGCTTCACGACCGCTCACCCCGAACCGTCGTCGCAGCCCGGTCCACCAGCGCGACCCGGCCCAGCTCGTGCGGGTGGCGGGCGCCGTCCGGCCCGGAGAAGATTCGCCGCAGCAGCATCAGCAGTCGCATGTTGCCCTGCACGGTCAGCTCGTTACGCAGCAGGCCCGCGCCCGGATGCAGCTCGCCGCGGGCCATCCGGTCGAAGACCTCCCGGTCGGCCCGCACCACCAGTTCGGCGTCGTCGGCCGAGCGGGCCACCCGGACGTGTTGGTCGGCGATGGTCAGATACCAGTGATCGGTGCTGCCGTCGTCGCGGACATCCAGCCGCAGCGTCCCCGCGGTGGTTTCCGGCAGGTCGGGCCGCCGACCGGTGTCCAGCTGTCGCAGGTACTGCTCTGCCGTCGCGCCCATTCGGTCCCCTCCCCACGGTTTCCCGCAGGATCACCCGCACCAGGGTGAGCCCGGTTCACCCGGAAGGGGTGAGAGGACGGGTCAGCCGGCCTCGATCAGGCCGCGCACGTAGGCGGCCTGGCCCACGTGTTGCAGGTCGTCCTCGGCGACACTGACCAACCGGACGCCGAGGGTGACCGGCGGGTCCCACGCCTCGTCGACCACGCGGTCCAGGTCCGCGGGGCGCAGGCCGGCGAGGAAGCTTCCGGTACGCGTCGCGACCGCCTCGTAGTAGTCGACCAACGCCTGCGCGCTCTCCGGCCGCACCGCCGCGACCTGAGCGGGCGAGTGCCCGTAGCCGGTGTCGTCGGGGTCGGCGGCGAGCCCGAACCGACCCGCCCAGTCGCCGCGCACCCAGATCTGCTCGGCGTCGAGAAGGTCGGCGACATGGTGGTCCTGCACCCGGGTGAGGTGCCAGACCAGCCAGCCGATCGAGTTGGCGCCCGGCCCAGGCTGTTGGCGCAGTTGCTCGGGGCTGAGGCCGTCGACCGCCGCACGGACGAGGTCGGGCAGCCGGTCGTACGCCTCGGTCAGCAGGTCACTCACGTCCACGGGGTGCGCCTTCCTGGTCGGTTTCCGACCAGGTACCGCCGGATCCGGGGGCGCAAACCTCGGCCGCTACGGTGATCAAATGGTCGCCGCGGTGGAGTTGTACCTGGACCCGGACGCCACCCGCCGGATCCGGGTGCTCTGGGACGCGCTGGAGGCCGAGGGCGTGCAGAGCATGCGCTCGCTGCTGGAGCAGCGCCACCGTCCGCACGTCTCGCTCGCGGTTTCGCCCCGCTTCGACCCGGAGCAGGTCGCCGAGGCGTTACAGGGGACGGTGGTGGCCGCCCCGCTGCGGCTCGACTTCCAGCACGCCGGCCAGTTCGTCGGTCGGGTGCTCTGGCTCGGCCCGGCGCCCACCCCGGAGTTGCTGGCGCACCACCGGCTGGTGCACGACCGGCTCGCCGCCGCCGGCATCCCCCTCGCCGAGCACTACCAGCCGGGGCGCTGGGTGCCGCACTGCACGCTCTCCATGCGGGTGCCGAACACCCTGATGGCCGCCGCGGTGCGCCGCTGCCTGGAGGTGTTGCCGCTGGCCGCGACCGTGGTCGGCGCGGCGCTCACCGACCACGCGCGCGGCATCGCCCACCCGCTGCCCTGACCGTCGATCCGTAATGTCCGGTTTGGCGGGTCACAGTCGGAAACCCGAAAACAAGCGGTGCGGATGCGCCCGGGCGTGGGAAGGTTCGAGTGGCTGTCGTACCGGTGGTGGGCTGCTCGCAGCGGTTCGCCCGGCGGCGCGGGGTCACCCCGCGCCGCCCACGGCGGCTTCGACGAGGAGAGGCAGGGCCCATGCAGGCTCAGCGCAGGCCACCGCGCACGGAGCGGAGCCAGACCCGGGACGACCGGACCGGCGGCGGGATGACCGGGGCGGCCACCCCACTGACGATCTGGGCGGCCGCCGTACTGCTCGGCCGGATCGGTGCCGGCGACGACGACGTCGAGGACGAACGGCACATCCTGCGCGGCATCGAGTGACTCCCGGCCGCGCGACTCAGAGCCAGCCGCGCCGCTTGAAGATCACGTAGAGGGTGCCGCAGACCAGCAGCATCAACAGCAGCGCGAAGAGGTAGCCGAAGCGCCAGTTCAGCTCCGGCATGTGGACGAAGTTCATGCCGTACACGGTGCCGATGAGCGTGGGAGCGAATAGGATCGCCGCCCAGGAGGAGACCTTCTTCAGCTCCTCGTTCTGGCTGTAGCTGGCCGCGGTGAGGCTGCGCATTTCCTCGTTCTGCTGCTGCGAGACGAGGGTGGCGTTGACGGTGAGGATGTTCTGCAACAGGTGCCGGAAACCGTCCACCCGCTCCACCACCTGGGTCAGGTGGTCGGTCACGTCGCGCAGGTAGCGGCGCAACTCCTCGTCCGCACTGGCGGCACCGGCGCCGTCGGCCAGCGCGTCGAGGACGCTGAGCAGGGGGCGGGCGGCCCGCTGGAACTGGATGACCTCGCGGCTGAGGCCGTAGATGCGCCGGCTGGCGTTCGGGTCGCCGCCGAACACCTGGGTCTCGATCTCGTCGATGTCGTTCTCCAGTCCGGCCACCACCGGCGCGTACCCGTCGACGACCTGGTCGAGGATCGCGTACAGGACGGCTTCCGGGCCCCGGGCGAGCATCTGCGCCTCGGTCTCCATCCGCCGCCGCACCGCGGCCAGGTCCGGTGCCTCACCGTGTCGGACGGTGACCACGAAGCCCGGCCCGATGAACAGGTGCAGCTCGGAGAACTCGACCTCCTCCCGGAGGTCGTCATAGCGGGCGGCGCGCAGCACCACGAACAGGGTGTGCGCGTACCGCTCCAGCTTGGGCCGCTGGTGGGCGTTGATGGCGTCCTCGACCGCCAGGTCGTGCAGCCGAAACTCCCGGGCCAACGAGGTGATCTGGCCGATGTCGGGCCGGTACAACCCGATCCAGGCCATCGCGTCGTCCTGCTCCTGGAGGCAGCGGTACGTCTCGGCGAGGCCGGACGGCGAGGCGAACCGGTGCCCTTGGATGTAGACCGCGCTGTCCACCAGGCCACCGTGGGACGCTGCGGGCGACTCCGCGGACGGAGCCGCACCGACCCTCGTCTCGTACTCGTCGAGCTGGCGGCCGAAGCCGCCACCCGGGCGGAAGCGACGGCCGCCGACCATGCCCTGTCCCCTCCCCCGGTGCCGTCCCCTCCAGCCCGGGGCGCTGCTTCCCCCCTGTCCTGGGCCCGAAACCCGCCGTGGCGTCGGTTGGGTTCCGCGCACCGACGGACGGTGGCGGCCCATCGGGCGGATACTCCCCGCCGCGGCCCGGATGATCGACGAACGGGCTGGACGGCGGATCCGCCTCATCGCGCACGAACCCGACCGACGTGACGAGGCGGAGTACCGCGCCAAGCTGGCCCAGACCATGGCGGACAACGACTTCCCCGACGACAGCGACGTCATCTTCGTCGAGGTCAAGGTCACCGACCCGTCCGACTTCGAAACCGAACTACTGGTCCGCGGCGGCGTGGTCGACGGCCGTTTCCCGGTGCTCAGCCTGGCCAGCTCGTCGGTGCCCACCGCGCTCGCCGCCCAGCTGCTGGAGATCCGGGACCGCAGCCGTCGGCGTCCGCACATCTACTTCGAGTGGTCCGAGGGCGGCCCGGTTCGCAACTTCCTGCGCTACCTGGCGTTCGGACAGGGCGCCATCGCCTCGGTGACCCGGGAGATCCTGCGCAAGCCGTCGCGCACGGTGAGCGTGGTCATAACGACTGGACGGCCCACCCGTTGGTGCTGCTAGCCTCGGGCCAGGTCATGAGCGCCAGCGCGAAGCCCCGGCTCGCTGGCCGGCAACCCTCCTCCGCGGTGGGGTGCCCCGGGTGAAGACCAGGCACCGGCACGACGTCGGTGCAAGCGTGGCCTGGCACCCAGGTCAGCACAGACCCGGGAGAACCATGCGCATCCTCAGCACCGCCCCACCGACCGACGTCGCGGACTCCCGCACCGGTCGACCCTCGCCCGCACTGACCCGGCGACGGCACGTGGACATGATGCGAATGTGCAGCGCCGCCTGTCGTCGCGGCATCACGCTCTAGCACCCCCCTTCCCGAACTCCTCCCCACCGGTACGCCCATCGGGCGCGCCGTCGGTGGCGCACGCCCGTGCGCGCCGAGACACCACCCTTCGGAGACACCCGTGCGATTCCTTCCTGCCCTGACCCGCGCCGCCGCCCTGGGCGCGGCCACGATCCTGGCCGCCACCGCCCTCACCGCCTGCGGCGACGACAGCTCGTCCGACGCCACCGCCAACCCGTACGGCCTGGCCCAGCCGGGCGTGCTGCGCGCCGGCACGCTGACCGACGCCCCGCCGAACGTGTACCTCAAGGACGGCAAGTTCACCGGCTTCGACAACGACCTGCTGACCGCTGTGGCCGGCAAGCTCGGCCTCACCGTCGAGTTCGTCGGCACCGACTTCTCCGCGCTGCTCAGCCAGGTCAACAACCGCAAGTTCGACGTGGGCAGCTCCTCGATCACCATCACCGAGGCCCGGAAGAAGACAGTCGACTTCGGCAACGGCTACGACTTCGGCTACTTCGGTCTGGACGTCCCGGCCGGCTCGCCGATCACCAGCTTCGACCAGCTGGCCGGCAAGCGGGTCGTGGTGGTGCAGGGCACCGTCCAGGACGACTACGCCACCGGCAAGCAGCTCAACCCGGTTCGGGTGCCGGACTACAACGGCGCGATCAACCAGCTCAAGGCGGGCACCGCCGACGCCTGGATCGCCCCGGCGGAGATCGGCGAGAAGTCGGCCACCGACAGCAACGGCAAGATCACCGTGGCGGCCAAGCAGCTCAGCCCGGCACCGACGGCGTACGCCGTGGCCAAGGGGAGCGACAAGCTGCGCGAGGCGCTGAACAAGGGCCTCGACGAGGTCATCGCCGATGGCACCTGGAGTCGTTTGCAGGCGCAGTACTACCCGGGCCGGCCGATCCCGGCGGACTTCACCCCGGGCAGCGGCACGGTGACGGCCCCGTCCACGTCGGCCACGCCGTCGGTGTCGGCTGCGCCGACGGGCCCGTCGGCGTCCGCGTCGGCCGCGTCCTGAGCCGGTGACGAGCGAGCGGGGCGGTAGGAGGAGCGACCAATGGATCCGTTGAGCACCCTGTGGGAAACCTTCTTCGACTGGGACTCGATGCGCGAGGCGCTGCCCGAGATGCTGACCGTCGGGTTGCCCAACACCCTGATCCTGGCGGTCTCCGCCGCCCTGCTCGGCTCGGTGCTGGGCCTGCTGCTGGCCGTCGCCGGGATCTCCCGCAGCCGCTGGTTGCGCTGGCCGGCGCGGGTCTACACCGACGTGTTCCGGGGGCTGCCGGCCGCCGCGACGATCCTGCTGATCGGCGTCGGGCTGGCCCCGCTGGGCATGCAGGTCTGGGGGCCGGATCCGTACCCGTTGGGCATCCTGGCGCTGTCGCTCATCGCCGCCGCGTACATCGGGGAGATCTTCCGCTCGGGCATCCAGTCGGTGGAGGCCGCCCAGTTGGAGGGCGCCCGGGCGCTCGGCTTCTCCTGGGCCGACGCGATGCGGTTGGTGATCATCCCGCAGGGCATCCGGCGGGTGCTGCCGGCCTGGGTGAACCAGCTCATCGCGCTGATCAAGGACTCCAGCCTGGTCTACTTCCTCGGCCTGGTGGCCAGCCAGCGGGAGCTGTTCCGGATCGGGCAGGACTACGCGGCCACCACCGGCAACGAGTCGGCGCTGCTGCTGGCAGGGCTCTGCTACCTGGCGTTGACCGTCCCGCTGACGCACGTCGTCAACTGGATCGACCGGCGGCTGCGCGACGGTCGGCCGGCCCCCGCGTCCACCGAGGAGGACGACGACACCGCGTCGTACGCCGCCACGCAAGGAGATCGGCGATGACCACCACCACCACCACGACCTCGGTCAGCCTCGACGTACGCGACGTGCACCTCGCCTTCGGACCGAACCGGGTGCTGCGCGGCGTCGACCTCTCGGTGCCGCGTGGGGCGACGGCCTGCGTCATCGGCCCGTCCGGGTCGGGCAAATCCACCCTGCTGCGCACCATCAACCGTCTGATCGAACCGGACCGGGGCGACGTGCTGCTGGGCGGGCGCAGCGTGCTGGACGACGACCCGGACGCGCTGCGGCAGCGGGTGGGCATGGTGTTCCAGCAGTTCAACCTCTTCCCGCACATGAGCGTGCTGCGCAACGTCACGCTGGCGCTGCGCCGGTTGCGCAAGCTCGGTGCGGACGAGGCGGACGCGGTCGCCCGGGCCCAGTTGGAGCTGGTGGGGCTGGCCGGCAAGGCGAACTCCCGGCCGGCGCAGCTCTCCGGTGGTCAGCAGCAGCGAGTGGCGATCGCCCGCGCGCTGGCGCTGCGGCCCGAGGTGATGCTCTTCGACGAGGCGACCTCGGCGCTCGACCCGGAGCTGGTCAAGGGCGTCCTCGGGGTGATGGCCGACCTGTCCGCCGCCGGGATGACCATGGTGGTGGTGACCCACGAGATGGGCTTCGCCCGGCAGGTCGCCGACACCGTCGCGTTCATGGACCGGGGCGTGGTGCTGGAGGCCGGCCCACCCGAGGCGATCTTCGAGCGGGCCGCGCATCCACGGCTTCGCCAGTTCCTCGACCAGGTGCTCTGAGCCGCGCCGGTCGGACGGCCGCCGCAGATCACTCGTTGGGCCCGCGCCCCAGCAGCCGGATCTCCTCGTTGTCCAGCGCGGCCTGAAGCTCCTGGAGCACCAGGTCGTCGATCTCCCGGTTGTCGCGCAGTCGGGTGACCTCCCGCCTCTTGTGGGCCAGGACGCCGAGGCGCAGTCGGCGTTCCAGCCGGCGCTCCTCGGCGGTGTCCGCACCGCTCTCGTCGAGGTCCTCCAGATGCCGCTGGTACTCGGCCTCCAACCGACGCACCGCTTCCTCCTGGGCGCCGATCTCGGCGGCGACCCGGGGAAGAGCGGCCAGGCCCACCTCGGTGGCCCGCCGCCGGGCGTTCCGGGCCTCGTCGACGCGTTCCGGGTCGCCGCTCAGCCCGGCCCAGCGCACGACCAACGGCAGGGTGGTGCCCTGCAAGAGCATGATCAGCACAATCACCAACGCGGTGACGAAAATGATCAAATCGCGTTCCACCACCGGTCGACCATCGACCATCACCGTCGGGACGGCCAGGGCGGCGGCGAGCGACACCGCGCCCCGGAAACCGGACCAGCCGGCGACGGTGCCAACCCGCCAGCCGGAGGGACCTCGGCCGTCGTCGTCCACCATCCGGCGGCGCCGCAGCCGCGCTGACTGCGCGGTGAGGTAGATGAAGAGCAGCCGGGTGACCACGACGACCAGGGTGACCACCAGCACGATCAGCAGAGCCCGCTGCGGCGAGGTGCTGGTGATGCCGCGCACCGCGCGGGGAATCTGCGTGCCGAGCAGGACGAACAATCCACCGTTGATCAGGAACGTGGTCAGGTCCCAGAACGCGTACGCCAGCACCCGGGACCGGGCGCGGATCACCCGTGGGCCGGCGTAGGACAGCATCAGGCCGGCGACCACCACCGCCAGCACACCGCTCGCGTGCACCAGGTCGGCGAGCAGGAACGCGGCGAACGGGGTCAGCACACTGAGCGCGCCCTCACGAAGTGGGTCGTCGAGCCGCTTGCGGATCAGCACCACGGCGGTCCCCACCAGCAGACCGGCGAGGACACCGCCGACGCTGGCGCCGACGAACTCCTCGCCGATGCCCAGCACGCCCGGCTCGGCGCTGTGGCTGAGCAGACCCACCGTCACCGCGAAGACCACCAGCGCGGTTCCGTCGTTGATCAGGCTTTCCGCGTGCAGGGTGGTGAGCAGCTTCCGGGGCAGCCGCTTGGCCAGGCCGGTGACCGCGGCGGCGTCGGTCGGCGCCAGGACCGCGCCGAGCACCCAGGCGGCGGCGGGGTTCACCCCGAACGCCTGCGCGGCGAACGACACCGTGACCATGGTGAGCACCACCAGCACCACGGCGAGCAACCCGATCACCGGCAGGTTGGCCCGGATCTCCCGCAGGCTGATGGTGAGGCTCTCCCGGTACAGGATCGCCGGCAGGAAGATCAGCAGGACCAGGTCGGGTTCCAGGGTGACCTCGGACAGCGGCGGCGTGAGCCCGAGCAGTACACCCAACGCGATGAGCAGGACCGGCGGGGCGACCCGGTACCGACCGCCGAGGGTGGTGCCGACGAGGACGGTGCCGCCGAGCGCCACGATCAGGATGAGCGCCTCCACGCGTACCCCCTCGGACCACGGCCGACGGTGGACGCGCCGGTGGTTCCATCTGACCGCACCCGCCGGTGGGTTCCAGCGGAAACCGGCAAGTCGCCGTGGCCGTGGGTGAGGTCAGCCGGTGGCGCGGGCGCGGGCGGTCACCGCCCGGGCCGTACGACGGTGTTCGGCCGCCTCCTCGTCCCGGCCCAGCGCGGCGGCCAGGTCGGCGAGGTGCCCGGCCACCGGACCGACGGTGAGCACCCCACTGCCCGCGGCCAGCTCGTCGGCGGCCGGCAATAGTTCGGCGTGCACCCGGGTCATCGTGGCCCGGTCGTCGAGGGCGCACGCCGCCCGACCAACGAGGCAGAGTCGCACCTCGCGCAGCAGGTCGTGCGGTCCCTCGGGAAGAGCCCGCAGGGCGGCCGCGGCGGCGTCCCGGTCGTCGGCGGCGAGCAGCAGCAACGGTCGGACCCACGGCTCGTGCGGACCCCAGTCCAGGTCCGCCCAGTCGTCCACGCCGAGCCCGGTGATCAGCCGGTCGGCAGCGCCGGGCCCGGTGGTCGGCCGGTCGGCGCCGATGGTGTCGGCTAGCCACAGGCCGAGCAGGGCGAGTGGCAGCAGCCCCTGGGTCAGCCCCGGCATGCCGTCGGCGCTCACCCGGTCGGCAGCCGCGCGGTACGCCCGCGCCGCGGCGGCCGAGTCGCCGTCGAGTGCCAGCCGCAGTGCTGCGTACCACCGGGTGAAGACGCCGACCAACGGCAGCTCGTAGGTTTCGGCGAGGCGGTCGGCGGCGCGCGCGTGCGCGTCGGCGCCGGGCCGGTCGGCGAGCGCGCAGTTGGCCTGGACCAGGACGAGGTGGCCGAGCACCTCGAAGGTCACCAGGTGGTGCCGCACGGCCAGGTCGACCAGTTCGATGCCGATCCGGGCGCGCGCGTCGGCCAGACCGACGCGGTGGAAGGCGTGCATGAAGCGGGCGTTGAGCGCGAAGGCCAGCAGACCGGGATCGCCGATCCCGCGGGCGATCGTCTCGGCCTCGTCGGCGGCGCGGCGGCCACGGTCGGTGGTGCTGCCGCGCAGCTCCAGCGCGAGGGTGCTCAGCAGCCGGCTGCGCTGCGCCGAGCCGATCGGGCCGAGCGCGGTCAGGGCGTGTTTGGCGGCTCGGACGATGTGCCCGGAGAGCAGTTCGTCGTCGTTGCGCGTCCAGCTGGCGGGCACGTCGAAGCCAGCTACGGCCTCCTGGATCAGCAGCGGGTCGCCGGTGGACTCGGCGGCGGTGATCGCCTCGGCGCGCCGTCGCCGCGCCTCGGCCAACCGGCCGGTCACGGCCAGCGCCCGTCCCAGGCCGAGCAGCGCGGTCACCCGCCCGCGCGGCTCGTCCCCACCGGCGCGGTCGTACGCGTCGATCGCCTGGCCCCACAGCCGGGCCGCCTCGTGGGGGTTGCCGCCCCGTTCGGCCCGCTCGGCGGCCACCCGGGCGTACGTCGATGCCTGGGCGGCGGCGACCGGCCCACCGGCGCGCAGCAGGTGGTACGCGAGGGCCGCCGGCTCGACGGGTTCCCGCTGCCGCAGCACCTCGGCGACGGACGCGTGCCAGGTGGCGCGGCGCGGCGCGGACAGGTCGGCGTAGAGCGTGTCGCGGACCAGGATGTGGGTGAAGCGCAGCCGCCCGTCGGACTCCCGCTCGGTGAGGAACCCGGCGGCCAGGGCGCGGTCCACGGCGTCCAGGGCTGCCGTCGGGTCACCGGCCAACGCGCCCAGCACGTCCGGGTCGAGGTCCCGCCCGAGCACGGCCGCCTGCCGCAGCACGGTACGGGTCGCGGCGGGCAGCTGCGCCAACCGGTGCCGGATCACGTCGCGTACCCCGGGCGGCACGGCGGCCAACCCCGCCTCCCCCGCACCCGCGTACAGCTGGGCCAGTTCGCGGACGAAGAACGGGTTGCCACCGCTGCGCTGGTGGATCGACCGGGCGGTGGCCGGGTCCAGTTCCGCCCCGACGATGGCGCCGGCCAGCTCACCGGTCGCCGACGCGGGCAGGCCGGCAAGGTATTCCCGGACCGGCTCCAGACCGGCGGCGCGGGCCAGGGTGGCGGTCAGCTCCGGGCTGATCTCGGTCGCCCGGTAGGTGCCGAGGATCAGCACCGGCCCGCTGGCCGGCTGCGGGCCGGTGAGCAGCGCGGTCAACAGGTCCAGGGTGTCACCGTCGGCGCGGTGCAGGTCGTCGAGGACCAGGAGGACCGGCCCCCGGTCGGCGACCGCCGAGATCAGCGACGCCACCGCGCGGTGCCGACGGAACCGCGTCGTGGCGGGGTCGGCCGAACCGTCGGCCGAGCCGTCTTCCGAGTCGTCTTTCGGGTCGGCGGCCACGACGGGGGCAGCCGGTCCGGCGAGCTCGTCGGTGATCTGGGTCCACGGCCACGCCGGCGGGGCGCCCTCGTACTCCGGGCTGCGTCCCCACGCCGTGGTCCAACCCTCGGCGGCGAGTCGCCGGGTCAGGGCCTCGGCCAGCGCCGTCTTGCCGGCGCCCGGGTCGCCGCTGAGCAGGGCGAGGGTGGGCTGGTGGCGTCGGGCGGCGGCCTCGGCGGCGTGCCACAGCCGCTCCAGCTCCGCGTCGCGGCCGACGAATGGGCGCTGCCCCGCCTCGACGGGGTGACCGAGTTTCCCGACGCCGGGGGTGGCGGCCCGGACGAGCGGCGGGGTGAGGTGCGGCGCCTGGGCCAGGATGTCGGCCTCCAGCCGGCGCAGCTCGGGCCCCGGGTCCACGCCCAACTCGGTCACCAGGACGTGGCGGGCCTCCCGCAGCGCGGCCAGCGCGTCACCCTGCCGGCCGGCGCGGTACCGGGCCACCGCGAGCAGCCGCCAGGCGTCCTCGCGCAACGGATAGCTGGCCAGGTGTGCCGGTAGGTCGGCTGCCGCCTCGTCCGGCCGGCCCACCGCCAGGAGCGCCTCGGCCCGTCGCTCGACGGCGAGCATCCGCAGCTCGTTCAGCCGGTTGATCTCCGCGACCGCCCAGGGCTCGTTGGCGCAGTCGGCGTACGCGGGCCCGCGCCAGAGCCCGAGCGCCGCGTCCAGTGCGGCCAGGGCGGGCGCGGGACGTCCGGCCGCCAGCAGCCGGGCCGCCTCCCCGACGGCCGCCTCGAACTGCCCGGCGTCCACCGCATCGGGGGCGGCCTTCAGCACGTACCCGGGCGGCTCGGTGACCAGGATGCGGGGCGGTTGCCGGGGTGGCCGGTCGGGCTCCAGGGCCCGGCGCAGGTCGGCGACGAAGGTCCGGATCGCGCCCACCGCGCCGTCCGGTGCAACCTCCCACAGGTCGTCGACGAGACGGTCCACCGGCACCACCCGACCGTGGGCGACCAACAGCCGGCCCAGCACCAGGCGCTGCCGGTGACCCCGCAGGGAGACCGGGCCGCGCTCGGTCGCGGCGGTCACCGGCCCGAGTACGCCGAAGGTCACCGCGACGGGCGCCGTCAGCTGCCTGGTCATGGCCCCACCCTAGGCGGGTGGCCCGGCCGGCACTGATCCGACGCTGACCGGCTGCTGATCACCGCCGGGCAGGCTCGACGAGGTACGACGGCGACGGGCCACCGCCCGCGCCGGCACTGCTCACCAGGAAGGTTCCCCGTGGACCCCAGGATCAACGGATTCGACTACCGACGCGTCACCGTCGCCGACGGTGTGACGCTCAACGCCGCCGTGGGCGGTTCCGGGCCGGCGATCGTGCTGTTGCACGGCTTTCCGCAGACCCACCTCATGTGGCGGCACGTCGCGGCCGACCTGGCCGCCGACCACACGGTCATCTGCCCCGACCTGCGCGGCTACGGCGACAGCGACAAGCCCCTCGACACCGACGGCACCGGGTACGCCAAGCGCACCATGGCCGCCGACATCGTGGCGCTGGCCGGCGCGCTCGGTCACGACCGGTTCGCGTTGGCCGGGCACGACCGGGGTGCCCTGGTCGCGTTCCGCGCCGGCCTCGATCACCCGGCGGCGATCAGTCACCTGGCCCTGCTCGACGTGCTACCCACCCTGGACATGTGGGATGTGCTGCACGGCACCAGCGCCGCGGTCGCGTTTCACCTGTACCTGATGGCGCAGCCGCCCGGCCTGCCGGAAGAGCTGATCGCCGGCAGCCCGGACGCCTTCTTCGGTCACTTCCTGGACGTCTGGACCCGTGATCCGGAGGCCCTGCCGGCAACGGTGAGGGCCGCGTACCTGCGCGCGTCCCGCGAGGCGATCCCCTCGATCGTCGCCGACTATCGGGCATCAGCCGGGATCGACGTGGCCCACGATTCCGCTGACCGGGCGGCCGGCAACCAGCTGCGGATGCCGGTGACGGTGCTCCAGCAGGACTGGGGTGCGGCGCTGGGCTACGACGCGGCGGCGGTGTGGCGGGCCTGGGCACCGAACCTGGACCACCAGACGGTCAGCTGCGGGCACTTCATGGCCGAGGAGGCGCCGGCCGAGGTGCTCCGGGCGGTGCGCGCCCTGCTCGCCCGTTGATCCATCGGCGGCCCGGCCACCCCGCTGTCACCTTCGGCAAGATATCCGACACACCTTGTCACCGGATGACGCGGCGGCCGGGCCGCCGCGCTCCACCCCGCCCCACAGCCCGAAAACCAGTCAGTAATGGGCTTTGACCTGCGGGAATGCGCGTTACACCAGGTGGACGCCAACCGGTCATCGGTGATACACAGGCAGATATCGGCAGCCAACGACGTCGAGTCGCTCCCTCCTCTCGCCCAACGACCGTCCACAGGCAACGCACCCCTGGGCTTCGCCGCACGGACCGCAGCTCGACAGTCGCGACCCACCGAACGGCACTCGCCCACCGGCCGCTGCCGGACGCCGGTCCTCGACCAAGGAGTTGCCGTGGGAAACCTGCGTATCCGATCCCGCCACCAACCGTACGAGATCGCTGTCCTGGCCGCGGCAGCTCTCTGCGGCATTCTGATGATGACCCTCAACGTCCGGCCGACGTCCGTTCAGACGTCCATGCCGGCGCCCATCCAGGTCGCCTGGGAGTTGGGTCTGATCGCGGTGGGCGTGGGTGGGCTACTGGGCATCCTGTGGCCCGGCCGGCTCTCCACCGGGCTCGGCATCGAGCTCGCGTCGGTGCTGGTGCTCGGCACGATCACCGGCATGTACGCGGTAGCCCTGCTGGTCATGTCGGGCCCGAATTCCATCGTCGCGACGTCGTTCGTGATAGCGGTGACGGTCGGATCGCTCTGGCGTGCCGCGCAGATCGCCATCGATCTGCGTCGCCTGGCCCGAGCCTGCGAAATTGTCCCGTACGAACAGCTCCAGGCAGGTGTCACGTGATTACCGCACCCGCGCCAGCCGCACCGCCCTGGGTGCAGGTGACGCTCAGCGTGCTCGGCATCCTCGGCGGAGGCACCGGCCTTGCCGCGATCGCCACCGTCGTGGTGCAGCGGGGCAAGTTCAAGGCCGATGCCGCCGACACGCTCACCGAGGCCGCCCTCACCCTCGTGCAGCCGTTACAGACCCGGATCACCCAGTTGGAGGTCGAGGCGCTGAGCGCCCGGTCCGAGCTGGGCACGCTCCGCGAGCAGGTCAACCAGTTGCAGTTCGTGGTCCGAGTGCTCACTCGGACGCTGGATC
The DNA here is from genome assembly GCF_059358895.1 of Micromonospora sp. BQ32. Classification (NCBI taxonomy): domain Bacteria; kingdom Bacillati; phylum Actinomycetota; class Actinomycetes; order Micromonosporales; family Micromonosporaceae; genus Micromonospora; species Micromonospora sp. BQ32. The sequence goes on along the minus strand of NZ_JCADBI010000003.1, from coordinate 143,554 downwards.
GCTGGCGTGCCGCCATCCGGGCCCCTGACGCGACGTTGCGGAAGGTCCGCGCGACGGTGGCGGAGTCCGACCGGATTCCCGAGATGGATCGTTGACCGGCGGCGTGTCCCAGCGCTGCCCACCCCGCGGCCGGCAAGGCTCAGCCAGCACCGCGGAGGCGTTCGGTGAGGTCACGCACCGCCGCCCGGAACTCGGGGTCGGTCTCGCCCGGATGATGCGCCCGTAGCGGCGGCGCGGATCGCTCCCCCGGTGGCGACAGCAGGTCCGTGGGGTCCCGCAGCCGCCGGTCGACCCGGCCCGCCGGATCGGTCGGGTCCGGGGATGGATCGCCGGGCCGATGTGCGGCGAAGACCCAGCCGCCGACCGGGTCGGTGTCCCGCCAGAGGTTGAGCCACCGCCACTCGACCCGCTCCCCCACCTCACGCAGCACCTCCTCGTTGAGGTAGGCCGGAAAGAGCCGGGCGTACAGGCGGTCCAGCGGTGACCCGTAGGTGAGCAGCGCCACCCGTTGACGCACCCGCGGGGGCAGTCGCAGCACCGCGAGGGCCAGCAGCGCGGATCCGTGGCTGTGCCCGCAGAGCAACACCCCGTCGTGTCGCTCGGTCAGCTGACTGATCCGGTCGGCCAACTCGGGCACCGCCCGGTCGGCGTAGCTCGGTGGTGCGAACGGGTGCGCGGCGCGGGGCCAGAAGGTGCCCAGGTCCCACAGGATGCCGACGTGCCGGCGAAACCACGCGGTCCGATAGGCGAAGACACCACCGGCCAACAGCGTGAACAGCAACGCGGCGAGCAGGTAGGTGCCCCCGCTGAGCCCCATCTGGACGGCTCCGGCCGGCAGCCCTAACCACTGCCGCGCCAACTCCTCCGGTTCGCGCCCGGTACGCCCCAGCAGGCTCGTGATCAGTCCGACCACCGCGAGCGCCGCGTACGTGGCAGCCAGCAGACCCCACCACTCGGTGAACCGGGCCCGGGCAACGGTCTTCGTCGTCAGCCGCAACCGACCGACCGCCTCCGGCGGCACGACCGGGAAGTCGCGGCTGGTGATCGCCGCCGCCGCACTCCGTCGGCGCCGCAGGGACACGAGGGTCATCGCGCCGCACAGCAGTACCGCCGCGACCACGTGCAGGAAGAAGGCCAGCAGCGTCCAGCGATACGGCGACGGCGGGCCACCGTCAGCGCGGTAGCCACCGAGCAACTCCCCCGCCTGGTAGACGAGGCCGGCGGAGAGCGCGCCGGCCAGGCCGACCGCGAGGGCGGCGAGGACCGCCGCGCCCAGGCCACCCGGCAGCGCGGACCGGCCACCCACCCGAGGGCGCTGCCACAGCACCACCGCGCTGAGCAGCACCAGCAGCACCATCTGGCCGAACAGCGCCGCACCCGCGATCCCGCCGTAGCCGGGAAGCCCGGTCGTCGGCGACCAGTCACGCCGGTCGCCCGCCACGATGACGAGGGTCGCCACGCTCAGGCCGGCCGCCAGCACCCCCGCCGTTCGGGCGGTCCAGGTGGCCCTTCGCACGGTCGCCGCCCGGTCGATCATCCCCGGGGCGGCGAGCAGACCGACGCAGGCCAGCAACACCGCCGCGTTGAGCGCCAGCAGCAGCGTCGTGGAGAACGTCGCGCCGCCGGCGCGACGGGCCGTGAGCAGCACGACATTGAGTGCGGCGAGCGCGGCGGCGAGGTGGATCGCGCGCAGCCGGTGCACCAGCGGCTCCATGGCCCACAGTGGATTGTCGGCCGGGCCGGACCGACGGGCCCCGAGTAGGCGCAGGACCGCTATGGCGACGATCGGCAGGAGCGCCAGCGCGGCCAGCCGCTGCCCGACGTGCCGGCCGTCGAGCCCGCCCATCGTGTCGAAGGGCGCGCGGCAGCGGGCCGCGCCGAGACATCGCCAGGCGAGCAGGTCGAGGGCGACCCCAGCGATGGACACCACGTACAGCACGGTGAGGTTGAGCGCGATGAGCCGACACAGCACGCTGACCGCGGCGGCGCGGCGGCGGCCGGTGGGGCGCATCCACACGGCCACGTTGCTGAGCATGAACGGCAGCAGGAAAACCATGGCGAGGGTCCGGCCGACGGTGCCCGAGGGTAGGTCACCCCAGCGGTACGCCTCCAGCGTCAGCCCGTCCGGGCCGACGCCGTCCGACCGGGCGGCGCGGTGGAAACCCCCGCTGCCGTCGCCGGCGACCTGCCGGACCTGTGGCTGGTCGAGGATGACCGTCGGGTCCCGCCCGGACACGCCGTGCACCCGCAACTCCACCACGTCGCGTCGTCGCGGTTGGTCGCTGTGTTGAGGTCTTCCCTCAGGCATCGGCGGAGCTATCCGTCTCGCCGCTGGTCGGGTACGTCGCTCTCCCCGGACTGGCGGATGAACCGCCGCAGTCCCGGCATCGCGTCGAACAGGACGATCAGCAGCAGCACCCCGGCGACGACGGCGCTGTTGACCAGTTGCGGAGACCGCACGGTGGCCAGCCCGCACACGATGATGGCCGGCACACCGACCAGGCGCGCCCAGGGCCAGCTGCCGTCGACCACCGCCGCGAGCAGGATCCGGGCGGTCAGGAACAGCGCGGGGCCGATGACGCCCACGGTCATCTGCCCCGTGTCGTGTTCTTCCGGATGGTCGATCGTCATCTCCATGGCCACCGAGGTGGCCAGCACACCGGCGATCATGACGAGGTGCAGGTAGCCCGCCAGCAGCGTCAACTTGCTACCGGGCGGGCCCTCCGCCTCGATTCTGGCGCCCAGCCGCCCGCCGGCGGGCACCAGATAGAGCCGGGCGAGGGCCACTGCGGTCACGAACGCCAGGGCGAAGGCCACCGTGCTGTCCCGGTCCAGGCCGGACCCGCTGTAGGTGACGCCGGCGATCAGGATCAGCTCGCCCAGGGCGATGATGAAGATCTGTTGGTACCGCTCGGAGAGGTGTCTTCCGTTCACCTGGAGTTCCGGCCAGGTACTGCGTCCGAGCCGCGGGAACGGCCAGCGCAGCCGGGCCAGGGAGTACTCCAGCACGAGTGCCACCGCCCAGAGCGCCTCCCGGGCCGGGGCAACGGCCGCCCCGACCACCCAAAGCACGCCGGAGATCGCGAACCAGACCGCCACCCGCAGGCTGCGCACCTGTAGCGGGTGCCCCCGCAGGGCGGGGATCAGGATGGTCGCCCGACCCAGGTGGATGGCCACGTAGGCGACGGCGAACACCATGGCGTTGTCGTCGAACGCGGTGGGTACGGCCGCGGCCATCAGCAGGCCGCCGAACATCGTCCAGAGCAGCAGGGTGACGATCAGCGGGGCCCGGGGGTCGAACCAGTCCGCCGACCAGGCGGTCACGAACCACACCCACCAGAGCGCCGCCAACATCAGCAGCACCTCGAAGCCGCCGTTGAGGCTGGGGTCGTCGAGCAGCGCCCGGGACAACCGGGTCAGCGCGAAGATGAACGCCAAGTCGAAGAAGAGCTCCAGGAACGACGCCTTGCCCGGGTTCTCCCGCCGGAGCAGCAGCCGTCCCGGAAGCCTGCCCGCCATCGCCATCCTTCCCCGGCCCGCAGCTGCCACCGCCGCCCCAGTCGTACCACCCGGACTGCCGGGCCCGGGTCGGTTCCGCCGAGCCGGGCCGTCGTCGTCAGCGGCCGGTGGTGACGCCCGCGCTAGGAGATCAGGTCGGACGCCACGGTCCAGAGCCGCTCGGCGTTGCCCGGGTCGACCGCGTACGCGGCCACGCCGCTGTAGTCTGCCGGCCGCTCGGTGACGATCGGGGCCTCGGCGCAGTCCTCGAAGTAGCGACCACCGACGCCGTCCAGCAACGGTGACGCCGCGAGCAGCACCGAGGTCGCCGCGCCCTGCTGCGGGGTCTTCTGCCGTTCCTTGGGCGTACGCAGGCCGCCGGTGTGCTTCTGTAGGCCGGTGGCGATGGCGCCCGGGTTGAGCGCGTTGGCGTGGATGCCCTCGCCCGCCCAGCGGCGGGTGGCCTCCACGGCGAGCAGCGCCTCGGCGCTCTTGGACTGCCCGTAGGCCAGCAGCGGGTCGTACGGCCGGAAGGCGAAGTGCAGGTCGTCGAAGATCACCGGGGAGAAGAGGTTGCCGCTGGAGCTGACCGACACCACCCGGGCACCGCCGGCCGCGGCGAGGGCGTCGTGCAGGCCGACGGTCAACGCGAAGTGCCCCATGAAGTTGGTGGCGAACTGCATCTCCCAGCCCTCGACGGTGCGCTCCAGCTCGGGCAGCGCCATGATTCCCGCGTTGTTGACCAGGATGTGCAGCGGCTGGTCCCAGTCGGCGACGAACTGGCGTACCGAGGTCTGGTCGGCCAGGTCCAGCGCGCGGACGGTGACCCGTTCCGCGCCGATGCTGGCCGCGATGTCGGCGGCGGCCTGCTCACCCGCCGCGACCCGGCGGACCCCGAGCACGACCTCGGCGCCGGCGGCGGCGAGCGAACGGGCCGTCTCGACGCCGATACCGGCGGCGCCACCGGTGATGATTGCCCGCTTGCCGGTCAGGTCGACCCCGGCGATGACCTCGTCGGCGGTCGAGGCGAAACCGAAGGGGGTGGTGATGCGCTCGATCATTGCTGTCCCGTTTCTCGATCACGCTTACCCCGACACTGTCACCCCGGTGGCAGGTGCTAGCCGGTTCCCTGTTTTTCCTGGTAGTGGTAGGACCAGGCTGGGCGGCCGGTGGCGGCTCCTACGATGGGCGGGTGAGCACGGCCGGCCCGCTCGGCGAATACCTGCGTGCCCGGCGCGAGCTGATCGGGCCGGGTGACGTCGGGTTGCCCGCGCACGGCCGCCGGCGGGTGCCCGGCCTGCGGCGTGAGGAGGCGGCCCTGCTCGCCGGTATCAGCGCCGACTACTACCTGCGGTTGGAGCAGGGGCGTGACCGGCATCCGTCGACGCAGGTGGTCGAGGCTCTGGCCCGCACGCTGATGCTGGACGCGGACGCCGCGGCACACCTGCACGGCCTGGCCCGGCCGGTGCCGGCCCGCCGTGCGGCGCGACCATCGGAGCGGGTGCCGGTGGGCATCCGGCAGTTGGTCGGCTCGTGGGCCGAGACGCCCGCCTTCGTGCACGGTCGACACCTGGACGTGCTCTTCGCCAACCCCATCGCGACCGCGCTGGCGCCGATCTTCACCGCCGGGGTGAACCTGCTGCGCGCGGTCTTCCTGGATCCGAGCGTGCCGGCGCTCTACCCGGCTCTGACGGCGGTCGCCGCCAACGCGGTGGCGGGCCTGCGCGCACGCTACCGGTTGGCCGCCCGCTCGGCGACCACCACCGAGATTCCGTCGAGGACGCGTTGCAGACCGAACTCGAACGCGTACTCCGGGCCGTACGCGGCGCCGTGCTGCTGGCCGGCCGCGGTGCCGACCCGGGAGGCGGTCGGGTAGGCGCCGGCCGTCATGAACGTCTCCAGCCAGGGCGCGTGCGACTGCCACCACTGCCCGTCGGTCATGCCCGTCTCGCGCTCCAGGTCGACAATCTCGGAGGCGGCCCGCGCGGCGCTCTTCACGTGACCCAGCACGAGGGTGAGCACCGCGTCGACCTCGACGTCGGTGAGCCCGATGTCGACGATCGGGCTGAGCTCGTAGTCGTACTTGGCGATCAGGTTCGGGCCCAGCACCGGTCGGGTCGTCTCGGCCCGCAGCATCCAGGGATGCCGCTGGTAGAGCGCCAGATTGTCGCGGGCGATCCGCTCCAGCCGGGTACGCCAGTCGCCCTCGACGGCGGGGCGCGGCATCTCGCCGTACGCGGTGTCGACCATGACGGCGACGAGTTCGGCCTTGCCCGGCACGTAGGTGTAGACCGACATGGTGCCGACACCCAGCGCCTCACCGACCCGGCGCATGGTCAGCGCGTCGAGCCCCTCGGCGTCGGCGATGTCGATCGCGGCCCGGACGATCCGGTCGACGCTCAGCGCCGGACCGGCGCTGCGGCTGGTCGGCTCCCGGGTGCGCCAGAGAAGGGCCAGGCTGCGGGCCGGGTCCGCGGTCGCCTTGCGCTCACTCGCCATGGTGCGGCCATCCTAACAACGCCTCCGTACGCCGTACGTCCGCGCGCCCGCGCCCGTCTGCCCCGGCCAGGGTGGCCGCGGCGGGGTGGGTTTCCGGACCCCGCACCCGGTCGGCTGGTAGTGCTGGGCATACCCCGAAGAGTGGATCTGGACGGCTGGGGCACCGGGTCGCTCCCGATTAGCGTCTGCTGCATGACCACGGAACACCCTTCGCACCTGGCCGAGGCGCTGCGCCGCCGCCGCTGGCTGCTCTCCGCGTGGCCCTGGCGGGCGCTGGCCTACCTGGTGACCACCGTGCCGCTCGCCGGCGTGCTCGGCGTCGGGCTGCTCGTCATCGGCGCACCCCTGCTGGCCGCCGTCAACGGGCTCCGCCAGCACGGCCGACCGCCGGGCATCGCGCTGATGCTGTTCCTGGCGACCGGCAGCCTCATCCTGCTGGCGTTGGCCCCGATCGTGAGCTTCCCGGTGGCCGTCGTCGAGCGGTGGCGGGTCGGGCTCGTCGACGGTCGCCCGCTGGCCTCGTCGCCGTGGCCGGGCCTGGTCGCCCGCTACCGCAGCGCCGCGACCTGGCGGGAGGTGGCGTACCTGTTCTGGCTGGGCGGGTTCGCGCCGGTCGCGTACTGGGTGCTCCTGGTGCTGGTGCTGCTCGACCTCGGGATGATCTCCAGCCCCTGGCTCGCCGGCGACGCCAACCAGCCGGTGGTGATCTGGCAGCCGATCGACAGCACCGGCGAAGCCGTTCCGTACGCGATCGTGGGGGTGCTGCTGATCCCGGTGCTCTGGTACGTCACCGGTCTGCTCGCCGCCGTCCAGGCGGCCGTGGCCCGGTGGCTGCTGGCCCATCCGGTGGACGCGGCGGCGCTGCGCGAGGTCACCCGCTCCCGCACCCGGCTGGTCGGCGCGTACGAGGCCGAACGCCGCCGCATCGAGCGCGACCTGCACGACGGCGCCCAGCCCCGGCTGACCAGCCTCACCCTGCAACTGGGGCTGGCCCGGCTGGACGTACCCGAGGACTCCCCCGCCTCCCGACCCCTCGCCGTGGCGCACGACCAGGCCCGGGGCCTGATGGTGATGCTGCGACAGCTGGTGCACGGCATCCGCCCACAGAGCCTCACCGACCTCGGCCTGGCCGGGGCCGTACGCGAGCTGGCCGATGCCACCACCATCCCGGTCACCGTGCACACCGACCTGCACGACGAGCTGCCGGAGATCGTGGAGACCACCGCCTACTTCGTGGTCTCCGAGGCGCTGGGCAACGTCGCCCGGCACGCCCGGGCGACGCGCGCCGACGTACGCCTCACCCGGGCCGGCGGTGACCTCGTCGTCGAGGTGACCGACGACGGCCACGGCGGCGCCGACCCGGCCCGGGGCACCGGTTTGACCGGGCTCGCCGACCGGGTCGCCGCCGTGGACGGCCGGCTGCTGCTGTCCAGTCCGCCCGGCGGGCCTACCCTGGTCCGGGTGGAGCTGCCATGTCGTCGGTGACCCGGGTGGTGCTCGCCGAGGACGAGGTGCTGCTGCGCGAGGGTCTGGTCGCGCTGCTGACCCGCTTCGACTTCACGGTCTGCGCGGCCGTCGGCTCCGCGCCCGAACTGCTGGCGGCGGCCCGCGACCACCAACCGGACCTGGTGCTGACCGACATCCGGATGCCGCCGGGTCGCCGCGACGACGGGCTGCGCGCGGCCGTCGCGCTGCGCGCCGAGCGACCCCACCTCCCGGTCGTGGTGCTCAGCCAGTACGTGCAGACCGGGTACGCGGCGGCACTGCTGGACAGCGGCGACGGCCAACGGGTCGGCTATCTGCTCAAGGACCGGGTCGCCGAGGTCACCGAGTTCGTCGACACGCTGCGCCGGGTCGCCGACGGCGGCACCGCCATCGACCCGGACGTGGTCCGGCAACTTCTGCATCGCCCCCGCGACCCGCTCGCCGCGCTGTCGGCCCGGGAACGCGAGGTGTTGGCGCTGCTCGCCGAGGGGCGGTCCAACGCCTCGATCGCCGGCCGGCTGCACGTCAGCGAGGCGGCGGTCGGCAAGCACGTCGGCAACATCCTGCTGAAGCTCGACCTGCCACCCAGCGACGACACCAACCGCCGGGTGCTCGCGGTCCTCACCTACCTGCGCGCCGACCCGGTGAGCTGACCAGCGCCGGGCCGAGATCGGGCCCGACCGCCCCCGGCGTAGATTCTTCTCAGCGGTACCGACGCCAGGTCAGGGCGCGGACCAGGGAGACAAGGGGCACGGCATGGCGAAGGCGCTGCGGGTTGGTCTGCTGGGGTACGGGTTGGCGGGCCGGGTGTTTCACGCGCCGCTGATCGCCGCGACCCCCGGGCTGCGGCTCGACGCCATCGTGACCCGCGATCCGCAGCGGCGCGAGACGGCCCGACAGCACTTCCCGGACGCCCGCCTGGTCGACGACGCCGACGAGCTGTGGCGTACCCCGGACGCCCTGGACCTGGTCGTGGTCGCGACGCCGAACCGGCAGCACGTGCCGATGGCGCGCGCGGCGCTCGCCGCCGGCCTCCCGGTCGTCGTCGACAAGCCCCTCTCCCCGACCGCCGCGGAAGGCCGCACGCTGATCGACGAGGCGACCGAGCGTGGGGTGCCGCTGACGGTCTTCCAGAACCGCCGCTGGGACGGCGACTTCCTGACCGTCCGCCGCCTGGTCGAGCAGGGCGAGTTGGGGCAGGTGCTGCGCTTCGAGTCCCGGTTCGAGCGGTTCCGTCCGACGATCAAGCCGGGCTGGCGGGAGCTTGCCGGTCCGGAGGAGGCCGGCGGTGCTCTCTTCGACCTCGGCGCCCACCTCGTCGACCAGGCGGTGCAGCTGTTCGGCCGGGTCGACCGCGTCTACGCGGAGGTGGACCGTCGCCGCGCCGGCGCGGCCGTCGACGACGACGCCTTCGTGGCGTTGACCCACGCCAACGGGGTCCACTCACACCTGTGGATGGGCGCGGTGACCGCTCAACTCGGGCCGCGCCTGCGGGTGCTGGGCGACCGGGCCGGCTACACCAGCTACGGGCTGGACGTGCAGGAGGCGGCGCTGCACGACGGCGGCCGACCGGGCCAGCCGGGCTGGGGCGAGGTCCCGCCGGACCGCTACGGCCTGCTCGGCGTCGACGGTGACCTGCGGCCGGTGCCGACCGAGCCCGGCGCGTACCAGAGCTTCTACGCACAGGTGGCGGCTGCGCTGCGCGACGGCGCACCGATGCCGGTGGACCCACGGGACTCGGTCCGCACGGTCGAGTTGATCGAGCTGGCGCACCGGTCGGCGGCCGAGGGCGTGGTGCTGCCGGTCCCGACCGCCTGAGCGGGGCCTGACACCCGACCGGTCGGCACCTCCCACCACCCGGGCTCCTGACGCGTACGCGAAAACCAGTGGAGCGGCGCCGCCGTGCGCCGTTACCGTGCTGCGCAACCAGGTCGTCTAGGCAAGGACGTGCCGTTGTACACCCTGTGAGACCTCCCGAGAGCTGATCTGTCGCGCGTCGCGCAGCTGCGCCGCGCTCCTTTTTGCTGCGGACTTCTCACTGAAACCGGTGTACCTCTGTGCTCAATCATTGGGCCGTCGTGCCCACCTGCCTGCCCATCGTTCGCCGCCGTTGCCCCGCGTGCGCGTCCCACCGCCTTCGGGCGAGCGGCAAGTTCCGCGTCAACGCCAACCACAAACTCCTCGACGTCTGGCTTCTCACGCTCTGCACCGGGTGCGGGGAGACGGCGAAGCTCACCGTCCTGGAACGAATGACCGTGCGCTCCATCCCACCCGAACTGCTGGACCGGCTCCATGCCAACGACCCCGGCCTGACCGCCGAACTGCTTCAGGACCCGGTCGTCCAGCACCGAAACCGATTCGTCCTGGACTGGGACAACGCCTGGCGTCTCGACACCGGCGGATCGGTTCACCTGGACCTCGACGTGATCGACGTCGCGGTCCGCAACGCGGCACGGATCCCGGTCCGGCCGACGCGACTGATCGCTGACGGTTGCGGTCTGTCGCGGGGCGAGGTCGACCGACTGATCACGGAGGGGAAGGTCGTTTCGGCGGTCCGGTTGAGCGGCAAGCTCTCCGGGGACTTCACCTTCACGCTGAAGCGCTGACCCGCCATCGGGGCCTGTCCGGCAGGACGCCGGGCAGGCCCTGTTGGCAGCGGTTTCGTGAAAGCGCGGGGTCGGACCGCCTCCAACACCGCAATGTCATGGAAGTCGAGTGGGCCTTGCCTACTGTCCGGCATTGGCGCTTCTGGCAGACGTTGCTTCCGTCATGCGTCAGAAGCGGTGACCGGTGAGCTGGACGTCGTCGGCGGCTGAACCGCTGAGCGCTTTCGGCGGACCAACGTACCGAGCGCCGGGCCGGTCGGCGGGCGCGCCGGGCTGGAGCCCGGGAGCGTTGCCGACCCGGCCCGGTGCCGGATCAGCGCTGCTTCAGCTCGCGCCAGGATGGGTGGGTGCCGCGCCAGGCGTCGGCGAGGATGGCCGCCGAGGCCCGGCTTGGGCACTGCTGCACCCGCTCACGACCCGACGCCCCACCGATCTGGGCGCGGACCTCCCAACCCTGCCCGTCAGTACGGATGTACACGTCCCGGCGCCCGCGCGGGGTCGTGTCTCCGTTCCACCAGTGTTCCTCCACCTTCATTCGCCGACCGTATAGCAATTCCCGCGCCGAGGGTACGGCGCAGGTATGCCCGGACCGGGGCAAGGGCGACATTCCCGGCGCATTTCGGCCCAACCGTTGGCGGTTCGAAACCATAACGGGCGGTTCTCCCGCTCCTGACTTGCAAATCAGGAACCCCCACTCTGCCCCCACCCCGCAACTCCCGCCGCCGACCTCCGTTGATCAAGAGGTTCGCGTCACGAATCGCGGTCCCGCTGACGCGAACCTCTTGATCAACACGAGAGGGCGGGCGGCGGTCAGGTTTGGGTGGTCAGGAGGTAGTCGTCGGCCTCGGGGCTCCAGCGCAGGTCCAGTACGCCGGCGGTGGCGGCGGCCTTGCAGAACTGCAGGAAGCTGCGGTAGCCGAGCTTCTTCTCGCTGAAGTCCGGACGCGCCCGACGCACCTGGTTCTTCAACCCGGACAACGCCACCGGGTTGCCGCCGCTGCCCAGATCCGCCACGACACCCCGGAGCAGGCCGAACGCCACCTCGCGGTCGCCGTGCTCGGGCAACGAGACCTCGGGGTCACCCTTCGCCGGGCCCTCGCCCAACTCGATCACGTTGCGCTCGGCGAGGTGACGCAGCAGTTCGCCGAAGGTGCGGAAGCCGTAGTCGGACTCGCTGAACGTCGGGTCCTTGCGCAGCAGGGTGCGCTTGAGTCGGGAGGCGGTGACCTCGCCGTTGGCGCTGCCCTGCAAGCCGGCGACCGACTGGGCCACGAGCACGGCGAGAGCGTCCACGTCCCGGCCGGGCTCCTCCCCCGCCGGCCGGCGATCCACCTCCGGCTCGTGCTCCCGCTCCGGCTCGGGTGGGCGCTGCTCGGCGCCGGCCGGCCGGGTGGCGGGACGCGCGCGTCGGCCCCGGGCCGGCGGGATGTCCACGCCCTCCAGCCGGTCGTAGTAGAGGAACTCGTCGCACGCCGGGGGTAGCAGCCCCGAGGTGGACCCCTCGACCCCGACCCCGATGACCCGCTTGTTCAGCTCGCGCAGCTTGTGCACCAGCGGGGTGAAGTCGCTGTCGCCGCTACAGATGACGAAGGTGGAGATGTAGTCGCGTTCGAACGCCAACTCGATCGCGTCGACGGCCATCTTGATGTCCGCGGCGTTCTTCCGGGACGCGCCCATCCGCTGCGGGATCTCGATCAGCTCCACGTGGGAGCGGGTGAGCATCCGGCGGTCCTCGTCGAAGTAGGACCAGTCGGCGTACGCCCGGCGGACCACCACCCGACCCCGTTCGGCCAGCGCGTCGGCGATGGGCCGGAAGTCGAAGGCCGCGCCACCGCGATGGTCGCGGGCGCCCAACGCGAGGTTCTCGTAGTCGAGGAAGAGGGCAATCCGGTCTTCTTGATCCACGCGGATCAGCCTACGCCCGGCGTGAGCTGGTCGGGGCGGGCGACGCGCGACACCTCAACTCGACGACCGTCCATTTCTTGCGGCCTGATAGTCGTCTAATTTCGTTGTTCGATAGGCGTCTTGCAGTGCCATGTCTGGTGCTGCATCATGACGATCAATGTCGGGCGTCGGGGGAGCGCCGGGCGGACCTCCACCACCACCCACCCAGGAGGGTCACCGATGTTTCGCAGCCTCATGCCGGCGCGGGGACGCCCCGGCCGGCCCGGCGGCACCGCCGTCGCGCTCGCGGCCGGTCTCGCCGTGCTGGTCGCCGGGCCCACCGTGGCCGCCGCCAGTCCACCCGCGTCCGCCGGCGCGCAGCCGGTGGTCACCCGGGCCGCCCTCGATCCGGCGCTGGTCGCCGGACGGGGCGCGGACGTCGACTTCCTCGAGCAGGAAGCGGAGAACGCGCGCACCAACGGCGAGATCATCGGGCCGGATCGGTCCGCCTACACACTGCCCGCGGAGGCCTCCGGCCGCCGGGCGGTCCGGCTCACCCCCGGGGAGTACGTGGAGTTCGTCCTGCCCAGCGCGGCGAACGGGATCACCGTGCGGTACAGCATCCCGGACGCGCCGCAGGGTGGTGGGATCACCGCGCCGCTGCGGGTCGCGGTCAACGGCAAGCACCTGCGCACCATGACGCTGACCTCGCAGTACTCGTGGCTCTACAACCAGTACCCGTTCACCAACGACCCGCAGGCCGGGCTGCTGCACCCGGACTGGTGGATCACCGAGTGCCAGTGCGTGCCGTCGGCCACCACGCCGTACCCGAGCATCAACAAGCCGTTCCGGCCCACCCACTTCTACGACGAGCAGCGGCTGCTGCTCGGGCGTACCTACCGGGCCGGCGACAAGGTCCGGCTCACCGCGCCGCCCGGTAGCGCCGCCGCCTGGACCGTCATCGACCTGCTCGACTCCGAGTTGGTCGCGCCGCCGCACGTCCGGCTGCTCGCGGCGAACGTGCTCGCCTTCGGCGCCGACCCCACCGGCCGGCGGGACTCCGCCGACGCGCTGGACCGGGCCATCGCCTTCGCCCGGCGCGCCCACCTCAAGGTGTACATCCCACCGGGCACCTACCAGGTCAACCGGCACATCATCGTCGACGACGTGACCATCGAGGGCGCCGGCAACTGGTACACCATCATCAAGGGCCGCGAGGTCGCCCTGCCGACCCCCGCGCCGGACGGCTCGGTGCACACCGGAGTCGGGTTCTACGGTCGGGACGCCGCCGACGGCGGCAGCCGTAACGTGCACCTCTCCGGCTTCGCCATCGAGGGCGACGTGCGGGAGCGCATCGACACCGACCAGGTCAACGCGATCGGCGGGGCGATGAGCGACTCCACCATCGACGGGCTCTACCTGCACCACACCAAGGCGGGCCTGTGGTTCGACGGCCCGATGCGCAACGTCCGCGTCACCAACAACACCATCGTCGACCAGATCGCCGACGCGCTCAACTTCCACACCGGCGTGACCGACTCCCTCGTGTCGCACAACTTCGTCCGCAACACCGGAGACGACGGCCTGGCGATGTGGTCGGAGAAGACGGCCAACGCGCGGAACACGTTCGACCACAACACCGTGCAGTCACCGACCCTGGCCAACGGCATCGCCATCTACGGCGGCACCGACACCACCGTCTCGCACAACCTGGTCGCCGACCCGGTACGCGAGGGCAGCGGCCTGCACGCCGGGGCCCGCTTCGGCGCGGAGCCGTTCACCGGGCACCTGCGGTTCACCAACAACACCACCGCCCGCGCCGGCACGTACGAGCTGAACTGGAACATCGGCTTGGGCGCGATCTGGGTCTTCGCGCTGGATCGCAGCATCGAGGCGCCCATCGAGGTGACCGGCGACGCGTACCTGGACAACACGTACAACGCGATCATGCTGGTCAGTGAGTGGCCGGTGAAGGATCTCTACTCGATCTCCGACGTGCGGTTCCGGGACGTCCGGGTGGACGGCACCGGCACCTCGGTGGTCAGCGCCCGCGCGGCCGGGTCCGCCTCGTTCGCCAACGTGGACGCCCGCAACGTGGGCGCGGTCGGCGTCAACAACTGCGGATCGTTCCACTTCACCCCGGCCGGTTCGGAGTTCACCCTGACCGACCTCGGCGGTAACGACGGCGGGTGGCTCGCGCCGTGGCTGCTGCCCAACACCATCACCTGCGACGACCGGCCACCCGTGTCGCCGCCCCCGCCTCCGGCGCAGTGGTGAGAGCGGTGGGCGGCCCGAGAGAGTCGGGCCGCCCACCGCACACCCAGATCAGCGCGTCCTGGCGTACGCCAGCGGCACGGTCGTCGACTGACCGTCCCACCGGCCGCTCAGCGTGCCCCCGGCCAACCGATCGGCCCCGACCCCCGGCCGGCGCACGACGACCAGCTCGACGGTGTCGGTGTCGATGAGCGTGCGGTCCTCGTCGACCACCCGTCGCACCGCGCCGACCACCGGCATCTGGGCGTCGGCGGCGCCGTCGACGACGACCGTCACCGTCGGCTCACGCACCTCCCGCCGGCCGTCAACCTCGAAGTACTGCTCCGCCTGGCCGCTGCCGGTGAGGATCGCGTGGGCGAGCGCGGCGGCGTACACCGGGTCGACGCAGCCGTCGTACACCCAGCGCCAGCCGAGCACCGAGTGCTCGGTGGTGCCGACCAGCCAGCCGTCCGCCCCCTCCAGGGGCGCGGCACGGTAGGTGAGCGGAACATGGTGGACCGGCCCGTCGGCGGCGCCGACCAGCATCGTCTCGATGCCGACCTCGCCGGCCGGGTCGTCGAAGCGGTAGCCGCCTCGGCTCACCAGCTCGACGCCGGCCGGCCCGCCGAACCACTGTCGGTCGGGCAGCCAGCTCGCCAGCAGGTCCAGCTTCGTGGGGCGCAGGGTCGCCTTGTGCAGCAGTGCCATGACGGCAGCCTAGTCAGAGGCCCGCGCAGGGTTGCCCGCCGATCGTGCAGCTCTCCGGTTCCCGGGCCTTCGGCCGGCTGTCGCGGACGTCGAAGCTGATCGTCTGGGATTCCCCGGCCGCCACGGCGGATCCGGTGAAGGTGATCGCCCGTCCGTCCTGTCGCCAGTTCGCGCCGTCGACGTCGTCGACGGTGGTGCCTTCGGCGAGGGTGACCACCACGGCCCAGTCCGCCACCGGCGCGCCGCTGGGGTTGCCGACCACGATCTCGCCGGTGTAGCCGAACAGTCGGCTGGAGTCGGTCTCGTAGCGGGCCACCATGGGCGCCGGCGGCGGGGGTGGCGCAGCCGACGTGGGCGTCCGCGAGGGCTTCGCCGACGGGGTCCGGCTCGGGCGGGTGGTCGCCGACGCGGTGGCCCGCGAGGGGCGCGCCGAGGGGGTTGCCGTGGGCGCGACGGTGGTCGTGCCGGCCGTCTCGGTCGGCGACACGGTGGTTGTCGGTGCGGGCGCGGCGGCCGGCTTCGAGTCGGGCGGCAACGTCACCCATGCCGCCGTCCCCGCCACCAGCACAGCCCCGGCGGCCACGGCTACCAGCGTGCGACGCCGACGGGGGTTGCGGCCGGCCCGGCCGCGGACGCCGATCAGCGGCAGTTCCGCGGTCATCCCACCGTCGGCGCGGCGCAGGTCGACCTGCTGGAAGGCGAGCCAGTCGAGGATGGCCGGCAGCCGTACGGTCAGCGCCTGCCGGAGCTGTTGCTCGCGCGGCTCGTGCTGCTCGGCGGACCACGCGCCGTGCGTGCTGACCTCCCGCAGCTCCAACCGGCAACCCTGCTTCGTGGCCGTGACCGTGCAGGTCAGCTCGCTGAGCCGGCCGGCCTCGTCGCAGGCCAGCACGAGGAGGTCCGGTTCCTGCCGCTCCGTCACCTCGACCTCGACGTTGGCCTCGAAGCCGGGCAGGCCGGCCGTGTGCAGCAACATCCGGTCCGGTACGCCCTCGACCGTCTCGGCCTCGGCGAACCAGCGGCCGAGCAACTCCCGATCGGTCAGCGCGCGCCAGACTCGCTCAGCCGGGTGGGACAGCTCGACCTGCGCACCGATCTCAATCACGGCGAGACTCTAACGGGTTGCCCGTCGGCCCTGTTCCGCCCGCCCGAGCCGGTTGCCGGCGCCCTGGTCAGCCCCAGCGGCTGGACCGCTCGGCCACTGTGGCCAGCGCGGCCCGGGCGCCGGCACTGACCTCGGCGACCACCTGCGCCGCCGGCAGGTCCTTGGCCAGCGGGTGCGCCTGCCCGGCCCACAGGTTGGCCACCGATGCGTCCCCGTCCCGTCGGGCGGCGGCAAGCAGTGGACGCGTCAGGTGCAGCACCTGGGGGTAGCCGCGCGGTGCCACCGCGTCGTGCTGGCGCAGGAAGTCGTTGGCCACCCCACGGGCCCGCTTGCCGGTGTACGACCGGGTCAACGCGGTCGGCGTGGCGCTGGCCACCGCCGCCCGGTGCATCGGCGAGCTGCCCGCCTCCGGGCAGCGCAGGAAGGCGGTGCCGAGTTGCGCGGCGGCGGCGCCGGCGGCCAGCACGGCGGCCACCCCGGGACCGTCGACGAGGCCACCCGCGGCCACCAACGGCCGGTCACAACGGGCGGCGGTCAGCCGGAGCAGCGGCAGCAGCCCGTAGTCGTCGTCGTCCGGCAGGCCGCCGCGATGCCCACCGGCCTCGGTGCCCTGCACCACCACCGCGTCCACACCCAGCTCGGCGGCGGCGGTCGCGGCCTCCGGGCGGGTGACGGTTGCCCACACCTCGGTGCCCCGCTCGCGCAGGGCGGTCACCGCCGCCCGGTCGGGCAGCCCGAACACGAAGGACACGACCGGGACCGGGTCCGCGAGCAGCGCGGCCAGCTTCTCCGGGTACGCGTCGTCGCCGTTCACCGGCTCGCCCAGGCTCACCCCGCGCTGCGCGGCCTGCGGGGCGAGCCGTTGGGCGTACGCCTGGATGGCGGCCTCGTCGACGCCGCCGAGGTCGGGCAGGAAGAGGTTGACGCCGAACGGCCGATCGGTGCCCGCGCGGACCTCGGCGACGTCGGCGACCAGCCGGCCGGTGTCGATCATTCCGGCGGCGAGGAAGCCCAGCCCACCCGCGGCGGACACGGCGGCCACCAGCGTGGGCGTGGACGGGCCGCCAGCCATCGGGGCGGCGATGATCGGGTGGCGCAACGTGGACAGGACGGACATCCCCCCATCCTGCCGCAGGCCCGGTCCGCTCACCGACGCACGGTGTGCCTCCACCGCAGCACGCCGGCCAGCCCGAGCAGGGCCAGCAGTGTTCCCGCGCCGACCGCCAGCGGCCAGGTTCGTCCACCCACGCCGCCACCGACCTCCCCGGCGGCCGGTCGGACCGCCGTGGGCGACACCGGGTCAGCGGACTCCGTGGAAGGCGCGGCGGTGGCCGTGGTGGCGGTGGCCGGGTAGCGCAGGATCGTCGGGCGGGTGCCGGCTGGTTGACCGGCGGACTCGGAGACGGTGAGCAACGACCGGCCGTCGCGGCTGTAGGTGATCGACTCGCCCTGGGGCTCGTCCGGCAACGGGGTGATCCGCGGGGCGCCGGTGGTCAACGCGCGGACCACGTCGCCGTCGGGCACGTCGTACTCGAAGGCGTCGGCGTAGCTGCGCAGCACCACCCGTCCTCCGTCCGGGGCGCTCGCCGCGCCGGTGATCACCCCGCGCCCCAGGAACGAGAACGGGTTGCTGGTCGTGGTCGACGGCACTGTCACCTGGCCGAGCGCGGTCAGCGGCGTCGTCGCGTCCGACCGCAACGCGGTGGTCGGCGCGTACAGGAAGACGGTGCCGCTGCCGCCCTTGGTGACGACCAGCGGCCGGCCGGACGCGTCGAGCAGCAGCGCCTCGGCGTCGTGCGGACGGTCCGGGTAGCTCATCCGGTGCAGCACCGGCTGCTCCGCCCCCGGCGCGAGCCGCCACACGCCGATCGTCGGCCGGGAGCGGTCGTTGTCGCCGATGTCGGCGACCCAGACGGTGCCGTCCCGGCCGATGGCCAGGTCCTCGGTGTCCCGGGGCCGGGACGGGAAGGAGACGGTACGCGCCACCGCGCAGCGCTGGTCGAGGAAGAAGATCCGGCGGCGGGCCTCGTCGTCGGCCCCGTCGTTGATCACCACGTACCCGTCGTCGGTGGCGACCATCCCGGAGATCTCGCGGAGCCGGTCGTCGCGCACCTGGCAGACGGGCGTCCCCGCCGTCGCGCCCGCCGTGGCGGCACCCGGCGCCAGCACCACGGCCGGTGGCAGCACGCCGGCCAGCAGCGCGGTCAGCACCGCCCCCGCCCGAGCACGCCGCCCCCAGGTCAACCGTCCGCGTACCCGCATCGCCCACCCTCCTCGTCGCGGCCGTGACCGGCCACCCGCCCATCCTGGCCGATCCCGGCCACCGGCGGCGGTCATCCGGGGGACGCGCCCGGACCCCTGGTCGATGTACTGTCGCTCCGCCTGATTCTGAAGCTGGAGGGTGGCCATGTCCGTGAGCGACACCGCGCCGGCCAACCGGTTCGGACGGCGTCTGCTGCGCCGCCTCGGCCGCCCGGCCGGTGGCGCCGCCGTCGCCTGGGTGCCGCTCGCCGCGGTCATCTGCGGTCTCTTCACCGGCGCGTTGGCCAGCCGGGCCGCCTGGGAGACGTCTCGACCGCAGCCCGACCGGGCCGAGGCCGGCGCCATCCTGACTGAGGTCTTCCCCGGCCACGACCTCGACGAGATCGACACCCCGCCGGCGCTCTTCGTCGTCTACGGGCACGCGCTGCGCCTGGGGACCGTCAAGACCCTGTTGTTCGGTGACGGCGGCGAGTATCAGGAGAGCGCCACCGGCGCCGTCGCCCTCGGCGCGCCGCCGGTGCCCGCCGAGCAGATCGTCACGGTGGCCCGGGAGCGCCTGACCGGTGCCGGCTGGCAGGTGTACGACCCACAGGTGTCCGACGGCGTCAGTTGTGCGGACAAGATGTGCGCCACCCCGCAGGCGATCACCGACACCGCGCTGACCGCCCGACGGGGCGACACCGTCCTGAACGCCTCGATCTCCTCGCAGACCGCCGTCGACGCCAGCTACCTCTCGGTCGAGCTGCACCGCGCGCCGCCGCCCCTGGTGGTCCCCGCCGGGGTGCTCGGCACGGTGCTGGGCGCGGTGGCCGGTTGGGTGGTCTTCGGCTGGGTCAGCCGACGCATCGCGGGACGCCGTCGCCGCGGCGCGGTGCACGGCCTGATCGGTGTGGCCACGGTGCTGTGGTGGCTGCCCGTGCTGTTCAGCGTCCCGTCCCTGCTGTGGCACCACCTTGGCGAGCCGCACCCCGCCTGGCACCCGTACTGGGAGTGGCTGGGCCAGCCGACCGCCTCGTTGTTCTTCCTGGTCGGCGCGGTGTGCGTGCTGCTGGCGCTCGGGCTGGCCGCCGGAACGCGCCGGGGCACCACAGCCGAGGAGACGACCGACTGACCGTCGAGGGTTACCTGTCGGTGCGGAGACCGGTACGGTCCGAGATGTCCACGGTCACGGCAGACCCGGACGAGGGCGCCCCCGCCGGGCCCGACGCCCGGCACCGCCAAGCCGACCGGCACAGGGAAGGGGCGCAGGGTGCGGATCAGAGCGGGGTTGTGCGTCGCGGCGCTGGTCACGGCGGGGCTGACGGTCGCCTCACCGGCCGCCGCCACACCGGCCGCCCCGGTGGCCAGCGCCACCGTGGTGCCGATCCAGGTCACCGGTGATCCGGCGACGCGGTTCAACCTGGTGCTGCTGGGCGACGGTTACACCGAGGCCGACCTGCCCACCTTCCGAGCACACGTGGACCGGCACCTCAACACCCTGTGGACGATCGAGCCGTTCAAGTCCTACCGCAGCTACTTCAACGTCTACGCCGTCGAGATCGTCTCGGCCGAGTCCGGGGTGGACTGCGATCCCGGCCTGTCCGCGCCGCAACGCGACACGGCGCTGGGCATGGGGTTCTGGGGTGGTTGCAACCCGGCGAGCGTGCAACGCCTGCTCACCGTCGACGGCACCGCCGCGAACGCGTACGCCGACCTGGCCGTCGGCAGCAACGCCGGCAACCGGCAGTTGATCGCGCTGGCCAACAGCGGCACCTACGGTGGGGCTGGCGGCAGCAACGCCACCGCCTCCGGCGGCAACGCGCTCTCCGCGTTGATCAGCCCGCACGAGCTGGGGCACTCGCTCGGTGGCCTGCAGGACGAGTACGACTACTACGGCCGCGGGGTGCCGGGCGACACCTACAGCGGGCCGGAACCGGACTCGGTGCACCACACCGTGCTGACCGAACGGCAGATGCGCGACACCCGGGCCAAGTGGTGGCGCTGGCTGGGTGAGCCGAGCGAGTCGGGCGGGACGATCGGCCGCTACGAGGGCGGCCTGTACCTCCAGCGTGGGGTGTGGCGACCGAGCCGACACTCGATGATGAAGTCGCTGGGCTTCTACTTCGACCAGGTCGGCCGGGAGCGGATGACCGAACGGATCGCCGCCCGGGTCGGCATCGTGCAGGGCGGCACGGCCACCGAGCAGACGGTTGGCGCGGACCGACTGCTCTGGGTGGACACCCTGCACCCGGTGAGCCACGCGTTGACCGTCACGTGGTCGGTGGACGGCCGGGCGGTGCCGCGCACCGGCAACACCCGCCATCTGGACCTGCGGAAACTGCGGCTCTCCCCCGGCCGGCACACGGTGACCGCCACGGTGACCGACCCGACGGAGTTCGTCCGCGACCCGGCGGTCCGCCGCTCCCCCGCGCTGACCCAGACCCGCACGTGGACCGTGGACACCGCGGTGCGTACCTCTGTGGTGGAGTCGCCGCTCGCGATCACCGCGGCCACCGCGACCGACCGGCCGGTCGGCGCGCACGACGTGGTGTACGTGCGGACCAACCAGCCCACCGATCGGGCGCCGCGGGTGCGCTGGACGCTCGACGGCCGGCCGGTGGCCGACACCGGCACCGACCGGGACGTGGACCTGGGTGCCCTGCGCCTGTCGCGAGGCACCCACCGGCTGACCGCCCGGGTCAGCGACCCGGGCACCGACAAGGCGGTGACGCGTTCCTGGACGGTCGACGCCACACGGCCCAACGTGGCGTACGCCCTCTCCGAGCCGCTGCTCACCGTCACCCGGCCCGGCCGACCCACCGAGTACGTGTACAACGGCCCGTTCACCATGGGGCTGACCGGCACCGACGACGGCAGCGGCCAGGTCACCTCGGAGTTCCGGCTCGACGGCGACGGGTGGCACAACTACTACGGCTGGCCCACCGACGCCCGATCGCCGTTCCTGTTCACCGCCACCGGCACCGACGTGGACGGCCTGGTCTACGGCAACCTCGGCACCGGCGGCCTGTCCGTGTCCCCGTTCGCTGAGCGGTCTCCCGGGTACGGCCGGCACACCATCGAGTACCGGGGCATCGACGCGGTCGGCAACATCGGGTCGGCTCGCGCGTTCGTGGCCACCCTGATCCCGCCACCACCGGCCTGCACCACCGTGGTCACCGGCCGACACGCCGGCCCGCTGACCGTCACCGCCGGTGTCACCTGCCTGCGCTCGGCCACCGTGACCGGCCCGGTCACCGTCACGCCCGGCGCCGCCCTGGTCGCCCAGGGCTCCTCGATCGCCGGAATCCTGGCGGCGTCCGGCGCCACCGCCGTCGAGTTGCTGAACACCGAGGTACGCGGCGCGGTGGTGCTGACCGGCACCACCGACCACGTCACGGTCGTGGGGACGCGGGTGGCTGGGCCGCTGGCGCTGACCGGTACCGCATCGGCGCCCATCCTCGCCGGCGGCCAGGTGGGCGCGCTGGCCTGCTCGGGCGGCCCGGCCCCGGTCGACCTGGGGGCACCCACCCGGGTGCACAATCCGGCCGCGGGCCACTGCCGCCGGGCATGACGCCGACGGCGTGCCGCCAGACCGCTCAAGATCCGCGCAGATACCGGGAAGGGGCTGCTGTGGAGGCGGCACGTTCCCGGAGACCGCCCAGACTTTGACCAGCCTGGCGGCCTGAGTACGGCGGTGGCGGGTAGGCAGCGGCCCGGCGGCATGTCGACACCCGCCGGGTGGGAGGCTCCGATGAGCACGTACCGGGACGAACAGGGCAGCACATTTCCTCCGCCGGAGGCGGATGCCCTTGAGCAACGACAGGACGCGTTCGACGTCGGGCCGCCGGACCGGGTGTCGGGTGACGTGGACCCGGAGGCGGCCGAGGCCGACCTGGCCGAGCAGGGCGCCTTCCCGGCGGGCACCCTCGAGGAGGTGACGTCGCTGCCGGCCGACGCCAACCCGGCGGACGCGCTCGAACAGCGTCAGGAGATCCCGGCCCGCGACGAGGGGCGCCGCACCTGACCACACCCGCCCCGCTGGCCTGGCTGGCTCACCGCAAAGGCGGCAACCGCCACCACGCGGCCGGCCACCCACGCGGGCCCGGCCCGACATGGTCTCCAACGCCTTATACCTGTGAGTCATGAAAATGACTCACAGGTATAAGGCCCGTGAGGATGTCCGGGCGCAGGCAGCCACCTCGTTCTGAGAGAACTCAGGAGCCTATGCAACATCTCTGGGGACCTGCCGTGTAGTCATAGTGTGAAGGTGTCAGCATTCCCACCGGACGGCTCCGGGTTCGAGGCGTTTGTACAACAGAGCGCTCCCGGGCTCCTGCGTCTAGGCCACATCCTGACGCTGGACCGAACCGCTGCGGAAGACCTCGCCCAGGAAACCCTCATTCGCGTCGGACTCGCCTGGTCAAGGCTGCGCTCGGACGGGAATCCCGTCGGTTATGCCCAGCGCACCATGGTCAATCTTTTCCTCAACGAGCGACGACGTCGCAGGCCGATGCTGACTGACAAGATCCCGGAAACGCCACGCGAGGACATCGCACTGGCCGCGGTGGACTCGATTGCTGCGGTCCGGCAGATCCTCGCGACCCTGCCGCCGAAGCAGCGGGCGGCGATCGCTCTGCGATACGTGGCTGATCTGACGGACGACGAGATCGGCCGCCTGCTGGGGTGCACCCCAGCGACCGTGCGGTCTCAACTCTCCCGAGGCATGTCCAGCCTCCGTGCGACCATGAAAGCAGAAGGGTGATCCTGGTGGCCGAGAACCCCACCGACGAACTAGCCATCCTGAACAAGGGGGACTTCTCCCTTCCAGTCACCGACGCGTTCATTACCGGGGTGCATCGAGGCATACGCAGGCGCCGGGTTCTACGTGCCGCAGCGGCAGGCGGCGCAGTGGCCGCGACAGCCGTTGCCGCTGCATTCGTAGTCACGCTGACAGGACCGGCCCATCTCGCCTCTCCTCCCAGCTCGACCACTGATTCGATCGCGGCCGCCTCGCCGACCGTAGCTGCGGACCCGATCCACGAACCGCTCGATGGCTACCGTGTCACTTTCGTGCCCGACGGACTCCGGGTCGGTGTTCCAGGCAACGGATCTGATACTTACGCAGTGTCCGAGGACCAGTTGCACAACGACGGCTCCGTGCCCGCGTCGGAACATCCGACCGCCGCAACGACACTGCGTACATATGTGCTGCCCAATGGTGGCAATTGGCTAGACATCTCGGTGCTACGTCCGGAACGGACGACAGCTGAGGCTGATCGAGACCAGGTCACCGAATGGCTGACCGGATGGGCCATCAAGGGTGCCGAGGTGATCGATACTTACGACGTTCCGGCTGGCCGAGCCCAGCTCACCAAATTCGTGGGTGCTGAGGTCACAGCCCACAATGTGGTGATCACAACGCCAAACGGTGTGGTGATCGTCGTCGGAGGAAACGGGAATGTGCCAGTTGCGGACTTGAAGGCAGTGGCCGCAGGCGTCCTACCTCAGTAACCAACATGTGGAGGCCCCGACCGGCCGGCTCAGCCGGCGACGCCGACCAGCCGGCTCAGCCGGCGACGACCTGCCAGAGGAGGAACGTGTTGAGCGCGACCACCAGCACGGCCACCAGGGACGCGGCGGCGGTGGTGAGCGGGTGGTTGACCAGGTTGCCCATCAGGTCGCGTCGGCGGGTGAAGGCGACCACCGGGATCAGCGCGAACGGGATGCCGAAGCTGAGGATGACCTGGGACAACACGAGCGCCTGGGTCGGGTCGAGGCCGATGGCGAGCACGGCCAGCGCGGGCAGCAGGGTGACCAGCCGACGCAGCAGCAGCGGCACCCGCCGCCGCAGGAAGCCCTGCATGATCACCTCTCCGGCGTAGGTGCCGACGCTCGTGGAGGCGAGCCCCGAGACCAGCAACGCGACGGCGAACCCGAACGCGGCGGCGGTCCCGATGGTCTGGCCGAGCCCGGCGTGCACCCCCTCCAGACTGTCCGCGCCGCCCGGGCCGCCGCCCCGGAAGCTGGCCGCGGCGATCAGCAGCATGGCGAGGTTGACCGCGCCGGCCGCGCTCAGGGCGAGCAGCACGTCGGTGCGCTGGCCGCGGAACAGGATTCGGCGCTCGGTGTCGTCGGCTGCGGGAATGCGGTCGCGGGTGAGCGCGGAGTGCACGTAGATGACGTGCGGCATGACGGTCGCGCCGAGGATGCCGGCGGCCAGCAGCACACTGTCCGTGCCCTGGAGGCGCGGCACCATGCCGGCCATGGCCGAGCCGGGATCGGAGCCGGAGGCGAGCAGGTTGGCGGCGAAGGCCAGCACGATCACCCCGAGCAGGACGGCGATGGCGATCTCGAAGGCGCGGTACCCGCGCGAGCGCAGCGCGAGCACGGCGAACGCGGCTGTGCCGATGATGATCCCGCCGGGCAGCAGGGGGATGCCGAAGAGCAGGTACAGGGCGACCGCGCCACCGATCACCTCGGCCAGGTCGGTGGCCATGGCGACCAACTCGGCCTGCACCCACATCACCCGGTTCACCGGGCGGGGTAGGCGTTCCCGGCACAGCTCGGGCAGGCTGCGCCCGGTGGCCAGACCCAGCTTCGCGGTCAGCGTCTGCACCAACATCGCCATCAGGTTGGCCACCACCACGACCCAGACCAGCAGATAGCCGTAGCGGGCACCGGCGGCGGAGTTGGTGGCGAAGTTGCCGGGGTCGACGTAGGCCACGGCGGCGACGAACGCCGGGCCGAGCAGGATCAACCGCCCGCGTACCCGGCCCCGGGCGCGAGCGACCTGTAGTGGAGTCGCCCTCGACGTCGTCAGTTCGTTGGTGACCATCGAACACCTCCCCGTTCACGCGGATCGCTGCCGGTCCCTTCCCCTCGGGCTGACCCGTCGGTGCCAACCGCTGGCCTGCCGGTGCCACCAGGGTCGGCCCGCCGCACCGACAGCGGCGGGCCCGCGGCAACGCGGCGCGCCGGACCGGACGGGCCGCGTTCGGACAGAACGTGCCGCGCCGCACTTGACAGCCGGTGGGTCACCGATGAAGCTGTCTATTAGTCCTACTGTCGTAGGACAACAGGAAGGATCATCGGGAGTGATCGAGTTCGTACTGGACAGCCGGTCGAAGGTGAACACCTACATGCAGCTTGTGCAGCAGGTGAAACAGGCGCTGCGGGTTGGCCTGCTGACACCGGGCGACCAGTTGCCGAAGGTTCGGGACGTCGCGCAATCCCTGGCGATCAACCCGAACACGGTGCTGAAGGCGTACCGGGAGCTGGAGATCGAGGGTCTGGTCGGCGGCCGACCCGGGGTGGGCACGTTCGTCCAGCGCACCCTGGCCAGCGCTTCCCTGCCCAATCAGGCCGAGCTGCGCGACGACCTGGTCGCCTGGCTACACCGGGCGCAAGCCGCCGGCCTCACGGCCGAGGACGTCATCGCCCTGGTGGAGACGACGCTGCGCGCCACCCTCGCCGACGACGCCCCACAGAAGGAGCCCGCGTGAGCGGAACGAGAGGACACGGGATGGACATGGTCTTGGAAGCAGACCGGCTCGGCAAGCGGTACGGCAGCACCTGGGCGTTGCGGGACTGCTCGCTGCACCTGCCGGCCGGACGGATCGCCGCGCTGGTCGGGCCGAACGGCGCGGGCAAGAGCACGCTGCTGCACCTGGCCGTCGGGCTGCTCAAGCCCGACGCGGGCGCGGTCCGGGTGTTCGGCCGATCCCCGTACGGCGACACGGAGGGCCTGGCCGACATCGGCTTCGTCGCCCAGGACACCCCGCTGTACCGGGACTTCACGGCGTCCGAGCTGGTGCTCGCCGGCGGCAAACTGAACAAGCGGTGGGACGCGGCGTTGGCCCGTACCCGGCTGGCGCAGCTCGGCATACCGCCGGACAAGCCGGTCGGCAAGCTCTCCGGCGGTCAACGGGCCCAGGTCGCGCTTGCCCTGGCACTGGCCAAGCAGCCGCGGCTGCTGCTGCTCGACGAACCGGTCGCCAGCCTCGACCCCCTGGCCCGCCGGGAGTTCCTCCAGTCGCTGATGGGCAGCGTCGCGGAGTCAGGCACCACGGTCCTGCTCTCCTCGCACCTGCTGGCCGACCTGGAACGGGTCTGCGACTACCTGATCGTGCTGAACGCCTCCCAGGTGCAGCTCACCGGCGCGGTCGACGACCTGGTCGCCGAGCACCGGCAACTGGTCGGGCCGCGCCACGACGGCGGCGCTATCGGGGGCGTCGCCGCCGTGGTCCGGGCCAGCCACACCGACCGGCAGTCCACGTTGCTCGTCCGCACCGACGGGCCGGTCACCGATGCGGCCTGGACGGTCCGCGAGGTGAGCCTGGAGGACGTCGTGCTGGCCTACCTGGCCGACGGCACCACGCAGACCAAGCACAGCGAGTGGGGGGTGGCAGCATGATCTGGCTGACCTGGCGGCAACACCGCAAGCAGGCGCTCTTCACCCTGCTGGCGTTCGCGGCGCTGGCCGCCCTGCTGGTGCCGATCGGCCTGTCGATGCGGAGCACCTTCAGCGACCTCGGGCTGACGGACTGCGTGAGTCAGCTTGCCCGCGCCGACGTGGCGCAGACGACCCTTGAGACCTGTGACGCGAGCTTCCACCGCTTCAGCAGCCAGTACAGCAACCTCAACCTGCTGGCCGTTCTGCTGATCACCCTGCCGGTGCTGGTCGGCCTGTTCTGGGGCGCCCCGCTGGTAGCCCGCGAGGTGGAGCAGGGCACGCACCGGTTCGTCTGGACCCAGGGTGTCGGCCGGAACCGGTGGGCCCTGGTGAAGTTCGGGCTGGTCGGCGCGTCCGTGCTGCTCCTCGCGAGCGGCTACGGATTGGGCATGTCCTGGTGGGTGGAGCCGCTGACCCAGGCCGCTCACGAAGGCCGGCTGGGCATGATCGTCTTCGATGTGCAGGGCATCGCTCCGATCGGCTACACCCTCTTCGCCGTGGCGCTCGGCATCTTCGCCGGCACGGTGTGGAAGCGGATGCTGCCCGCCATGGGCATCACGCTCGCCGGGTTCATCGGCGTACGAGCGGCGGTGGAGATCCTGGCCCGACCGCACTACCAGCCCGCCCGCACCAAGACCTTCCCGATCGAGGGGGACGGGCCACCGGTGATCAGCCGCGGGGACTGGATCCTCACCCAGGGTGTCCGGAACCCGGACGGGACGATGATCGCGGAGGACACCCGGATCCAGTGCCCGCCGGGCGGCAAAGGGCCGGACGGTCAGGTCTGCGGGTCCGAATTGGGCCTTGAGCCGGGCGCGTACAACTGGCAGCTGTACCAGCCAGCGGACCGGTTCTGGCTGTTCCAGAGCATCGAGACGGGCATCTTCGTCGCCCTCGCCGTGCTCCTGGTCTACCTAGCGGTGCGACGGGTTCGCCGGATCGCCTAGGCGCGCGACGGGTGCTCGTCGAGGCGCGGGCCTCGGCGAGCACCCGTCAGCGCGGACTCTCGCCTGCTCAGGCTCAGCCGGCCAGTCGCCGGTAGCGGGCGACCGAGAGCGGCAGGAAGACCGCGACCAGTACGAGCGGCCAGACCACCGCCAGCCACGGGTAGTGCTGCGCTGCCCAGGAGTCGCCACCCCAACCGGGGTTGCCGAACAGTTCGCGGGTGGCACCAACGGTCGCCGACAGGGGGTTCCATGCGGCCACCGCACCGAGCCAGGCGGGCATGGTGGACGGTGCGACGAACGCGTTGGAGAGAAAACCGAGCGGAAACTCCAGAGTCTGCACGGCCACCACCGCCGTCTGCCCACGGGCGATCAGCCCGAGGAAGATCCCGACCCAGATCAGGGCGAAGCGCAGCAGCAGGATCAACCCCACCGCCGCCAGCGTGGCACCGACCCCACCGTGCGCCCGCCAACCGATCGCGAGGCCGGTCAGCAGCAGGACCCCGAGAGTGACCAGCGCGAACAGCATGTCGGCCACGGCCCGGGCCGCCAGCGGCGCCAGCGGCGAGACCGGCATCGACCGGAGCCGGTCGGTCACCCCGCGCTCCAGGTCCTCGGCAACGGCGATCGTGGTGAGGCTGATGCCGAACACCATGGTCATCACGAACATGCCGGGCATCAGGAACTCCCGGTAGCTGCCACCGCCGGGCACCTGCAACGCGCCGCCGAACAGGTAGGCGAACATCAGCACGATCAGGATGTTGAAGCCGAGCGAGGCGATCAGCGGCCCAGGATCGCGTCGCCACCTGGCGAGAGCGCGCCAGATCAGGGTGCTGCTGTCGGCCAGGAGGGCGGGCCGGCCGGGCGTCAGATCCACCGCCGGGGCCGGCATGCTCACCGCGCTCATGCGGCCACCTCGGCCGTCGACGCCCGGTCCCCGGTGAGGTGCAGGAACACGTCGTCCAGGGTCGGTCGGCGCAGCGCGACGTCCGCCACCGGGACGTTCACGGCGTCGAGCGCACGCAGCACGTCGACGAGCGCGCCGGCCTGGTGACCGACCCGGACGCTCACCATCCGCCGGTCCACGTCGACCGTCGGTTCATCGTCGGCCGCCCGGCGTATCTGGGCGACAGCAGTGGGAAGGTCGGTCGGCGCCGCGACGACCACCTCGATCCGATCGCCGCCGAGCCGGGCCTTCAGGTCGTCCGGGGTCCCCTCGGCGATCACCCGGCCGGCCTCGACCACGGAGATCCGGTCGGCGAGTTGATCGGCCTCGTCCAACTGCTGGGTGGTGAGCAGCACGGTGGTGCCGGTGCGCACCAACTCCCGGACCGACTCCCACACCTCGTTGCGGCCACGCGGGTCCAACCCGGTGGTGGGCTCGTCGAGGAAGAGGACCGAGGGGGCCAGGATCATGCCGGCCGCCAGGTCGAGTCGTCGGCGCATACCCCCGGAGTACGTGCTGACCGGCTGCTCGGCGGCGTCGGCGAGACCGAAACGTTCCAGCAGCTCGACCGCCCGCTGCCGGGCCCGCCGGCGGCCCAGATGGAACAGCCGACCGAAGAGCACCAGATTCTGCCGACCGCTCAGCGCCTCGTCGAGCGCGGGATGCTGCCCCACCAGCCCGATGCGGTAGCGCACCTGGTCGGGCTGGCGGATCACGTCGAAGCCGGCGACCTCGGCGCGACCCTCGTCGAGTCGGAGCAGGGTGGACAGGATCCGTACCGAGGTGGTCTTGCCGGCCCCGTTCGGGCCGAGCAGGCCGCACACCGTTCCCGATGGCACCCGCAGGTCGAAACCGTCCAGCGCGTACCGGTCCTGATACCGCTTGCGCAGCCCTTCCGCCACTATCGCGTCACCACTCGTCGCCACAACGCTCCCCTCGTCCAACCGACAACGACCGCTATCGTACAACGTACGGTAGCTGATACGCCAAGGGTGGATCGACTAGGTTCGGCGACATGTCGCTCTCATTGGACGGGCGGCGGTTCGCCGCCGTGGCGGAGGTGGTCGCCGGCGAGGTGGGCACGGAGACCGTCTTCTCGTACCACGAGCGGGATGGCGAGGTGTGGGCCGAGTACGTGGGCGGGTCCATCCGCCGCGGCCGGCTCGTCGGCACCCGCGACGGCGACCGGTTGGACTTCCGGTACGTGCAGCTCAACACCGACGGCGAGACCTCGTCGGGGCACTGCGTGTCCGAGGTGACGGTGCTGCCCGACGGCCGGGTCCGGCTGCACGAGACCTGGTCGTGGGAGTCCCGGCCGGGCAGCGGCAGCAGCGTGGTGGAGGAGCTGCCGCCCAGGTCAACCCGGTGACCCACTCGACATCGCCGATGTCCGGCGGTGTCCACTCGGGCCCACGGGGACCTGCCGAGCGGGGAAGACTACGCCGAGTCTGCGGTGCCCGGCTGGCCCGCGACGCCGACGTTCAGCGGGTCGGCCAGGAGTTTGTCGAACGCCAACTCGGCAGCGCCGATCAGGACCGCGTCGCGGCCGAGTGCCGCCGCGCGCAACCGCAGGTGCTCGCGGGAGGCGGGCAGTGGCATGGTGTCCAGCCGGTCCCGGACCACGTCCGCCCCGGCGGTGTAGATGTCGCGCAGCGAGCCACCGAACACCACGGCGTCCGGGTTGACCACGTTGACCAGGTTCGCCACGCCGAAGCCCAGCCAGTCCGCCACCTGCTCGACCGCCGCGCGGGCAGTCGGGTCGCCGTCCGCCGCCGCGCGCAGCACCTCGGCCACCGCCGCGCGGTCGCTCGGGTCACGGCCCGCGTGCCGCAACAGCGCGGCCTCGGAGATCTCGGTCTCCCAGCAGCCGCGCGAACCGCAGCCGCAGGGCAGGCCATTGGGGTTGACGACCATGTGGCCGACCTTGCCGCTGTGGCCCCGGTGACCGATCACCAGTCGGCCACCGACGATGAGGCCGGCGCTGATGCCCAGGTCGCCGTGCAGGTAGATGACGTCGTCGATGCCGACCGCGACGCCCCGGACGTGCTCGGCCAGACCGGCGATGTCGGCCAGGTCACCGGCCACGAAACCGGGGCCGGAGCGGAACTCCGCCTCCAGCGCGGCGCCGAGCGTCTCGTCGATGCTGGCGATCCGGAGCCTGCCGTCCGGGTCGCGGGTCGTGTCGGTGACCGCGGCGGCGCCGCCGACCAGCAGCGCGTCGCCGGCCACCGATCGTTCCATGTCGCGGACCAGTTCGGCGAGGGGCCCGACGGCTTCGATCGCCGACATGCCGCTGGGTCGGGGGATCTCCCGCAGATCGAGGATCTGCCCGCCGAGGCCGACCCGGGCGGCACGCAGCCGGTCCGCGTCGATGCTCAAGGCGTGTGCGTAGACCCGGTCGGAGCGGGGACTGACCACCAGTGAGGGGCGACCGGCGCGGCGGGTGGTGGCCGGCGCATCCTCGGTGACCAGGCCGCTGGTGACCAGGTCGGCCGCGAGGGCGCCGATGGTGCTTCGGTTGAGGCCGAGCCGGCTGGTCAGCTCGGCGCGGGACGTCGGTCCGTGCAGGTGGACGTAGCGCAGCACAGCGCCGAGGTTCTGCCGCCGGATCTCCTCCTGGCTGGCGCCGGGGACCGACGGCAGCGGGGATTCGGTGTTGCGGCCGACGCCGGCTGGCCTGGCCCGTACTGGTGTCGCCACGGTCAGACCTCCTTCCGGGTCGATGCCGGTTGGTGCGGGGGTGCGGGGACGACGATGGGTCCCGGTAGAGGAGACCCGGGACCCATCGGCGTTACTACCTACCGTGCGGTGATTACTTGGTGAGCGGCGCGAGCTTCGGGTCGCTGGCGTACGCCTCAGCCGCGTTCGCCTTGGTGACGGCGACCGGCGGGAGCAGGTACGTGTCGACGACCTTGCTGCCGTTGTTGTAGGACTTGGTGTCGTTCACCTGCGGGGTGTTGCCAGCCTGGAGGGCCTTGACCATGTTGATGGTCTCCTTCACCAGGTTGCGGGTGTCCTTGTTGATCGTCATGTACTGCTCGCCAGCGACGATCGACTTGACCGACTCAACCTCGGAGTCCTGACCGGTGACGATCGGGGTCGGCTTGCCAGCACCCTTGACCGAGGTCAGGATGGCGCGGGCCAGCGTGTCGTTCGGGGAGAGGACGCCGTCCAGCTCCTTGCTGCCGTAGGTCGAGGTCAGCAGCTGGTCCATACGGGCCTGCGCACCCTCGGCCTTCCAGCCCTGGATGGCGGTCTGCTTGACGTCCTTCTGACCCGAGGCGACGACCACGGTGCCCTTGTCGATCTCCGGCTTGAGCACGCTCATCGCGCCGTTGAAGAAGACACCGGCGTTGTTGTCGTCCGGCGAGCCGGAGAACAGCTCGATGTTGTACGGGCCGTTCGGCTTCTTGGCCTTCATGCCGTCCAGCAGGGCCTGGCCCTGGAGCTGGCCGACCTTGAAGTTGTCGAACGCGACGTAGTAGTCGAGGTCCGGCGTGTTGGTGATGAGTCGGTCGTACGCGATCACCTTGGCGCCGGCGGCGTGCGCCGCCGCGACCTGGGTCGACAGCTGCGCGGCGTCGGTCGCGCCGATGACGATGACCTTGGCGCCCTTGGTGGTCATGGCGGTGATCTGGGCCTGCTGGTCGGCAACCGTGGTCGACGCGCCGGCGTACTGCACGTCAGCCTGGAAACCGGCCTCCTTGAGACCGTTGGTGAACAGGTCACCGGCGAGGACCCAGTTCTCCGAGGTCTTGGCCGGCAGGGCCACGCCGATCAGCGAGTTGGCCGGGAAGCCCTTGGCTGCCTCGCCGCTGGAGCCGCTGTCGCCGTCGCGGCCGGAACCGCAGCCGGCGAGGGCCAGCATGGCGGCGGCGCTGATGGCCACTACCGACGTGCCGAAGAATTTACGCATGGTGAGGACTTGCCTTTCTTGATGTGAGGCGGGTGGAGAGGTCGGTGGCCGTCAGCCGGACACCGCTGCCTTGGCGGGCTCGCGCTCCGCGTCCGGCGGTGAGGCGGGTGGGGCGGAGTCGTCGCGGCGGAACGGCCGCATCAGGCTCCCGATGATGGAGAAGCGCCCCTGGCTCTTGTTGTAGACGTCGATCGCCACGGCCAGCAGCAGGACCAGGCCCTTGATGATCTGGACTCGGTCGGTGCCGACGCCCATGAGCTGGAGGCCGTTGTTGAGCACGGCCATGACCAGACCGCCGACGATCGAGCCGCTGATGGTGCCGATGCCGCCGGAGACGGCCGCGCCGCCGATGAAGACCGCGGCGATGGCGTCCAGCTCCCAGCCGTTGCCGTCCTGCGGTCCGGAGGCCGCCGAACGGGCCACGAAGATCATGCCGGCCAGCGCGGCCAGGACGGACATGTTCATCATGACGAAGAAGTTGACCCGCTTGAGCTTCACGCCGGACAGCTCGGCCGCCCGGGAGTTGCCGCCCACCGCGTAGATGTGCCGGCCACCGGCCGTGTTGCGGGTGTAGAAGGAGTACGCGATCACCAGGACCAGCAGGATGATGCCGGAGATCGGGAAGCTGGTACCGACGCGACCGCTGGCGAAGCGCAGCGCGGCGAAGGCGATAACCCCGACCATGATGGCCATCCGCAGGATGGAGATCCACATGGGCGCCGGGTCGGCGTCCATGGCCCGACGGGTCTTGCGGGCCTGGATCTCGCGCCACACCACCGCAACCGCCGCGACCAGGCCGAGCAGCAGCGTGGCGTTGTTGTAGCCGGTGTTCGGACCGAACTCGGGCAGGAAGCCGGAGCCGATCTCCCGGAAGCCTTCCGGCACCGGGATGGTGTTGGCGTTACCGATGTACTGGTTGCCACCCCGGAACAGCAGCATGCCGGCCAGGGTGACGATGAACGCCGGCACCCCGATGTACGCCACCCAGAAGCCCTGCCAGGCGCCGATGATCGCGCCGATGGCGAGGCCGAACAGGATGGCCACGGGCCAGGGCAGCGACCAGTCCGCCATCGACTTGGCCACCAGGATGCCCGCGAAGGCGGCGACGGAGCCGACCGAGAGGTCGATGTGCCCGGCCACGATCACCATGAGCATGCCGATGGCCAGAATCAGAATGTACGAGTTCTGCTGGAACAGCGCGATCAGGTTGTCCGACCGTAGGGTGAGGCCATCGGTCAGGATCTGGAACAGGACGACGATCGCCACCAGGGTGAAGATCATCCCGAACTGGCGAGCGTTGGAGGTGGTGCCTCCGAAGAGGTTCTTCTGAAGGTCCTTCAATCGGCTCATCGTGTCAGCATCTTCTTCGTCGAGGTCATCTGCTTCATGAGGTTTTCCGGGGTGGCGTCCGCCCGGGCGATCTCGCCCGTGATGGAGCCTTCGAACACGGTGTAGATGCGGTCGCAGAGCCCGATCAGCTCAGGCAGCTCCGAGGAGATGACGACGACGCCCTTCCCCTGGTCGGCGAGCCGCTGGATGATGCCGTAGATCTCGTACTTGGCACCCACGTCGATGCCGCGCGTCGGCTCGTCGAGGATCAGCAGGTCCGGGTCGGTGAACATCCACTTGGCCAGGACGACCTTCTGCTGGTTGCCGCCGGAGAGCTTGGAGACGCTCTCGTCGACCGTCGGGGCCTTGGTCCGCAACTCCTTGCGGTACCCCTCAGCCGCCTGGTACTCCTCGACCTCGCTCAGCACGCCGTGGTGCGAGATCTTGGACAGCTTGGCGGCCACCGTCGACGACTTGATGTCGTCGAGCAGGTTGAGGCCGATCGCCTTGCGGTCCTCGCTGACGTACGCGAGCCCGTTGTCGATCGCGTCGGCGACCGACTTCAGGACGATCTCCTTGCCGTCCTTGATGATCGTGCCCGACTCGTACACCCCGTAGGAGCGGCCGAAGACACTCATCGCGAGCTCGGTGCGGCCAGCGCCCATCAGGCCGGCGAAGCCGACGATCTCGCCCCGGCGCACCACGAAGCTCTCGTTCTTGCAGACCTGCCGGTCGGCGGAGATCGGGTGCCGGACGTTCCAGTTGCGGACCTCGAAGAAGACGTCACCGATCTTCGGGGTGTGGTCCGGGAACCGGCTGCTCAGCTCACGGCCGACCATGCCCCGCACGATCCGATCCTCGTCGACCCCGTCCGCCTTGACGTCGAGGGTCTCCACGGTCCGGCCGTCGCGCAGGATGGTGATCTGGTCGGCGATCGCCTCGATCTCGTTCAGCTTGTGCGAGATCATGATCGAGGTGATGCCGCGGGAGCGGAACCCGCGCAGCAGGTCCAGCAGGTGCCGGGAGTCGGCCTCGTTCAGAGCCGCGGTGGGCTCGTCCAGGATGAGCAGCTTCACGTCCTTGGCGAACGCCTTGGCGATCTCGACGAGCTGCTGCTTGCCGACCCCGATGTCCTTGATCAGGGTGTCCGGGTCCTCTTGCAGACCGACCCGGGCCATCAGGTCCAGCGCCATCCGGTTCGCGGCCTTCCAGTCGATCGCGCCCCGCTTGCGCGGCTCGTTGCCGAGGAAGATGTTCTCGGCGATCGACATCCCTGGAATGAGCGCGAGCTCCTGGTGGATGATCACGATTCCGGCGTTCTCACTGGCCCGGATGTCGGAGAACTTGCTCTCCGACCCCTGGTAAATGATCTTGCCGTCGTAGGTGCCGTGCGGGTACACCCCACTGAGCACCTTCATCAGGGTGGACTTGCCCGCGCCGTTCTCGCCGCAGATGGCATGGATCTCGCCGGCGCGAACCACCAGGTTGACGTCGGAGAGGGCCTTGACTCCGGGAAACTCCTTGGTGATGGAGCGCATCTCAAGGAGGATGGGCACGTCGCTCATCGCTCGTACCACCTCGCCAACGTCATCGGTTGCCTCCGGAAGGTTGAACCTTCACTTGGTTTTGTTGTTGACGGCAACGTATTGCGGCCGGAGGGCCATCCGCAAGGCGAGGGACTGTTGAAAAAGTAACAATCCGGCAATATAGATGTCGCACAGTGTTCGCCAGCCACAGCCGCCACCGCAGCCCCTCCCGAGGCCCCCGTCTGACCGCAGCACCCACGCCGACCTGCGACAACGCGCCAATCGACCCCGGCCGTTCCCGCAGCCTTCCCACCAGGCAAGACGCGCCGGGGACGGCTCGCCCGGTAACGCAGCGCACACGTCACGCCATCGAACGATGATGATCGGGCACCGGCCGCAACGCCGTACGCGAGGCGCACCAAGAGCTCCAGGCGGCTGATGTGACCCACGCCTCTGCCGACCGTGCGCATCGACCGTCGTCAGCTCGGAGCGACGGGTGCCGGACGACAGGTCAGTGCCCTGGCGTCCCTTTAGCGAAGATCACGACGACGCACACCGCCCCGCGCAGGCCGGTCAACTCGGGTGCAGCACCGCCTTGATCACGCCGTGCTCACGCCGGTCGAACTGGCGATACAGCTCGGGGGCGTCGGCGAGGGTGCCGTGGTGACGATCATGCTGGGCCGCGCCCGGCCCGCGACGACCAGATCGCCCCACCCGGGTGCCCGGCCGGACGGTCTGCACCGCGGCGTCCACCTCCTGCACCACGCCCAACGGTTCGTGACCGAGCACCAGGCCGGGCTCGGCGCTGGTCCGTCCGTCGTACATGTGCAGGTCGGTGCCGCAGAGGGCGGTGGAGGTGATCCGCACGAGCGCGTCGGTCTCCGCCTCCAGTGTCGCGTCGGGCACCTCCCGCACCGCGACCGTCCGGACGTCGAGGTAGACGACGGCTCTCATCCCGGCTCTCCTGTTCGGTGGTGGAACGGCCGGTCTTCCCCCGACTGGGCCGTTCATGCCTCGGGCGAGGACGTCCCCGGCGTCACCCCATCACGCCGACCGGCGGCGACCGGTGATCCACCGGCGCGCGAGGCGGTGAGGGCACCACTCACCTATCCCCGCGCGGGGTGTCCCACCGGTCGCCGCCGGGCAGGATCCACACCACCGGTGCGGACGCCCCGCCACCGCGGGGATCCTCGGCCGGAGGTCAGTGACCGGCGTTCTGGCCGCCGTCGACGTGCAGGATCTCGCCGGTGACGAACGGCGCCGACTCGAGGTAGAGGACGGCGTCGACCACATCGCTGGTCTCGCCCATCCGGCCGACCGGGTGCAGGCCCGCGAGCGTCTGGTGGGTCTCGACCGGGTGCATCGGGGTCTTGATGATGCCGGGCGCGACGGCGTTGACCCGGACACCGCGAGTCGCGTACTCGATGGCCAGGGACTTGGTCGCCGAGCTGAGGCCACCCTTGGTCAACGACGCGAGCACCGACGGGACGTTCGAGTTGGGCTGGTCGACGAAGCTGGTCGTGATGCTGACGATGTGCCCGGCGCCCCCGGCCAGCAGATGCGGCAGGACGCGTCGGGTGAGGTGGAAGAAGCCGGCGAGGTTGATCCCGGTGACAAGGTCGAACTCCTCGTCGGTGTAGTCGGTGAACGGCTTGGCGACGAAGATGCCGGCGTTGTTCACCAGGGTGTCGATCCGCCCGAAGCGGTCCAGGGCGGCACGCACCACCCGTTCGGCGGTGTCGGCCTCGGCGATGTCACCCCGGACCGTGACGATCTCCGGGTCGTCGGACGCGCCGATCGAGCGCGAGGTCGCCACGACGCCGTACCCGAGCTTGCGGTAGGCGTCCACGAGGTCGGCGCCGATGCCCTGCGAGGCGCCGGTGATCACCACGACCCGCTGTCCCTGGCTGCTGTTCATGCGGCTGCTGTTCATGAGGGAACCACCTTCACTAGACGACTGGTCTACTAAAAGCTAGCCGACCGGTCGTGTATCGTCGAGGCATGGGTCGGACGAGTGACGCGAAGAACAAGATCCTCGACGCCGCCGCCACGCTGATCGAGCAGCGCGGCTACACGGCGCTCGGCGTGGCCGAGATCTGCGCGGCGGCAGGTGTGCCGAAGGGGAGCTTCTACTACTTCTTCGAATCCAAGCAGGCGCTCGCCCGGACGGTCATCGACGAGCACTGGGTCAGCCAGCGCCGCCAGTGGGAGCAGTTGCTCGGCAGCGAGCGCGACCCGCTACAGCGGCTCCGGGACCTGTTCGAGGCCACCGAGGAGATCCAGCGCGTCGGCCAGCAGAAAGCCGGCGTGGTCGCCGGTTGCCTCTTCGGCAACCTCGCCCTCGAACTCAGCAACCAGGCCGAGGAGATCCGCGGTCGGCTCCAGGAGATCTTCGAGGAACAGATCAACCTCATCGAGCAGGTCGTCGTCGAGGCGAAGGAGCACGGCCTGGCGGGCCCGTCGGTCGACAGCCGGGAGGCCGCCCGATCGATCGTCGCCCAGATCGAGGGCCGGGTCCTGCTGGCGAAGTTGCTCAACGACCCGACCCAGCTGGAGACGCTGTGGCGCAACTGCCTGGATCTCCTCCAGGTGCCGACGCAGGCGCGGACCACCACCGGCTGAACGGACGACTGTCGCTGACCGTCCACTCCGGGCGCACTGCGCGGTCGCTCAGTAACATCGGCGAGGGACGATATTCAGGCGGACCACTCCCCGACCGGATCGAGCGCCGACATGACGACCGAGCAGACCACGTCTCCCCCGCGTGCCGGTGTCGGCATCGCCGCTCAGGGGCTGGGCCAGAGCGTCCGGAGCGGTCGCCAGATCCTGGCCGATATCTCCCTGAACATCGCCCCGGGCGAGCTGGTCGCGATCATCGGTGCCAGCGGCGCCGGTAAGACCACCCTGCTGGAGATCCTCGCCGGGGTGCAGCAACCGGCGGCGGGCACCGTGACGTACGACGGCACCGCCGCGGCCGGCACCATCGGCGTCGTTCCGCAGGACGACATCATCCACCGCGAGCTGCCCCTGGCCCGCACCCTGCGGTACGCCGCCCGACTGCGTCTCCCCTCCACCACCGGACCGGCCGAGATCAGTGACCGGGTCGCGGAGGTCCTCGCCGAGCTGCGACTCACCGACCGGGCCGCCACGCCGGTCGGCCTGCTCAGCGGCGGTGAACGCAAGCGCGCCAGCATCGCCGTCGAGCTGCTCACCCGACCCGGCGTGTTCTTCCTGGACGAGCCCACCTCCGGGTTGGACCCGGCGATCGCCGTGGAACTGCTCCGGGTGCTCCGCGCGCTCGCCGACACGGGAGCCACCGTCGTGCTGACCACCCACCAGGTCACCGACGTGGACCACTGCGACCGGGTCGTCGTGCTGACCCGTCAGGGCCGCCTGGCGTTCACCGGCACCCCGGCCGCCGCCCGGGAGTTCTTCGGCCTGCGGTCCCTCGTCGAGGTGCACCTCCGGCTCGACGAAGCGACGCGACCCGACGAGTGGCCCGATCGCTTCGCCGAGCAGCGCGACACCGAGCAGCAGCGCGACACCGAGCAGCGCGACACCGAGCAGCCGTCACCTGCCACCGGCGACGGTGACAAAGCCCCGACGCCGCCCCGACGCGTCGGCCGGCTGCGCCAGTGGGCGGTGCTCACCACGCGCAACGCGGAGATTGTCGCCCGCAACCGGCTGACCCTGGCGATCCTGCTCGGCTCGCCACTGATGGTGCTCGGCATGTTCGCGTTGCTGTTCCGTCCGGGGGCGTTCGAGCCGACCAGACCCAGCCCGACGGTGACCGTGATGATCCTGTTCTGGATCGCGTTCGGCGGCTTCTTCTTCGGGCTGACCTACGGGCTCCTCCAGATCTGCACCGAGCTGCCGATCCTGCGCCGGGAGCGGCTGGCCGGCGTCCGGCTGGTCCCGTACCTGTTGGCGAAGGTCGCGGTGCTGCTGCCGGTGCTGGCCCTGGTGGACCTGGCCCTGCTCGGGGTGCTACGCGGCATGGACCGGCTGCCGCCGGTCGGCGGCGCCGACTTCGCCGCCCTGTACGCGACCCTGCTGCTCTCCTCGGCGGCGGCGCTCGCCCTCGGTCTGCTGTGCTCGGCGGCCGTGTCCGACGCGGCCCAGGCGACGCTCATGCTGCCGATGCTCTGCTTCCCGCAGGTGCTGTTCGTCGGCGCGATCCTGCCGGTGCCGGCCATGGCGGTCGGCGGTCAGTGGCTCAGCTACGCGATGTCGAACCGGTGGGCGTTCGAGGGCCTGGGGCACACCGCCGGGGTGGAGCGGCTCTGGCGCGACGGTGGCTCCCCGCTCGGCCCGCCGCTGCTGGCCACGTACGGCGACAGCTTCTCCCGGCCGGTGTGGGTCGACTGGCTGGTGCTCGGCGGTTTCGTGCTGCTCTTCCTGGGCGCGGCCTGGGCGGTCCTGGTCCGACGGGACTCCCGTCGTGCGTCCTGACCCGACGCCGCACACCTCCCCCGCGGCACTGCCGGGGTACGCCGCCACCGGCCGGATCGACGAGCTGCGCGCCACCGAGTACCGACACCTGGACACCGACGGGCAGGTGTACCTCGACTACGCCGGAGCCGGGGTCGCGGCCCGGTCCCAGATTCGGGCCCACCACGATCGGCTGCTCGCCGGCCTGTACAGCAACCCCCACTCGGAGAACCCCACGAGTGTGGCGGCGGGCTCGCTGGTGGAGTCGGCACGCCGCGCGGTGCTCGACTTCTTCCGCGCCGACCCGGCCGAGTACGCGGTCGTTTTCACCCCGAACGCCAGCGGCGCCTGCCGGCTGGTCGGCGAGGCGTACGACTTCGGCCGGGCCGCGCCGCTGGTGCTGACCTGGGACAACCACAACTCGGTCAACGGCATCCGCGAGTACGCCCGGTCGGCCCGCGCGTCCGTACGCTACGTGCCGCTGAGCGGGCCGGAGCTGCGGGTCGCCGAAACGGACCTGGTCGCCGCGCTCGACGCCGGCCGAAGCAGCCTGGCCGGTCGGTGGGGTCGGCCCGGTCGTCGCGGGCTGTTCGCCTATCCGGCGCAGAGCAACTTCTCCGGGGTGCAGCACCCGCTGGGCTGGGTCGAGCTGGCCCAGCAGCAGGGCTATGACGTGCTGCTCGACGCTGCCGCCTTCGCGCCGACGAACCGGCTGGACCTCAGCGTCGTCCGGCCGGACTTCGTCTGCCTGAGCTGGTACAAGCTCTTCGGCTACCCCACCGGGGTCGGCGCGCTGCTGGCCCGCCGTACCGCGCTGGCCCGGTTGCGCCGGCCGTGGTTCGCCGGTGGCACGATCCGCGCGGTCAGCGTGCAGGGCGACTGGCACCGGCCGATGGACGACGAGTCGGCGTTCGAGGACGGCACGCTCAACTTCCTGAGCATCCCGGACGTGGAGTTCGGGCTGCGCTGGCTCGACTCGATCGGCGTGGACCTCGTCCACGCCCGGGTCGGCCTGCTCACCGAATGGTTGCTGGAGCGGCTGGCCACGCTGCGGCACGACACCGGCGGGCCGCTGGTCCAGGTGTACGGGCCGACTTCGGGTGCGGGGCGCGGTGGCACGGTGACGTTCAACCTCCGCCAGCCGGACGGCACGCTGGTCGACGAACGGCTCGTCGCGCGGGAGGCGGCAGCGGCCGGCTTCTCCCTGCGTACCGGCTGTTTCTGCAACCCGGGCGCGGGCGAGGGCGCGTTCGGGATCAGCCGGACGTCCACCCGGCAGCGACTGTTGGCGGGGGTCGACACGATCGACCAGTACCTCGCCGCGCTGCGGCTGCCGACCGGCGGCGCGGTGCGTGTCTCGTTCGGACTGGCCTCCACGGCAACCGACGCGGAACGCTTCGTCGCCTTCGCCCAGTCGACCTACCTCAACCGGGACGTCGGGGCCGAGTCACCACTGCCACCTCGGCTGCGCTGCTGAACGGGTGTTCGCCGTCGGGGTCGGCGGCGCGGCCCTGCCGGGCGGCTCAGCTGACCTGGGCCACCGGCGCCGGGCGGTGCTTGATCTCCTCCATGAAGGGGAATCGGGCGGTCAGCTCGGCGAAGGTCAGGCCGGCTCGCCAGGCCGCGGCCACCTGGGCGACCTGCACCAGGTCCATGACGTCACCGCGCGCGAGAACCTCTCCCGAGACGCGAACGTCGATCATGAAGTAGCGGGCCTGCGATCCCAGCCCCACGCAGACCACGCCCTCGGCGGAGTGCAGCTCCGCGCAGGTGAACCGGGCCCGCCCCTGCTCCGGCGCGGTCACCCGGCCGACATCGAGCCCGTGCCGGGCAGCGGTCTCGATGAGCGCGGGGGCCAGGCCACCCCGCTCGACCAGATCCGGGTAGAGGCGCACACCCAGCGCCGTCGACGCCTCGCTCATGACTGACTCCCACTTCCTTGTGACAGAGACCAGCAGCGCGCAGGTTACGAGAACGTTTCCGGCACGCCTCGTCATCCTGTCCCGGGTGGACGCCCCACGGCAATAGGAAGGGTCGATTCGACCGCTATCGAGTAACGCCCGGCCGTGCCGAACTCCTTCGATGGGTCAGCGCCGTCCATCTCGGAGGCATCGATCAGTCGCACCGTGATGGCCGGGCTCGGCGCTCCACCGCTCACCGGTCAGCATCGGGCGGTAACGGACGGTCGTGATATTGGAAACAGTCTTGACAGAAAGACACGATATCGACATGCTTCGCTTTAGAGAGCGCTCTCTATCCTGGTAAACCGCCTTCACCACCACCCCCAAGCTGAGGAGCCTCCCGTGTTCACAGCCCGGCCCAGCCTCCGCTTCCGCCCCCTCGCACTCCTGGCGGC
The DNA here is from genome assembly GCF_059358895.1 of Micromonospora sp. BQ32. Classification (NCBI taxonomy): domain Bacteria; kingdom Bacillati; phylum Actinomycetota; class Actinomycetes; order Micromonosporales; family Micromonosporaceae; genus Micromonospora; species Micromonospora sp. BQ32. The sequence goes on along the minus strand of NZ_JCADBI010000003.1, from coordinate 101,375 downwards.
CGCCCTCGTCGCGACCGCGACGGCGCTCGTCGTCCCGGCGCACCCCGACCGGGCCGAGGCCGCCATCGGCCCCATCAGCTGGCAGGACGAGTTCAACTCCCCCGCCGGCACGCCCGTCGACCAGAACAAGTGGCGGTTCGACATCGGCGGCGGCGGCTGGGGCAACAACGAGCGGCAGTACTACACGAACAGCACCAGCAACGCCGTCCACGACGGCCAGGGCAACCTGGTCATCACCGCCCGCCGGGACAACCCCGCCAACTACCAGTGCCACTACGGGCGCTGCGAGTACACCTCGGCGCGGTTGCTGACGGCTTCCACCTTCACCCAGACGTACGGGCGATTCGAGGCCCGGATCAAGGTCCCGCGTGGCCAGGGCATCTGGCCGGCCTTCTGGATGCTCGGCACCGGCGGCGGGTGGCCCGACGCTGGCGAGATCGATGTCATGGAGAACATCGGCCGGGAGCCGAACACCGTCTACGGCACCGTGCACGGGCCCGGCTACTCCGGCGGTGGCGGCATCACGGGCAGCCGCACCCTGGGCGCGCCGCTCGCCGACGCCTTCCACACCTACCGGGTGGACTGGGAGCCGAACGTGATCACGTGGTACGTCGACGGGGTGCAGTACCACCGGGTCGATCCGGCGCGGCTCGGCGGCAACCGCTGGGTGTTCGACCACCCCTTCTTCATGATCCTCAACGTGGCGGTCGGTGGTAACTGGCCCGGCTACCCGGACGGCTCGACCCAGTTCCCGCAGCAGATGCTCGTCGACTACGTCCGGGTGTCCAGCTACACCTCCGGGGGCGGGGGCGAGCCGACTCCCGGCACCAACCGGATCAGGGGTGCGCAGAGCGGGCGCTGCATCGACATCCCCGGCGCCAACCCGGTCGAGGGCGCCAAACTCCAGATCTGGGACTGCAACACCACGGCGGCGCAGAGCTGGACCTTCGCCTCCGACGGGACCATTCGCGCGATGGGCAAGTGCATGGACCCCGCCTGGGCCGGCACCGCCAACGGCACCGAGGTCAACCTGGTCAGCTGCAACGGCAACACCGCGCAACGCTTCACTCTCAACGCCGCCGGCGACCTGGTCAACCTCAACTCCAACAAGTGCGTGGACGTACGGGAGGCCAACCCCAACAACGGCGGCAAGCTGCACCTGTGGGACTGCCTCGGCGCCGCCAACCAGAAGTGGTCTCGCGTCTGACGACACGGGCACCGGTGAGTGGGCCGTCCGAGAACAACTCGGGCGGCCCATCGCGGTCGGTGCCTGCGCTCACCTCACCCAACCGATTGCCTCGATGCGCGGGGAGCCCCGGCTTGTGCCCACTATGTTCGGATTAGTCCAGAATCCGGCAGTTCCGGGAGTGAGCTCATGTCGCACCACCTCGATACCCCCCTCGCCGCCCAGGGCGGTCAGCTGTACATCGACGACCTGTACGTTTTCGACGGTGACCGCGCCACGGTGTTCGTCATGGACGTCAACAGCTCGGTGACCAAGGCTGACATCAAGCGCGGCTTCCACGCCGAGGCGCGCTACGAGATCAAGATTCATATCAATGGCAGCGATAGGGAGGACCTCACCTACCGGTTCGCCTTTGGCGAGCCGGACGGCGACGCCCGGCAGGTCTTCCAGTTGTACGAACTCAGCGGGGCGGACGCCCGCGACGACGCCGCGATGGGCACCCCCATCGCCGAGGGTCGAACCGGCGAGGTGACGACCGGCGGCAACGTGCGGATCTGGGCCGGCCGGATCACCGACCCCTTCTTCGTCGACCTCGAGGAACTCGCCACCATCAACGGCGCGGTCAAGAACGGCTCCCGGGTGGACCGCTCAGCGTGGCGGGTCGACCAGGCCAAGAACAGCTTCGCCGGCACGACCGTCGAGTCGATCGTCCTTGAGGTCTCCCATGACGAGCCACTGCTGCGCGACGGCACCGAGATCGGCGTGTGGTGTCGCACCATGCTGGCCACCGACGCCGGCGGCTGGCGCCAGATCAACCGCGCCGGGCACCCGATGATGTGGCCGATCTTCTGGCCCCACGACACCGACTTCTCGGGCCCCGCCAACTTCCGGCACCCCAGCAACGACCTGACCGAAGGCGGCGAGGAGATCGCCAACGCGGTCGCCGGGGTCGTGAAGGCGAACGGCACCGCACCGGGCCCGCAGGCGTACGGCTGGAGCGTGGCCCGCCAGCTCTACCCGGACCTGCTGTCGTACAAGGTCGGCACGGCCGCGAACTTCGGCTTCGCGGTCCGCAACGGCCGCACCCTGGCCGACAACGCACCCGAGGTGATGTTCTCCCTGGTCCTCAACACCGGCACCACGGCCGGCCTCACCCCGGAGGTCACCAAGGCCGCCCGCTCCGCCACGTTCCCGTACGTGGTAGCGGCCTGAAACTGCTCGCAGGGCTCGTCGGCCAGCACGGCGCCGGCTACCGCCAGCGCTGCGATTCTGCTCGGACGATGCCGGCCCCGAAACGACATGCCCACTCCCAGCTTTCACTCCAGCCCCGAAACGGACTATATCTCCCTAAAACACCCGTATTTTTCGTACGGGGATAAAGCGGCTCGACGCCGATCGGGTACAAACGGACCGACCTCCTCGGTCACGCCGAGGAGGTCGGTCCGCTGAGGCTGGGGGCTGTCAGCCCTCGATGTCCCGGGGGTCACGGCTGCGGGGGTAGGTGTTCTTCTCCCCGATCGTGCCGTCCTGCTTCTTGATCACGTGTTCGACGCCGCGGTCGGCCGCCATCTCGCGGCCCTGGGCCTGCGCGTCGGCCTTCACGTCATGCGTACTGCTGGCCCGCTCGTGGCCCTCCGGCTTGTTCTTCCACTGCCCGTCCTCGTGGTAGGTCTCGACGTCACCCTTGGCCATGGCCGGCTCCCTCCCTGCGTCCGAACTGTCCCCGAATCAGTGCCCCCGAGCCGTGCCGGGCAAACTGCGGTCCTCAGGAGACGGCCGGGCAGTTGTTGCTCACCCGCCGGAGGATCTGTTCGCGTTCGTCGGTGGTGATGCCCGACGGGACGCCGTCGAAGTAGGTCTCGACCTTCTCCCAGCCACGGCGCTGCTCGTAGTGCAGGTGCGGCGCGCCGGAGTTGCCGGTGCTGCCGAGCCGCCCGATCTGGTCACCCTGGGCGACCTTCTGACCGACCGTGACCAGTGGCGGTTCGAGCATGTGCAGGTACTGCGTCTCCCACTTGCCGCCGTGGTCGATCTTCACCCAGTAGCCGCCGCCGCGCCCCCGTGGGCCATCCGGGTTCTCCGGGGTGCGGCCCCCCAGCGAGCCGTTGATGCCCGCCACGGTGACCGTGCCGGCGTACGACGCGAGCACCGGCCGTCCCCAGGTCTCGCCCTCGGTCGGGAAGAAATCGACGTCGTAGTCGTCGTGGCCGGGGTAGGTGCTCAGCTGCCACGTCTCGCCGCAGGTCACCGGCATCTGGAAGAGCGGGCGCGGCCCCGCCGGTCGCAGCATCGGCACCACGACCACCGCGACGCCCAGGACCGCCGCCGCCGCGACGAGCGCGAGGACAACGCGGATGGCTCGGCTTCGCGGGCGGCGGTGGGAACGGGCTCTGGTCGGGCGGCCGGTCGTCACCGGCCCGAGCATGGCAGATCCCGGCAACCTCCCAGCCCCGAGGTCACGCTCCCGCGGCGGTGACATTGCAGTCGCATCGCGAAGAGGGTACGGTCACATCCAATGCAGTTGTATTGCAAAGAGAGTGGGCTGCCATGCACGTGATCGCGTTGTCCGAGGTGACCGCCGCCATGACCGCCCTGGTCGGCGGCAAGGCGGCCGGGCTGGGCGAGCTGATCCGGCACGGCGAGCAGGTCCCCGACGGCTTCTGCGTCACCACCGAGGCGCACCGGCTCGGCGTCGTCCCCACGGCCGAGGTCGTCGCCGCGTACCAGCGGCTCGGCGCGGGTCCGGTGGCGGTGCGCTCCAGCGCCACCGCCGAGGACCTGCCGGACGCGAGCTTCGCCGGACAGCAGGACAGCGTCCTCAACGTCACGGGCGCCGCCGAGCTGGTCGCCGCCATCGAGAAATGCTGGGCTTCCCTGCACAGCGACCGCGCGACCGCCTACCGGGAGGCCCGCCAGATCGATCATCAGGCGGTACGGATGGCCGTCGTCGTGCAGCGCATGGTCACCCCTGCGGTGGCGGGGGTGCTGTTCACCGCGAACCCGCTGACCGGGCGCCGCGACGAGATGGCGGTCGACGCCGCTGCCGGCCTCGGCACGACCGTGGTGGACGGCGCCGCGGCGGTCGACCACTACGTCCTCGACGATGTCCCGCACACCGAAGCGGGATGCCTGACGGCCGCGCAGTTGGCCCGCCTGCGCGCCACCGGCGAACGGTTGCAGGCCCACTTCGGCTGCCCGCAGGATGTCGAGTGGGCGATCGACGCGGACGACGTGCTGTGGCTCCTCCAGTCCCGGCCGATCACCAGCCTGTTCCCCGCCCCACCGCCGAGCGGGAAGCCTCTGCCCCGCGTCTACCTGGAGTTCGGGCACGTCCAGGGCATGCTGCAACCGGTCACCCCGATGGGCATGTCGACCCTGCGGACGCAGATCGCCGCGATGCTCGCCGCGCTTGGGGTGCGGGTCGAGATCGTCGACATCGGCGGCCGCCTCTACGGCGACCTGACCGACCTCGCGCGCGACCGGTCGTCCCGCAAGCGTCTGGTGAAGCTCCTGGCGGTCGACTTCGGGCCGCGCGCCCAGGCGGTGATGCAGCACGTGCTGACGGATCCCCGGTTCGCCCCGACCAGCGGTGGCGCCCGGCGCGGCGGGGCATCGGGGGCCGCGTCGCTGCGGACGGCCGGCCGCGCGGTGGTGGGGATCCTGCGGGCGCTGACCCGTCCCGAGACCGCGCGGGCCCGGATGTTCGAGGCGATCGAGCAGCTGAGAGTACGCTCAGCCGCCCCCACCGACCTGCGTACCACCGCCGACCGGCTGCGCTTCGTGCAGGCGCGGGACGCCGACGCCGACGCCGACGACAGCGCCGACGCGATCATGTGGCCGATCGTCGCCGGGATGCTCGCCGCCGCGCTGCCAACCGCCCTGCTCAAGGGCGTCGCCGGCCCGGACGAGATCCACGCCGTGCTGGGCGGCATGCCGCACAACGTCACCATCGAGATGGACCTGGCCCTGTGGCGGCTCGCCCAGGACGCGGGCGAGCACCGCCGGCTTCTGCTCGACACCCCACCGACCGAGTTGGCCGCGCGCTACCTGGACGGCACGCTGCCCGACATCGGCATGGCGACCTTCCTGGACAGCTACGGTCACCGGGGCGTCGCCGAAGTCGACCTCGGGGTGCCGCGCTGGGCGGAGGACCCCACGCCGGTCTTCGCCGCGGTCGCCAACTACCTGCGGGTCACCGATCCGCAGCAGGGCCCCGACCAGCGTTTTCAGCGGGCCGCATCGGCGGCGGAGACAGCGCTGGAGGAATTGGTCGCCCGAGCCCGGCGGCGGCGGCCGGTGCGGGGCAGGGTCGCCGGTTTCCTGTTGCGCCGGGCGCGGTCGCTGGCCGGCCTGCGCGAGGCCGGCAAGTTCGCCGGGCTGTACCCGCTGCGCGAGACGCGCCGCCAACTGCTGCTCATCGGCGCCGACCTGCACGGCTGCGGGCTGCTGGACCAGCCCGACGACATCATGTTCCTGACCCTCGACGAGGTGCACACCGCCGTACACCAGGGTGCTGATCTGCGCGACACCGTCACCGCCCGACGGGCGGTGCACCGCCGGGAGCTGCGGCGTCGGACGGTGCCGGTGGCGCTGCTCTCCGACGGCACGGATGTCGAGACCGTCCTGCCGACGGCGCCGCCCGGCGACGGGGCGCTCGCCGGAGTGGGTGCGTCGGCGGGCCGGGTGACCGGCCCCGCCCGGGTCGTCCGCGACCCGAGCACCGCCCACGTCGAGCCCGGTGACGTCCTGGTGGTCGCGACCACGGACCCCGGCTGGACCCCCCTGTTCCTCACCGCGGCGGCGCTGGTCACCGAGACCGGCGCGATCATGGCGCACGGCCCGACGGTGGCCCGCGAGTACGGCATTCCCGCCGTCATCTGCGTGCCGGACGCCACCCGGACCATCTCCACGGGACAGCTCGTCACCGTGGACGGTGGCGCCGGAACAGTCACGCTCCACTGACCGCCGGCCCTCAAGCGAGAAGGACGACCATGACCGACACGAAGGCACCGACCAGGACGCGGGTGGGCCCGCTGCTGCGGCGGGCGGCTGAGGCCGAGGCCGCGACGTGGCGCAGCCTGTACGTGTGGGCGCGGCGGCGCCCACTGCCGCTGAAGCCCGGCGACGAACCGTTCGGCTACCTCGGCGTGGTCAAGCCGATCCTGGGCATCTTCATCGGCCTGTCCGTGGTGGAGATCCCGATCTTCGACATCGTGGTCACCCATGTGGTGCCGTGGCGGCCGGCCCGCTGGATCGTGCTGGGCCTCGGCATCTGGGGTCTGCTCTGGATGATCGGCCTGTTCGCCAGCATGACCATCCACCCCCACGTCGTGGGCGACCGGGGCCTGCGGGTGCGGCTCAGCTGGGGCATCGACATCTGGATCCCGTGGTCGGACATCGAGGCGCTTCGCAAGCGCTACCGCTCGCTGCCGTCGAGCAAATCGGTGCAGGTCGAGCAGGAGGGCGATCGTCGGGTGGTGTCCATCTCGGTCGGCAGCCAGACCAGCATCGACGTCCTGCTGCGTCGGCCGCTGACCTTCGACCTGCCGAAGACCGGGTCCGTTCCGATGAACGAGCTGCGACTGTACGCCGACGACCCGGACGGCCTGCTGCGCAGCGCGCGGGGCGCCCCCGCGAGCACCACCGTCAGCCGGTGACCGCCGCGCTGGCGGGGTATCCGGATCACCCACTGTGAAACGATCGAGGCCATGCCCAAGAAGGTCGATCACCAGGAGCGACGCACCCTCATCGCGGACGCCCTGATGCGGGTCGCCGCGGATCAGGGGCTGGAAGCCGTCAGCCTCCGACACGTCGCTACCGAGGCCGGCGTGTCCGCCGGGATGGTCCAGCACTACTTCCGGACCAAGGACGAGATAATGGCGTTCGCGATGGCGGTGGTCCGCGAGCGCGGCCAGGTCCGGGTCACCGAGGCCCTGGCACGCCTGGGCGAGAACCCCGCCCCACGGCTGCTGCTGCGCACAATGATGGCGGCGCTGTTGCCGCTCGACGACCGGACCCGCGACGACGGGCGGGTGGCACTGGCATTTCTCGCCTACACCGCAGTACGACCGGCGTCCGCGACCGGCCTGCGCGCCGACACCATGGAGCTGACCAGCTTCATCGCCAGCGTCCTGCCCAGCAGAGACGCCGCCGAGGCGGCCGGCCTGCTCGCGCTGATGGAGGGGTTGGGCGTCTATCTGCTCGGTGGGCAGTACACCGCCGAGCAGGCGCTGGGCGCGCTGGACGCCCAGCTGGACCTGCTCTTCGGCTCGTCGGCGGCCGCCTGAGCGGTCGTGGTCGTACCGCGCTTCAGCAGCGCGGCACGTTCGGGATGTACCCGTCGTAGCCGGTCAGCACGTAGGCGTCGGAGACGTAGCGGTTGGTGCCGATCCGGTTCCAGACGGCGGTCGTGCCGTACGGGCCGGTGACCGTGCTGCCGACGGCCTGGCAGTAGACGGCGACGGTGGCGCCGTCGGCGACCGAGCCGACGACCGGATAGCTGGCACCGGGGCCGGAGCGCACGTTGAGGCTGGACGCCTCGGTGTTCACCGTGCCGGAGCCGATGCCGGTGATCCCGTTCACCAACTGCATGTAGTAGGTCCAGTTCCAGTTCGGGCCCGGGTCGGTGTGGGTGGCACCGGGCACCTCACGGTGGGCGATGATGTGCGCCCGATCCCTGGATATGCCGTACTTCGTGGCGAGGCTGCGGGTGAGCGCGGCCGAGGCGCGGTACATCGCGTCGGTGAACCAGGCGGGATTGTCCACGTACCCCTCGTGCTCGATGCCGATCGACTCGGTGTTGTAGGTCCAGTTGCCGGCGTGGTGGGCGATGTCCTTCTCCCGCACCGACTGGGTGACGGCCCCGTCCGAGGAACGGAAGGTGTAGTGCGCGCTGACCTTTGCCGCCGGGTTTTGGAACCAGCTGACAGCGCCGGCGTACGAGCCCTGCGTCAGGTGGATGACGACGCGGGTGACCGGGTGGCTGCCCGGGCGGCTGGCCACCGTGTAGTTGCTCGTGCTGGCCGGCGCCCACGCGGCCGGTGCGTAGTCGGTGCTGAGGGTGCCGATCCCGCCGAGCACGGCAGCCCGTTCCAGGCCACCCCGCCGGGGCGCGACCGGCCGCCCGGCCACCGCCTCGCCGCGCCCGACGAACCCGGTGCGCAGCAGGTCGTAGACGGTGTCCGCGTAGAGCCGCGCGACCGGCGCCTCGCTGGCGCCGCCGTACCGGGCGACCGGTCCGTACCAACCGTTCACGTCGTCGCGCTCCGCGGCGGTGAGGCCACCCTGGTCGGCGTACGAGCGCAGCACGGCGGCCGCCCCGAACACGTTCGCCGCGGGTTGGGTCCGCAGCGCGGCCGGACTGAGCCGGGTGAGCGCGGCGGCCTCGTCCAGGGTGCGCACGCCGGGGCTGCTCGCCAGGTGCATCAGCCCGTGGCCGCCCGCCGCGCTCGGTGTGCTGGCGTGCATGTCCAGCCGCGACTCGGCGTACCCCAGCGCCACCAGCAGGTCGCGCGGAACGTCGTACCGCGCGGCGGCGGTGTCGAACGCGACGGCCAGCGGGGCGGCCTGCGCTGGCGTCCCGACGGGGTCGGCGACGGCCGGTGACGCGACCGCGACGACTCCGGTCAGTGCGCTGGCCAGGGCGAGCAGGATCCGGCCTCGGTGGAAGCTACGAACGGACATGAGCACTCCTTGCGGTGACTGAGGTTGGCGGCCGGTGAGCCGCCACCCTCGGCGGTCGAACTCGTCAGCACCAGCCGTTGATCGGACCGTTCACACCGGTCGACAGGTAGGCGTCGGACACCCAACTGCCGTCGCTCAACCGGTTCCACAGCGCCGTGGTGCCGTACCGCCCGGTGTGGGAGGTGCCGTTGGCGGAGCAGGAGATGGTGACGGTGGCGCCGTCGGCCACCGAGCCGAGCGAGCCGTAGCCGGCCCCCGGCCCGGCCCGTCGGGTGAGCGACCCGCCGCCGTTCGCGTCGACCACCCCCTGGTTGAAGCCGAGCGCGCCGTAGTTGTAGAGGCCCGCGCCGGCACCGGCCCACGCTGACCCGTGCCGCGCCCCGCCCTGGTAGGCGGCGGCACCGTTGGCCAGCACCCACTTGCCGATGTCGTGGCCGGCGATCGGCACGTACGCGCTGTTCTGTCGAAGTCCGAAGTGGACGTGCCGGCCGTAGGCGGCGCCGCCGCAGGTCACGTCGGTGCCGGTGTTACCCAGGGCGGCGCCCTGGCCGACACTGGCGCCGTTGACGGAGATGCTGTTCCACAGGTGGTAGTAGTCGGTCGAGTAGCCCCGGTCGTGGATGACCCGGATCCACCCCTGACACATCGTGTACGCCGCTCCGGCCCGCGCCGCGCGGACCACCTGGTCACCACCGGCCAGGTCGACCGAGCTGTACGGCAACTCGCTTCCGCCCCAGCCATGCGGGCCACTGGTGAGCGTCCACGTCTGGCCCACACCGAACGGCAGGGCCATTCCGGTCCGGTAGTCGCCGCCCGCGTACATCGGGGCCGGCGTGGTGGTGAGCACGCTTTTCTCCGGAGCCGTCATGAGGGGCGACTCGGCGGCCAGTTCGCCGAAGGCGGCCTCGCCGTCGAAGGCGATCCGCCACCCGGCGGGCTCGGACCGGGCGATGAAGATCGACCCGGTCGGGTGGGCGTCCTCCCGCCGGGGGGCGAGAGCGACGGCGGTGCCGAACGCCCAGCGGCCGCTGGTGCGGCTGACGGTGATCCGGGTGTCCGGTCGCGCGTCGGCCGTGGACAGCTCGGCGGAGCCGAGCAGTTTGGCGGTCACCGCGGCGCTGAGCGCGGGGGGGACCGCGGCGGCAGCGGCGCTGGGCGCCGCCCCGATCAGGCTCGTGACCATCAACAGGGCCGCGGCTGCGCCGCCGACCAGTAGCCGAGCGTGTCTCATCGTGGCCTCACTTTCGGATGAAGTCTCGGGCCGTCGGTGTCCGCCACGGGTGCCTCCTTCCGGATGATCATCCAGAGACAACCGTAAATATTGACACTGATTGTTGTGTAGCAAATCGTCGAAGTCAACGAACTCATCGAAGGTTTTCTTCATCCCCGTTTCCCGCCCACGCTGGCCGTCCTCGGGCGCGCGCCGCCCTGCTCGCCGGTCTTGCCGAAGTCGCGGTGTCCCCGGTAGCGGGACACCGCGACTTCGCCCAACCCGAGTGGATCAACCCGGGTCAGTGGGTGGTGACGCCCGCCCGCGCCTTCAGTCGACGCAGTTCGTCGGCGGACATCAGCCAGGTCGAGTTCGTCGTGCCCAGGCCGAGGAGCACCTGGTCGAAGGTGTTGCCGTCGTTGTCGTCGGTGTAGCAGACGCTGACCTCACCCCAGGGCGACGCGGCGACCGCGACGTGCTCCTGGCGACCCGTCGTGGTCTGGCTCAGCGCCTGGGCGGCCAGCCGGCCGGTGGACGTGCCGTCCGGGTTGAGACCCCGCGCCCAGACGTCCGGGTTGACGCCGGACACCGTCCAGCCCACCACCACGTTGTCCTGGTCGTCGATGCCGACCACAGGAGCGACGGCACCGGTGCCGGTGGAGACCGGGACCTCGTCGTGCCGGGCCGTTCCCGTCGCGGTGAACGATCGGGCCCAGACACCCCGGGTGCCGGTGTGGTCGGACTCCCACCCGACGGTGACGTCACCGGCGAAGTTCGTCGCCACCGAGGCGCGCTGCTGCTGCCCGCCGCTCTGTGCGTTGGCCGTCCGCCGCGACAGTGCCACGGCACCGTTGGACCGGGCCAGCCGGGTCAGCCCGATGTTGTACGAGCCGTTCGCGTCGGCGTCCTCGTCCCAGACCACCAGCGCCTCACCGGAGGCGGACACCGCCACGTCGGGACGGTGGTGTGTGCCCGTCGTCTGCGACGCCGTCACCTCGTACGCCTTGGTGGTGGCCGCGGTGAAGCCGGCGGCCTTGACGGTGGCGGGAGCGGTTCCCTGTACGTCCTCCCAGACCACGGTGAAGCCGACGGCGGCGGCGTTGCTGGGCGCGCCGTCCGGGTCGACCGAGACCTTCGGCCAGATCTGCTGCCCGGCGTCGCTGGCGTTGGCCTGTCCCGAGCCGAGCACCGCGCCGGCGGGCGACACCACCCGGTACTGGATGTTGTACACGCCGTTGCCGTCGCCGTCGGCGGCCCAGACCACCACGGCGTTGCCCCGGTCGTCGAGCCCCACGTCGGGGCTGAGGTGTCGCCAGGCGGCCCCGCTGGTTCCGCCGGTGGAGAGTTTCAGTTCGTACGCGGGCGTGCCGTCGCGGAACAGCCGCAGGTAGATCTCGCTGTGGGTGTCGTCCTCCGGGGCGGAGCTGTCCCGGTCGTCCTCCCACGCCACGGCGACGTGACCGTTGCGGTTCATGGCGATGGAGGGCAGGTCCTGGTCGCCGGTGGCGACGCTGTTGGCGGTGGTCCAGGTGACCGCCTCGGCGGTCATCGCGGTCGGGGCTGACACCACGTTCGGCACCAGCAGGGACGCGGTGAGCAGTGCGGTGATCGCGGTCATGGTGGCTCTCTCCCTTACCCGGCCTGCAGGCCGGGCTGGCCGTCGAGGATGACGAACGAGCGCACGGTGGAGGCCGCCGCACCGTGCTCGGTCACCGTGTTCACCGCGCGGAAGTCCGCGCGGACCTGGCTGCGGCTGATGGTGGTACGGACGTAGCCGCGCCGGTCCGAGTAGAACTTCAGGTGCGGGTTGGCGGCCGCGTTCGGGACCGTGGTGCTGCCGCTACCGTTGCCAGTGGAGCTGATCGAGGTGCAGACCAGTTCGGTGCCGATGGTGGCCGAGGAGGGGTTGGCGTAGTCGGCCTTGAGGTCGTTGGCCCACGACCGGTGCACGTCGCCGGTGAGCACCAGCGGATTGCGTACCCCACGCTGCTGCCAGCCGGTCTGGATCCGGCTGCGGGAGGCCCGGTAGCCGTCCCACGCGTCCATGCTCGTCGCCCCATTCGCGTCGAGCTGCTGGGCGAAGAAGACCTGCTGGCCGAGGATGTCCCAGGTGCCGTAGCGCTGGGCCAGCCCGTCGAGCAGCCACGCCTCCTGGGTCGCGCCGGTCAGCGACCGGGAGGCCAGGTCCGCGTCGGCGCAGACCTTCCAGCCGTCCCCGCACGCCTGGTCGTCGCGGAACTGTCGGGTGTCGAGCATGTGGAAGGTGGCGAGCTGCCCCCAGCGGACGCGTCGGTACAGCGGAATGCTGTTGCCGTTGGCGGCGGACGCCGGCCGCAGCGGCATGTTCTCGTAGTAGGCCCGGTACGCGGCGGTGCGCCGGGCGGTCCACTGGGCGGCGGTCAGCGTCGGGCTGCTGTCGTTGCGGACCATGGTGGCGTAGTTGTTCTCCACCTCGTGGTCGTCCGGCACCACCAGCCAGGGTGCCGCCGCGTGGGCCGCCTGTAGGTCCGGGTCGGACTTGTACAGGGCGTACCGGCGGCGGTAGTCGGCCAGCGACACGATCTCGGCGCCGACGTGCTGCCGCACCCCGGAGGTGCCGACGCCGCCCTCGTAGATGTAGTCGCCGAGGTGCAGGATCAGGCCGGGGTTGTCCTCGGCCATCCGCCGGTACGCGGTGTAGTAGCCGGCCTCGTAGTGGGCACAGGAGGCGAAGGCCATCACCAGGTCGCGGCCGAAGGCGCTGGGTGCCGGGGTGGTCCGGGTCCGCCCGACCGGCGAGATCTGGCCCTGGGCCCGGAACCGGTAGTAGTAGTCGGAGTCGGCGGCGAGCCCGCCGGCGATGGCGTGCACGGAGTGCGCGTCGGCGTACCGGGCGACCACCGAGCCGGAGGCGACCAGCGAGGTGAACCGGTCGGTGGCGGACACCTGCCACTCCACGGTCACGTCGGCGTTGGCCATGCCGCCCTGCCCGTCGGCGTTGAGCGGAGATGGTGCCAGCCGGGTCCAGAGCACCACGCTGTCGGGCGCCGGATCACCGGACGCCACACCGAGTCTGAAGGGGTACGGCACCGCGGCGCGGGCGTTCTGGCGGGGTGTCACCGCGACTCCGGCGGTGACGAGTCCACTGAGGACAAAAATGCGACGGCTCAGCCTTGTCATGGTCAACAGCCTCGGGAACGTCGATGAACGGCGATGGGTGCGAGGCGGAATCCGACATGACGGGATGCTGTCCGCGCCAAGGCGTTCAGGTGTCCGGACCGCCGGGGCCGGGGGTCGGACCGTCAGGCGAGCGGCGACGGCGACTCGGCGCCGGGGATCACCAGCGTCGGGGTGCCGGACCCGTCCGCCGGGACGCTCCAGACGTCGGGCTGGCCGTCGTCCCGGCGCAACGTGTAGGCCAGTTCTCCGCTGCTGAGCCACGCGGCCTGGTCATCGACGCTGCGGGTCTCGGCCGTCGCGGTCACCCGCAGGCTCGCCAGGTCGAGGACCGACAGCCGCCAGCCCTTCGCCGGGTCGGCGTCGACCGCCTCCTTGAACGCGAGCCGGGTGCCGTCCGGTGACAGCGACGGGCACTCGACGTTCTCCTTCAGCGTCTCGACCCTACGGGCGGCGAGGTCACCCCGGACGAGATACCTCTTACCCCCGGTCGACATGGTCGCGTAGAAGCGGTTGTCGTCGGTGGTGAAGGTGACGCCCCAGTAGTTGACGTCCGCGTTGCGGTAGCCCCGGCCGTCCCGGGTGATCGCGAACTCCTCGAGCGAGGCCACCGTGGCGCCGGTGCGGGTGTCGAGGATCCCGGTGCGGGTGGAGAAGCCACTGGAGGTGTACGAGTCGCCACCGACGAACGTGGTCCAGGAGACCATCCGGCCGGAGGCCGACACCCGGGCCCGGTTCGGCAGCCCCGGCACACTGACCGCCCGGGTCTGGCGCAGCGCGGCGTCGAGCACGACAACCTGGTACGACCAGGCGGTCTCCGGCTTCAGGCAGACCCCGGTGCCGGCCGCCGCGTACACCCGGAGGCATTCCAGGCCGGCGACGGTGCGCGGCCCGGCGGGGTCGGTCGCGGCGACGGTGGAGACGTGCCGGTCGGTGATCGCCAGCAGGCGCGGCCCGGGTGTCAGGGTGACCGCCTGCTCGCCGCCGGCGGGCGGCGGCCCCGCGGGAGCCTGCGCGGCGGTGGCGGCGTAACCGGCCGCCACGGCGCCCAACAGCACGGCCGAGGCGACCACCACGCCGAGTTTCGCTCGGGTCGACATCGCGGTCATCGGGGCACCTTCCGGGTGGTGAGTCGGGACGGGGAGGCCAGCAGGAGCAGCGTGCCGACCAGGACGCCGGCGACGGCCACGGCCGCCGCGCGGATCGCGTTCTCCGGCCCCCACGCCTGCCAGGCCAGACCGAACAGCACGGAGGAGACCAGGTACGCGAGGGCCTGCCCGGTCTGCACCAGCGCGATTCCGGTGGTCCGCAGGCGCGCCGGCAGCACCGGACCGGCGAGGGCGATGAGCACCCCGTCGGTGGCCGCGTAGAAGGCGCCGTACAGGGTCAGCGCCAGGGCGATCAGTGGCCAACCGTCGACCGGGCCGGCCAGCAGCAGGTACGTCGCACCGAGGGCGGTGTAGCCGCCGATCACCACGGGCAGGCGACCGATCCGGTCGGCGAGTACGCCGAGCGGGGCGGCGAGCACCAGGTAGGCCAGGCTGGTCCCCACCGCGAGCAGCGGGAACCAGCGCAGGTCGAGGTCCATCCGGCGTTGCAGCAGCAGGTAGACGAAGCCGTCGCCGATGGTGGCCAGCCCGAGCATCGCGGCGGCCAGCACCAGTCGCCGGGCCGGCCCGCCGCGCAGCAGCCCGAACGCCTCGCGGACGGTGACCTTCGGGTCGTTCGGCCCGTCCGCCGCCTCGCCGTCCGCCGCCTCGCCGTCCGCTGCCTCGCCGGGTGGCCGCTCCCGGACGAAGAGCACGAGCACCACGACGGCCAGGGCCGCGATGCAGAAGCTGGTGACGAAGACCGCGTCGTACGACTGCCCGACGACCAGCAGGACGGCGAACGCGACGAGCGGCCCGAGGAACGCGCCGAAGCTGTCCATCGCCCGGTGCACCCCGAACGCCCGACCCAGCGCCTCAGGTGGCGTGGAGAGGGTGATCAGCGCATCGCGCGGCGCGCTCCGCATCCCTTTACCGAGCCGGTCGACGGCGATGACCGCGCCGATCGCCGGGATCGACCGGCCGGCGAGCAGCAGGCCCAGCTTCGCGACCGCCGAGAGCGTGTACCCGACGCCGGCGATCAACTTGCGCCGCCGGAACCGGTCGGCGGCGAAACCGCCGACGACCCGCAGCAGCGCGGTGGCGCCGGTGTGGACGCCGTCCAGCACGCCGAAGGCCACCGGGCTGAGGTGCAGGCCCAGCACCAGATAGAGCGGCAGGACCGCGGCCACCATCTCGGCCGACACATCGGTGATCAGACTGACCGTACCGAGCGCGACGACGTTGCCGCTGACCATCGCGAACCGGCGGCGTCGAGGCCCCGCTGCGGGCTGGTCGGCGACCGGTCGGGAGACGGTCGACAAGTACACGAGCATCTCCTCGGATCGACGGCTGACGGGCAGCCATCGTCCGTACTCAGTGGAGAGCGCACAACGCACCGCCGGTGGCATCCGGGCGAGGTGCCGGTGAACGGGTCCCCAACACCGAGGTGTTCGCCTGGCGGGACGCACTGTTCATCCGCCCGTCGCCCGCCGGCTCATCGACCTTCCTACATTCCTTGCGCTCTTCCCACGAGGTAAGGAGTCCTGGATGGACATTCGATTCCCCCGCCCGCCGGTGACGCTGGGGGTGGTCACGGTGATCGTCGCCGCGACCGCCGCCGTCGTCGTGACCGGCGCCGGCGCGGCGTCGGCGGCGAGCGTGACCTTCACGCCGGTCGCCGACACCTACGTCCAGAGCGACGCGGCCGCCACCAACTACGGCACGTCCACGCAGGTCGTGGTCGACAACTCGCCCGCGCGGCGCTCGTTCCTGCGCTTTACCGTGAGCGGTGTCAGCGGCACGGTGACCGGCGCCAAGCTGCGACTGCGCACGATCAGCGGCAACAGCGGCAGCGACGCCGGTGGCACGTTCCGCCGGATGTCCAACACGACCTGGTCGGAGACCGGCACCACCTGGAACAACCAGCCGGCCATCGACGGGGCGACGCTCGGCACCATCGGCGCGGTCAGCGGCAACACCTGGTACGAGGTCGACGTCACGGCCGCGGTCACCGGCAACGGCACGTACAGCTTCGGCGCCACCTCGACCAGCGGTGACGGCGCCTACTACGACACCCGCGAGAGTGGCGCGGACGCCCCGCAGTTGGTGGTCACCACCGGGACCACGACGCCCCCGTCCGGGGACCCGGTGCTCGTCGGTGCCGGCGACATCGCCAACTCCGGCTCCGGCGACACCGCCACCGCGGCGCTGCTCGACAACATTCCCGGCACCGTCTTCACCACCGGTGACAACGTCTACGACAACGGCACGGCGTCCCAGTTCAACAGCTACTACGAGCCCACCTGGGGCCGGCACAAGGCGCGCACCCGGCCGTCGCCAGGCAACCACGACTACAACACGTCGGGCGCTACCGGTTACTACAACTACTTCGGTACGTCCGCCGGCCCGAGCGGTCGCGGCTACTACTCGTACGACCTCGGCAACTGGCACATCGTGTCGCTGAACTCGAACATCAGCATGTCGGCCGGGTCGACCCAGGAGCAGTGGCTGCGGGCGGATCTGGCCGCCAGCGGCAAGCCGTGCACGCTCGCGTACTGGCACCACCCGCTGTTCACGTCCAGCTCCAACCACGCGCCGTCGACGTCGACGCGTCCGCTGTACCAGGCCCTCTACGACTACAACGCCGACGTCGTGGTGTGGGGGCACAACCACGTGTACGAGCGGTTCGCGCCGATGAACCCGGCCGGTGGCGCCGACTCCAACCGGGGTCTGCGCAGCTTCGTCGCCGGGATGGGCGGTGCGAGCCACTACGGCTTCGGCACCATCCAGCCCAACAGCGAGGCGCGCAACAGCTCGGCCTACGGGGTGCTGAAGTTCTCCCTGCACTCCGGCAGCTACGACTGGCAGTTCGTGCCAGTAGCCGGCCAGACCTACACCGACACCGGCACCGGCACCTGCCACTGATCACGGGATCCCGCTGCGCCGTTCGTGGCGCAGCGGGATCGTCCCCAGCCGCGGCCCGGCAGGGCCACCCGCCGATCACGCCGATCCGCGACGTCGCTGCCCGTCTCCCTCGACGGGTGGGGCGGCGAGTTGTGCACCGATGGCGAACAGGACCGTGTGCCACAGCAATCGTCACCGCGGCCCTTTCACGCCCTCGGCGTGAGCTTCCCCCGGGACGACGTGTGCCCCTGCCCGTGGGACGGGCAGGGGCACACGTGCGTACGGACCGAGCGTCAGCGGGCGGTGCCGGCGCGACGCTTGTTGTAGACGTCGAAGGCGACCGCGACGAGCAGGACGAGACCCTTCACGACCGACTGGGTCGACTGGTCGATGCCCATCAGCTGCATGCCGTTGCTCATCACCGCCATGATCAGACCACCGACCATCGCGCCCACCACGGTACCCACGCCACCGGTGACCGCCGCGCCGCCGATGAAGGCCGCGGCGATCGCGTCCAGCTCGAACATGTTGCCGGCGGCGGGCTGGGCGCCGTTCGACCGCGACGAGTAGATGACGCCGGCCACCGCCGCCAGGAAGCCCATGTTGACGAACATCCAGAAGTTGACGGTGCGGACCTTCACCCCGGACAGCGCCGCCGCCGACAGGTTGCCGCCGATCGCGTAGACCTGGCGACCGAAGACGGTACGGCGGGTGAGCAGCCCGTAGACCAGCACCAGGACCGCCAGGATGATCAGCACGATCGGGAGGCCCCGGGCGTGCGCCAGCTGCCAGGCGAAGTACATGAGGACCGCGCCGACCAGCACGACCCGGGCGACGAACAGCGGGAACGACTCGACGGGCTGCTGGTAGCGGATCCGCGCCACGCGGGTGCGGAAGCCGCTGACCGCGTAGCCGGCCACGGCGATGGCGCCGATCAGCAACGTGAAGGCGTCGAAGCCCTGCCCGCCGAGCAGGCCGTTGAGGAAGCCCGCCGCGACCTGCTGGTACTCGGACGGGAACGGCGACAGCGAGATGTTGTCGAGCACCCGCAGGGTGAGACCCCGGAACAGCAGCATGCCGGCCAGGGTCACGATGAAGGCCGGAATGCCGGCGTACGCCACCCAGAACCCGTGCCAGGCGCCGACCGCGACGCCGACGACCAGCGCGGCCACGACGCCGATCCACCAGGGATGGCCCTGCTGGATCACCAGGACGGCGGAGACCGCTCCGGTGAGTGCGACGACCGATCCGACCGACAGGTCGATGTGCCCACCGATGATCAGGATGACCATCCCGATCGCGAGGACCAGGATGTACGAGTACTGGAGGACGATGTTGGTGATGTTGCCGGGGCTCAGCAACACCCCGTCGGTCAGGACCGCGAAGAGCGCGACGATGACGACCAGGGCGACGTAGATCCCGCTCTGCCGCAGGTTGTTCAACACCAGCGCCCGCAGGTCGTTCGTCCCACTGTGCAGGGCGGCGGTGGGCGTGCTGTCCGGCGGCGTGGGGTGCTCCGTCGAAGGGGTCTTGATGCTGGTCATCCGACGAGCTCCTTGTCCTTGGTCATCAGCTCCATGAGGCTCTCCTGAGTCGCCTCGGCCACCGGCATCTCGCCGGTGATCCGGCCGGCGGCGAGGGTGTAGATGCGGTCGCACATGCCGAGCAGCTCCGGTAGCTCGGAGGAGATGACGATCACCGCCTTACCGGCGGCCACCAGCCGGTTGATGATCGTGTAGATCTCGTACTTGGCGCCGACGTCGATCCCCCGGGTGGGTTCGTCGAGGATCAGCACGTCCGGGTCGGTGAACAGCCACTTCGACAGCACGACCTTCTGCTGGTTGCCGCCGGAGAGCTTGCCGACCACCGCCATGACGCTCGGCGTCCGGATGTTCATCTCCTTGCGGCTGGTCTCGGCAACCTTGATCTCCTCGTTGCCGTTCACCCAGCCCAGGCGGGACAGCCGGTCCAACGCGGCGGCGGACACGTTGCGCCGCACGTCGTCGATGAGGTTGAGGCCGTAGCGCTTGCGGTCCTCGGTGACGTAGGCGATGCCGTTGTCGATCGCCTCGGCGACGGTGCGCGCCTGCACCTCCCGCCCGTGGACGAAGAGTCGGCCCCGGATGTCGCGCCCGTAGGACCGACCGAACACGCTCATGGCCAGCTCGGTCCGCCCGGCCCCCATGAGGCCCGCGATGCCGACGACCTCACCGGCGCGTACGGACAGGCCGACGCCCTCGACGACCATCCGGTCCTGGACGGGGTGCCGCACCGTCCAGTCCTCGATGCGGAGGACCTCGTCACCGGGGGACGACTCGCGGTCGGGGTAGAAGCTGTCCAGGTCGCGCCCGACCATGCCCCGGATGATCCGTTGCTGGGTCACGTCGTCGGACCTCATGTCGAGGGTCTCCACCGCGCGCCCGTCGCGGATCACGGTGGTCGAGTCCGCGATGGCAGTGATCTCGTTGAGTTTGTGCGAGATCATGATGCAGGTGATGCCCTGCTCCTTGAGGGCCCGCAACAGGTCGAGCAGGTGCGCCGAGTCGATGTCGTTGAGCGCGGCGGTCGGCTCGTCCAGGATGAGCAGGCGCACCTTCTTCGACAGCGCCTTGGCGATCTCCACCAGCTGCTGCTTGCCGACGCCGAGCTGGATGACCGGGGTGACCGGGTTCTCGTGCAGCCCGACGGACGCCAGCAGCTTCGCCGCTTCGGCGTTGGCGAAGTTCCAGTCGATGAGCCCACTGCGGCCGCGCCGCTCGTTGCCGAGGAAGATGTTCTCCGCGATCGACAGGTACGGCACCAGGGCGAGCTCCTGGTGGATGATGACGATGCCGTTGGCCTCGCTGTCGCGGATGCCACGGAACTGCATCGGCTTGCCGTCGAAGAGGATCTCGCCGTCGTACGAGCCGGACGGGTGGACGCCGGACAGCACCTTCATCAGGGTGGACTTGCCGGCGCCGTTCTCACCGCAGATGGCGTGGATCTCCCCGCGGCGCACTGCGAGGGTGACGTCCTCCAGCGCGGTCACGCCGGGGAAGGTCTTGGTGATGCGACGCATCTCGAGGATGGTGTCGTCCATGGTCACTGTCCTCCGTCAGGTCTGGACGTGGTACGCCCAGGCGTCGGGCCCGGCGGGTGACCGCCGGGCCCGACGAGTGGCTTACTTCTTGGCCTGACCGGCGGCGACCTCTTCCGCCGTCCAGTAGCCGGAGTCGATCAGCGTCGCCTTGATGTCGTCCTTGTAGACGGTCGCGATCGGCAGCAGGTACGCCGGGACGACCTTGACCCCGTTGTTGTACGTCTGGGTGTCGTTGGCCTGCGGCTGCTTCTTCTGCAGGAACGCCTCGGCCGCGTTCACGGCCTGCTCGGCCAGCAGGCGGGTGTCCTTGAAGACGGTGGAGCTCTGCACGCCGTCGTTGATCAGCTTGATCGAGGCGATCTCCGCGTCCTGGCCGGTCACCACCGGGAGCTTCTTCGCGCCCTTGCCGTAGCCGGCGTTCTGCAGGGCGGTGATGATGCCCCGGGAGATGCCGTCGTACGGCGACAGCACCCCGTCGACCTTCGAGCCGTCGTTGTAGCTGGAGGTGAGCAGGTTCTCCATCCGCTTCTGCGCGGTCTCCTGCTGCCACCGCAGGATGGCTACCTGCTCGGGGGTGGTCTGCTTGGACTTGACGACCAGCGTGCCGTCTTCGATGAACGGCTTCAGCGTGTCCATCGCGCCGCCGAAGAAGTACTGGGTGTTGTTGTCGTCCAGCGACCCGGCGAAGAGCTCGATGTTCATCGGCCCCTTGGCCGTGCCCTTCGAGCCGTCCTTGTTCAGCAGGCCGAGACCGACGAGCAGCGCGGTGCCCTGGGCGACGCCAACCTTGTAGTTGTCGAAGCTGACGTAGAAGTCGACGTCCTTGCTGCCGCGGATCAGCCGGTCGTAGGAGATGACCGGGATCTTCGCGGCCGCGGCGGCCTGCAACTGGCTGCTGAGGGCGGTGCCGTCGATTGCCGCGAGGACCAGGACATCAGCACCCTGGGTGATCATCTGATCGACCTGCTGCGACTGCGTGGGGATGTCGTCACCGGCGTACTGGAGGTCGACCTTGTAACCCTTGGCCTCCAGCTTCGACTTCACCGCGTTGCCGTCGGCGATCCACCGCTCCGAGGTCTGGGTCGGCATCGACACACCGATGGTCAACTCGCTGGGCTTCTCGCCGCCGGTGTTGCCACCGCTGCCCGCACCCCCGCCGCTGCACGCCGTCAAACTCAGCGCCAGTGCCGCGCCGCCGAGAGCAACCAGGAATTTCCTGCCCACGGGCTTCTCCTCTCTGGACTCCCCCGCCGACTGCCGGGGCCAACTGTCATCTTTCGGGTAGTGTTAGCGCTCACATAGATTGCGTCAACACCAGATCCGAAATACCGGTGTCACGGTCTCGTAACGGAGCATCCAGGCGAGCGTAGTCATGCGGCCGACCCGCCGGAAGGGCAGGACGCGGCGACTGAGCGTGCTCGTCCGCAGCACCCTACAGACAGACCGATGCCCGCGGACGACGTCTGTCGTCCGCGGGCATCAGCACCACCGTCGGATCAGGTGGGTCGCCGCGACCTCGACGGTCGGTGGACCCGATCGGCTACCGCTGCGACCACCGCTGGTTCGCCGCTCCGGTGCAGGTCCAGAGGATCACCGTGGTGCCGTTGGCCGTGCCGTTGTTGTTGACGTCCAGGCAGAGCCCCGACTGGGTGCTGCTGATCGTGCCGTTGGCGTTGACCGTCCATTGCTGGTTGGCCCCGCCGTTGCAGTCCCAGATCTGCACCTTGGCGCCGGCCGCGGCGTTGGGCGGCGCGTCCAGGCACTTGCCGAGGGCCTGCAGGGTCTGACCGCTGCTGGTCCAGCGCTGGTTGGCGGCGCCGTTGCAGTCCCAGATGACCGGCTGCGTGCCGTTGGTGGTGCTGCTGTTCGGCACGTCGAGGCAGCGGCCGGAGGCGGCGCTGGCGTACGCGCTCGACGTGGTCGGCGGCGGCGTCGTCGTTCCGCCGCCACTGACCCGGTACACCACCGTGCCGTGCGCGGGGACACTGGCGCTGATGGTCCCGCTGCTGGAACTGGTGCCCCCGGTCCACGCGTCCACCAGCGTGAACGACGAGCCGGACTTGCCGATGGCCGCGGCCGTGGTCGAGATCGTCGTCGTCGAACCGCCCTGGTTGAACAGGGCGACGGCGACGTCACCGTTGGCGAGCCGCTTGGCCAGCACCCGGCGCGTGCCGTCGAACGACACCTGCGTCCCCTGCAACCCGAGCGAGTCCTGGTTGATCGCGATCAGGTTGGCGTTCTTGAGGATGGCCTGCGTCGCGGTGTTCATGTTCCGCACGTCGTTGCCGGCGATCAGCGGAGACGCCATGATCGCCCACATGGCGAAGTGGCTGCGCATCTCCGTGTCGTTCATGCCGCCGCGACCGATCTCCATCATGTCCGGGTCGTTGAACCCACCCGGCCGCGCGTAGGACGCCAGCGGAACGGTCACGTTGATGATGTTCTGGATGCCCATCGGGTAGCCGTTGGTCTGACCGGTGTCCCACGCGTTGGTGATGTCCTCGGTGGTTCGCCACATGTTCGCCACGTCGCCCCAGTTGCGCAGCGGGCCGGTCTTGGCGTGGATGCTGTTCGGGTTGATGCTGTAGACGATCGGTCGACCGGTGGCGGCCAGCGCGTCACGCATCTTGGCGAAGGTGGCCACCTGGTCGTTGATGCTGCCCTCCGGCGAGCACCAGTCGTACTTGAGGAAGTCGACACCCCAGGCGGCGAACTGGCGCGCGTCCTGCACCTCGTGGCCCCGGCTGCCGGTCGCGCCGGGGTAGGCGCCGAAGTACTGTGCGCAGGTCTTGTCGACCGGCACCTGGTACAGGCCGAACTTCAGGTTTCGGGCGTGCAGGTAGTCGCCGAGCGCCTTCATCCCGCTGGGGAACCGGCCGGGGTCGCCCTGAATGTTGCCGGAGCTGTCCCGGTTGGGGTTGAACCAGCAGTCGTCGACCACGACGTAGTTGTAGCCGAGGTCCCGCATACCGCTGCTGACGATCGCATCCGCCGTCTGCCGGATCAGCGCCTCGTTGATGTTGCAGCCGAACTGGTTCCACGAATTCCAACCCATGGGTGGAGTGCGCGCCACGCCGTTGTCCAGTGCCTGCGCGGTCGGGGCGCGAAGGCCGACCAGGGTGCCGGCGAGCAGTATTCCGGCCGCCAGTACGCTCCCCCAGCGACGACCTCGGGTAATGCGGTTCATCGAGCCTCCTTGTCGGTGGCGCCCGCCCGCGACTACGATCCCTGGCCGGTGCGCCGATAGTTGTACGCCAATTTTTGTTAGCGTTAACAGAGACGCCCATCATATTACGGCCACGTTTCACGAGGTTCAATACCTTCACGGTGCCGTATCGCCCGACATCGATTGGCTACACTCCGCTACCCATCGAACCACGTCTTATCCACCCGCGACGCCGGGAATTGACGCACGCCGACAACGTCGGCACGCGCCCCCGTTCACCGGGGAGCGGCGGCGGGCCTGATCCCCCGCGTCGCGCTCAGAGCGGCCTCTGGTTGGTCCGGCCGTCGTCAGCGACGCGGCGGGGCGACACTCTGACGGGCGACCAGAGTCGGGGCGACGGTCTGCCGCAGCGCCCCACCGGTGCCCGACTCGATCTGGGACAGCAGCATCTGCAGGCTCGCCCGCGCCACCGCGTCGAAGTCCGGTCGGACAGTGGTCAGCGGCGGAATGAAGTACGCCGCCTCCGGCACGTCGTCGAAGCCGACCACGCTGATCTCGTCCGGCACCCGCCGGCCGAACTCGTGCAACGCCCGCAGCACGCCCAGCGCGAGATGGTCGTTGGCGGTGAAGACGGCGGTGACCTCCGGCATCCGCGCCAACATCTGCCCGCACCGGTAACCCGACGCCGCGGACCAGTCCCCCGGCATCGGCGGCGGCGGATCCAGCCCGGCGGCCAGCAGCGCCTGCCGCCAACCGTCGATCCGGCCGACGCTGTCGAACCAGTCGGTCGGCCCGGAGACGTGCCAGACGGTGCGGTGCCCGGCGTCGAGCAGGTGTTGGGTCGCCGCCCGGGCGCCCGCCACCTGGTCGACCGTCACCAGCGGCACCGGCCGGCTCGGGTCACCGTCGACCGTCACCAGCGGGACATCCTTGGGCAGACGCTCCAGCGCCTCACCGGCCGACTCGACCGGGGCGATGACCACGATGCCGGCGACCCGGTGCGACAGGTGCCGCTCCACGGCCGCCGAGATGGAACGGTGGTCCAGGTTACGCACGCTGCCGACGCTGACCGCGAAACCCTCTTCGGCGGCGGTCTGCTCCAACGCGGCCAGCAGCGACGCCGGCCCGTAGAGCGTCGTGTTCTGCGCAACCACACCGATGACCTGTGATCGACCGGTCACCAGGGCGCGTGCCGCGCCGTTGGGGCGGTAGCCGAGTTCGGCGATCGCCGCCCGCACCCGAAGCCGGGTCTGCTCACGGACGTTGGGGTGCCCGTTGAGCACCCGTGACACCGTCTGATGGGAGACACCGGCGAGACGAGCAACGTCCGTCATCGCGGGACCGTGGACGGCCATTTCACTCCCCCCGCTACATCGCCGGTCCCGCGGCCCGTCGACGTCGACTGGAGCGGCCCGGCCCGATCCCCCTCGCTCAGCCACCACGCCGGTGCTGAATCCCAGGTGACCAGCGCTGGATCGCCGACAGTCTACGCCAGCAACGGCCTTGAACACGGCACGGCTCTGCGGGGACTGCGCGACGCGCCGAGCCGGACAACGCGGCGCCCACCCGGAGTACGCGGCCAGTCGGTCCGGGGCACGGCCCTGATGTGGCACGCCGGCCTGCCCTCGCTCCTGGACAGAGCGTGGAGCAGGCCGGCGAGGACCTGACGCGGTGGCGCGGACTCGACATACCGGCCGGCATGCGTTGCCAGCGCCACCGGTCAGACCGATCGTGCTGTGACTGGTGTCACGGGGTCGTCAGGTCGAACCGCCGCACCGTGACCGCGCCGCCGAGCGCCTGCGTCGCGTGGTTGAAGATGGCGAACCGGTAGCCCATGAAGAACTGCCAGTTGTTGGCCAGCGTCAGGGCGTTGCCGAACGAGGTGAAGTTGACCCCGTCGGTGCTGTACGAGAAACGGGCCTGCCGGCCGGAGCCGGGTCTGATGTCGGCGTTGGCGCGCAACCAGATCCGGCCGCCGGAGACGGTGGTGCTCGCCACCTCGCTGCCGGTGCTGGTGGTGTTCCAACTGCCGTCCATCGTCAGGCCGTTCTGCATGACCAGCCGGGTGGACCCGTTGTCGCGTCGGACTCCGATCCAGGCCGACGAGTTGCGCAGCACCGCCAGGCCGGTGCGATCACCGTCGCGCATGGTGGAGTAGTCCAACTCGATGGTGGCGGTCGAGGTGGGGCCCTGGATGCGGTGGGTCAGCGTGTTTCGCGCCTTGTACAGGTCGCTGGTGACGGTGGCGGTCTGCAGGTTCAGCCCGTTGTTGACCGACCACTTGCTGTTGTCCGGGTTGTGGTTCCACTCCCACTGCGGGCCGAGGGTGGTGCCGGCGAACGTGTCGGTGCCGGTGAGCGGCTTGACCGCCCGGGGCGGCGCGGGCAGGTTCGGCTTCGGATACGAGCTGCCCCACGTGCCGTTGACCGTCTGCAGCACGGGCCAACCGTCGCCGGTCCAGGTGATCGGGGCCATGGCCGGCATCCGACCACCGGGGTACGCGTCGACGAAGGACATGTAGTACCAGTCGCCGTTCTGGGTCTGCACCAGCCCACCCTGGTGCGGCACCCCGCCACCGGAGATCGGGCCGGGCAGATTGAGCAGCACCTGACGCTGCTCATACGGGCCGAACGGGCCGTTCGTCGACTTCAGCACGTACTGGCCGTTGGCCGGGCGGGTGAGCCAGATGTAGTAGGCGCCGTTGCGCTTGTAGAAGCGGGCGCCCTCCAGCGTCCCGATGCTCGACGGCGTCGTGTACACCTGCTGGGCACGAACCTGGGACTTCCCGTCCGCGGACAGCTGCGCCACGCTGATGGTGCCGTTGCCGTACGCCACGTACATGGTGTCGTTGTCGTCGATCAGCAGCCCCGCGTCGTAGTAGCAGTTGGGGATGGTGGCGTGCTTGCTCCAGGCGCCGTCGACGGCGGACGCGGTGTAGATGTGGGTCTGCGCGAAGTCGATGCACCCGGCCCAGTAGTACGTCCGGTTGCTCGGCCGGTAGTTCAGCGTCGACGCCCAGATCCCGTCGACGTACGCGTTACCGCCGCTCATGTCGTACTTCGACCCGAAGTCGAGGCGGGGCACGGAGTGACCGGCGAACTCCCAGTTGACCAGGTCGTACGAGCGCAGGACCGGCGCGCCCGGCGAGTAGTGCATGGTGGACGCCGACATGTAGTAGGCGTTGTCCACCCGGATGATGTCGACGTCGGCGAAGTCCTGCCAGACCACCGGGTTCGAGTACGACGTGCCGGGGGTGCCGGGGTCACCGCCGCCCACCTGGACGAGCTGCCACTGCTGGTTGTTGCCGCCCCAGTCGTCGTACTGCACGATGTTGCCACCGTCGGCGGTCGACGCGCCCTGCACCTCCATCACCTTGTTGCTGTTGCGGTTGATCAGCCGGACGTAACCACCGGCCGAGTCCGCCAGCCGGAACTGCTGGTTGGTCCCGTTGCCGTCGGACCACTGCACGATCGACGCGCCGTTGGCGGTGGAGAAGTTGGAGACGTCGAGCACCTTGCCCGAGTGCCGCGACTTCAGCCGGTAGTAACCACCACCGGAGTCCACGAACTGCCACTGCTGCCAGGCACCGTCGTTACGCGCCCACTGGGTGATGCGCGCACCGTCGTTCGTCGCCTGGTTGTAGACGTCCAGCGCCTTGCCGCTGTTGCGGTTCACCAACACGTAGTAGGCGTTGGTGTCGACCGTCGCCGCTGACGCGGCGGTCGGCGCGACAGCCGCCAGGGCGCCGCCGACCACCACCGCGACCGCGGCGGCGACGAGTCGGGACAGCCGACCACGCCCCCGCGCTGGTGTTCTCCAGGGAACCCGACCGATGGCAACCATGATCCTCCTTTGACGCTGCGTTCCGAACGGCCCGGGTCGGCATCCACGGCACTGGGCGGTGTGCCGAGCTGGCCTGATCGCGGAATGTGATCGTTAACATCACTCATCGTGGTCCGAGGCACTGATCTATCGAACACGGGGAGAGAAGTGATCGCGGCCAGACCAGCCACAGACATCGACCGTCTTGGTTATAGACTGTGAGCGATAACACGGCCTTAGTCAAGACGTAACCCAAACGGCTCGTGACCGTGCTAGCGGATACGCAAACGGGTGGCCCGCCCCCTGCCCGAGGGATGTCAGGCAGGGACGGACCACCCGTCCGGGGCGCGGCCGAGCCGCGCGAATCAGAAGCCGCGGGCCAGCCGGTAGTAGGCCTGGTTCCAGCGCAACTCGTCGGCGAAGCGGCGAGGTTCCGTGGCGGCGTCGATGACGACCAGCTCGGTGCGGCTCATCTCCGCCAGATCGTGCAGCTCCTCCACGCCCACCGCCTGCGACAGCACAGTGTGGTGCGGGGCGCCCGCGGTGATCCACGCCTCGGCCGAGACCGGCAGGTCGGGGCGCGGACGCCAGACCGCGCGGGCGACCGGCAACCGGCGCAGCGGTTGCGGCGGGGCCACCACGTCGATCTCGTTGGCCACGAGCCGGAAGCGCTCCCCCATGTCGGCCAGCCCGAGCACCACGGCCGGACCGGGTGCGGCGTCGAACACCAGCCGGACCGGGTCCTCCCGGCCACCGATGCTCAGCGGGTGGATCTCCACGTTGGGCACGTCGGAGGCGATGGTCGGGCAGACCTCCAGCATGTGGGCGCCGAGCACCAGCTCGTTGCCCGGGGTGAGGTCGTAGGTGTAGTCCTCCATGAACGACGTGCCGCCGCTCACGCCCACCGACATCGCCTTGAGGGTGCGGACCAGGACCGAGGTCTTCCAGTCGCCCTCGCCGCCGAAGCCGTAGCCATCCGCCATCAGCCGCTGTACGGCGATGCCCGGCAGCTGACGCAGCCCGCCGAGGTCCTCGAAGTTCGTCGTGAAGGCCCGGAACCCGCCCGCGTCCAGGAAGGCGCGCATGCCCAGCTCCACGCGCGCGGCGTACCGCAGCGAGTCGTGCTGCTCGCCGCCGGGCAGCAGCTCGCCGACGATGCGGTAGGTGTCCTCGTACTCCTTGACCAGGTCGTCCACCTGCGCGTCGGTGACCTCGCCGACCACCTCGACCAGGTCGTTGACGCCGTAGGTGTTGACCGAGACCCCGAACCGCAGCTCGGCCTCGACCTTGTCGCCCTCGGTCACCGCGACGTCGCGCATGTTGTCACCGAAACGGGCCAGGCGCAGCGACCGCATCGCCGACCAGCCCAGCGCGGCGCGCGCCCACGCCCCGATCCGAATGGTCACCCGCGGGTCGCTGACGTGCCCGGCCACCGTCTTGCGGGCCACCCCCAGACGGGTCTGGATATACCCGAACTCGCGGTCGCCGTGGGCGGCCTGGTTCAGGTTCATGAAGTCCATGTCGATGTCGTTCCACGGCAGCAGAACGTTGGCCTGGGTGTGCAGGTGCAGCAGCGGCGTCTGCAACGCGTCCAGACCGGAGATCCACATCTTGGCCGGCGAGAACGTGTGCATCCAGGCGATGACCCCGACGGCACCCTGAGCGGCGGCGTCCCGGCAGACCTGCAGGATCTCACCGCTGTTGGTCAGGACGGGCTTCCAGACCACGCGGGCGGGAATCTGCGGCGAGTCGTCGAGCGCGGCCGCGATCTGGCGGGACTGCTCGGCCACCTGGCGGAGCGTCTCCTCGCCGTACATGCCTTGGCTGCCGGTGAGGAACCAGATCTCGGGTTCGGTGTGTGGTGCCATGGGGTTGCCTTCCGCGAGAGGGGCGGTCACTTGTAACGGATTCCGATGAGGCGCTGCAGGAGGATGAACGCGAAGAGCAGACCGCCAATCACGATCTTGGTCCACCAGGAGTTGAGGCTCCCATCGAAGGTGATGAGGGTCTGGATCACGCCCAGGACCAGCACGCCGAGCACCGTGCCGAAGACGTAACCCGCGCCGCCGGTGAGCACCGTGCCACCGATGACGACGGCGGCGATGACGTCCAGCTCCATCCCCACGCCGATCAGCGGCGCGCCGGAGAGGGTGTAGAAGGACAGCAGGATCCCGCCGATGGCCGAGCACAGCCCACTGATCGTGTAGACGGCGATCCGGGTCCGCCCCACCGGCAGGCCCATCAGCAGCGCCGACTGCGGGTTTCCGCCGATGGCGTACACGTTGCGTCCCAACCGCGTGTAGGCCAGCGTGTACGCGGCGATGGCGACCACCACGAAGGCGATCAGCACGCTGATCGACACGAAGTTGCCCCGGGGGTCGCCGATCCGCTCCTGGGACATCGAGGTCCAGAACCCGTCGGTGATCGGGATCGACGCGCCGGAGATGAAGGTGCACATGCCCCGGGCGAAGAACATCCCGGCGAGTGTGACGATGAACGGCTGGATCTCGAAGAAGTGGATGACGCAGCCCATCAACAGGCCGAGCGTCGGGCCGATGAGCAGGGCGATGACCAGCACCAGCGCCGCCGGCATGCCGTCCTGCAGCAGCGCGGCTGACACCATCGCCGTCATGGCGACGACCGACCCGACCGACAGGTCGATGCCACCGGTGAGGATCACGAAGGTCATGCCCACCGCGACGACGAGCAGGAAGCCGTTGTCGATGAAGACGTTGAAGATGACCTGGACGTTGGAGAACGCCGTGTACTGCGAGACGCCGATGCCGTACATCACCAGCAGCAGGGCGAGCGTCGCCAGGACCGGTATCTGCTTCCTCGGCAGCCGGAACCGGGTACGACCGGCGGTAAGCGTTCCAGTGGTCATGCCGGCACCTGCTCCTTCGGCTTGTCGGCGATGGTGGCGGGCGGCGGGGCGTTGCGCCTACGTCGGCTGAACCGGGCCCGGAAGGCCGGTGCCTGGATGAGGCAGACGGCGATGACGACGACCGCTTTGAACAGCAGCGAGGTCTGCGGTGAGATGTCCATGGCGTACACCGTGGTGGTCAGGGTCTGGATGATCAACGCGCCGATGATCGTGCCGCTGAGGAAGAACCGGCCGCCGGCGAGGGACGTACCGCCGATGACGACCGCGAGGATCGCGTCCAGCTCGACCCAGAGACCGGCGGCGTTGCCGTCGGCGCTGGAGACGTTGGCCGTCATCATGAAACCGGCGACCGCGGCGCACGCGGCGCTGATCACGTACGTCAGGAAGATGACCCGGCCGGACCGGATGCCGGCGAGCCGGCTGGCCATGGCGTTGCCGCCCACCGACTCGATGATCATGCCGAGCGCGGTGCGACGGGTGAACGCGGCGACGAGCAGGGCCGCAGCGAGCGCGATGAAGATGGCCAGCGGCAGGGTCAACGCGTGGCCCAGGCCGATCGCCCGGTACGGCTCGGAGTTGATGGTGATGATCTGGCCCTCGGTGATCAGCTGGGCGAGACCCCGCCCGGCGACCATCAGGATCAGGGTGGCGATGATCGGTTGGATACCGATCACGGCCACCAGCACCCCGTTCCAGGCGCCGAGCACCAGCGAGACGCCCATCGCCATCGCGAGGGCGGTCACCACCACGCCAAGGCTGTTCTGGTCGGGCTGCTTGCTGATGTACATGCAGGCGATCGCGCCGCTGATCGCGCAGAGCGAGCCCACCGACAGGTCGATGCCGCCGGTCGAGATGACCAGGGTCATGCCCAGCGCGACGAGGATCAGCGGTGCGCTCAGCCGCAGGATGTCGATCGGCGTGCCGTACAGGTGCCCGTCCTTGAGCTCGATGGACAGGAACCCGGGCCGGTAGATCGTGTTCGCGGCGAGCATGACGAACAGCACGGCGGCGGGCCAGAACAGCCGGTGACCGATCATCGTCCGATAGCGGCTCATGGTGTCGTTCATCGGTCTGCCTCCTCCCGGTGGGATCCGCTGGCGATGGTCTGCATGATGCGGTCGGCGTCCAGGCTCTCGTCGTTGGCGAGCTGCGCGACCATCTGCCGGTCCCGCATCACGGCCACCTTGTGGCTGAGGCGCAGCACCTCCTCCAGCTCGGCGGAGATGAACAGCACCGCCATGCCCCCGTCGGACAGCTGCGTCACCAGCTTCTGGATCTCGGTCTTCGCGCCGATGTCGATGCCCCGGGTCGGCTCGTCGAGGATCAGCAGTCGTGGCTCGGTGATCAGCCACCGGGCCAGCAGCACCTTCTGCTGGTTACCGCCGGAGAGGTTGCGTACCGGCACCTCCGGGTCGGCGGGCCGGATGTTGAGGGCCTTGACGTACTTGTCGACCAGCTCGTCCTGACGGCGCCGCGGAATGGGCCGCAGCCAGCCGCGGGCGGCCTGCATGGCGAGGATCATGTTCTCGCGGACCGACAGGTCCGCGACGATCCCCTCGGCCCGGCGGTTCTCCGAACAGAAACCCACGCCGTGGTCGATGGCCTGCGCGGGGGTGCGCAGGCTGCTCGCCGTGCCGTCGATCGCTACCTGACCGCCGTCGGTCTTGTCGGCGCCGAACAGCAACCGCGCGACCTCGGTACGCCCCGAGCCCAGCAGGCCGGCCAGGCCCACCACCTCGCCAGCGTGGATGGTGAGGCTGAACGGCTCGACCGCACCCGCCCGAGCGAAGTTCGACACCGCCACCAGGGGGGTGCCCTCCTCCAGGGCGGCCAGGTCCCGCCGGGAGTGCTCCTCGATGCCCTCCAGGACGTCGAGTTCCTTGCCGATCATCTTTTCGACCAGGGAGAGCTGGGGCAGCTCGGTGGTGAGGTACTCGCCGACGAGCCCGCCGTTGCGCAGCACCGTGATCCGGTCGGCGATCTCGTAGACCTGGTCGAGGAAGTGGGTCACGAACAGGATCGCGATGCCCTCGTCGCGCAGTTGCCGCATGATGCGGAACAGCTGCGCCACCTCGCCGGCGTCGAGGCTGGACGTCGGCTCGTCCAGGATCAGCACCCGGGCCTTGATGTCGATCGCGCGGGCGATGGCGACCATCTGCTGGATCGCCAGAGAGTACGAACCGAGTGGCGCGCTGACGTCGAGGTCGAGGTCGAGGCGGGCCAGCAGGGCTCGGGCGCGGCGGCGAACCTCACCCCAGCGGACGGCGCCGAGGCGCCGAGGCTCACGGCCGATGAAGATGTTCTCCGCCACCGAGAGGTTGGTGCAGAGGTTGACTTCCTGGAAAACGGTGCTCACACCGGCGGCGGTCGCCTGCATCGGCCCGGTGAACGACACGGGCTCGCCGTCGAGGGTGATCGCGCCCTCGTCGGTGTCGTAGACGCCGGTGAGCACCTTGATGAGGGTGGACTTGCCGGCGCCGTTCTCGCCCATCAGGGCGTGCACCTCGCCGGGGAAGAGCCGGAAGTTGACGTTGTGGAGTGCGCGCACCCCGGGGAAGGACTTGCTGATCCCGGTCATCGTCAGGACCGGACGGCTATCCGTCATCCCATCAGACCTCTTCTGGGTTGTCGACACGGAAGGGCCGCCACGCTCCCGCCACGCCCGCCCGGTCGGCCCTGGGGGCCGCTCGGGCGGGCGTGGTACGGGGTCGTCGCGGGCCGAGCCCGGTCCGTTTCGGGTAGGGAAGCGACGCGGCGGGGCCGCCACGCGAACGCGGCGACCCCGTCGTCGATCAGTACTTACGGTTGGGCAGAGCTTCCTTGGCCTGCTCGGTCGTGAAGGTGGTCTCCTCGGTCTCGATCCGAGGCGGCACCTCCTGGCCCGCATGGACCTTCTTGGCCAGGTCCATCAGCTGCGGGCCGAGCAGCGGGCTGCACTCCGCGATGAAGTTGAACTTCCCGTCGGCGAGAGCCTGCATGCCGTCCTTGACGGCGTCGACCGTGATGATGGTGATGTCCTTGCCGGGCACCTTGCCGGCAGCGGTGATCGCCTCAAGCGCGCCCAGACCCATGTCGTCGTTGTGCGCGAACAGCACGTCGATCTGCTTGTTGGCCTTGAGGAACTGCTCCATGACCTGCTTGCCGCCGGCCCGGGTGAAGTCACCCGGCTGAGAAGCGATGATCTTCAGGTTCGGGTTGGCGGCGATCGCCTCACCGAAGCCCTTCTTGCGATCGTTCGCCGGCGCCGCACCGGTGTTGCCCTGAAGCTCGACGATGTTCACCGGGCCCGAGGCGCTCTTCTTCTGCTCGACCAGCCACTCACCGGCGAGCCGGCCCTCCTTGACGAAGTCCGAGCCGAGGAAGGTCTTGTACAGCGACTTGTCGGCCGAGTCCACCGAGCGGTCGGTCAGGATGACCGGGATGTCGGCGTCCTTGGCCTCCTTGAGCACGGTGTCCCACCCGGACTCCACCACCGGCGAGAAGGCGATCACGTCGACCTTCTGCTGGATGTAGTTGCGGATCGCCTTGATCTGGTTTTCCTGCTTCTGCTGAGCGTCGTCGAACTTCAGCTCGATGCCCGCGGCGGCCGCGGCCTCCTTGATCGAGGTGGTGTTCGCGGTACGCCACCCGCTCTCCGCACCGACCTGGGAGAAGCCCATCGTGATCTTGCCGTCGTCCTTGGTCCCGCCGCCGCCGGTGTCGCTGTTGCCGCAGGCCGCCACGCCGCCGACCAGCAACACGCTGGCGAGGACCGCGGCAGCGCGCCACGGAGCGGACTGCGTTCGCATCTTTCCCATCGAATCTCCTTGGCTGGATGTGGTGGGTAACCGCGCCAACCGCCGAGGTGCGAAAGAGCGGTGTACGCGGGTGGTGCGTGCTGGTGCGTCGTGGTGCAGACCGACGGGTCCTGGATGGTCGGTGCAGGGTCAGGAACCCGCTGGTGCGACTGGTTGTTGGCCGTAGACGTTCTGGTAGCGGTCGTAGAGCGAGTCGATGTCGGCCTGTGCCATCGGGACCGGTTGCCCGAGGGTGTGGGCCAGGTGCGCGGTGCGGGCCACGTCCTCGCACATCACCGCCGCCTTGACCGCCGCGCGGGCGTCGCGGCCGATGGTGAACACGCCGTGGTTGCGCATCAGCACCGCGGGCGAGCGGTGCCCGGCGAGCGTGGCGACGATGCCCTTGCCGATGTCGTCACCGCCGATGAGCGCGAACGGACCGATCGGGATCTCCCCACCGAACTCGTCGGCCTGCGCGGTGAGGTGGCAGGGGATCGACTCCCCACAGGCGGCCCAGGCGGTCGCGTACGAGCTGTGCGTGTGCACCACCCCGCCGACCTCGGGCATGGCCCGGTAGACATAGGCGTGGGCGGCGGTGTCGCTGGACGGGGCGAAGTCGCCCTCGACGAGTACGCCGTCGAGGTCGCACACCACCATCGTGGCCGCGGTGAGGTCGTCGTAGCTCACCCCACTCGGCTTGATCACCATCAGATCCTGGCCGGGGACCCGCGCGGAGACGTTGCCGGACGTCCAGGCGACCAGGTTGTACCGGGTCAGCTCGGCGTGCAGGCGGGCGACGGTCTCGCGCAGCTCGCCGATCTGTCGTTTCACCTCGGCGTTCACGCCACCACCTCCAGCGGGGCCTCGTGCGTGGTCGCGGCGGTCTCGACCGCCGCGTTGCGGATCGCCCGCAGGCGGAGCATGACGTCGTTGCCGCCGCGACCGAAGTGGTCGTGCAGCGCCCGGTACTCGGCGTAGAGGGCGTCGTAGGCGCGGGCCCGCTCGGGGTCCGGACGGTAGACGGCCTCGTGCACCCGACCCATCGCCTGCGACGCCTCGTGGATCGAGGGGAACTCACCGGCGGCGACGGCGGCGTGGATCGCCGAGCCCAGTGCCGGCCCCTGCGCCGAGGCGATGATGTTCAGCGGTCGCCTGGTCACGTCGGCGTAGATCTGCATCAGCAGCGCGTTGTTGGTGAGACCACCGGCGATCACCAGGTCGTTCACCGGAACTCCGGCGTCGACGAACGCCTCGATGATCATCCGGGTGCCGTACGCGGTGGACTCCAGCAGGGCCCGGTAGATGTCCGCTGGCCGGGTGGCCAGGGTCATCCCGACGATCAGCCCGCTGAGGTCGTGGTTGACCAGCAGGGAACGGTTGCCGTTCCACCAGTCCAGGGCGATCAGGCCGTGCGCGCCGACGGGCTGACTCGCGGCCAGCTCGGTGAGGCGTTCGTGCGAGTCGATGCCGGCCGGAGCGGCGTGCTCGACGAACCAGCCGAAGATGTCGCCGACGCCGCTCTGCCCGGCTTCGTAACCCCACGCGCCGGGGCTGATGCCGCCGTCCACCACACCGCACATGCCGGCCACCTCGGCGACCTCCGCGCCGTTGACGACGTGGCAGGTCGAGGTGCCCATGATGGCGACCAGCCGACCCGGCTCCACCGCCTGCGCGGACGCCGCGGTGACGTGCGCGTCGACGTTGCCGACGGCCACCGCGATCCCCTCCGGCAGGCCCGTCCAGGCGGCGGCCTGGGCGGTGAGCGCCCCGGCCCGGGCACCGAGGGGCAGCAACGGACCGTCCAGCTTGGTCACGAAGTCCCCGAAGTTGGGGTTGAGCGCGGTCAGGAAGCCCTCGGAGGGGTAGTGACCGTCCTGCAGGATGCCCTTGTAACCGGCCGTGCAGACGTTGCGGGTCTCGGTGCCGCAGAGCTGCCAGACGATCCAGTCGGCCGCCTCGATGAAGCGCTCGGCCCGGTCGTAGACCTCCGGGTCCTCCTCCAGGATCTGCAGGCCCTTGGCGTACTGCCACTCGGCGGAGATCTTGCCGCCGTACCGGCCGATCCACGGCTCGGCCCGCTCGTGGGCCAGCGCGTTGATCCGGTCGGCGTGCGGCTGCGCGGCGTGGTGCTTCCACAGCTTGACCCAGGCGTGCGGTCGGTCGCGCAGCTCGGGCGTCTCACACAGCGGGGTGCCGTCGGCGAGCGTCGGCAGCACGGTGCAGGCGGTGAAGTCGATGCCGATGCCGACCACCGCCGCCGGGTCCACCCCCGCGGCGGACACCGCCGCCGGGACGGCGTACCGCAGCACGTCGCGGTAGTCCTGCGGGTTCTGCAGGGCCCAGTCCGGGGGCAGGGTTCGGCCTCCCGGAAGCGCCGTGCTGATCACGCCATCGCCGTACTCGTGCACCGCGGTCCCCAACTCGGCACCATCGCCGACACGGACCACCAGAGCTCGCCCGGACAGGGTGCCGTAGTCGACACCGACGACGTAGCGGTCGTCAGCTCCGTCCACACGGTTCATGTGTTCACCTCCACCGTTAACGGGGATAGTGTTAACGCTCACATCCAGGCTCGTCAAGACATCTACCCGCAACAGCTCCGTAACGGAACGCGGAAGGCGGACCGACTCGGGAGGGTAGATAGCGGATCGGCGCAAACCGCGCCATTCCGGCCTTAACTACGGCAGCCATCCGACGAATGGGGCCGGCGTCCGGAACCAGTGCCGCCCGGAGACCCCTCAACCGGGGGCGTGACGGGTCCAGTGCGTCGCACACCGCGGCATCGTCGTCCGATAGCGACCACTTCTCCCCCGGCGATGATGGCAGCGATAACATCCCCCGGGGCGCCACGGCCGAGTGCCCGGAACCGCACGACAGCCATCGATGACCATGCGGGCTCATGGCTGAGCGCTCTGGAGGGCGATCCGCCCAGCGCGCAGCCGGACGAAGCAGCCGTGTTATCGATAACATTCAACGTCTTGATGCGCTCGCGTCGCCCGGGTCGGTCCGTGCCTCCAACGGCGCGTGGGACGGCGCCGAAAAGCAAGATCGACTCGTGTTCCTTGAAGTCGCGGGGTCCTCGGCGGCGTTACCGGCCGACGTCAAAAGTCCGAGTCGATCACGCTCGCGCCGACGGTCCGCCGCCCGGCCACGCGCCCGCGTCGCCGGCCCGCCGGTCGCCCCACGCCCGCGAACCGGCGGCCCGACCCCTGTGGGCCGAGCCGCCGGCTCTTCGTTGCGATGGCGAAACCGAGCGCCGGTCGGATCAGGCCGTCCGGTTGCGGTTGTACAGGGCCTTGGCCCAAAAAAAGCAGCCGACGCTGACGACGGCGCACCAGACGACCGCGATGATCCCGTTGGCGCCGATCCCGGTGCCCAGGAGCAGGCCGCGAAGGGTCTCCATGACGGGCGTGAAGGGCTGGTAGTCCGCGAACCACCGCACGGCGGTCGGCATGGAGTCGGTGGGGACGAACCCGCTGCCGAGGAATGGCAGCAGGATCAGGGGCATGGGCAGGTTGCTGGCCGTCTCGACGCTGTCGCTGACCAGACCGAGGGCGACGGACAGCCAGGTGAGCGCAAAAGTGATCATGGCAAGGACCCCGATCGCCGCCAGCCATTCGACCGGGCTGGCCGTGGGCCGGAACCCGACCAGCAGCGCCACGACGGTGACGGCCGCGAGGCTGAGCATGGTCTGGACCAGGCTGCCCAGTACGTGCCCCGTCAGGACCGACGGTCGGAAGATCGCCATGGTGCGGAACCGGGCGATGATCCCCTCGGTCATGTCCATCGCGACCGAGATGGCGGTGCCCTGCGCGGCGCTGACCACCGTGATGAGCAGGATGCCGGGGGTGACGTAGTTGGCGTACTGGGAGCGGTCACCGGACGGGCCGAGGCCGGCGCCGAGCGTGCCGCCGAAGACGTAGACGAAGAGCAGCAGGATGATGATCGGGATGCCGATGAGCAGGAACGTCATCGACGGGTACCGCCGCATGTGCAGCAGGTTGCGCCGCAGCATGGTGCTCGAGTCGCGGACGGCGAGGGAGAGGGTGCTCATCGCGCGGTAGCCCTTTCGTGGTCGGGTCGGCTGGCCTGGGTGTCGGGCTGACCGGTGAGGGTGAGGAAGACGTCGTCGAGGTCGGGGGTGTGCACGGAGAGCCCCGCCACGCTGATCGAGGCGCGGTCGAGCTGGTCGAGCAGGGAACGCAGCGACCCGACCCCGCCGTCACTGGGCACCTGGAGGGTGAGCGCGTTGTCGTCCCGGGTGGCCGCCTCGAAGGTCCGGGC
This sequence comes from Micromonospora sp. BQ32, assembly GCF_059358895.1. Lineage (NCBI taxonomy): Bacteria > Bacillati > Actinomycetota > Actinomycetes > Micromonosporales > Micromonosporaceae > Micromonospora > Micromonospora sp. BQ32. The sequence goes on along the minus strand of NZ_JCADBI010000003.1, from coordinate 63,137 downwards.
GGCCGAGTCGAGCCCCTCCTGGTCGGCGAACTGCAACACCACGTGGCCGCCCGGGATGAGCCGCTTGAGCTCACGCGGCGTGCCCTCGGCGATCAGTCGGCCATGGTCGAGGAACGCGACCCGGTCGGCGAGCTGATCGGCCTCCTCCAGGTACTGCGTCGTGAGCAGGATGGTGACACCCTCGGCGGCGAGTGCGCGGATGATGTTCCACATGGCCCGGCGGCTGCGCGGGTCGAGGCCGGTGGTCGGCTCGTCGAGGAAGATGACGCGGGGCTCGCCGACCAGGGTCATCGCGAGGTCGAGCCGCCGGCGCATGCCGCCGGAGTACGTCGACACCGGCTTGCCCGCCGCCTCGGTCAGGTCGAACTGGTCGAGCAGGTCGACGATCCGTCGCCGACCGGCGGCCCTGTCCAGGTGGCACAGGTCGGCCATCAGGGTCAGGTTCTCCCGACCGGTGAGCAGGTTGTCGACGGCGGAGAACTGGCCGGTGACGCCGATCAACGCGCGTACCGCGTCGGGCTCCCGGTTCAGGTCGTGGCCGAAGACGCGGACGTTGCCGCCGTCGGCCTTGATCAGGGTGGAGAGAATCTGCACGGTGGTGGTCTTGCCGGCGCCGTTGGGACCGAGCAACGCGAAGATCGTGCCCTCGGTGATCATCAGGTCGATGCCGTCCAGCACGACCTTGTCGCCGTAGGACTTTCGCAGGTCGGTGGCGACGATCGCGGGGTTCATGGAGCTGGTCATGGTCTCCTCATTTGTGGTCGGCGCGGTGGTGGCTCAGGCGGGGTGATGGATCAGGCGCGGCGGATCATGATGTCGCCGTAGGAGGTGTTCGCCCGGACCTCGACCGTCTCGTCGGTCTGCGCCGGGCTGTCGGTCGACTCCAGCGCGTTGTGGACGCGGCCGTGCTTGGAACTGACGTCGAGCCAGGCGGCGGTCCCGCGACGGATGCCCACCTCGATCGCGCCGTAGGAGGTCTGCACGTCGATCGCGCCGCGGGTGACCTCGCCCAGCCGGAGGTTGCCGTAGGCGGTGCGCGCCGTCACCGAGGCCAGCGACGCGTCCACGGTGATGTCGCCGTAGGCCGTGTTGATCCGGACGTCGCCACCGCTGCGGCCGATCCAGCAGTCGCCGGACGAATTCTTGATCTCGGCGGTGCCGTCGACCGCGCCGATGCGCACCTTGCCGGACGATGCCTTCACCCGGGCGGAGCCCAGCACACGCTCGACCGCGACCTCGCCGTGGCTGCTGTCGATCTCCAACGGCCCGGTCTCGTCGAGCCGGATGCCGCTCCCGGTCTTGATCCGGCACTCACCGAGCCGACCCTCGCAGCGGAACGCCGCCCACGACGCCTCGGCATGCACCCGTGACCCGGTCGGCACCTCGATCAGGACGTCGACCGACGGCCCGGGGCCGAACCCGTAACGGCGCCAGGTCTTCGGCACCCGGATCACCAACTGCCCGGCGGTGAACTCGACGGTGCTCTGGTCGGCGGCGCTCACGTCGGCCTTGCTCGACGGGTCGCGGGGCCGCACCGTCACCACCGTGTCGGTGCGGTCGCTCGCGGCGATCCAGGCATCGCCGATCGGCAGGTCGATCTGGACGGAAATCGGTTCTGGCGTCTCGAAAATAGGCATGGTGGTCTCCCGAAAAGTGGTCGGCGAAGGTCGCCGCTGGTCAGCGGCGTGGTGGTGGAAGGGGTACCGGAAGTTAGCGGGCCCAGCCGGTGAAGTGCTGGCCGGAGCGCGGCTCCGGCCGGCGGGGTGGACGACGCTCCGTGTCGCCCGCCCCGATGGCACCGGCGACGGCGCGCACCAGCCAGGCGTTGACCGAGAGCCCGGCGCGCCCAGCGGCGTCCTCGACGCTGGCCTTCAGATGGTCGGGAAGCCGCAGGTTGATCCGCGAGGTGCCGCCCTCCTCACCATCGGGCGCGGACACCGGCACCGACAGCGGTGGCGGGCCACTGGGCTCGCTCACCACCTCGACCGGCGGGCTGGCCGGCGTCACCACGAAGTCGGGCTCGCGCCCGCGCAACCGAACGTGCACCGAACCCGGCGCGAGGTCACGGGTGATCTCGTCGGCCGCGTCGGAGAGCGCTTCGAGCAGCGTGAGACGGGTGGCCGCCTCCAACTGCGCGAAGAGCCGTTCGGCCAGCGCCCGAGCCTCCGGGTCCACGCCCTCCGCAGCCACGGCGAACTCGTTACGCAGGTTCTCGACGTATGACCTCAGCTCCATGGCACCATCATGGCACCACTTTGGCTCAGGATGCAACAGGCGTGGCTCAAGAAGGTGTCATCGCCTGGCTCCACCCGGGGGCAGCTGACTCTCAGAGGTCACCGAAAACCCTCCGGACCAGGTGATTCGCGTCCTCCTGGTTCAGCCCGGAGGCGACCAGGAGGTCGCTCACGGTCGTCCGAACCTGTGCCACCACGACCGCACCGGAGAAGCCGACGCCGTCCCGATAGGCGTGTCCGGCCGTCCGGACCGCCCGCAGCGCCTGCTCCCGCGCCCGGTTCGGCTCGGCGCCGGCGGCGAACTGCCGCTTGAGCAGGCGGACGGCCTCGGCGAGATCGGCCACCGCCGTCGGCAGCGACTCCGGCACCGACTCGCCGTCCTCGATCAGCGTCACCGATCGTCGGATCAGGGTGCCGCTGTTGCGCATCGCCCGGTCGATCGGCTCCGCCGCCCGCGCATAGCGGCCCACCGGCCCGTGCCGTTGGTGCCAGTACACCGGTGACAGGGTGCTCGCCTCCCGGGCGCCCTGGGTCGCCTCGACGAACGCCTTCAACCGGCCGGCGCTCTGCCGCAGCTCACCCCGGGCGGTACGGGCCCGAGCGGCGTCCCGCTCGGTCAGCGCCTCGGCGGTGGCGTCGAGCTGGGTCGCGAGGAGATCCAACGCCGGCCGTGCGGCCCGGTTGAGCACCCGCAGCGGGTTCAGCGGCAGCAACACGGCGGTGACCAGCAACGCCACCCCTCCCCCGACGAGCGCGTCCACGAACCGGGGGATCTCCAGATCCCGGACGGCCGGGCTGAGCGTGGCGATGAGCACCGCCGTCGCCCCGGCCTGGATCACCACCGCCGCGCTGCCCGCGAGGAAGAGCGCGACGACGATCGCCAGTACGACGATCAGGGCGAGCTGCCACCACCCGGTGCCGATCACCAGGAGCAGCAGGTCGCCGATCAGCACTCCGACGGTGACCCCGATGATCAGCTCGACGGTGCGACGCAACCGCTGGCCGACGGACGCGGCGAGCGTCGAGACGGCGGAGATCGGCGCGAAGACCGGCTGCGACACCTGCAGCAGCGTGTGCGCCACGAACCAGGACAGCCCCGCGGCCAGGCCGGCTTGTACGGCGAGGCCGCCGATGGTCCGTACCCGACGGATCCGTTCGCGCAACGCGGCCAGCACGCGGTCCCAGAGCCGGACGACGGTCGACGGGCCCGCGTCCGCTCCGCGCCGACCGGCAGCGACCATGGCGGCACCTACCCCGCCACGGCCGGATCAATCCTCGCCGGCCTGCCCGGCCCGTCCTCAACGCGAGGCGAGCGCCTTCTCGGCGTACGCCCAGAGCCGGTCGGCCGCGTCCGACACGGTCGCCACCATCGCCAAGGCCGTCGGATACGGCTCGGAGAGCGCCCTCAGCGTGGCCTTCAAGCGCACCACCGGCCTCTCACCGCGGGCCTACCGCACAGAGCTGGCGAAGAGCACCCAGACCGACGTGCCCGGACCGACGGTCAGCGCCGGGCGGGCCCTGCCTGGGCGGTAGCGCACCGGCACGCCGCGATTGAGGGCGTCCGATTCGGGTAGACCCCGCTCTGCCGTGACCACGGTCGGCGGCCTTCGGCGCCTGCCGTCGGGGCTGGGTCGCGGGACAAGGGCTGGGAGACGCCTCGGGGGGACGTCGGATGGGTCAGGACGGTTGAGCGGGCCGGACGACTCCGGCGGCGTCGTGGAGCTACGGGTGCACGGAGTCTCCGGCGCGAGCGCCGCCCAGATGCTGGACCTGCAACAGACCGCGCAGGTCGCCGGTGACCGCAGTGGCGGGTTCTACCGGCCGCGCCCCCGGTACTCGGACGCCACGGGTCCGCACGGGGTGACGCTGGAGGCGTACCGCTGGGGTGACCTGCCCTCCGGGACGGTGGCCCGCACCCTGGCGGTGGTCTTCCTGCTTCCCTTCATGCTGGTCAACGTCGCGATCTGGATGCGCCCGGCGAACCCCGGGTCCGAGGCGGCGGTCAAGTCCCTGTGCCGGGTGCTGGCGCTCACCCTCACCGTGCTCTATGTGCTCGCCATCGCCGGCGTCGCCCTGGATCTCGTCGGTTGGAAGTGTCTGGCCTCGCCGGACTGCCTGGCCGGGCGCAGTTGGTTGTCCTGGTTGGGTGGACGGCCGGTCGGACTGCGGCTGGCGGTGCTCGCCCTGGTCCCGGCCGCCGCGATCGGCCTGATCTGGCGGGTCAGCTGCCGTCCGGGACGAACCTTCGAGGCGTTTCGGGCACCCGATCAGGGCAGCTCCGCGTCCCGGCTCGGCACGGTCGGTCAGTGGGACGCCGAGCCGCTGGTGGGCCGGTTGCGCGCCATCCACGTCGCCGCGGCCTTCGCGACGCTGGACCTCGTCCTGCTCCTGGCCCGAGGCGACAGTGACGCCTCGGCGGCCACGATCGCGCTGACGGTCATCACGGGGGTGATGCTGACGGTCTGCGTGGGGCTGCTCTGCACACCGCCGCTGATGGACCGGGCCCCCGCCGACCGGCGGCTCGACCGGGTCACCCGCACCCTGCGGACCGCCGCCATCATCCTGACCGTGGCCGTCGTGGCACACGTGCCGACCGGCTCGCAGCCGTGGCCGGACGAGCACGGGCTCCCCGGCTACGACCCGACCCTGGCCGGTCTGTTCGTGGCTCAGACCACGCTGTTGGCCGCCCTGGGCGTGGTCCTGCTCTGGCACCGGCGCCGGGAGCGCGAGGGCACCCCGCTGTTCGGGCTGGGCGCACTCGTTGTCGCGGCCACCGGGATCAGCATGGCGGTAGCCTACTCCGCCGAACTGGTCGGCCGGGCGGCGGACTTCCTGGACCGTGACGCGCCGACCGCGGAGGGCATCGCCGCCGGCCCACCCCGGGCCTACACCTGGGCGATCTACGGCTTCTTCCGCGCGGTGCTGGTCACCGCGATCGTCGCCGCCCTCGTCATCCTGATCTCCCGTCGCGGGCGGCGGCGGGCCGCGGCGGCGATCGTGGCGCGCGACTTCCCGAACCCGCCGGCCGAGGCCGAGCCCCGACTGGGGCAGGTCCGAGACGCGATAGCTCGGGCCGGCTTCACCGAGAAACTGGTGCCGTTGGCCGTGGTCTACGGCTGCCTCGCCGGACTCGCCACGGCCACCACCACCATCGGCCTGCTGGGGCAGTTCCCCGGCGACGTCATCGAGCGGAACATCGGATTGCCGGCGGAGGCGATCACGTTCGCCATCGCGTTCGGTGGCTGGGTAATCGCCGCGATCATCCTCGGCCTGATCATCGGCGGCATCTTCGCGTACCGGAGCCAGCCGTACCGTCGGCACATCGGTGTCCTCTGGGACCTGGGCACCTTCTGGCCCCGGGCCGCCCACCCGTTCGCGCCGCCCTGCTATTCCGAGCGGGCCGTGCCGGAACTGGCCCGCCGGATCACCTACCTCGTCGAACGCGGCAACGCGGTGCTGCTCACCGGGCACAGCCACGGCTCGGTCCTGCTCGCCGCCACGGTGCTCCAGCTGTCGCCGCAGGTCGGCGACCGAGTCGCCCTGCTCACCCACGGATCACCGCTGCGCCGCCTCTACGCCCGGCTCTTCCCCGCCTACGTCGACGACTCGGCGCTGCGCGAGATCGGCCGTCGGGTGGGTTGGCGCTGGGTGAACCTGTGGCGCGACACCGACCCCATCGGTGGCTGGGTCTTCTCCCCGGATCCCTCACCCGCGCCGGCCAGCACCGGTGACCCGGCCGCCGCAGTGGATCGTCGACTGCGTGATCCCCGCGACGTGGTGACGCCCCCCGGGGACAGCGTCGCCCCACCCATCCACGGGCACTGGCCGGGCGAGTCCGACGAACCGTTCACCGAGGCGGTAGGGGAGTTGGTGCAGCGCCTCGGCGGGCGGGCCGACCCGCCCGGGACGCCGAGGTAGCGGACCGGCTCACTGCCCCCGGCTGGCCCGGGTACGCCAGTCGTCCAGGCCGGTGCCGGCGATGCGGGCGCCGTCGGCGGGGACGAGCGAGCGTTCGCCCAGCTTGGCGCCGAAGTACCGGGCGTCGGGGTCGGCCACCACCGAACGACTGTCCTGCTGGTTGGCGAGGATGGATCGGCCCAGTTCGTCGAGGCGGAACTGCTCCGGGCCGGCGACCTCGACCACGGAGTTCGTCGGCGCGCCGAGCGCGACCTCGGCCACCGCGGCCGCGACGTCGTCCGCGGCCATCGGCTGAATGAGCACCGGCGCGAGGTGCACGGTGTCGCCGACCGTGGTGGCGTCGATGATGCCCTGGAGGAACTCGAAGAACTGGGTGGCGTGCACCACCGAGTACGGGAGTCCGGACGCGACGATCAGCTTCTCCTGGGCGACCTTCGCGCGCATGTACCCGCTGTCCGGGATCCGGTCGCACCCCACGATGGAGAGCGCCACGTAGTGGTTCACCCCGGCGTCCGACGCGGCGGCGAGGAGCGTCCTGGTGGATGTCTCGAAGAACTGCAGCACGGCGGCGTCCTCGAACGACGGCGAGTTCGACACGTCGACGACGACCTCGGCGTCGGTGAGCGCATCGGCCACTCCCTCGCCGGTCAGAGTGTTCACGCCGGTCTTCGGCGATGCCGGCACCGCCTCGTGGCCCTGGGCGCCGAGGCGGTCCACGAGCTTGGAACCGATGAGGCCGCTGCCCCCGATGACGACGATCTTCATGGTCGCACCACGTCCTGTCTGCACTGGTCTGCACTGGGTTGAATCGTGCTGCCAATCAGTAAGACGGAAAGCGTGCGCGGATGCAGGACAATCGCCGGAGAACAGTTCAACGGAGAGCAGGAGGTCGACGTGGCCACGGTGTCCCACCCGGTGTTCGCCCGGGTGTACGAGCGGCTCAGCGTCGCCATGGACCGCGCCGGCACGGCGGCGTTCCGGCGGGACCTGGTCGCCGGCCTCTCCGGTCGGGTGATCGAGATCGGCGCGGGCAACGGACGGATGTTCGCCCACTACCCGCCGGAGGTGACCGAGGTCCTCGCGGTCGAACCGGAGCGGCGTCTCCGTGCCGCTGCCGAGCGCGCCGCGCCGACCGTGCCGGTTCCGGTCACTGTCGTCGACGGTCTGGCCGAGGCGCTACCCGCCGGGGAGGGCAAGTTCGACGCGGCCGTGGTCGCGTTGGTGTTGTGCACCGTGCCCGATCAGGCCAGCGCGTTGGCCGAGATCAGCCGGGTGCTGCGCCCCGGAGGCCAGCTGCGGTTCTTCGAGCACGTGGCCGCCGAGGAGGCCAGCGGTCTGCACCGCGCCCAACGAGTCCTCGACGCCACCCTGTGGCCGAGGCTGTTCGCCGGCTGCCACACCAACCGGGACACCGTCGCCGCCATCGGCGCGGCCGGCTTCCAGGTGGCGGAGCCGCGCCGGTTCCGCTTCCCGGCCACCAGTAACAGCCCCTCCTCCCCCTGCGTCCTCGGCCGCGCGATCAAGCCGCTCGCGACGGTTCGGCCCCCCTGAGCCGAGATCCGCTCGGCTGCCCTGGCCACGCACGGCCCGCTTGACGGAGCCGGCGAACAGAACGCGAAGGTCAGTCCAGTTCAGATAGATACCCGTCAGGCATTGTCCCAATTTGCCCACATTTGAACACTCAGCGTGATGTGGTAGTCACCGCGCTTATCGGCGCCATACAGGCCGTATCACGCAGGGCGCCGCTCGCTGACGTCTCCTGCGAGTAGTACCCACGGAGGGGTGTTCTGTGACAGCTAAACCCAAACATTGGCTACGACGGCGGGCGGTCCTGCCCGCGCTCGCGGCTGGCGCGGCCGCCACAGTGGCCGCCAGCCTGCTGCTCCTCAGCTCGACCGCCGCCAACGCGCAGGAAGCACCGGTCAACCTGGGGACGGCGGCCGACTTCTCCGTCCTGGCCGGGGCGGAGCCCACCAACACCGGCCCCAGCTTCCTGGCCCAGAGCCTCGGGCGGTACCCCGGAAACACCGCCTCCGGGTTCGAAACGGCGACCATCGGCGGCGAGGTGCACCTCGGCGACGCGGTCGCACTACAGGCTCAGAGCGACCTGACCATCGCCTTCAACGACGCCGCCGGCCGGACCCCGTTCACCAACCTGCCGGCAGAACTGGGCGGCAACACGCTCAACGAAGGGGTCTACCGGATCGGGGCCGCCCAACTGACCGGACCGTTGACGCTCAACGGTCAGGGCGACCCGTCCGCCGTGTTCATCTTCCAGGTCGACTCGTCGCTGACGACGGCGTCGAACAGCAGCGTCGTCCTGATCAACGGAGCTTCGGCCTGCAACGTGTTCTGGAAGATCGGCAGCTCGGCGACGATCGGCACGGGCACCACCTTCGTGGGCACCATCATGGCTCAGGCCGCGATCACGATGGCGACAGGCGCGACCCTTCAGGGCCGCGCGTTGGCGCGCACCGCCGCCGTCACCCTCGACACCAACGTCATCACCGCGCCGACCTGCGCCGGGCCGACGGGCCCGCCCGGACCCACCGGCCCGCCCGGACCCACCGGCCCGCCCGGACCGTCCGGTCCGCCCGGCAGCCCTGGAGCACCCGGCAGCCCGGGAGCACCCGGCAGCCCCGGCGCACCCGGCAGCCCCGGCGCACCCGGTAGCCCCGGCGCACCCGGTAGCCCCGGCGCACCCGGTAGCCCCGGCGCACCCGGTAGCCCGGGAGCACCCGGCGCGCCCGGTAGCCCCGGCGCCCCTGGTCCGTCCGGGCCCCCCGGAGCGCCCGGAGCGCCCGGCAGCCCCGGCGCCCCTGGCAGCCCTGGCGCACCCGGTCAACCCGGTGGCGGCAAGCAGCCCATCCTGCCGGTGACTGGCAGCGGTGCGGTCCCGGCCATGACCGGCGTCGGAAGTGTGCTGGTCGTGCTGGGAGCGGTCGCGTTCTTCCTGGCCCGGCGTCGACGCCTGGAGTCCTGATCGGTGGCCCGGCCGGTGTGATCCCGGCCGGGCCACGTCACGTCGTCGGCCCGCTCCCCACCGGGAGCGGGCCGACGACGCGTTCACCATGGACGGTCAGTCGGTGAGCCCCAGCTCGCGCATGGCGTCGTCCTCCCGCTGGTGGGACAGGTAGAGCAGAATCTGTGGCCGGTCGCCGCCGAGACGCACCACGTAGGTCTGCGCGAACCGCGCGCTGCCGGCCCTGCCCTGCGGCGGCGCGAAGTGCAACGTCCACTCGGTCGGGACGAGGACGTACCCCGGTGCGAGATCGAGAACGTCCAGGACCGTCACCTGGGCTCCGGTCAGACCAAGCTGCTCGGTCATCGCCGTGTGGCGCTCGTCGAGAGCGGCCCGGTACCCGGCGTCGTTGGTGACGGCCGCCGCCCCGCCCGGGTCACCCTCGATGTACGTCTCGGCGTAACTCGCGGCAACGGTGTCGTTGTCGCCGGCCTCGACGGCCCGCGCGTAGTCGTGCAGGAAGGCGATGATCTGGTCGCGTACCGGTGTCTCCGTCGACTTCATCGTCGGTCCTCTCAGTTCGGCGGTTGTCCGCGGGTCGGCGAGGGTAGGCGCGGCCTCACCGGCGGGGCAGCCCGGTCAGCCAGACGTTCAGCTCCGCCGGGGAGCGCAGCAGCACCACGGGCGGCGCGGACGAATCGGCCTGCCAGGCCCGCATCCGCCGTCGGGCCCGGCCGAACGCGGTGACGTGCCACACCAGGATCGAGTCCGGTGACAGCACACTGCTCAGCGACTCGCGGTTGCCGTTGCAGATCACCTCGCCCGTGACGACCCGGCGGACGGTGCGGTGGAGCAACCGCCCGAACGAGCGCCACCGTGGAAAGTCCAGGCCGACGACGAGGTCGGCGCGGGCCATCGGGACGTCCCGCCAGCCGTGGTACGCCCCGTCGATGATCCAGCGGTCCCGTCGACAGATCTCCTCGATCCGGCTGCGCTGCTGGGCGACCGGCACCTCGACCCAGCCCGGCTGCCAGAGCAGGTCGTCCACCGGGTACCAGGGCAGCCCAAGGTGTTCGGCCAACCGCGCGGCCAGGGTGGACTTGCCGGAGCCGTACACCCCGTAGACCAGGATGCGACGCGGTGCGCTCATCGCGGCAGCGTACGTCGTGAGGAAAAATCGGTTGTCCTGCCCGGCGCGCCTCGGCCAGAGTGACGTCCATGACGTACTGACGGACACCAACCTCTGCTCCGCGCCACCGGTGATGCCTCCCGGGGGCCGTGACGCCGTCCGTCTTCACGTTCGCAGCCAGAGATGAGCCTCCTTGTCCCAGCACCACCTCCCTCGGGAGACCCTGCCCCCGTCCGCCCCGGCCACCGTTACGGTGTTCGCCTCGCCCGCGAGCTGGATCGAGTCCGATGCGCTCGCGCAGTGTCAACAGGTCGCCGCCCTGGACGGCATGCGGCACGTCGCCGCGATGCCGGACCTGCATCCCGGCAAGGGCGCGCCCATCGGCGCGGCCATGGCGTCGACCGTGCTGTACCCGTTCCTGGTGGGCTCCGACATCGGCTGCGGCATCGCCGTGTCTCCGATCAAGCTCAAGCGTGCCGTGCCGGAACGGCTCGCCGCCCGGTTCCCCGACCTCGACCAGGCACTCGACCCGGTACGGGACGCCGACGACCCCGCCTGGGCCGCCGTCGGTGACGTTCCGGCCGGTCACCTGGACGGCCTCGGGACGGTGGGCCGGGGCAACCACTTCGTGGAGCTGGCCCGCGTCGACACCATCCTCGACGTGCGGCACGCAGGCCGGCTCGGGCTCGACGCGGGCGATCTCGTGCTCATCGTGCACAGCGGTTCCCGTGGTCTGGGCGAGCGGATCCTGCGGGCGCACACCGAGGTCCACGGCGCCGGGGCGGCGCCCGACCCCGCCGCCTACCTGAGCAGGCACGACGACGCCGTGCGCTGGGGATCGCTCAACCGCCGGGTGCTGGCCGCCCGGGTGGCGCACGCGCTGGGGGCCGAGCCCACCGCACCGATCGTCGACCAGTGCCACAACCTGGTCGAGGTCCGGGACGGGGTCTACCTGCACCGCAAGGGCGCGGCCCCGGGCGACGGGCGTGACGTCCTGATCGCCGGCACCCGGGGAACGGCCTCCTACCTGGTGGCCGCGCACGCCGGGCCGGAGGCCAACCACTCGGTGGCCCATGGCGCTGGCCGCAAGATGTCGCGCGCCGACGCCCTGCGGCGGGGCCGGGCCAAGCACACGGTCGAGGAACTACGCCGTACGCCCGTGGGGTCGCTGGTGGTCTGCGGCGACCGGCAGTTGCTCTTCGAGGAGGCGCCGACGGCGTACAAGCGCATCGAGCAGGTGATCGCGGACCTGGTCGCGCACGACCTGGCCACGCCGGTGGTCAGCACGACGCCCCTGGTCACCTACAAGACGCCCGACCTCGGCTCCGCCGCCCGACCGGACCGGCGCGGCCCCCGCGGCAGGCGGGGCCGGTCGTGAGCGCGCTCCTGCTGCTGTCGGCGGGGCGTGGGCCGCAGGAGTGCGCCTGGGCGCTGGGTCAGCTGCTGCACCGTCTGCGGGGCGAGGCCGCCCGCCGAGGTCTGACGATCCAGCAGGTCGAGGCGGTGGCGGGTGATCGCACCGGCACCTACCGGTCGGCGCTGATCCGGATCTCCGGCGCCGACGCCGAGGCGTTCGCGGCGTCGTGGACCGGGACGCTGTGCTGGCAGGCCCCCAGCCCGTACCGGGCGGGCATCGGCCGGAAGAACTGGTACGTCACCGCCCAGCCACCCGAACGCGACGCGCGGCCGACGCCGTTCCGCGAGGCGGACGTCGACGTCGTCGGCTGCCGCACCGGCGGGCCGGGTGGTCAGCACCGGAACAAGGCCAGCACGGCGGTACGCGCAACCCACCGCCCCTCCGGCATGGTGGTCGTGGTGGACGAGGAGCGGCAGTTCAGTCTCAACCGCCGGATCGCCCTGGACCTGCTGCGCCAACGCCTTGAGCACGGCGACGAGGCGGCGCGGCGTGCCGTCACCACCGCCCGGTGGCGCGTCCACGACGGGCTGGTTCGCGGCGACCCGGTGCGGGTGGAACGTCCGGCGCCCTAGCGACTCAGACCTCCAGCACCGCGTCCGCGAATGCCTGTGGCGCCTCCTGCGGCAGGTTGTGCCCGACACCGCCCCCGATGGTCCGGTGCTGGTACGGGCCGGCGAACTGCTTGCCGTAGACGGTGGGCTCCAGGTGCGGCGCACCGTTGGCATCTCCCTCCAGGGAGATGCTGGGCACCGTGATCTTCGGCTTGGCGGCCAGACGCTTCTCGATCTCCTCGTACTGTGGCTCGCCGTCGGCGAGGGCCAGCCGCCAGCGGTAGTTGTGGATGACGATGTCGACGTGATCGGGGTTGTCGAACGCCGCCGCGCTGCGGTCGAACGTCGCGTCGTCGAACGTCCACCTGGGCGACGCGGTGTGCCAGATCAGCTTGGCGAAGTCGCGCCGGTTCCTGTCGTACCCTTCCCGACCGCGCTCGGTGGCGAAGTAGTACTGGTACCACCACGCGAACTCCGCTTTCGGCGGCAACGGCACCGTGCCCGATTTCTGCCCGTCGATCAGGTAGCCGCTCACCGAGACCAGTCCTCGGCAGCGTTCGGGCCACAGCGCGGCGACCACGTCGGCGGTCCGCGCGCCCCAGTCGAATCCGGCGAGCTTCGCGGTGTCGATCTCCAGGGCGTCCATCAGGGCGATGAGGTCGAGCCCCATGGCCGCCGGTTCGCCGTTTCGCATGGTGTCGTCGGAGAGGAACCGGGTCGTGCCGTAGCCACGCAGGTACGGCACGACGACCCGGTGACCGGCAGCGGTGAGCAGCGGTACCACGTCGGCGAAGCTGTGGATGTCGTAGGGCCACCCGTGCAGGAGGATCACCGCGTCCCCGTTGGGCGGTCCGGCGTCCACGTATCCGACGTTCAGGACTCCGGCCTCGACCTGTCGCAGGTCGGTGAACCCGGCAGCAACCTTTGCCATCGACTTCTCCCTGCGTCCGGACCCGTTCGGAGGTGCTGACCACGGCTGAATCTAGCGATCGGCCCGGGGCCTGATCACCGTTCGGACAAGGACCCCTCAGCGCCTGCCGGACTGGGTAAGATCCCCGCGTTACCGGTGGAGGTCGCGGGGCCGTGGTCGGATGACCGTAGGGTGTTGGCATGGCTGAGCGACCTCTGACCCTGATGGCGGTGCACGCCCACCCCGACGACGAGGCGACGAGCACCGGCGGCGTTCTTGCCCGCTATGCCGCCGAGGGGGTCACGACCGTGCTCGTGACCTGCACCGACGGGCGATGCGGGGACGGCCCGGGTGGGGTCAAGCCGGGCGAGGAGGGGCACGATCCCGCCGCCGTGGTGGCGATGCGCCAGGCCGAGCTGGAGGCCAGCTGCGCGACTCTGAACGTCACCCACCTGGAGACCCTCGGCTACGCCGACTCCGGGATGATGGGTTGGCCGACCAACGATCTGCCCGGCGCGTTCTGGACGACGCCGGTGGCGGAGGCGGCGGCCCGGCTCGCGGAGCTGATTCGGCAGTACCAGCCGGACGTGATCGTCACGTACGACGAGAACGGTTTCTACGGCCACCCGGACCACATCCAGGCCCATCGGATCACCATGGCCGCCGTCGAGCAGACCGACGTCCCGGCGAAGGTCTACTGGACCACGGTGCCGCAGACGGCGTTCGCGGAGTTCGGCCGGATCATGAAGGAGCTCGGCGTCGAGTGGGCCGAGCCGGACGCGGCGGCGGAGCCGGGACCGCAGCTCGGCCTTCCCGACGACGAGATCACCACCTGGGTCGACACGAGCAAGTACGGCGCGCAGAAGTTCGGCGCGCTGGCCACTCACGCCAGTCAGACCGAGAACATCTTCTTCCTGCAACTGGGCCAGGAGCGGTTCACCGAGCTGATGGGCGTGGAGACCTTCCTGCGGGTCCGGGACCGGACCGGCGCGCCGACCCCCGAGGACGACCTCTTCGCCGGCCTGCGCTGATCGATCCTCCTCAGCGGCATCAGGGCATCGTCGGCCACCGCGTCGACGGTGCCCTGCGGCGTTCGCCGCTGTGACGTCACCGCGCGAGGGTGTTCGTCCCCCCGCACCTGCGCCCCGGCCGCCGAAAGTTTCGACCGTCAGCCGCTGAGGGCTGAGCAGGTCATGTGATGAATTTCCGGAAGTTTTCAACGTTGACGCCCAGACATAGATCGGCTTAACGTTTCGAGCGGGTTTCCGGTTTCCGGCCGGAACTACCGGCACCGCCCGACTCAACCCGCGCCTGCGCACGTCAACACCGGACCCTCACCTCCTAGATCGACATTTGTCTATTGATCGTCTGGAAGGGAAGGCACATGAAGTTGAGACAGTGGTCGACCGTCGGCCTGGTCGCCGTCGCGACCGTCGCGACGCTGAACACGGTTCCGGCCACCGCGACTCGGCCGTACGACCCCACGGCGCAGAGCCTCGGCACCCTCGGCCTGCGCCACGGCCTGCACGTCGGCACCGCCGTGAACATGGATGCCCTCAACGACGCCAGCGATCCGCGGTACCGCGAGCTGGCCTCCTCCGAGTTCGCCTCGGTCACCGCCGAGAACGTGATGAAGTGGGAGAGCCTGGAGCCCACCCGCGGCGCCTACAACTGGGCGCCGGCCGACCAGTTCGTCGAGTTCGCCAAGCGCAACCGGCAGAGCGTGCGCGGCCACGTGCTGGTCTGGCACAACCAGCTGCCCGCCTGGCTGACCAGCGGCGTCGCCGACGGCTCCATCAGCAAGCAGGAGCTGCGTGAGCTGCTGCGCAAGCACATCACCACCGTCGTCAACCGCTACAAGGGCAAGATCTGGCAGTGGGACGTGGTCAACGAGGCGGTCAGCGACCCGTGGGACACCCCGTCGACCCTGCACTACAAGGGCTTCTGGGCGCAGAACCTCGGGCCCGGCTACATCGCCGACGCGTTCCGCTGGGCCCGGGCCGCCGACCCCAGGGCCCTGCTGTTCTACAACGACTACAACATCGAGGCGTTCGGCTCCGGTAACCCGGCGGACGACAAGACCCAGTTCGTGTACGACATGACCAAGAGCCTGCGCGCCCAGGGCGTGCCGATCGACGGCGTCGGCTCCCAGGGGCACCTGGGCACCCAGTACGGCAACTTCGACACCCTCCAGGTGACCGCCGCGCTGAAGAAGTTCAGCGGGCTCGGCGTCTCGACCGCGTTCACCGAGGTCGACGTCCGCAGCCAGCTGACGGAGGGCGTCCAGGCGGGAAACTCGGAGGAGATCAACCCCCGGCTACAGGCGTCGGCGGCCAACTTCAGCGTGCTGATGAAGGCCTGCCTCGCCGTGCGGAGCTGCCTGTCGTACACCGTCTGGGGTTTCAGTGACAAGCACTCCTGGGTGCCGGGCTGGTTCGACGACCCGCCGGAGGGCCTGGCCACCATCTACGACGAGAACTACCAGCCCAAGCGGGCGTACCAGGAGTTGAAGTCCGACCTGATCTTCGCCGGGCCGCCGTTCGTCCTGCCCCGCATCGCACCCAAACCGCGCCGCTGATGCCCAGGGCCGTGTGGAGCTTCCCGAAGCTCCACACGGCCCGTGTGCCACCACGGACGTCGGCGTTCGACTCACGTTCGGTGGTTCCGCCGCGCCATCCGGACGCCATCGGAGGTCTGGTGCCGGATCTGCCGGTTTATTGATGGTGTTGGTGTCACTATGGCAGGCGTGGGAACTGCGAAAACTGCCATGCCTGCGATCTCGCCGCTCACCGGCGATCCCATCAAGCGGGCCGATGCCGAGCGGCTAGCGGGGGTGCTGAAGGCCTTCGCCGATCCGGCGCGACTCCGGTTGCTCAGCCTGATCCAGTCCGCGCCGGAAGGTGAGGCGTCCGTCAGTGACCTCACCTCGGCGCTCAATCTCTCCCAGCCGACCGTGAGTCATCACCTTCGGATCCTCACCGAGGCCGGCCTACTCGAACGCGACAAGCGCGGGGTCTGGGCGTACTACCGCCTGGTGCCCGCCGCGATCGCGCAGATCGCCGACCTGTTGACGCCGCCCCGGAAGCGGGCGACGAAGAGGGCCCGCTGACCGGGCCGGGAGGCCAGCTCGTCACATCCGCTCCAACGTGCGGATGCCGAGCAGACCCAGCCCTTGCCGCAGGGTCCGGGCGGTCAGCTCGGCCAGCAGCAGCCGGCTCTCCCGCAGCTCGCCCGGGGCACGCAACACCGGGCAGCGCTCGTAGAACCCGCTGAACGCGGTCGCGAGCCGGTGCAGGTAACCGGCGAGCTGGTGGAGTTCGAGACTCCGCTCCACCTCGCCCACCACCGCGGCGAAGCCGAGCAGCTCAACGGCGAGCGCCCGCTCCGCCGGCTGCGCGAACACCACGGGCGCATCCGGCCGCGCGTCGACCCCGGCCCGCCGCAGCACCGACCGGATCCGGGCGTACGCGTACTGGAGGTAGGGCGCGGTGTTGCCGTCCAGCGCGAGCATCCGCTCCCAGTCCAGCACGTAGTCCTTGGTCCGGTCGACGGACAGGTCGGCGTACTTGATCGCACCGATGCCCACCGCGCGGCCGATCTCGTCGGCGGTCGCGGCGTCCAGGTCCGGGTTCCTGCTCCGGGCCAGATCGGTGGCGCGGGCGATCGCCTCCTCCAGCAGCCCGACCAGCTTCACCGACTCACCGGTCCGGCTGCGCAGCATCCGCCCGTCGGCGCCGAGGATGGAGCCGAAGCCCAGATGCTCGGCCTGGGCCGGCGGGCCGAGCCAACCGGCCGCCCGGGCAACAGCGAACATCATCGCGAAGTGCTGCCGCTGCGGTAGGCCGACGACGTACAGCAGCCGGGTCGCGCCCAGCTCGCCGACGCGCTGCCGCAGCGCGGCCAGGTCGGTGGCCGGATAGCCGTACCCACCGTCGCTCTTGCGCACGATCAGCGGCAACGGCTCGCCGTCCCGGCCGGTGAACCCGGGCGGGAAGACGCAGTCAGCCCCACCGCTGAACAGCAGCAGCCCCAGCCGGTCCAGGTCGTCGACGACGCCCCCGAGCAGGTCGTTGTAAGCGCTCTCGCCCCGAAAGTCGTCCCCGGACAACGTCACGTCGAGCAGGTCGTAGACGGTCAGGAAGTACCGCTCCGACTGCGTCACCAGCAGCCGCCACAACCGCCGGGTCCGTTCGTCGCCGCCCTGCAACGCGACCACCCGCAGCCGCGACCGTTCCTGGAACGCCTCGTCGGCGTCGAACTTCACCCGGGCCGCCCGATAGAAGGTGTCCAGGTCCCCCATCGACAGGTTCTGCGCGGCTTCGGCCTCGCCGAGGTCGACCAGGTGCTCGATCAGCATCCCGAAGGGTGTCCCCCAGTCACCCAGGTGGTTGACCCGCACCACCCGGTGCCCGAGCCACTCCAGCAGCCGCACCACCGCGTCGCCGATGACGGTGGAGCGGAGATGCCCGACGTGCATCTCCTTCGCCACGTTGGGCGCCGAATAGTCGACCACCACGGTCTGCGGTGTCGCCGTCGACGGCACACCGAGCCGGGCGTCGCCCGCCAGCCCGGCGACCAGGTCGGCCAGGGCCCGGTCGGCAACCGTCAGGTTGAGAAAACCCGGCCCGGAGACCTGCGCCGACACCCCGATGTCGTCGAGCGCCGCGTGCGCCAGCACCGCGGCGGCGACGTCCCGAGGTGGGCGACCGAGCCGCCGGGCCAGCGCCAGCGCCGCGTCGGACTGGAAGTCCGCGCGCGGTGACCGCCGCACGAGCGGGTCCACCGGGCCGCCGGCCACCGCCGCGAACGCCGGTGCCAGCCGGTCGGACAACAACTTTTCAAGATCCATGAGTACGCCGATCTCGCTCGGACCCGCACTGTCACGCGAGCCGTTGACGGGGAGATACGGGCGGACCGAGGACGACCAGCGAACGACCGGCGGCTCGATCCGCCGGTCGCAGGAAACAGGTCAGCGCGGGCGGGCGACGGATCGCCGGCGTCGCCCCGCACCGACCTGGACGTCACACGACAGTCCGGTGCACTGAGCGATCACGCTGGTCATGCGGGACAGCCTAGCGGCCCGGCCGGCGCGCCGACACGTCAATGACGTGCTCCGGTCGATCTCCCGAGTGGTGCCGGTCGTTTCGGCCGGCTCAGCGCAGGGAACTGCCACGGGACAGACAAAGGGGTGATGATGAGCCGAAACACACCACTGCCGCCGGCCCGTACGCGACGCGCGCTCGCGCTGATGCCGCTGCTCGGCACGATCGCCCTGACCGCTGCCTGCACCACCACCGAGGATCCGCCCGGCTCGACCTCGACGACCGCCGCACCGGCCACGGCGTCGGCGTCAGCACCCCCGACAGACCCGTCATCCCCGAGCGCGAGCAGCGTCGTGACCATCCCGACCTCCGCCTTCGTCGAGTTGCCCGCCGAGCTGCGGAAGTCTCCCCGGCGGACGACGCCCGTCGAGGAGGCCCTGCCGAAGCTGTGTGGCAACGAGTTCGGCACCGGCGGCCGGCAGGTCACCGCGAGCGCCGCGATGACCGTCACCTACCAGAAGGCCGGCGAGCCCTCCAGCAACGTTCCGCAGGGGATGATCCACCAGACCATCTTCACCTTCGACGGCGACGGCGCCTCGGGTTACCTGGGCCGTCTCCGCACCGCCGTGCGGGCGTGCCCCTCTTACGAGCAGTCCGGGAACCGCGTCACCGTCAAGAGTCAGGCGCTGCCCGGGGTAGGCGACGAGGCACTGCTGCTGACCCGGACCTGGCCCGAGACGAGCCTCAACGGCGAACGCACCGGCGGCACCGCGTCCAGCCAGATCGCCGTGGCCCGGGTCGACACCACGGTGACGGTCCTCGACGACCAGGGGTGGGAGGGCACCAGCGGCAACCCCGCCATCCTGGACCGGGTCGTGCGGGACGGCGTCCGCGCCATCGACGCCTGGCAGCGGTAGCTCGCCCGCCACCGACGCGGGGCTTCCACCGATCGGTTCGATCCTCGGTCGAATCATGGACACCCGGACGCGAGTCGCGCTCGCGCCGGAAGACTTGAGGATTCCGGTCCACAGTGGCAGACGCGACGGCGTGCGGCAGCCACCCGGGCCATCAGCTTTGGTCGGTGGAGGAGGTCGTCATGTCGGATGGTCAGGGAACGAAGGCACCGTGGCTGCCGCCGCGGTGGTTCATCCGGCTGGCGTGGTCGGTGCACCGGGGTCTGTACCGGGTCACCGGCAGCCGGGTCGGGCTGTGGCGACCGCGCGAGAACCGCTGGGGCACGCTGCGGCTGACCACTATCGGACGCCGCACCGGCCAACAGCGAAGCGTCATCATCGCGTACTTCGAGGATGGCCCGAACCTGGTCGGCGTGGCGATGAACGGCTGGGGCGAGGGCGCCCCCGCCTGGTGGCTCAACCTCCAGGCACAACCGGACGCGTCCGTCGATCTGGTCGACGGGCGGCGACTGGTACGCGGCCGGGCCGCCACCGGCGACGAGCGGTCGCGGCTGTGGCCACGCTGGCGCGAGGCCGACAAGAACTTCGACGCCCACGCGGCGCGGCGATCGTCGGAAACCACAGTGGTGGTGCTGGAGCCCAGATCGGATGGCGGCTCCCCAACGCCCTGATGCGCTGCCGGGCCGGGAGACAACTGTGACGGTACGACGGCCCGAGCGCGTACATCCCGGGTGGTAGGCCCATCGACAACTCCGGCATGACGACTCACCAGTGGTCCCGGGAGAAGGTTCGACTGGACGGTTCAGGTGTGCTGGTGGCCCTCGGCCAGGTTCGCGTCGTAGCCGGCGGCCTGAAGGGCGAACAGTTCGGCGTACCGGCCGCCGCTGGCGACGAGGTCGGCGTGCGTGCCGGCCTCGACCAGCCGACCGTGGTGCAGGACGAAGATCCGGTCGGCGTGCCGGACGTTGGCGAGCCGGTGCGTGATGAGGATCGTGGTGGCACGACCTCTGCGGTCCCGAATGGTCTGGAACAGGGCGTCCTCGGCGCGGGGGTCGAGCGCAGAGGACGGCTCGTCCATGATCAGCAGTTCGGCGTCGCGCAGGAACCCGCGGGCCGCGGTGATGCGCTGCCACTGCCCACCGGAGAGGTCCTGGCCGCGCGCGAAGGTCCGGTCGAGCAGCGTCTCGTACCCGTGCGGAAGTTCGTTGATCATGTCGTGGGCGACCGCGCGGCCGGCGGCGGCCTCGATGCGGTCCTGTCGGGCCTCGCTGTCGACGTCGCCGATGGCGATGTTCGTGGCCGCGGTGAACGGCCACTTGTGGTATTCCTGCGTCACCACCGCGATCCGGGCCCGCAGCCCGTCGACGTCCCAGTCCGACAACCGACGGCCGTTCCACTCGACACTGCCCCCGGTGGGGGCGCGGAGGCTGGCGATCATCGCGGCGAGGGTCGTCTTACCCGAGCCGTTCTCCCCGACGAACGCGACCGTCTGCCCGGCGGTGATGGTCAACGTGACGCCGTCGACGGCGAGGTCGTCCCGATCGGGGTAGCGCAGGCTCACCTCGTTGACGGTCAACTCCCGCAGCCGATCGGGGTCGGCCGCCGCCATCGGCCCGGTGGTGTCCGGGAGGTAGGCGGCGGCGCGGGTCATGAAGCCGGTGTAGTCGCCGAAGTGCTGCCCCTCGGTGTAGACGTGGTCGACCTGGAAGGTCGCGATGGCCAGGGATCGTTGCGCGGACTGCACCGCGATGACGCAGGTCGCCGCCGCGGCGAGCGGGATCTGCCCGTCGAGGAGCAGCAACCCGAGCAGGGCGTAGACGGTGCCGGTGGCGAGGCCACCGACGATCGCTCCGACCGTGGTGGTCGTGGTGACTCGCCGGGCCAGAGCGAGCTGGATGTCGGTCTCCACCTGCATCACCCGGTCGTACTGGTCGAGCAGGAACCGGCGCAGCCCGTAGGAGCGCAACTCCGGGGCCGAGGCACGTTCGGCCATCAACTTGTGCAGCAGCCACAGTCGACGTCGGCGCACCGATCCGGCGGTGTACGTCTGGTAGCGCAGATGCCCGGCCCGCAACGACGCCCACGCGTTGGGCACCGTGGCGACCAGCAGCGCCAGCAGCAGCAGCGGATGGATGATGATGACGGCAGCAGCCACGGCGAGCAGCCCGGCCAGTCCGGCCAGCAGGTTCATCGACGCCTGCACCAGCCCAATCGTCGAATCGGTGCCCCGGGAGGCGCGTTCCATGTCATCGGCGAACGCGTCGGCGTCGAACGCCTCCAGCCGGACCGCGGTCGACACCTCGAACAGGCCCCGCTCCACCTCACGGCTCACCCGGGGGGTCAACCCGTTCTGCGCGTACCCGGTGGCGATGCCCATCCCCGCACGGAGCGCGACGGTCGCCGCCAGCACGGCCAGCGCGGGCAGCGCCGCCCGCACCTTGTCCGCTGTCGGCCCGCCGGCGAACAGCTCCACCAACACCCGCTGCGTGGCCAACAGGCCGAAGGCCGCCATCACCCCCGCGCCGACCGTCGCGGTGGCCACCACACTGGTACGGAGCCGGTCCGCGCGCCAACTGATACCGAGGGCTGTCCAGACGAGCCTGGGCAGCTCCGCGAAGACGGCGAAGACGCCGGCCTCCGCGCGCGCCCGCACCCCCGTCTCCCACCACATCTCCCGCAGCTCCGGCAGCACCGACTCCGTGCGCCCAGGGCCGGAGTGCCCCGGTCGAACGCGGCGGGCCTCTGCGGCGGCGGTCTCGGTCATGGTCGTACCTCCCGGGGCGGCAGCCGTCGCCGTCTCAGCCAGCGCAGGCGGATTGGCGGGTTCCTGGAGGATTGGACCACCCGGGTATAGCCCTTAGCAATTGCCTGATCACTCATGGTTATGGATGACGTGATGCCTGGCTGCGGCACCGTTCCGTTCCGTGACCGGGAGGTCCGGTGATCAGCCCTTGCCCAGGACGTCGAGCTGCGCTCGCAGGGCCGTGGCGATCTCGCCGGCCGCGACGATCTGATCCGGGGTGAGGGCGTCGACGAAGAGCTCCCGGATCGCGCGTAGGTGCGGGAAGGTGGCTCCCTTGAACGCCTCGGCGCCGGCTGTCGTGAGCAGCACCTCCGCCCCACGGGGAACCGTCGCGCACTCCTGCCGGCGGATGAGGCCGCGCCGCTCCATCCGCCCGAGGTGGTGGGAGAGCCGGCTCCGCTCCCACCCGATGTGCGCGGCGAGTTCGGACGACCGCATCGCCTGACCCTCCGCCTCACTGAGGGCGAGGAGCACGGCGTAGTCCCCGGTCGAGAGCGAGGAGTCGCTTTGCAGACGGGACTCGAGCCGGGAGCCGAGCGCTGCCGTCGTCTCGATGAAGTCCCGCCAGATCCGCAGCTCGTCGGCGGTGGGGAGTTGGCGTCCGCCCCGCCGGCCGGGTGTGGCCTCCGTCATCTCACCCTCCCGGGAATTGACGTGTCAATCGCCAAGTTAGCATTATTGACACGTCAACCGGTAGGTCTGCTTCCGGGGACCACCGGCGGATAGCACCGAGGAGGAGACGATGGCAGCTGCAGACTTCGAGCTGGGGCTCAACTCGTTCGGGGAGGTGGCCACCGACGGCGACCGGGTCCTGAGCGACGCCGAGACCGTACGGCTACTCGTGGACGAGGCACGGCTCGCCGAGTCGGCCGGAATCGACATGTTCAGCGTCGGTGAGCACTACCGCGAGGGCCACAACGACTCGGCGACACCCGTGTTGCTGGCGGCGGCCGCGACGGCAACCGAGCGAATCCGCCTCGGCACCTCGGTCACCGTGCTCAGCACCAACGACCCGGTACGGCTCTACCACGAGTTCTCCACCCTCGACGCCGTCTCCAACGGCCGCGCCCAGATCGTCCTCGGGCGTGCATCCGCGACCGAGTCGTTTCCGCTGTTCGGTTACGACCTGGCCGACTACGAACGGTTGTTCGAGGAGAAGCTCGACCTCTTCCTGCGGCTTCAGCAGGACGAACCGGTCACCTGGTCCGGCACGGTACGAACCCCGCTGACCGCGCAGCGTCTGCACCCACAGATGCAACCCGGCGGCATCCCGACCTGGATCGGGGTCGGGGGAAGCCCGAACTCGGTCATCCGCGCCGCCCGGCACGGACTTCCGCTCATGCTCGCGATCATCGGCGGGCGCCCTCAGCGCTTCGCCGGCCACGTCGACCTCTATACCAGGGCGCTCGAACAATTCGGGCATACCCTGCGGCCAATCGGGCAGCACTCACTCGGCCTTGTCGCAGACACCGACGAGGAGGCGGTGGAGACGTGGTGGCGCTACTGGCAGCCGGTCGTGGCGGCCCTGGCCGCCGAACGCGGCTTCTACAAACCGGACCGCGCGCGTTACGAGGCCGAAATCGACCACGGGGCGCTCTTCGTCGGTTCACCCGAGACGGTGGCGCAGAAGATCGCCACTGTCGCTCGCGGCCTGCGGCTGAGCCGCTTCGACCTGAAGTACGACATCATGCACCTGCCCCGCGAGGCACGTGCGCGCACCATCCAACTGCTGGGCAGTGAGGTCGCGCCGCGAGTCCGGGAGCTGCTGGCGAAGGAGCCCAACCATGTCTGATCTCTTGTTCGGCCTGGACACGTTCGGCGACGTGCCGGAGGACGACGCCGGCAAGCTCGTCTCCCACGCGGCGGCGATCCGGCAGGTCGTCGACGAGGCCGTGCTCGCCGACCAGCTCGGGGTCGACGTCATCGCCCTGGGCGAGCACCACCGGCCGGAGTACTCGGTCTCCACGCCGGAGACGGTGCTGGCCGGCATCGCCACCCGCACCTCGCGGATCCGGTTGGCCTCCGGCGTGACCGTGCTGAGTTCGGACGACCCGGTGCGGGTGTTCCAGCGCTTCGCCACCGTGGACGCGCTGTCGAACGGCCGAGCCGAGGTCATCCTCGGTCGCGGCTCGTTCACCGAGTCGTTCCCGCTCTTCGGCTACGACCTGCGCGACTACGACACGCTGTTCGAGGAGAAGATCGAGCTGTTCGTGAAGTTGTTGGACGAGAAGCCGGTCACCTGGAGCGGCACCCTGCGTGCCCCACTGGAGAACGCCGACGTGTTCCCGAAAACCGAATCGGGTCACCTGGACACCTGGGTCGGTGTGGGTGGCTCGCCGCAGTCGGTCGTCCGCACCGCCCAGTACGGGCTTCCGCTCATGCTCGCCATCATCGGCGGCGCGCCCGAGCGCTTCGCGCCCTACATCGACCTGTACCGCCGGGCGGCCGATCAGCTCGGTACGACCGCGCACCCGGTCGGGATGCACTCGCCGGGCTTCATCGCCGACACCGACGAGCAGGCCAAGGAGATCTACTGGCCGCACTACCGGATCATGCGAGACCGGATCGGCAAACTGCGGGGTTGGCCCCCGATCCGCCGTCAGGAGTTCGACTCCGAGGTGGAGAACGGATCCCTCTACATCGGTTCGCCGGAGACGGTGGCCCGCCGGATGGCCCGCGCGATCCGCAGCCTCGGCGTCGGCCGGTTCGACCTCATCTACTCGGCCGGCGCGCAGCCGGCGAGCGCCCGCATGCGCGCCGTGGAACTGTACGGCTCGAAGGTGATCCCCATGGTCCGCGAACTGCTTGCCTGAGCAGCACTTCCCAGCGAGAGGACGACATGAACGACAACGACCGGAGCCGGCCTGCGACCCTCGGCATCCTCGGGGCCGGCAAGGTGGGCACGGTGCTCGCCCGGCTCGCCGTCGCCGCCGGCTACCGGGTACGGGTCGCCGGCTCCGGCGACCCGGCGAAGATCGCCCTCACCGTCGAGGTCCTCGCCCCGGGGGCCGAGGCCACCACGGCGGCCGACGCGGCGGGCGACGCCGACATCGTCATCCTCGCCCTGCCCCTGGGCAAGTACCGCAGCGTTCCCGCTGAGGCATTGCGCGGCAAGCTCGTCGTCGACGCCATGAACTACTGGTGGGAGATCGACGGCATCCGCGACGACCTCACCAACCCGCGTACCTCGTCGAGCGAAACCGTCCAGGCGTTCCTGTCCGGCTCGCGCGTCGTCAAGGCGTTCAACCACATGGGCTATCACGACCTGGAGGACGAGGCCCGGCCGGCGGGGGCGGCCGGGCGCAAGGCCATCGCGATCGCCGGCGACGACAGCGCCGACCTCACCGAGATCGCGGCCCTGGTGGACGCGCTCGGCTTCGACCCGGTCGTCGCCGGCCCGCTGGCCGAAGGGGTACGACTCGAACCGGGCAGCGAGTTGTTCGGCGCCAACGTGAGCGCCGACGAGGTACGCGCCATGCTCGACCGTTTCCCGGAGTCGGAGCGGGGACGGACCATCACCGCTGCCCGAGCCTCGACCTCGCCCGAGGCGGCCTAGACGCCGAACGCCGCCCGCGGTTCGAGGTGCTGGCCCACGGCGTACTTCTCGTCGAAGTCGGTCGGGCCGAGCGCCTCGATCGCGGCGGCGCGCATCCGGGCGAGGTCCGCGGCGTCGTCCGGGTCCGGCACCTGGCCGAGCGCCGCGAACGCGGCATCTGCGACACCGATCATCCGCGCCGCGCGCGAGTGGTCTCCCTCGGCGGACGCGAGCGCGGCGCCGGCAACGCAGACGTACGGCACGAAGTCGGCCCACCCGTTGTCGAACACCCGCTCGCGGTTCTCGGCGAACAGCGTCCGCGCCACGTCGAGGTTGCCCAGCCCCAGCTCGCAGAACGCGAGGTTGTGGTATTCGGAGTTGACCGTCTTGGGTTGGCCGAGCGTCTCGTTGAGCGCGATGCTCTCCCGGTACAGGTCCCGGGCGCGGAGCAGGTCGCCGGACATCCGAGCCACGCCGGCGAGCACGTGCCGCGGTCGCTCCTCCAGGGCCTGGTCGCCGGAGCGCAGCGCCACCGCGAGAGCCTCCTGGGCCCGGGCCGCTCCGCCCG
The DNA here is from genome assembly GCF_059358895.1 of Micromonospora sp. BQ32. Lineage (NCBI taxonomy): Bacteria > Bacillati > Actinomycetota > Actinomycetes > Micromonosporales > Micromonosporaceae > Micromonospora > Micromonospora sp. BQ32. The sequence continues at coordinate 37,154 of NZ_JCADBI010000003.1, read as the reverse complement.
GCAGGTCACCGCCGCGAATGGCGACCCGGGCGAGGCTGTACCGCGCCTCGACCTCGCCCGCCGGGTCGCCGGCCGCCTGGGCCCGCTCGATCTCGGCCTCACTCATCCGCACCACGGCGTCGGTCTCGCCTCGGCGGAAAGCCGAGCGCACGTTCTCACTGAAGGTCATCGCCACGCTGACCAGCAAATCACGGGGCACGAGGCCCGCCACCTGCGGTCCGGCTTCGAACCGATCAGGAATCGAGAAGCCCCGGGAACGTCGGGCGGCCTAGCCTTTCCCCAGGTGAACGGCAGCACGCCGACCTGGACGACGAGAGGGAGCCCGAGATGTCCGCGAAGACCACCACCGTGTCCGACGGCTTCAGCCCGGAGGAGCGGGCCGCCATGAAGGAGCGCGCCGACGAGCTGCGCGCCGAGGGCAAGAAGGGCGCCAAGAAGGCGGACGGGCTGCAAGCGGTCCTCGACCGGATCGCGCAGATGGAGCCGGAGGACCGCGCGCTCGCCGAGCGCGTGCACGTCACGGTGACCGCCGCCGCCCCGGGCCTGACGCCGAAGACCTGGTACGGGATGCCCGCCTACGCGAACGAGGACGGCAAGATCATCGTCTTCTTCCAGGACTCGGGCAAGTTCAACTACCGGTACTCGACCCTGGGCTTCCAGGACCCGGCCAACCTCGACGACGGGGACCTCTGGCCGGTGGCGTACGCGTTGCAGCGGTGGAGCCCGGCCGTGGAAAAGAAGATCACCGAGCTGGTGCGGACGGCGGTCTCCTGACCGAAGCCCGCCCCCTCGTTGCCTGGCCGACGGTGCGATGATCGATGGCCGAAGGCTGAAGGAGACGGGTGGTGCGGACGATGTGGTGCAGGCCGCCGGCGGTACGACGAGTCGCCCGATGACCGGCCGGGTGGGTGAGGTGTTCGACACCGGTCGGACGGTGTCCGACATCCAGTCGCTGCTCGCCGCGGACCTGCCCACGGGCGGCGTACCGGTCCGCGAAGGGGACCCGGCCACCGGTGAGTGGACCGGCACCCGAGGCGAGGGCTTTCGGATCGTCCCGCTCTGGGAGAGCGACGCGCTGACGGGTGTCTACGGTGCCGAATGGAACCAGGCCGAGGAAACCGCCGAGGCGAACCTGACCCTCGTCGTGGCGGAGCTGGACCAGAGGTGGGGCGCGCACCGCAAGGTCTCCATGCGGGTGCCGCTGTTTCGGGATCAGGCCGGCGAACCCATGCCGGCGCTGTTCCAGTCGCTGTGCGACATGGACTGCTACGGCGACCTGACGGTCTGGGGGCCGACGGCGACCGAGGGCCGGTGGATCGCGGTCTCGGTCAACCAGTGTGACGGCGACGCTCCCATGATCATGACGGCGGTTGTCAGCCAACTGCCGATCGTTGAACTGCCGGACTGACCCGCCCGGTGCCCGCTGCCCGGTGACCGGGCCGTCATCGACGTTGCCCATGGCTCCTATGGTTCGGGCATGTCGATCACAGACCATGCGCTGGCCATCGCGGCGGCGGAAGCTGGAGCCGCAGTTGTCCGCTCCCGGTACGGCTCAGCACTGACGCGTGTCATGAAGACCGCTGGCGACTTCGCCACCGCCGCCGACGTCGAGGCCGAGCAGGCCATCCTCGACGTCCTGCGCGCGGCCCGCCCGGACGACGCGGTGGTGGCTGAGGAGAGCGGGCGCACGGGTACCGGCGACAACGGGCGCACCTGGCTGGTCGACCCGCTGTGCGGCACGTTGAACTTCGCCGCGCGGACCATGCTGGCCTCGGTCAACGTCGCCCTGCGGACCGGGTCGGACGTCGCCGTGGCAGCCTCGGTGGACCCGTTCGCCGATGAGGTTTTCTGGACCGACGGCACCGCCGCGTACGTTCGGGGCGGTGGTACGGACGAACGGCTCGTCCCGTCGGCCGAGTCGACGCTGGTCGACGTCAATCTCGACCCGCCCTTCCCCAACCGGGACCACTTCCTGGCCGCTCGCATGCTCGCGGACGAGGGCTTCATCGAACAGTTCCGGCCCCGGGTGGTCTCCACCAGCCTCGCCGTGGCCTGGGTCGCCGCCGGTCGCCGCGCCGCCTATGTGACGGACCGCCACGACCTGCGCGACAGCGTCCACTTCGCGGCCGGAATCGCGCTCTGCCAGGCGGCCGGCTGCGTGGTCACCGGGCTCGACGGCCAGCCGCTGCACGCCGGCGGGGACGGTCTCGTCGCGGCCGCGGACGAGCGGACGCACGCCGCCCTGCTGACGCTCATCCGCAAACAAGGCTCGTGATCGACCCGGTCTTGACATGAAGTGCGGTTGAGGTTCTAGCGTCCCTAGATGATCACGTCAGGGCCCGCGCCCGGACGTGCGTCAGCTGAACGCTACCGTCGAAGGGAATCCGATGTTCCTGTCCCGCCTTCTCCGCCCGCGTACCGTCGTGAGCGCGCACTGCGACCTCCCCTGCGGCGTCTACGACCCGGCGCAGGCCCGCATCGAGGCCGAGTCGATCAAGGCAATCTCCGAGAAGTACCAGGCCAGCGACGACCCGGAGTTTCGCACCCGCTCACTGCTCATCAAGGAGCAGCGGGCCGAGCTGGTGAAGCACCACCTCTGGGTCCTGTGGACCGACTACTTCAAGCAGCCGCACTTCGAGAAGTACCCCCAGCTGCACGGCCTCTTCAACGAGGCGACGAAGCTGGCAGGTGCCGGCGGCGCGAAGGGCGCCGCGGACCCGGCGGTCGCCGAGCAGCTCCTCGGCAAGATCGAGGAGATCTCGAAGATCTTCTGGGAGACCAAGCAGAGCTGATCAGCCGGCACCGGGTGGCACCGGCCACCCGGTTCGGCGTACCGCGTTCGGGAGGAACCGCATGACGTCGCGCACCGACCTCGTCGAAGAGTTGATGGGCCGTTTCCCACACGTGCCGCGGGAGGCAGTCCTCAAGGAGGACCTGCTGCGGGGCGGGCTCGCCTTCGACGACGCGGCACTGACCGACAACGAGCACGGCGACGTCAAGCCGAAGTCGTACTTCATCTTCTCCTTCGATCACCGGACGCTGCCGGAGTTGGGGACGGCCGCGCTGCGCCGGCCACCGGAGGAGATCGTGCTCACCGGGGGTCCGTACGAGCTGCGTCGCACCGTCGTGTCGGTCCGCACCAACCCCAGCTCGCCGTACCGCGTCGGCACCGACAGCGACGGTCGGCTGCGGCTGTTCCTGGACGGACGGCCGATCGCCGATGTCGGGCTGCCCCCGATGCCGGCGTATTACCGCCACACGCTCGCCAACGGCAAGTCGGTGATGGAGGTCGCCCCGACGATCCAGTGGGGCTACCTCATCTACCTCACCGCGTTCCGGGTCTGTCAGTATTTCGGCGCCAAGGAGGAGTGCCAGTACTGCGACATCAACCACAACTGGCGGCAGCACAAGCAGGCCGGCCGGCCCTACACCGGGGTCAAGCCCGTCGACGAGGTCCTCGAGGCCCTGGAGATCATCAACCGGCACGACGTCGACCGCGCGTCGCAGGCGTACACGCTGACCGGTGGCAGCATCACCTCGCAGGTCAACGGGCTGGCCGAGGCCGACTTCTACGGCCGGTACGCGCAGGCGATCGAGGAGCGGTTTCCGGGACGGTGGATTGGCAAGGTCGTGGCCCAGGCGCTGCCCCGAGCCGATGTGCAGCGGTTCCACGACTACGGGATCCGCATCTACCACCCCAACTACGAGGTGTGGGACAAGCGGTTGTTCGAGTTGTACTGCCCGGGCAAGGAGCGCTACGTCGGTCGGGAGGAGTGGCATCGACGCATCCTCGACTCCGCCGAGGTGTTCGGCCCGCGCAACGTGATCCCGAACTTCGTGGCGGGTGTCGAGATGGCCGCCCCGCACGGCTTCACGAGCGTCGACGAGGCGATCGACTCCACCACCGAAGGGCTTGACTACTTCATGTCCCGGGGGATCACGCCCCGGTTCACCACCTGGTGCCCGGAACCCACCACACCGCTCGGTCGGACCAACCCGCAGGGTGCGCCGCTCGAATACCACGTCCGCCTGCTGGATGCCTACCGGGCGACCATGGACGCCCACGGCCTGTCCAGCCCGCCCGGGTACGGCCCCGCCGGGCCCGGACGAGCGGTCTTCTCGGTCAGCTCCTTCATGGACACCCTGCCGTCCACGGATTCGTGACGGACGCGCTCGGCCGGCCCGCCCATGTCGATCCGCAGAGGAGGAGCGGTATACCTCAGAGGCATATTCATACCTCTGAGGTATACCGCTCAAAACCGCATCCGCCCCGACGAAGGTGACCGAGGGTGATCGGCCGAGCCGCACCCCGTCGATCCGACAGGACTTACTCGTCTAGCTGGCGTACGTCTCGAACTCACCGACCCGGGGCGTACCGCTGGAGCTGTTGATCTTGAAGTTGAGCTTGCTCGTCGCGGTGGCCGGGAAGGTGATCGCACCGGCCCCGCTACCGGCGGCCAGGACGGCCCCGTTGTCGTTGTTGATCAGCTGCCAGGATCCGATGGAGCCCTGGGTGCCGGACGGCTCGCGGATCACCACCCGGGACACCTGGGTCGCGGAGCCCCACTTGATCGAGATCGTGCCGGTCGACCCGGCCGGCGACCAGTAGGTGCTCAGGCTGCCGTCGCGCACGTTGCCGTAGCTGGTCCCGCTGGCCTTGCTGGAACCGTCGGCGCCGGCCCCGAGGCTGAGGTTGGTTCCGCCGGTCGGCGGCGGGGTGGTCGGCGGCGGGGTCGTGGGCGGGGGCGTGGTCGGCGGCGGGGTGGTGGGCGGCGGGGTCTGCGGCGAGCAAGTGCCGTTCGACACCCTCAGGCCCGTGTTGGCGCCGACCGTCTGACGGACGATGTCCGGCACACAGCTCGCCCCGTCGAGGCTGTACGGGTACGGGATGCTGACCGTGGTGTTGGAGGTCGGGTTGGGGCCGGCGGGGTAGTTCTCGCTGCCGGCGCTGGACCAGGTCACGTTGTCGAAGACGTTGCCGGCAACCTGCCAGTAGCCGCGCTCGTTGGTGTAGAAGGTGCCCAGGACATCCTTGGAGTCGCGGAAGTAGTTGTTCTCCACTTTGGCCCTGGCCCCCGCCCGGGAGTTGATGCCGGACTCGTGCAGGCTCACGTAGTGGTTGTTGTAGATGTGGGCGACCCCGCCGCGCAGCAGCGGCGTTCGCGAGTCGATGTTCTCGTAGAGGTTGTGGTGGTACGTGATGAAGCCGTTCGACAGGTCGCTCTCGCTGGACCCGACGAGGCCGCCGCGGCCGGAGTTACGCAGGATGCTGTAGGACAGCGTGACGTACTGGGTGTTGTCCTTCATGTCGAAGAGGCCGTCGTACCCCTCGGACTCCCCGCCCGACGCCTCCAGGGTGACGTGATCGACCCAGACGTTGCGGACCGTGCTCTCCATGCCGATGGCGTCCCCGCCGTTCGAGGTGGGCGAGCCCGACTTCTTGACGTTCCGCACTGTCACGTTCTGGATGATGATGTTGCTGGAGTCGCGGATGTGGATGCCGAGCTGGTCGAAGACGGCGCTGCCGACCCCGATGATGGTGACGTTGCTGATCTGCTTGAGCTCGATCACGCCCGCCGCGGTGTTGCAGCTCGACCCGGAAACCTTGCTGGTGTTGCCGTGGTTGATGGTTCCGCTGACCTCGATGGTGATCGGGGTGCTGCTGCTGGTCCGACCGCACAGCGCCGCGTGGATCGCCGTGCCCGTGGTGGCCCGCACCGTCTGCCCACCCGCGCCGCCGGTGGTCCCGCCGTTCTGGGTGGCGTAGCCGGTGGCGCTGCCGACCGCCGCCGATGCCTGCGGGGTCGGTAGCGCCACCCCGACCGCGATCACCACGGCCGTCGCGGCCAACACCGCCTGACGTCGCAGCACGACTGGTCGTCTCATGTCGCCTCACCTTCGCATTCGTCTCGTACCAGGTTTCGACTCGACGCACGTCGCGACCACACCTGTCGACGGACGTCGTTCAGGAATTGGCGACAGTAAATCGCAGTAATTTCATCGAGGTCGCTAGCGCCCTGGTGGAAGCAGGGATGTGTCGTGCGAGCGGGGTGTGCCCGGTGACACCGCTCGCAGGACCGTTAAATGGAACATCGATGCAACGCAATCGTAGGAAAGCGGTTTCCCTGAAGGCAATAGCTGACGCTTGCAGGTTTGTTGCAGTGCTCGCGGGGGGCGGGTCGGGGTGGTCCGGGCCGCGACCCGGCCACGCGATCTTGCGGTTTCTGTCGCCGAGATACGCGGATTTGGGCGGTTCGTCAGGACAGTCAGTGCAAGATCGCCGGCGGGTTCTCGCGCCGGTGGTTTACCGGCGGGCGTCGCCCGCGTCGGGCTCGGCGGGAGCGGGCGCGCCCCCGACGAGCACGGACTCCTGACCCTCCTGCCGGCCCTCCTGTCGAGCGCGGGCCAGCAGCCCGGCCAGCCGACGCCGCCGGTGCCGGGCCGCCGCCCGCAGACCCAGGAGCAGGCCGGCGAGCAGACCCAGCAGTGCGAGCTGCGCCCACGGTACGACCCAGGTGGTGACGGTGGCGGAAGCCGGTCGGAGGTCGGCCCCGGCCTGGCCGTCGCCGAGCAGCGTCGGCGACGTGCTGACGGTCGTCCGGAGGCGCCCCAGGGCCCAGACGCCGCCGGCCCGGGTCTCCACCGTCCGGCTGCCGCCGGGCAGCAACTCCTCGATCGCGCTGGTGGCGTCGTGGCTGCTCCGGCCGAGCAGGTCGGACATCGCCACCTGACTCGTTCCGCTGACCCAGACGTTGCCGGCGTTCTCGACGGTGTAGCGGACCCGCACCGTGCCACCGGCGAACGGGTTCCACGACGGGGAGTACGTCGCGCCGAGGCCCCGGACGGCCAGGGCCGCCTGCGCGGAGCCGTTGACGCGCAGCATGACCCGGAAGCCGACGCGGCTCTCGACGTTGACCGTGCCGCCGGTGCTGGTGACGGTCGCGGCGATACCGGCCGGGTGGTCACCCGGTGTGGCGCCCTGGGGCACCGTGATCGTGAACGGCACCACCCGCGTCTCGTTGGGGCCGACGGTAACCTTCTCCTGGACGTCGATCCAGGTGCCGCCGTCGACCGAAGGGCGGTCGGACGACAGCATGTTGAAGCGGCCCTTGTCGGTGAGGTAGCCGTCGGCGGCCTTCAGGGAGAAGGCGACAGCGGAGCGGCTGAAGTTCCGGACCGCCAGGTGCTCGGTCACGGCCTGCCCCGGGTCGAGGCTGGCGTTGATCCATCGGCGTTGGTCCGGGCCATTCGCGGTGGCCGGTTGGACCGTCCAGGTCAGGGCCTTCGGGTCCGGTTCCGCCGCCGCCGCGGTCGGCGCGACCGCAACCGCGAGGGACGCGACGGCGAGGACGACGAGCGCCCGGCGCAGCGGGGTGACGGTCATGAGGCGGCCCTTCGGCACGGGGCTGGGCGGGGACCCGGTCCGGGCCCCCGCCCAGGCCACTACTCGAACAGTGAGAGCGTGAGCGTGGAGCTGTACGCGCCGGCGGCGACCTCCGCGGGGGTCCGCAGGTAGAGGTCGGCGTTGACCGAGTACGAGTCGCTGACGACGGCCTCGGAGTCGAAGGCCGAGACCAACAGCTCCTGGTCGACGAGGCCGACGTTGTTGCCCGGCTGGGTCGGCTCGTCCAGGCTGGTCACCACCTCCTCGCCCTCGGTGACCAGGCCGGTCTCGCCGCCGTCGAGCAGGCGCGGCTTCCAACCCAGGTGGTCGGCGGTGATCGGCGCCTGGCCGGAGGCGCCCGCGAAGTCGGTCGCGCTGCCGAGCACCGCCCAGCTGGCGCCGTCGGGCACCTCGTCGGCGACGCGGGTGTCGGTGACCGTCACCGTCGGCAGCGTACCGACGAACTGGCGGACCAGCAGCGTCGAGCCGTCCTCGGACAGCGCGACGGCGTCGCCAGCGATCGACAGGGCGAGCACGCCCGGTTCCCTGATCTCGTCGATGTCGACAGTGACCCGCACGCTGGCGTCGTCGCCGGGCTCGGCCAGTGCGGGCGACGGCAGCACCGCCGCCCCGGTCAGCACGGCGCCGACCGCGCAGGCCGCGAGCGCCTGCCGCCGTTTGTCTGTGTTCATGTGATCTCCGTTCTCCGCCATCGGGGTTTATCCGCCGCAGGTGCCGGCGGGGTGTTGCACGGTGCGGACGGCCGTCACGTCCTGTCCGCCGATCGCCCCGGTCACCCGGACCGTCGCCGAACCCGCCGACACCGACCCGGCACGGGTGTTGAACGACTGGTAGGCGTTCGCCCCCGGCGCGACGGCCGCGAACGACCGCTCGCCGTACGGCGTCTCCACTGTGATGCCGACCGGGGCGTCATGGTCGTTGCGCGCCCGCACCGCCACGTACGCCTTGCCGCCCACGCAGCGCGTGGACGCGGTGGCGGTGACGGGCAGGTCGAGGGTGGCCGCCGCGAAGGCCCAGTTGTCGATCTCGAAGAGGTCGACGCCGGCCGGGCCGGTGTAGGTGAAGTAGACGTCGTGCACGCCGCTGACGCCGTCAAGCTCGGCGGTCACCTCGGCCCACTGTCCGACCGGGGTGTCCACCGCGACCGTGCCGACGACGGGACCGTTGGCGTCGTCCAGCCGGACCTGGACCTGCCCGCCGGCGGCGAGCGCCCGCACCCGCGCCGTCACGCTCTGCGCCCCGCTGTCCCCGAAGTTCACCGAGGACAGCGCTGTCCAGTCGCTGTTGTCGATGTCTCGGACCGCCAGGTTCGGTGCCGCGCCGCCGAACTGGGCGGAGCTGCCGTCGACCTTCGTGGTCGCGACACCCTTGCTCCAGCCGAAGGTCTCGGCCTCGAAGAGGCGGTACGGGTCGAAGTCGCGGACCTGGTCCACGCCGGCGTACGTGCCGACGACCTGCTGGATCGTGCCGTCCGGGTTGAAGGTCAGCTCCTGGATGTGCGGGCTGCGGTACCCCTGGGTGGTGTTGCCGTTGATGCGCTTGTTCAGCGTCGGGGCGTGGTAGGTGAAGTAGTACTTGCCGCCGAACTCGAACACCGACTGGTGGTTGTTACCCCCGGTGCCGGCCCCGAAGAACTGCGACTGGTTCGGGAAGAGCACACCGGCGTAGGTCTCCTTCGGCCACGACATCGGGCCGTCGGAGATCATGTAGCCGATCTGGCCACCGCCGGGGTAACCGGGAAGCGGCTGCTGATTGCCACCGAAGTCGTTCCCGCCGAAGTGCGAGGAGTACGAGAAGTAGTACTTGCCCTGGCGCTTGAAGACGTGACCCGCCTCGAAGGCGACCGGTGCGTCGACCACCGCGGCCGTTCCCTCGGTCGAGACCATGTCGTCGCCGAGCTCGATCGACCGGATGTTCTTCGGATTGTTGAAGCGCTCGGCCGGCGGCATGCTCGTCGACGCGGGGCCACCACCGAAGTAGAGGTACGGCTGGCCGTCGTCGTCGACGAACGGGGCCGGGTCGAACTTCCAGGCGACGGCCTCGGCGCCGGGCGTACGGCCGTCGATCAGCGTGCTCGTGCGCTCGCTGGTCCACGGACCGAGCGGTGACGCACCCGTGATCACGTTGCTGGAGCCACCGCCGTTGGCGTAGTAGAGGAAGAACTTCTCCACCCCGTTCACCACCTTCTTGGTGATGCCCGGAGCCCACGAGTTGGCGGTGAACGGGGCCACCCCGTTCGGGCCGGCGACCTGGATCTCACCGTGGTCGGTCCAGTTCACGAGGTCCTCCGAGGAGATCACCGTGATCTGGTTGATGTCGCCGTAGTTGATTCCCGGCGAGACGCCCGTGGTCGGGTTCGGGGCGTAGCCCTGGGTGTCGTTGGTCATGTACATGTACACCCGGCCGTCGTGCACGAGGCCGAAGCCGTCAGCGCCGAACTTGTGCCCGATCAACGGGTTGTGCTCCCCGGGCAGCTTGCCGACGACCTCGATGGTCTTCGACGCCGGCGCGGGTGGCGCGGAGCCGATCACCGACACGTCGTCGAGCTTGAAGTCCATCAGGTGCAGGGCCGGGTCGGTGGACGGCGTGCTCGTCCAGGGGGTCTCGAAGAACAGGCGCGCCGTCGACACGCTCTGCGTCGTCGGGATCGTGAACGTTCCGTTGAACTGCGCCCACTGACCCTTCGTCGCCGTCACGCTGACCAGGTTGGTGTAGGTGCCGCCGCCGTAGTGCATGGTGGCGAAGAACTGCTTCGTGGCCGGTCCGCTCTCGTTCTCGTACTTGATGCGGGCCGTCAGGGTGTAGGCCTGGCCGGCCTGCACCTTGCCGCTGAGGTCCTGCATTGGCCCGGAGCCGGTGGTCGCACGGCTGGTGACGAGCGCGGCGTTCGCGCCGGCGTAGGCGTCCGACGTGGCGGACAACTGGGCGCCGTCGGAGGCGTTTCCGTTGTTGACGAACCAGTTGGCCAGGCCGTCCTCGAACCCGCCATTGACGACGAGGTTCGTGTCGGCGGCCTGGACCGGCGCCGCCGGGGCGACGAACCCCGTGGCCAGCATCAGGCCGACTGTCGCGAGCGCTGCGACCCGCCCTCGGGTCGCCCGTCGCATTCGTTGTTCCACGAGACATCCTCCTTCATCTCTGACGTGCGCTGCCGCCACCGGTCCGGCCGTGGCCGGCGACGCGGGACAGGTCCGCTGTTCCGCGCCGCCCAGCCGGTCGCCGGTGGTGCTGGTCGGTGAGCCGAGGGCTCGTGGTGGGGTTATCCGCCGCAGGCGTTGGCGGGGTGCTGGGCGGCATGGACGGTGGTGACGTCCTGACCAGCGACAACCCCGGTGGCCCGGACCGTCGCCGAGCCGGCTGCCACCGACGCCGCCCGTGTGGTGAACGACTGGTAGGCGTTCGCCCCCGGTGCGACCGCCGCGAACGACCGGTTTCCGTACGGAGTCTCGACGGTGATGTCGACCGGCTCGGCCGAGTCGTTGCGCGCCTGCACCGCCAGGTACGCCCTGCCACTCAGGCAGCGCACCTCAGCGGTGGCCGTCAGGGGCAGCGCCGCCAGCACGCCGAGTCGGGCCAGTTGGTAGCTGAGCGCCCGCTCCGGCGCGTCAATCTGGTTCTGGGTGCCGAACTGTCCGGCCCGTGCCGCAGTCGCCACCGCCAGCGCGGACTGTGTCGCCGCCCAGGCGTCGGCCGGGTAGTGACGCGCGTCCAGCGTCCGGGCGTGGGCGATGGCCGCGTCGAGGGCGGTGGTGTCCAGTGGCCTGGCCTGCGCGGTCAGCACGTCGCTGAGCAGGTAGTCGTCGAAGTCGACGTGACCACCGGTCTGCTGGGTGGCGTAGTTGAACAGGCCCACCCGGTGACCCATGAAGTGCGCGAGGCTGCCGTCGAGCGCCTGCGGGCCGACGCGGTTGCCCAGCCGGGTCCACTGGATCCCGTCCAGGCTGTAGTAGAACGTCGTCCACAGTTGACCGACCGGCGAGGAGAAGTCGAGGTCCGCCTTCACGTGCACCTCGGTCGCGTCGCCCAGCGACACCGTCGTGCCGGCGATGAAGTTCTCCAGCGTCGACTGGTCGAGGTCGACCGCGAACGGCTGTGACCGGTTGACGACGCCGAGGGTGTTGACGTCACCGACGCGCTTGACCGCCACGTACGAGAATCCGCGGTTGTAGGCCGCCAGGCCCGCGACGTCGCCGTTCCTCATCCCGGAGATGTCCATCCGGGTCTGCACCGACTGCCGTGGCCCGAAGGTTCGCTGCGAGAGCGTGTTGCGTGCCTCCTCGAACCACGCCAGCTCGGCCCGGTTGGACAGCTTCGCGTAGACGTACTGACCGGTGACCACCTTGCCGGCCGTCAGCCGCAGCCAGCCGGCGCGATCGGTGAGCGACCAGTACCGGTTGTCCGGGGCGTGGTTCCACTCCCACGCCAGGTCCAGCCGTGAGCCGTTGGGGGCGACCTCCGCCGGGTCGAGCGGCGCGGGGACCGTCCACTGCTCGTCCTGGTACGCCTTTCGCGGCGCGTCGTTGGCGAAGTCGTCGGAAGCGACGATGCTCTTCTGCCGCTCGAACAGCTCCTCGGCCGGGCTGAGCCGGATCGGCTTGTCGAACAGGCCGTTGACCGGCACGACCCCGTTGGTGCCGAAGGTCGGCCACCCGTTCTGCCAGGTGGCGGGGATGAGCGCCGGGATCCGGCCGATCGGGAACGTGTCCCGGAAGAACATGCCGTGCCAGTCGGTCCCGCCGCCCGCGCGGCTGATCGGCACCAGGCTGCCCTGGGCGAAGCCGTTGGAGTTGAGCACTCCGCGCGCCTCGTAGGTGTTGACGCCGCCGGCCGAGGTGTAGCGCCCGAGCAGGTCCTTCGACCGGAACATCACCACCTGGCGACCCTGCCCGGACGGCCAGGTAATGATGACGGCGTAGTACCAACCGTCGATGTGGTAGACCTGCGCGCCCTCGAACAGGCCGCCGATGAACGGCTGCCCGGCGTAGTTACTCGCGGTGAAGATGTTCGGGTAGTCCTGCGCGATGGCCGTCAGGTCGGCGTTGAGGCGTACGGCGCTGGTGCCGCCCGAGCCGTAGAAGATGTACGGCGTGCCGTCGACGTCGAAGAAGAGCGACGGGTCGTGCAGACCGCGACCCAGAGCGGTGCGCTGCCACGAACCGTTCTCGATGTCGTCGGTGCGGTAGAGGTACGCCCCGCTGAGGTTGTTGGTGTTGAAGACGGCATAGAACGTGCCGTCGTGGTAGCGCAGCGACGACGCCCACTGGCCCTGGCCGTACGAGTTCTGGCCGTTGCGCAGCGAGAACGAGTCGCCGATGCTCGCCCGGTCGAAGACGTAGTTGACGATCTCCCAGTTGACGAGGTCGTACGACTTCATGATCGGCGCGCCCGGGCTCAGGTGCATCGTCGTGCTGATCATGTAGTAGAGGTCGCGGCCCTCGTCGTTCTCGGCGGCCGGTACCCGCTCGACGCTGATGTCCGGCACGTCGGCGTTGAGCAGCGGCACCGAGTAGGTGCCGGCGCCGGTGTCGGTCGAGGTGTACGACGATCGGGGCGACCACCCGTCAGCGGTGTGCGCGGCGGCGGGGGTGGCCACCAGGCCCGCGCCGACGAGAACGGCGGCCGATGCGAGCGCGCACAGTGAGCGAAGACGATCCGTGTGCACTGTGGACGCCAGTCGGCCCGACGTGTTGGTGGCGTGGCGAGCGGCGGCGTTCAGGCTGTTCACAGCGGATACGAGGGCGATGTTCAGGACACGCGAGCGGATCGACACGACCAAGGCGAGCTCCAAACGCGAGAGCGGCGTGAAGGCCATCGTGTTATCGCTAACAACCCATGTCAAGACTATCGATGAAACGTGCCCGAAGTATCCCCGTAACACCCCGCACCGTTCAAAAAGGACTACCGGATCCCAGGTCATCGGTTTCCTCGACCACGTCGACGGAACATTCGTCGGGGAACTCACCGACCCCATCCCGGTCCGCTACGAGGCCGCGACCGGGCTGATCGTGGACGAGGCGCGGGCGAACGTGGCGCGGTGAACCAGACAGGTCCGGGTCGAGGCGAGGTTCGCCCCGACCCGGACCTGTCGGTGTCCAGCTACCGGATCAGCTGCGCAGCTGCCACTGCTGGTTGGTGCCGCCGCTGCAGGCCCAGAGGATCAGCTTCGTGCCGTTCGCCGTCGCGGCACCGTTCGCGTCGAGGCAGAGACCCGACTGCACGCCCGTGATCGTGCCGTTGGCGTTGACGTTCCATTGCTGGTTGGTGCCGCCGTTGCAGTCCCAGATCACCACCTTCGTGCCGTTGACGGTGCCCTGGCCGGAGGCGTCCAGGCACTTGGTGCCGTAGACCATGAGCTGCCGGCTCGCGGTGTGGGTCCACCGCTGGTTGGCGGCGTTACTGATGCAGTCCCAGATCTGGGCCTGCGTGCCGTTGGCCGTGCTGGAGTTGCCGATCTCGGCACAGCGGCCCGACTGGACGCCAACGATCTGCACGTTCGTCGGGTTGGTGCTGCCGCCGCTCTGCACGCCGGCCGTGTTGATCACCGTTTGCGCGCCCGACGGCCAGTTGCCGTTGCTGACCGTGACGTTGCCGTTGACGACGTTGCCGCGGTCACCGTTCGTCACGTTGGTGCTGTTGTTCGTCGACCAGTTGTTGGTGACGGTGAAGTTGCCCATGTTCTCCGCGTACCAGTAGTTGGCGGTGGCCCAGGTGCCGGTGGAGGAGAACACGTTGTTGCGGGCGGTGTAGTAGCGCGAGCCCTCGTCGAAGTAGAGCCCGAACCAGCCGTTGGTGCGCAGGCAGTAGTTCTCGGCGATCAACCCGCCCGGGTTCGCCGACAGCGAGTAGATGCACCCGCCGTCGGTCATCTGCTGCATGACGTCGTGCACATAGTTGCCGATGACCTGGTTGTTGGCCGCGGTGGTCGCCGTGGAGTAGCGCGGCTGGTAGTTGTACAGGCCACGGTTGGCGTAGTGCTGGCTGCCGCCGGCGTCGTTGGCGCCCCAGCCGTAGCCGATCGACAGGCCGGTGTACGGCATGTTGTAGACCTCGTTGTGCGAGACCAGCGAGGTGTTCACGTAGGTGGTCAGGATCGAGACGACGCCCCGGTACTCCAGACCGAGATCATGCACCTTGTTGTTGCTGATAGTGATGTTGCGGTTGACCATCCGCTGGTCAGTGGGGTGGTGGGCGTCGGCCCGCACGCCGCCGACCACGACGCCACCGGCGGAGTTGCGGGCGATCTCGGAGCGGGTGACGGTGATGTTGTTGGCCCCCAGGCCGACACCGCTGGCGTGGGCGTTGGCGTCGTTGCCGATGCCGATCGCGGTCTGCCCGAGGTTGACGAACTGTGAGTCGCTGAAGGTGATGGTGTTGGCTGCGGAGACCTGCACGGCGGCGGGCATCTGGTTCCAGTTCGGCCGGGTGGCCTCGAACTGGGGGCAGCCGGCCTGGCAGGAGGTCAGCGCGTCGGACGGACGAGACCAGGTGCCGGTGATGTGGGCGCCGGTCTGCTGGTCGGCGAAACCGTTGCTGCTGCTCGGGCCGAGCCAACTGGTGCCGGTGAAGGTGATCCCGCTGAACGAGATGTGGTGCGCGGGCGCGTCGTAGGTGCCGCCGACGTTCACCAGGGACTGCAACTGCGGCAGCTCCACGCTGACCGAGCTCATGTTCTGCCCGGCGAGCGGGATGTAGTTGAGCTGGCCGTTGCTGGGGTTGAGGTACCACTCCCCCGCCGAGTCCAGGAACTCGTACGCGTTGGCCAGGTAGAACGGGCCGGCGCGGTGCGGGCTGGAGAGGGTGTCGAACCCGAAGGTGTTGTTGTTCCACGCCGGCTGCTGCATCGTCAGGAAGTTGCCGCTGATGCTCTGCACCGGCGAGTACCTGTCGGTGAACGAGCCGACGCTCTCCACCTCGACCCGGTTCTGGTTGCCGAGGTTGTTGAGGTAGTTGAGCGCGCCGTTGGTGAACCGCATGCCGGACGTGGTGAAGGTGAAGTCGGAGCGGTTCACGGCGGTGCGTGCCCGGGTGGCGACCGCCCCGTTGACGTAGAGCTGACGGGAGTCGAGCCCGGCGGGAACGTTGGCCCGCCAGATGTTCTTCCCGGAGTCGACGAGCGACCAGCCGGTGACCGCCCGGGCGCCGGTGATGGTCGGACGTGCGCCGGAGGCGGCCCGCCAGATCACCTGATAGCCGTTGTTGCCCGAGTCGGCCGCGGTGAACCGCAGCGGCGACGAGAGCCGGTACGCGCCGTTGGCCAACTCCACCACGATGTCACCGGACATCGTGCTGTTGATCGCCCGCACCGCGGTCTGCGCGGCACTCAGCGAACACGGTTGGCTGGCGGAACACGCGGTGCCGGTGCCAGAGGGCGAAGCGTAGAGGGTGGTGGTGGCCGCGAGGGCCGGGGACGCCGAGGCGGTTACCGCGACCACGGCGGTCACCGCTGTCGCGGCGGCACCGGCCAACAGTCGCCGCAGCGCCGAGGGAGACGAGGACACGGGACGGTGCTCCTGACGTGAGAACGGGTTGGGGGTGGCGGAACGGCCTTGACCAGCACGGGGGTTGCGGGTCGCGGCGGTCATCCGAGGATTTCCCGGAGATAGCGCAGGCCATCCGTGGCGAGACGGTCCTGCGAGGGGGCCAGCGGACGCCAGATCGCCGCGGCGACCGCGATGGCCTCATTCTCCCCGGTGAACGACTCGATGCAGATCGCACCCTGGTAACCGGTGTCCCGCAGGACGGCGAAGAAGCGGGGCCAGTCGAAGTGGTCCGCACCGGGAGCGCCCCGGTTGGAGCCGCTGACCTGCACGTGCTTGATGTGCGGGCCAGCGGCAGCGAGAGCCGCGTAGGGGTCGGCCTCCTCGATGTTCATGTGATACGTATCGATCATGATGCCGACGTTCGGCGGAAGCCCGTCAATCAACTCGACCGTCTGCTCGATCGTGTTGACGACGCTCGTCTCGTAGCGGTTCAACGCCTCGACACCGATGCTCACGCCCCGCTCGCCGGCCTCCTCGGCAACCGGTGCCAGGGCCCGCCGGAAATCCGCGTAGCAAGCCGCGCGAGCCGCCGGTGACATCCGCCAGGTGCGGCCGACCGAGGCGTACACCGGGCCGCCGACGCACGGTGCGCCGACCGCCGCCGCGCTCGCCACGCACCCCGCGAGGTACGCGACTGTCGACTCGACCACCGCCGGCTCGGCGTCGACCAGCTCCCGCCCCGGCGACATGGCCGCGCAGACGCCGGCGGCGACGAGGCCGTGCGCCGCCAACAAGTCCCGGGTACGGATCGGGTCCCAGTCGCCGGGCTGCTCGATCGGCAACTCGACCGCGTCGAAGCCGAAGGCGGCGATCCGCGGAATCAGCTCGGCCAGGGCCCTGTCGTCGACCGGCGAGGCCCAGACCCAGGGGTTGACGCCGATGGCGTACATCAGGCCCCTACTTCCAGCGCTGCGGGTAACCGGGCAGGTCGGTGCAGCCGCACATCGCGTAGTGCAGCGGCGGCATGCCCGCGTCGAGGTACTGGTCCAGGTTGTCCTGGGTGACGGTCGGCTGCGGCAGCTTCCACGGGCTGGAGACCTGCTGGCCGTCGAGGATCCGCAGCGCCGCGATGATCGGCGTACGCCACTGGTAGGTCGGGTAGGTCGGCGCGATAGCGGTGAGCTTCTTGTCCTTCCAGATCTTCAGGAAGTCGAGCTGGTCCTCACCGTTCATCGGCGGAACGGGCTTGCCCGCGTCCTGGAACGCCTCGACCGCCGCGACGGCCACCGCTCCGGCGTCCATCCAGACCCCGTCGATGGTGCCGTACCGCTGGATGTAGTCGTCGACGATCTTCTTGGTCTTGGCCGGATCACCATCGGTGAACTCGACACCGACGACGTCGACCTTCGCCTTGTCGAACGCCACCTTCGCCGCCGACCAGCGGGTCTCCAGGACGTCGACGCCGGGCAGGATCCGCAGGGCGAGGATCTTGCCGCCGGGCTTCATCTTCTGGCTGACGAACTCGGCCCCGACGTGGCCGAACCCGTAACCACCGATGGGGTTGATGAACGTCACCGGGCACTTCGTGTTGACACCACGATCGAAGACGACGACCGGCAGCCCGGCCTTGCAGGCCGCCTCGACGGCCGGGGTGAGCGTGGCGGTGGTGTTCGGCGAGACGATGAGCGCGTCGCAGCCCTTGCCGAGCAGATCGTTGATGTCCGCGATCTGCTTCTGGTCCTTGCCCTCGGCGTCGACGTGCACGAACTCCTTGATGCGGCTCTTCTGCGCCTCGACCTCGGCCTGCATGGTCTTGAACCCGACCTGCCGCCAGGGATTGTTCAGGGCCGCGTTCGAGAAGCAGATCTTGTGTGGGCCGTTCTTCTTGAACTTGGCGGTGTCGACCATCGTCGGGTTGAGCACCTGCTCCCACGGCTTGTCGGCCGGGCCTGTCGGTGCCGCGTCGAGCAGCGCCAGCTCGGCGTCGTAGTCGGCCTGCACGAAGAACTTCGACTGGTCCCCGGTGCCGGACCCAGTGGTGGCGGACGCACTTCCCGACGGGCTCGCGGCCGGCTCGTCGGTGGCACAGGCGGCGAGGGACAGCAGGGTGACAGCGGCAATGGCCGCCATGGAACGTCGCACTATGGTTTCCCCTTTATCTCGAAGAAGAACGCGTTGCCGAGACCGCCACGGCGAGCAGGATGATGCCGCCCTGGACGGTCGACCTGAGGGCGCCGGAGACGCCGTAGAAATTCATGAGGGCGAACAGCAGTTCGAGGGTCAGCGCGCCGAGCATCGCCCCGACGACCGCGCCGCGACCCCCGCCGAGCGCCACCCCACCGAGGACGACAGCGGTGATCGCGCCGAACTCCAGGCCCGCGCCGGCCTGGAACGACACGCCGCTGTAACCGCCCAGGAGGATCGCCGCCACCGCCGCCGCGAGGCCGCTGAGGATGAAGGCGAAGGTCCGGGTACGCCACACGCGGACGCCGCTCAGCTCGGCGGTGCGCGGGTTGTCGCCGACGGCGACCAGCGTCCGGCCGAAGTCGGAGCGCATCAGCAGCACGGCCGCGACCGCCAGGACCACCAGGACCAGCAGCGCGTACGGCACGCGGCCCAGCACCGGCACGTCCTCGAACGCCCTCCGGCCGAACCGCCGGAACTCCTCGGAGAGCCCACCCTTCGGGGCGCCGTCGGACCACAGGTAGACCGCGCCGACGAGGATCAGGAACATGCCGAGGGTGGTGATGAACGACGGCACCCGCAGCCGTGTCGTGATCAGGCCGTTGACCAGCCCGACCAGCGCGCCGAAGGCGAGCAGGAGCAGCACCACCGGCCAGGTACGCGCCGGGTCGCTGTCGATCAGCCGGGCGGCGACCACCACCTGAGCGGTGACCAGGGAACCGACCGAGAGGTCGAACTCGCCGGACACGATCACGAAGTACTGGCCGGCGGCGAGCAGGATGATCGGCGCCGAACGACCGAGGAAGGACATCAGCGACTGCGGGGCCAGGAAGTCGGGCTGCCGAATGCCGACGAGTACCAACAGCACCGCGAGGATCGCGAGGATCGGCAGGACACCACCGGGACGCACCCGCGGCAGACGCAGCGGCAGGGAACGGGGCTGGACGGTCTGCATGGCTAGGCCGCCTTTCGCATGGCCCGGCGGGCGTAGACAGCGACCGCGGCGATGATGATGACGCCCCGGATCACCTGCTTGAAGAAGGCGTCGACCTCGAGTTGGTTGAAGATGGCGTCGATGCTGGCCAGCAGCAGCACTCCGCCGACCGTGCCGATGACGCCGCCGCGCCCACCGGCGAGGGCGGTACCGCCGATCACCACCGCGGCGATCGACTCCAGGTCGTAGAGGCCCTCGGTACCGACGCGCGGGGCGCCCGAGCCGAGCCGACTGGCGAGGTAGATGCCGGCGAGCCCCGCGCACATCGAGCACAGGACGTGGGCGGTGACGAGGACCCGGTCGTTGCGGACACCGGACAGCCGGGCCACCTCCGGATCCCCGCCGACGGCGACCAGATGGTGGCCGAAGCGGGTCCGCGAGAGCGCGAACCAGGCCGCCGCGGTGACCGCTATCAGCAGCAGGAACGACACCGGCACCGGCCCGACGCGCTGGTAGCCGAGCGCCTGCACCAGCGAGGGTGCTGTGGTGCCGGCCGGGCCGTCGTAGCCGTTGTCGAGGTAGCCCTTGAGCAGCAGCCCGACGCCGAGGGTCGCGATGAACGCGTTCACCCGGAACCTGGTGACGAGCAGACCGTTGAGCAGCCCGACGCCGGCGCTGACGACGAGCACCAAACTGATCGCCGGCAGCACCGCACCGTCGCTGCCGTTCATCGTCTCGGCCGCGACCAGCGTGCTGAGGCTGATCACGTACGCCACCGAGAGGTCGAGCGAACCGCCCAGGATGACCAGGGTCTGGCCGACCGCGACCAGCCCGAGGCCGGCAGCCACATGCAGCAGACTCACCGTCGTGGACTGGTTGAAGAGCTGACCGCCGTCGAGCAGGACGACCAGCCAACCGATCGTGAGGGTCAGGGTCAGGGCCACGAACACGCCCGGTACGGGACGCCGGGCCGGCAGCAGCGACAGAGCGCTCACTGGACCACCTCGGTTCGCGACTGCGGGGCTCGCAAACCCGGCTCACTCCTCGCGCTCACTGGACCGTCTCCCGGACGGCGCCGACCGCCAGCGCGACGACCTCCTCCTCGGTCGCGCCGGCGGGCAACTCGCCCGCGACGTGGCCGTCCCGCATGACGACGATCCGGTCACTCATCCCCAGCAGCTCCGGTAGATCGGACGAGATCATCAACACGGCCGCGCCATCTCGGGCGAGGCGGCGGACGAGGTCGTGGATGGCGGACTTCGCGCCCACGTCGATGCCCCGGGTCGGCTCGTCGAAGAGCAGGATCCGCGGGTTCAGCGCGAGCCATCGGGCCAGCACGACCTTCTGCTGGTTGCCCCCGGACAGAAAGCGGATCTCCTGGTCGTCGCCGGCGCCGCGGACCTCCACGGCGGCCAGCAACTCGCGCACCCGTACGGTCCTCGCCGCCCGGCCGGACCGAGCCGCGAACACCGCCCGGCTGGCCAGCAACGCGTTGTCGAGCACCGACTGCCGGGGGACGATCCCCTCGCCCTTGCGGTCCTCGGTGACGTAGGCGATGCCGGCCCGCATCGCGGTACGGGGTGAGCGCAGTCGGACCGGCCGGTCGTCGAGCGTGACGTCGCCGGTCGTGAACGGCGACACCCCGAAGATGGCACGAGCCAACGCCGAGCGCCCGGAGCCCTGTAGGCCGCCGATGCCGAGCACCTCGCCGGCGCGCAACTGGAGGTTGACGTCCCGCAGCTTCCGGTTACCCGCGTCGCGGAGGTTGAGTCGCACCGGACCCCGGTCCTCCGGGGCGGCGCGGTCCGGGTAGTAGCTGGACAGTTCCCGGCCGACCATGTGCCGCACCAACTCGTCGGCGGTGGTGTCCGCGGTGTCCACGGTGGTGACCCGACGGCCGTCCTTGAGAACGGTGATCCGGCTGGACAGGTCGAAGACCTCGGCGAGCCGGTGCGAGACGTACAGCAGCCCGATGCCCCGCTCCTGGAGTCGGCGCACCAGCCCGTAGAGCAGCTCGACCTCGTGGTCGGCCAGCGCGGCGGTCGGCTCGTCCATGATGAGCAGCCGGGCGTCCAGGGCGAGCGCCTTGGCGATCTCGACGACCTGCTGCTGCGCGACGCCCAACTGCCCCACCCGGGCGTCGGCCGGCAACGTGGTCTCCCCGATCGAGGCGAGCAGCCGGGTGGTGCGGTCGAGCATCCCCCGACGATCGACGAGCCCGCGACGGACCGGCTCGTGCCCCAGGTAGACGTTCTCCGCGACGGTGCGCTCCGGGAGCAGGTTGAACTCCTGGTGGATGATGCCGATGCCAGCCCGCTGCGCGTCGCGCGGACCACGGAAGGTCCGCGGCGCACCAGCGAACTCGACAGTGCCCCCGTCCGGGGCGTACCCGCCCGAGACGATCTTCATGAGGGTCGACTTCCCGGCACCGTTCTCACCGACCACGGCGTGCACCTCGCCCGGCGCGACGTCGAGGTCGACACCGTCGAGAACGCGGACTCCGAGGAAGGACTTGCCGATGCCCCGAAGGGTGAGAAGCGGCGTCGGCGGTGGATCTGACATCCCGAAAGCCCTCACAGACAGTAGTTATCGACAAGATTAAATGCCACACTACGGCGGCTTCGAGGCGCTGGACAACAAGCTTTCGTGCCAACAGCGAAGACTTACGTTCTTGCGGTGCAAACATTTCCTTGACATCGAGGAAACATCACACGTATGAAGATAGATGTTTGGATGCGGCTCCGCAATCCTCGATCAAGCCCGACTGCCAGGCCGGGCCGCGATCGACAGGCGGCGCCGCAGCAAGGGAGCCGAGCGCGACCGCCGTCCACCGGGCAGGACGTCGGACGTTACTTCGTGCATTGACAGTCTTAGATCTCTAGCTCATCCTGACCTCGTGGACCACGGGACGAGAACCACGGTCACCATCACGCTGTGTGACGTCCCGCAGGTCTGACTGCCGTTGCGGCGAACGGCATGAGGACAGGCCAGCGAGCGCGTGTCCCTCGCGTGTCCAGGTCAACCTGACGCGTCGTAGGACCCGTGGTCGCAATCCCCTACGCCCGCCCAACCTAGGAGACGGCATGCGTCGTAACACATTGCTCATCTCGGTGATCGCCGGCCTGTTACTGGCGCTCGGACTCGCCCCACCGGCGTCGGCCGCCCCGGCCTTCCGCGCCCTGGTGTTCACCAAGACCACCGGCTATCGGCACGACTCGATCCCCGCCGCGATCGCTATGGTCCAGCAGCAGGCCACAGCGAACAACTTCGAGGTGGTGGCGACCGAGGACTCGAGCGTCTTCACCGCTGCCAACCTGGCGACCTTCGACGTCATCGTGATGCTCCAGACCTCCGGCATGGTCTGGACCTCGACCGCCCAGCGCCAGGCGGTGGAGGGCTACCTCGCCAGCGGCAAGGGCATCGTGGCCGTCCACAACGCCACCGACATGGGCATCGACACCGAATACCCGTGGTGGGACAACACCATCAACGGCGGCGCCCACATGCCGGAGCACTCCCCCGGCGTGCTGCCCGGCACCGCCATCGTCGCCGACAAGCAGCACCCGTCGACGGCCGGTCTGCCGGATCGGTGGAACCGCAGCGAGGAGTGGTACAACTTCGACTCCAACCCGCGTGGCAAGGTGCACGTGCTGGTGACCGCCGACGAGCGCACGTACAACCCGGGCGCCCGGGCGATGGGCCCGGACCACCCGATCTCCTGGTGTCGCAACACCGGCGGCGGACGGGTGTGGGCCACCGCGATGGGCCACGCGATCGCCTCCTACAGCGAGACGAACTTCCGCAACCACGTCCTCGGCGGAATCCAGTGGGCCGCCGGCAACCTTCCCGGCGACTGCGGCGGCACCGTCTGGAGCAACTTCGAGAAGCGCACCCTGGACGACAACACCGTCGACCCGATGGCGATGGCGGTGGCCCCGGACGGGCGCGTGTTCTACGCCCAGCGCGGCGGGCAGCTGAAGATCTTCAAGCCCTCCACCAACAGCACGGTGACCGCCGGGACGCTGAGCGTCTACACCGGCGGCGAGGACGGCCTCACCGGCATGGCGCTGGACCCCAACTTCGCCACAAACGGGTACGTGTACCTGTACCACTCGCCGGCGAGCAGCTCGACCGACATCAACCGGGTCTCCCGCTTCACGATGAACGGTGACACGCTGAACACGTCCAGCGGCGTGACGATCATCGACATTCCGGCGTACCGGGACCGGACGTTCCCGGAGCCCGGCCACACCGGCGGGTACATCAAGTTTGGTCCGGACGGCAACCTCTACATCGGCACCGGCGACGACACGCCCCCGAACCTCGACCCCAACTGGCAGGGCTACGCCCCGCTGGACTGGCGCTCGGGCAAGTCCAACCTGGACGCCGCCCGGACCGCGGGCAACACCAACGATCTGCGCGGCAAGCTGCTGCGCATCCGTCCCGGCGCCAGCGGCAGCTACACCATCCCGAGCGGCAACCTCTACCCCCAGGGCACGGCGCAGACCAAGCCGGAAATCTACGCCATGGGCTTCCGCAACCCGTTCCGCTTCTCGATCGACCCCGCTAACGGCTGGGTCTACCTGGCGGACTACGGACCGGACCGCAACCCGCCGACCACCAACCGTGGTCCCGAGGGCCTGGTCGAGCTCAACGTGATCAAGACGCCCGGCAACTACGGCTGGCCGTTCTGCCACGGCAACAACCAGCCCTACGCGCCGTACAACCCGGACACCGGCGTCGTCGGCGCGAAGTTCAACTGCTCGGCACCTGTCAACAACTCGCCGAACAACACGGGCCTGACCAGCCTGAAGCCGGTCGTCATGCCGAACATCTGGTATGGCTACCCCACCTCGACGACCTTCCCGGAGCTCGGCTCCGGCGGCTCCGCGCCGATGGGCGGCCCGGTCTACCGCTACGACGCGTCGAACCCGTCCCAGACGAAGTTCCCGTCCTACTACGACGGCGTGCACTTCTTCTACGAGTGGTCGCGCAACTACATCAAGGAGGTGCACTTCGACTCCTCCTCGGCGGTGACCCGCACCAACCCGTTCCTGCCCGGCGGTGGGTTCAACAAGCCGATGGACATGGAGTTCGGCAAGGACGGCTCGCTCTACCTGCTGGAGTGGGGCACCAACTTCGGCGGCGGCAACAGCGACTCCGGGCTCTACCGGATCGACTACATCCAGGGCGGCCGGTCACCGATCGTCAAGGCCACCGGCACACCCACCAGCGGCTCCTCGCCGCTGACCGTCCAGTTCAGCAGCGCGGGCACGTCCGACCCGGACGGCAACACGCTGAGCTACCTGTGGACGTTCGGCGACGGCACCACCTCGACGGCGGCCAACCCGTCGAAGACGTACACCTCCAACGGCAACTACACGGCCCAGTTGAAGGTCACCGACAGCACCGGTAAGGCCGGCTTCGCCAACGTCCCGATCACCGTCGGCAACACCGCCCCGGTACTCACCATCACCACACCGGGCAACGGAGGCATGCTGACCTTCGGTGACAAGGTGTCGTACCAGATCACCGTGACCGATCCGGACGGCGGCACCGTCGACTGTTCGAAGGTCATCCTCAACCCGGCGCTGGGTCACGACGACCACGCCCACGAGACCACCGAGTACCCGGGCTGCTCGGGCACCATCTCCACCGACCTGCTCGGTGGGCACCCCGATGGCGCCAACCTGTTCTACGTGCTGAACGCACGGTACACCGACAGCGGTGGTGCGGGTGGCGCGGCGCCGCTCACCGGGACCGCCCAGGCGATCCTCCAGCCGAAGCACAAGCAGTCCGAGTACTTCAGCAGCCAGTCCGGCATCCGGGTCATCGACCAGGCCGCAGCGGAGAGCACCAAGCGTATCGGTGACATCTCCGCCAACGACTGGATCGCGTTCAGCCCGATGAACCTGTCGGGCATCTCGACGGTCAGTTACCGGGTGTCGTCGCCCTCCGGCGGCGGTTCGATCGAGCTGCGCGCCGGCTCGCCGACCGGCACCCTGCTGGCCACCACCACGGTGCCCAGTACGGGCGGCTGGGACAACTACCAGTCCACGACTCCGGTGAGCGTCGCCGCGCTCAGCGGGACACAGACGCTCTACATGGTGTTCAAGGGCAGCAGCGGTTCGTTCGATCTGGACTCGCACACCTTCGGCGGGAACGGCGTCGGGACGCCCGGCACCGGCGGTGGCCTGGCGGGCAAGACCTACACGGTCACGGCGCAGCACAGCAACAAGCTGATGGACGTCAGCGGTGTCTCCACCGCCGACGGCGCCCAGATCACCCAGTGGGCGTCCACCGGTGCCAACAACCAGAGGTGGCAGGCCGTCGACGCCGGTAACGGCGCGCTCTACCTCAAGGCGGTGCACAGCGGCAAGTGCGTCGAGGTCGTCGGCAGTTCGACCGCGGCGGGTGCCTTCCTCCAGCAGGCCACCTGCAACAACGGCAACCAGCAGAAGTTCACCGCCACCGCGACGGGCACCTCCGGCGTGTACACGGTGCGCAACGTGCTGAGCGGTCTCTGCGTGGACGTCAACGGTGCTGCCACCACCGACGGCGCCCGGCTGTTGCAGTGGACCTGCCACAGCGCCGCCAACCAGCAGTGGCGGTTCACCGCAGTGTGACCCCGCGGCTGTCGCGGTAACAGCTGACGTCCCGGTCGGGACCGGTCTCCGAGGAACGGAGCCGGTCCCGGCCGGAACGTCGTCGTCGATCAGGCGGGACCGAGGGGAAGCCGACCGGGCGGCGCGGCGAGCAGCCCGGCCGCCGCCAGGTCGTCCCACAACTCCTCCGGTACGACGACCCCGGACCGTCGCACCGTCTCGACCGCCTGCGCCTCGTTGCGGACGCCGACCACCGTCGACACCACGGCCGGGTGCCGGCGGACGAAGGCGAGGGCCGCCTGCGGCAGGGTCACCCCGTACGTCTCGCAGACCGTGGCGATCCGCCGTGCCCGCTCGATCAGCTCCGCGGGCGCCTGCTGGTAGTTGTAGACGGCGTCGGCCGGCGGCCGGTCCCGCGACAGCAGCCCCGAGTTGTAGACGCCCGCGATGACCACGCCCACCCCCCGGTTCTCGGCGGCCGGCAGCAGGTCAGCGGCCGCGCCCTGTTCGAGCAGGGTGTACCGCCCGGCGCACATCATGACGTCGACGTCGGTCTCCCGGACGAAGCGAGCCAGCATCGCCGACTGGTTCATGCCGGCACCGATGGCACCCACGACGCCCTGGTCCCGCAGGTCGATCAGGGCGGGTACGGCCTCGTGCGCGGCCTGCTCCCAGTGGTCGTCCGGGTCGTGCAGGTAGACGATGTCGACCCGGTCCAGCCCGGTCCGGTCCAGGCTGGCCTCGATGGAGCGGAGCACGCCGTCGCGGCTGAAGTCCCACACCCGCCGGTGGGTCGCGGGCACATCGAACCCGTCGGAGTCCCGCAGGTGCGCGTCCTGCGGCGACGGCACCAGGAGTCGCCCGACCTTCGTCGACACCACGTACTCGTCGCGCCGCCGTTGGCGTAGCGCCGCGCCGAGGCGGTGTTCGGAGAGCCCGAGACCGTAGTGCGGCGCGGTGTCGAAGTACCGGACGCCCGCCTCCCACGCGGCGTCGACCGCCGAGGCGAACTCCTCGTCCGTCGTCGTCCGGTACAGGTTGCCGCCCTGGGCCGCGCCGAAGCCCAGTTCGGTGAGACGTACCTCCGGGCGGCGCGGCAGTGCGCGCGCCATCATGACGCCACCAGTCCGTAGACGCGGCGTGCGGTCTCGCCCCAGACCGACTCGGTCCCCTCCTGGCCGTCCAGCAGCACCGCCAGGGTGTCGACCCACCGCTGGTACGAACTGGCGAGCAGGCAGACCGGCCAGTCCGAGCCGAACATGAGTCGGTCCGGCCCGAACGCGTCGAGGGCGTCCTCGACGGCGGGTCGAAGGTCCTCCGCCGTCCAGTTCGGGCGCGGCACCTCCGTCACCAGCCCGGACAGCTTCGCCGTGGTGTTGGGCGAGGCCGCCAACGCCCGCAGGTCCCGGCTCCACTCCGCCATTTCCGGACGACCGAGCGCGGGCTTGCCCAGGTGGTCGAGGACGAAGCTCACCTCGGGCAGGTCGCGGGTGAGACGCGCGGCCATGGGGAGTTGGTGTTGGCGTACCAGCAGGTCGAAGACGAGGCCGGCGGCACCCACCGCCGCGATCCCCCGACGGACGTCCGGGCGGTCCAGGTATGCCGGGTCGGTCTCGGACTGCACCAGGTGGCGGATGCCAACGAGGCGTTCCCCACCTCGGACGGCCCGCAGCCGGTCGAGGCGGTCCGGGACGTCGTCGGCGGTCAGGTCCACCCAGCCGACGACCCCACCGACCAGGGTGTCCTCGGCCGCGACGCCCAGCAGGTCCACCGTCTCGGTGTCGGAGGCGATGGACTGCACCACCACTGTCGCGGTGACCCCGGCCGCCCGGGCCGGCGGCACGAGATCGGCGGGTTCGAAGTCGGCGTCGATGGCCGCCATGGTCACCGGGTCGATCCACGGCTGCGGGTGCCGTGCGCGGACCCAGAGGTGGTGGTGTGCGTCCACGATTCCGGCGCGCCCGGGCACCTGTGCGCCCGTCATCGGCCCAGCCAGCCGCCGTCGACGGGCAGCACGACGCCGTTGACGTAGTCCGACGCGGTCGACGCCAGGAAGACGGTGGCACCGCCGAGATCGTCGGCCCGGCCCCACCGCCCGGCCGGGATTCGGCCGAGGATCGCCTGGTTGCGGTCGGGGTCGTCGCGCAGCGCCTGCGTGTTGTCGGTGGCGATGTAGCCGGGCGCGATGGCGTTGACGTTCACACCGTGGGCCGCCCACTCGTTCGCCAGTGCCTTGGTGAGGCCGGCCACGCCCGACTTCGACGCGGCGTAGCCGGGGACGGTGATGCCGCCCTGGAAACTCAGCAGCGACGCGGTGAAGATGATCTTCCCTCGGCCGCGCTCGACCATCGTCCGGCCGATCTCCCGGCTGAGGATGAACTGGCTGCTGAGATTCACCTCGATGACGTGGTCCCACATCTCGTCCGGGTGCTCCGCGGCCGGCGTCCGGGCGATCGTGCCGCCGTTGTTCACCAGGATGTCGACCGGCCCGAGAGCGATGATGTCGCGGGCCAACCCGTGCACGGCCGCCCGGTCGCCGAGGTCAGCCCGCAGCGCGGTGAACCGGCGGCCGGTGGCTCGCACCCGACGTTCGACCTCGCTGCCCTCCGCTTCGAGCTGGGCGGAGACGCCCACGATGTCGGCACCGGCCAGGGCCAGGGCCTCGGCCATGGCCAGGCCGATACCGCGTCGAGCCCCGGTCACGACGGCGGTGCGTCCGGACAGGTCGAACAGGGCCGTCACTGGTTACCCTCCCGCACGTCGAGCAGCACCTTCATGACGCCGCCACCCTCCAGCGCCTCGAAGGCCGCGCTGGCCGCCTCGACCGGCTCGACCCGGGAGATGAGCTGCCGTGCCGGGATCGCGCCCGAGGCGACCAACCGGATCGCCTCCACCATGTCGTCGCGCTGATACAGCCGGGCGCCGAGGAGTTCCAGTTCGCGCCAGAAGAACCGGTGCAGGTTGACCTCCCGGGGCTGGGGGTGGATCGCCACCATGACCAGCCGCCCGCGGGTGGTGAGGACGTCGACCGCCGTGGTGACGCCGGCCGGGGAGCCGGACACCTCGAAGGCGATGTCGGCGCCCGCGCCGTCGGTACGGTCGTTGACCAGCGCCACGACATCTGTCGCTCGCGGGTCGACGGCCTCGATCCCGATCCCCTCCGCCACCTCGCGTCGGAACGGGTCCGGCTCAACGAGGAGCACCCGCGCGCCACGGCCCCGGGCGACGGTGGCGATGAGGACGCCGACGGGCCCGCCGCCGACCACGACCACCTGGTCGTCGGCGGTCACGTTCCCCCGGCGTACGTCGTGCACGGCGACCGCCACCGGCTCGACGAGCGCCGCGTGGTCGAGGGGCAACTCCTCCGGCAGCGGCAGCACCAGCTCCACGGGTACGGTCCAGGAGGACTGCATGGCGCCCGGTGAGTCGATGCCGAGGAAGTTCATCGCGTGGCAGACGTGGGAGTTGCCTCGCTGGCAGGCGGCGCAGCGTCCGCAGGGTCGGGTCGGCATCACGGTGACGGGCTGACCGACGTTCCAACCGGTCACGCCCTCACCGACGGCCGCGATCCGCCCGGACATCTCGTGTCCGATGATCGCGGAGTCACCGACACGGGCGTCCATGTCCCCGTGGTAGATGTGCAGATCCGTACCGCAGATCCCGGTGTACGCCACCTCGATCCGTACCTGGCCTCGGCCCGGTGGCTCCGGGTCGCGGTTCTCGATTCCGAGGTGTCGTGCTCCCCGGTAGACGACTGCCTTCATCGTTCCTCCGTCTCGACGGTCGGTACGTCGGTCGTGCCGACCGGGCATGGTCGTGGGTGCATCGCCGTCGCGATGCACCCACGCCTTCCCTGTTCTGATGGTCAGCTCAGTGCCGTACGGTCGGCGACACCTCGTTGCGGGAGTTCAGCGGCACGACCGGCACCTGGCGGGTGGGGATCACCCCGTCGACACCGGCCAGCAGCCGTCGTCCGGCCCGCTCCGGCCGGACGTTGGGGCTGTCGGCCGTCTGTGCCTGCGGACGTCGGTTGGCCGCCCGGATCCGCTCCTCGTCCACCCGGACCCCGAGCCCGGGTGCGTCGCCGAGGATGAACGCGCCATCCTCGACGTGCAGGTCGATGGAGACACCGACCGGCGGGTGCAGATCCTGCAACTCGCTGGTCAGGTGGTTCGGCACCGAGGTCGCGGCGTGCAGCAGCCCGACCGGGCTGTTGCCGATCGGGCTGACCGGCAGGTCGTGGGCGTGGGCCAGGGCGGACGCCCGCAGGAAGTGGGTGACCCCCCAGACGGCCGCCATCTGGACGATGTCGACCGCGCCGGCGGCGATGAGCGGACGGTACTGTTCGAGCCCGGTGAGGTTCTCACCGGTGGCGACCGACGCGGACACGCCCCGGCTGACCGCGGCGAGACCCTCGGCGTCCCAGCGCCGGACCGGCTCCTCGATCCAGATGAGGTCCAGGGTGCGTTCGATCTCGCAGACATGCCGGACGGCCTGCTTGCGGGTCCACGCCTCGTTGACGTCGAGCATCAGGCCCGGCCGCCGGCCGTGCCCGGCCTCGGTCAGGACCTCCTTGACCAGGCTCAGGCGGTGCCGATCGCTCTCGATGTCGAGGCCGCCCTTGAGCTTGGCCGCCCGTAGGCCGTGGCTCGCGTAGACCTCGTACTCCGCGACGAGTTCGTCGTCGGTGAGCCCGATGTCGAGGCCGGACGCGTAGGCGGTGACCCGCCGGTCCCGTCCGCCCAACAGCCGCCACAGCGGTTCGCCGGCGGCCTGCGCCTTGATGTCCCAGAGTGCGGTGTCCAGCGCACCGATGGTGCCGAACACCGGTCCGGCGTGGCCGGCCTTGAAGGTGTGCCGCAACATGCGGTCGTACAGGGACGTCACGGCCCGGGGGTCTTCGCCCTCGATGGCGGGGAAGATCCGCTCGATCTCGACGTGCGGCCCGAGGCCGACTCCCGAGATGCCCTCGTCGGTGTCGACGATGACGATCGAGACCGGAACCACCCCGTCGGCGAACACACCGTTGGCGTCGCCGACTGGTCGGCCCCATTCCTGGACCGTGGAGAGCGTCCGATATCCCGTGATCCGCATGTCAACCCTTCGTGGAACCGGCGGCCACGCCGTCGGCAATTTGGCGCTGGAGGAACAGGTAGACCAACAGGACGGGTATCGCGGCGATCAGCACCCCTGAGGCGAAGGTGGGGATGTTGTCGGAGTACTGCCCGCGCAACGAGGTCACACCGATCATGAGCGTCCGGTGCTCGGCTGAGGGCATCATCACCAGCGCCATGAGGACGTCGTTCCAGCAGAACAGGGCGTTGAGGATGCCGACCGACAGCAGCGCCGGGGTGCCCAGGGGCAGCATGATCCGGCGGTACACGCCGTACACGGTGCTGCCGTCGATCCGCGCGGCATCGACGATCTCCGGCGGGATGCCCTTGTAGTAACTCGTCATGAGGAAGACCGTGAAGGGCAGGAACTGGGCCACGTAGACCAGGATCAAACCGGGGTACGTGTCGATGAGCGCGGTGTCGGCCATGATCCGAGCCAGCGGCACCATGATCACCTGGAACGGGATGAAGAGCCCCGCGAGGCAACCCAGGAACAACGCCGACGAGCCGCGGAACCGCAGTTGGCTCAGGGCGAAGCCGGCCATCGACCCGAACAGCAGCAGCAGGAGCACCGACACCGTCACCACGAACAGCGAGTTGACGAAGTAACGGCCCATGCCGACGCTGTTCCACGCCGTGCTGACGTTCTCCCAGCGCAGGGCGTCGGTCAGGCCGAACCGGTCGAGGATGTAGTCACGCCGGGTCTTCATCGCGACATTCGCGGTGAACAGCAGGGGGTAGATCGTCGCCAGGGCGAGCAGCGACAAGGGGATGGCGATAAGCCACCGTCCCAGTCGAATGCGAGACATCAATCCTCCTTTCCGGATCGTTCGAGCAGCTTGATCTGGAGAAGCCCCACGACGAGCATGATCACGAAGAGGATCGTCGACGCGGCCGACGCGAGAGCCGGACGGTTCATCTGGCCCTGCTGGATCCAGATGTAGTACTCCGGCAGGTAGGTCGAGCCCTCCGGTCCCCCGCTGGTCATCACGAAGAGCAGCCCGAACATCGAGGTCAGCATCCCGATCATCGTGGTCACGAAGACGAACTGGATGGTGCGCGAGAGGGCCGGGATGATCACGTGCCAGACGACCTGGCGCAGCGACGCCCCGTCCACCCGGGCAGCGTCCAGGAGCGCGGCGTCCAGCGTGGCGAAGCCGGCGAGGAACACCACCAGGGCCATTCCGAAGGTGGCCCAGATGTGTACGCCCACCACCATGAACATCGCGATGTCCGGGTCCCCGAGCCAGTCCACCGGACCGACACCGAACGACCCGAGCACGGCGTTGAGGGGGCCGTCGAAGGCGAGCAGCAGGTTGAAGATCGCACCGACGATGACCGGCGACAGCACCGCCGGAAAGAAGTAGACGCTGCGGTAGAAGCGGTGGCCCGGCACCCGGAGGTAAATGAACGTCGCGAGCAGACCGGGGATCGCCACCGCCACCGGAAGCAGGAGCACCAGCAGCCCGACGTTGCTCAGCGCGGTCTGGAACAGCGGGTCGGCGAAGAGCTCGCGATAGTTGCCGAAACCGACCGCCGTCCCGTTCTGCTCACCGTCGCCGGTGAAGGAGAAGTTGACCCCGAGGAGCAGCGGGTAGAGCCGCAGCAGCACGATGATCAGGACGGCCGGGAGGACCAGGATGTAGGGGGCGTAGCGCTCGGCCCCCAGACCGCCACGGGTGCGACGGGGCCGGGCGCCACTCCGATGCGCGGCGGGGGTGAGCGCCGCCCCGCCGGCCCGTCCGGCCGAAGCCGGACGGACCGACGGTTGCGTGTTTCCGATCGGCACGAGGTCAGCCCGCCTGGTCGGAAGCGGCCAACTGCTTCACCACCTCGTCGACGGTGATCGACCCGCTGAGCAGCTGCTGGGAGAGGCGCCCCATCAGGTCCAGCGTCTTCGAGGAGAGCGCCACGTGCAGAGCGGGCTTGCCGGTCTTCAGCTCGCCGACGATCGTGGCGACGGCCGGCCCGGCCTGCGACACGTCGATGGTGGTGTCGGCGGCGATCGCGCCGGCGTCGGCGTAGAAGGCCTTCAACGCGTCGGCCGAGCTCAGGGAGCGCGCCAGGTCGGCGGCCACCTTCGGATCCTTCGTCCACTTGGCGACCGCGTAGCCGATGCCACCGTCGTACGGGAGGGTCGGCGCGGTGCCGGCGGTGACGACCGGGGCCTTCATGACGCCGAGCTTCTCCGGGGTGAGGAACTCGTTGAAGTCCTGCCAGTGACCCACGTCCGACATCAGACCCATGACGTGGGCGGCCTTACCGGACTGGAAGAGCGCGAAGGAGTCGTTGAACATGGCGGTCGAGTTGGCCCCGTCGCTGTTCATCTTCTTGTCGCCGGTCTCCTTCCAGAGCTGGAAGAGCCGCTTGACGTTGGCCGAGTTCCAGTCGCGCTTGCCCGCGATCCAGGCGTCGTACTCCGCGGCGGTGAGGGTGGTCGAACCCATGCTGGAGAGCCAGAACTGGATGCCGACGCCCTCCTTGTTGCCGAGGGCGAAGCACTTGGAGCCGGCCTTGGCGATGGCGGCGCAGTCGGCGACGAACTTGTCCCACGTGGTGGCCGGGCTCGCCGGGTCGAGGCCGGCCTTCCGGTAGATTTCCTTGTTGTAGTAGATCGGGTAGCCCTGGAGCGTCACCGGGGCGGCGTAGGTCTTGCCGTCCTTGGCGAATGCCTCCCAGCCGGCCAACCGCTGCTTGTCCTCGGCGACGTAGTCGTCCAGGGGCACCAGCGCGTCCACCCGGTCGCGGATCTGGCCGCCACCGTTGAACAGCATGACGTCCGGGCCCTTGCCGGACTGGATCGCCGCACCGAGCAGGGTGTAGTACTGGTCGAAGGGCTGTGCGACGAACTCGACCTCGACGTCGGGGTGCTTCTTCTTGAAGTCGGCCTTGGCCTTGTCCAGATAGGATTTTGCGAACGGCTCGCCGGACTTCCAGTCCCACACCACCAACTTGCCGTCCGAGCTGGTTGACTTGCCCGAATCGCTAGCACTTCCACAACCGGCCAGGGCCAGGCCCACAACGAGGACGGCCGACCATATTGCGCGCTGTCTCATCGATTGTCACCTCTATATGGGGGGTGGCCGGCGGGTGTCCCGCGAGCCAAATGTTGACCGGAAGGTAACTCGTATGACGTGTGACGTCAACAGTCGGCCGTACACTGACTCGGACGTCGTGCCACGGCGAGCCATTCGGAGGGGGACATGACGCCACCGCAGGAGACAGCCCTGAACAGCCCGGCAACCCCGGCGTGGGTGCGTCGGCCGACCAACCTCGCCAGGGCGGTCACCGCCGAACTGGTGGAGCGCATCGTCCGCGGCGCACACCCGTCCGGGACCTCCCTGCCCCCCGAGCCGATCCTCTGCGAGACCTTCGGCGTGAGCCGGACCGTCGTCCGGGAAGCAGTCAAGATCCTTCAGGAGAAGGGGCTCGTGCAGGTCCGCCAGGGCGCCGGCACCATGGTCACCCCGCCGTCACACTGGGACATGCTCGACGAGCTCGTCCTCGCGGCCACCATCGCGGTGGACGACAGCCTCGCCATCCTCGACGACCTGGTCGTCACCCGACGGGTGCTGGAGTCCGACATGGCGAACGTCGCGGCTCGCCTCGCCGACACCGAGACCGTCGACCGACTGCGGGCCATGGTGGACCGGATGGACGAACTCGTCGACGACCACGTCACCTACCACGACCACGACCGGGCCTTCCATGACACGATCATGCAGGCATCCGGGAACCGCATCGCCCGTGGCGTCGTACGGGCGCTGGAGAGCCAGGTCATCAACACCGCCCGCTACATGGGCCGGACCGAACGCGCGTTGTGCGTGGCGTCCAACCAGGGTCACCGACGCATCTACGAACGCATCGCCGCCCACGACTCCAACGGCGCCGCCGAGGCGATGTTCACCCACATCACCGAAGCCTGGCTGGTCCGCCGCAGCGGCTCGGGGAGCCCGGTCCGCCTCGAACGCTGACCGTCCCGGGCACACCAACGACGCCCACCCCCGAGGCACGGGAGCGGGCGCCGTCAGCTGAGGCCGACCAGTGTCACGAGAACTGGGCGAAGAACCTCCAGATCTCACCCTTGGTCCAGGTCGTGATGCCGCTCTCGGCGTAGGTACCGTCCACCGGGCCGGGCATGTGACCGTTGTCGTACGCGGCCCACTGCACCGGGTAACCAGCCCGGCAACCCGAGTAGGCGGTCGTGATGTGGGTACGACTGCCGCCAGCCGGCTCGCGCGGGCTCTGGGCGGTGCAACCGTTGTTGCGGACGAACGTGTCGCGCAGCGCCCTGCCCTGGGAGATGTTCAGGACGTTGTCCGAGATGCCGTGCAGCCCGAAGTACGCGATCGGCTGCGTACCGCCGCTGCACCCGCTGATCTGCGCGCCGGAGATGACCGCGACGGCCCGGAAGACGGTGGCCCGCGCGCAGGCGACGGCGTAGCTCATGCCGCCACCCCAGCTGAAGCCGAGCGCGAACCGCTGCCTCGGGTTGACGCAGAGGCTGCTCTCGATCCGGCTGATCATGTCATCGACGAAGACGATGTCCTCACCGCCGGAGTTGCCCCAGCCGTTGCCGAATCCCTGAGGCGCCACCAGGATCGCGCTGTTGTTCGACTGCTCCTGCTGCCCGTAGTAGGACCACGCGGTCCCGCTGGTGCCGCCGGAGGAGATCTCCTGCATGGTGCCGCCCCGCCAGTGGAAGGCGAAGATCAGCCGGTAGGGGTTGCTGTTGTTGTAGTTGGCGGGCACCCGCAGGATGAAGGTTCGGCTCTTGCCGTTGCTCTGGATCGTGTGCGTGCCGCTGGCCAGCGTCGGCGCCTTGCCGCACCCGCTACCACCCGACGGCGGTGGGTTGCCACCGTCGACGGGGACAAGTTGCCACTGCTGGTTGGTGCCGCCCCAGTCGGCGTACTGCACGACGTTTCCGCCGTCGGCGGTGGACGCGCCCTGCACCTCGACGGCCTTGTTGCTGTTGCGGTTGATCAGCCGAACGTAGCCACCGTCCGAGTCGGCAAGCCGGAACTGCTGGTTCGTCCCGTTGAGGTCGGCCCACTGCACGATCGCGCCGCCGTCGGCGGTGGAGAAGCCGCTGACGTCGAGCACCTTGCCCGAGTGCCGTGACTTGATCCGGTAGTAGCCACCCCCGGAGTCGACGAACTGCCACTGCTGGTTGGCGCCGTTGTTGCGCGTCCACTGGCTGATCCGGGCGCCGTCGTTGGTGGCCGAGGCGTACAGGTCCAACGCCTTGCCGCTGTTCCGGTTCACCAGGGCGTACCAGGCGTTGGTGTCCACTGTCGCTGCCGCCGCGGGCGCCGCGTTGACCGCGACGAGTGTGCTGGCTGCCATGACCGCAGCCGCCGCCGCGGCCAACCCTGACCGCCAACGTCTCTGTCGAGAGGCGGGACGAGCCTCACCGAGGGCTTTCATGGTCCACTCCTTCGATCGGGGTCACCCACGAGCGGAACGCCCGCGCGTGCCCTGGCGTGCGTGCCGGCGTCCTGGTGGTGGCGTCAGCACGTCTGGGTGTTGGGTGCGGGCATCCTGCGGTCGGCGGCGCACGTCGATGGCGATGCCACGATCCGGGCTTCGTGGCAGGTCCGCGCCGAACCGCGCGGTGCGACGTCCTGGCCCCGGTGGCCGGGTGGCCCGCGGGGTGAAAATTAGCGGTTAAGACGTCATACGTCAAACGATTGGTATCGATTGGAGCGATCGTCCCGGAGTGACAACCTGGCGGTCCGCGGCGGCCCGCCCCAGCCGGGGGCGGGCCGCCATTCGTCACACCTTGCCCGGGCGGCGCCGGCCGGATCCCGATCGGCCGGCAGCCTTCTCTCGCCCAGGTCAACGGTGGCGCCTGCTAGCCGATCCGGACCAGTTGCCACTGCTGGTTGTTGCCGCCCCAGTCGGCGTACTGCACGACGTTTCCACCATCGGCGGTGGACGCGCCCTGCACCTCGACGGCCTTGTTGCTGTTGCGGTTGATCAGCCGAACGTAGCCGTCAGTCGAATTCGCGAGCCGGAACTGCTGGTTCGTGCCGTTGAGGTCGGCCCACTGCACGATCGCGCCTCCGTCGGCGGTGGAGAAGCCGCTGACGTCGAGCACCTTGCTGGAGTTGCGGGACTTCACCCGGTAGTAGCCACCGCCCGAGTCGACGAACTGCCACTGCTGGTTGACGCCGTTGTTGCGCGTCCACTGGCTGATGCGCGCCCCGTCAGTGGTGGCCGAGGCGTACACGTCCAGCGCCTTGCCGCTGTTCCGGTTCAGCAACACGTACCAGGCGCTGGTGTCCACCCCGGAGCCCGGCGGGGGCGTGGTGGGCGGGGTCGAGCCACCGTTCAGGGCGTCCAGGACGGCGGTGTACGCGGCCTTCTTGTTGCCGTTGCAGTCGAACAGCAGGGCGTTGTCGGACCCACGCCACGAGTCGCAGTCCC
>NZ_JCADBI010000029.1:0-48709 GCF_059358895.1 Micromonospora sp. BQ32 | reverse complement strand
CAAGAGTCACGTCCGCTGCTACCAACCATCAGCCCATCACCATCAGGCCAACCCGGCCAGCCTCACAGTCAGGGCAGACCGGTAGGTGTGGGTGGCTCGGCCGCCGACCGCAACGGCCTCGGCGGGCGGCTGACCGCGCGCGCCTGGGCGACCCGGCGGGGACGCAACGGCAGGTGCAGGACGGCGGCGACCACCGCGAAGGCCGTCCAGCCGGCGCCCAACGCCACGGCCGACGAGACGTCCTGAAGGTAGTGGTACGCGGTCAGGAAGCCGACCAAGGCGAGGCTGTTGCGGGCGAAGTGCCGACTGAACTCGGCCAACTGCCGACGGGCCTCGACGGCGACCAGCACCCCCGAGTAGGGGAAGGTCACCACCATGCCGCGCAGCACCGCACCGAGCAGCGCGGTGAGGACCGCCCCAACGAAGATCACCACCAACTTGAGCAACACCGGCAGCCCGTCCGAGCGAGTCTCCGCCACGGCGACCGCCTCCGCGGCGGGAGCGACACGCGAGCCGGCGCTGCGGCGGGCACGACGGCGCAGCAGCAGGATGGTCGCCAGCCAGAGCACGAGCGTGCCGGCGAGGGCCACCTCGAACGGGATGTCGACGGCCAGCAGGCCGGCGCTCAGCGCCACGTACACGGCGATCCCCGCGACGTCGGCGAGCAGGATCGGCCAGCGCCACCGCTGGTGGGTGACCGCCACGGTGACGAAGAAGAGGTTGAGACCGAGCACGCCGAGCACCTGCGCGCCGTCCACCCGGTGGTCGGTGGTGACCAGGGCGAGCGTCATCGGCAGCGGCAGGCTGTAGACCAGCGCGCGGAGCCGGACGGAGCGGATCACGCTGACCGCCCACACCACGGCCGTCACCAGCAGGACCGCACTCCACGTCATGCTCACCCGTTCCCGGCCCGGTGGGGGCCGTCAGTCCTGGAAGGTCGCGGCGTTCGCGCAGAGGTCGAAGACGCGGGTGAGCCGGGCGACGTCCGTCCGGTTGACCGAGAACTGATTCTCGCCGATCTCGCCGTGCGCGGTCATGTGGGCCTCCCAACAGCTCGACCCGTCCCAGAGTGTCAAATTGACGTGCAGGTGCGGACTCACCACCCCGAGGGGCAGCAGACCCACCCGCGCCCCGGCCGCGCGCTGCTTCTCCACCAGGGCGGACAAATCGTCGGTCAGCCTGGCGTAGACGAAGACC
Organism: Micromonospora sp. BQ32; assembly: GCF_059358895.1. Lineage (NCBI taxonomy): Bacteria > Bacillati > Actinomycetota > Actinomycetes > Micromonosporales > Micromonosporaceae > Micromonospora > Micromonospora sp. BQ32. The sequence goes on along the minus strand of NZ_JCADBI010000029.1, from coordinate 47,512 downwards.
CGGGTGATCTGGACACCCCGTTGCAGGGCCTCCACGTTGGCCTCCCAGTAGCGCCGGCCGATCTCGCTGCGCCACCAACTCAGCTCCCCGCTCACCCGGGGCATCACGTTGGTCAACGCGTCCAACCGGTGCGCGCAGGTACGGGTCGCGCCGACCAGGTCCTCGTCCTCGTCGCCGCGCCGGATGATCCGACCGTCCGCGAGCTGCTCGGCCTCCAGCCGGAACTGCTCGTACCGCCGCTGCGCCTCCACCGCGACCCGGGTGCCCGCGTGCTGCTCGGCCGCCTCCCGGATGGCCCCGGCCAGCTCCGTGGTGGTGCGGACCAGCCAGGGCGGGCCGTCCAACAGGGTGCGCAGGTGAAAGCGGCGCTCCGCGCGGGCCAGTGAGTCGACCAGCAGCGAGATGGTGATGCCCATCAGACCTGCCAACAGCGACTCCACCCCGGAGGCGGCGTTGCTGAGGTCGAGCACGATGCTGAGAGTGATCGACAGGGTGATGCCGACCAACGCCACCGGGTCGGTGTGCGCCACCAGCCGGACGAAGCCCGCGCTGGAACTGCCACCCTGCCGAAACCGCTGACGGGCCACGTCACGGGTCATCGAGATCCCCCAATCAGCCGCTCCCGCCAGCGTAGACAGCATCCACAACCACCGACCCCGACGCAGCGGGCCGGTAGCATCCGGCAGGTGCAGAGAGCGGACGCGGCGTCGGCGACCGGGATGGACGACGAGCGGATCACGGCGGAGATTCGGGCCTGGGTCTGCTCCACCCCGCTGCGCGGCCTGGTCGCCCACTTCGGCGGCAGCTGGCCCGACGGCGACCTCGCCGAGGTGCTCCGCTTCCTCGACGACTTCTCCGCAAGGCACTGGGACTTCCGGGGCGGCCGGGAACGGCCCGACGCCCGGGAACCCGACCTCGACCCGGCCACCGCGACACTGGTGCTCGACGCGGCCGCTGCGCTCGGGCTGATCCACCCGGTGCCACCGACCCGGTCCGCGTACGCCCACCTGGTGGTGCTCGGCGGCCTGGCGCACGCCTGCGTCCGCCGGGTCGGGTACGCCGCGCACCTGCTCCGCGCCGGCCTACCGGTGAGCGGCGAGGTCGCCGTCCTGGGCAGCTTCCGGCCCCTGTCGGAGTGGGAACGCCGCACGCTGGCCGACGCGGGCCTACCGGCCGACAAGACCGAGGTGGACGTGCTCGACACGGCCGTCCGTCGGGTGTTCGAGGTGACCGCCCCGGCGGAACAGGACGGCGTCGACGCCGGCCACCCGCACCACTCCTGGTCGTCGCGGACCTACCGACCAGACGGGCTGCCGCCGATCCGGGTGCTGGCCGCGCCGTCCAGCGAACCGGACCACCGGCGCGCGCACACCGCCGACACCCAGCGGTTCTGGGCCGGCCACGTCCGGCTCGCCCCGGGCGACGAGGTCCTGATGGTCACCGCGCCGATCTACGTGCCGTTTCAGCACGGCGACGCGCTGCGCACGCTGGCCCTGCCGTACGGGTGCGCCATCGACACGGTCGGGGTGGACCCGACGCTGGCCGACCTGGCGGTGCTGCCCGAGCAGACGCTCACGCCGGGGCGCTACCTCCAGGAGATCCGCTCGGCGATCCGCTCGATGCGCGCCCTGCACGCCGGGCTTCGCCTGCGCTGACGTCGGTGGCCCGGACCCGCCGCTGAGCCGGCCTCAGTGGGCGGTGTCGGCTGAGCCGGTCTCAGTGGGCGGTGTCGGCTGAGCCGGTCTCAGTGGGCGGTGTCGGCGACGGCCTGGGCGAAGACCTCGGAGCGGTGCTCGAAGTTGCGGAACCGGCCGTAGCTGGGCGCGGCCGGGGACAACAGCACCACCCCGCCGGCCGGGGTCACCTCACGGGACAGCCGGACGGCGTCCACCAGGTCGTCGACCAGCTCGGTGCGCACCTTCGGCAGGCCGGTGAGCACCTCGACGATGCGGGCGCCGCTGTCCGGAATCCCGATCACGGTCAGCTCCCGCTCAGCCAGGTGCTCGGCCAGCGGCGTGTAGTCCAGACCCCGGTCGTTGCCCCCGACGATCACCGTCAACGGCCGCCCGTCGTACGCGTCGATGGCGTGCATGGCCGCGTACGGGCTGGTGGCCAGGGTGTCGTCGACGAACGTCAGCCCGGACGGGTCGGTGATCTCGGTGAGCCGGTGGGCCAGCCCCTGGAACTCGGCGACCGCGACGGCGAGGTGGTCCTTGCCGGCCACCACGTCCACGCCGAGCGCGTCGAGCACGGCGAGCGCGACGCAGAGGTTGCCCTCGTTGTGCCGCCCGACCAGCGGCAGCACGGCACGCGGGAAGAGCGGCTGGTCACCGAGGTGGAACCAGGGCGTGCCGTCGGCGCCGGTGGCGACGTGGGTGGTGTCGGGGCGACCGGCCCGGACCGCCGGCAGCTCCCCCAGCTCCGCGGCGAGCCGGGGGTCGCCACCGTTGACCACGATCGTCTGCGGGTCGTGGGCGAGCAGGTTGAGCTTGTCCCGGTAGTACTCCCGTTCCCCACCGTGCGCGTCCAGGTGCTCGGGGAAGAGCGCGGTGACCACCGCCACCCGGGGCGAGTCGGTGAGGTCGCTGCACTGGTAGCTGGACAGCTCCAGCACGTACAGCTCGGCCTCCGGCAGGTCCAGGGTCGGCACCCCGATGTTGCCGCCGAAGACGTTCGGCCGGCCCATCGCGGTGAGCAGGTGACTGATCAGGCTGGAGGTGGTGCTCTTGCCCTTGCTGCCGGTGACCCCGACGGTGCGCGCGGCGTGGTCGGCCATCCACAGCGCGGTGCCCTGGGTCACCATGATCCCGCGTCGGCGCAGCTCGACCAGCCACGGGTGGGTCTGGGGCACACCCGGTGAGCGGACCACCACGTCCGCGGCGGCCAGTCGTTCGAAGCCCGCCTCGCCGGTGACCACTGGCGCCGCCTCGGCCAGCGGGCCGTCCCAGGGCAGCGACAGGAAGTTCGCGCTGTCGTCGACGGCGACCAGCTCGGCCGGGCCGTGCGCGGCGATGGCGGTCACAGCGGCCCGGCCCTCCCGACCGGTGCCCCAGACGGCGACGGTACGTCCGCGCAGGTCAGAAAGGCGCACGGGGCTCTCCTCGGGGGTCACGGCGGCGGCAGGGCGGGCCCGGTCCGGACACGGCCGGACGAACCAGGGCCTAGTATGGCGTGTGCCCAACGAGCAGCTCCGGCGGATGGACGCCTTCACCTTCCCGTCCTACTCGATCGACTTCGCCACCGGCGAGGTGTTGTTCGACTACGCCCTGACCGGCCCGGCCGGTGAGCAGCGGTTCACCGAGGTGATCACGCTCCCGCTGCCGGCGGAGCCACCCTCCGACGAGACGGTGGCGACCCTCAACCGGGTGCTGGAGGTGCTGCACCTCGTGGCCGGGGTCAGCTACTACAAGGCCGCCGCGCCGCCCCGACTCGTGCTGCCGGCGCCGCTGGGCGCGGCCACCGTCGACTACGTCACGGCCGTCTACACCAAGGGCCTCGCGGAGTACGCGTACCGCAACCAGCTGCCGCACGTCCTCGAGCTGCGCCCGGAGGTGCCGGCCGGCACACCGGGGTCACCACGGGTGTACGACGACTCGGACCGTCGCCCGCTCTCGGCGGTCGGCGGGGGCAAGGACTCGATCGTCAGCCTGGAGGCGCTGCGCCGCGCCGAGCTGGACCCGGTGCCGTTCTCGGTCAACCCGAACCACGTGATCGTCGCCGTCAACGAGGCGTCCGGGCTGGTCCCGCTGGCCGCCCGGCGGCGCATCGACCCGGTGCTGTTCGACCTGAACGCGGCCGGCGCGCTGAACGGGCACATCCCGGTCACCGCCATCAACTCCCTGATCGCGGTGGCCACCGCCGTCCTGCACGGGCTGGGCCCGGTGGTGATGTCCAACGAGCGTTCGGCGTCCGACCCGAACCTGGTCTGGGACGGCCACGAGATCAACCACCAGTGGTCCAAGGGCGTCGAGGCGGAGGGGCTGCTGCGGGCGTCGCTGGCCGAGCACGCCGGCCTGACCGACCCGTACTTCTCCCTGCTGCGGTCGCTGTCCGAGCTGCACATCGCCCGGCTGTTCGCCGAGTTCACCCGGTACGACGACGTGGTGACCAGCTGCAACCAGGCGTTCAAGCTGCGCGACGCGAGTGAGCGCTGGTGCCGTGACTGCCCGAAGTGCCGGTTCGTCTTCCTGGCCATGGCGCCGTTCATGCCCCGAGAGCGGGTGGTGGGCATCTTCGGCGGCGACCTGCTGGCCGACCCGGAGCAGATCCCCGGCTACCGGGAACTGCTGGGCGTGGACGGGCACAAGCCGTTCGAGTGCGTGGGCGAGGTCGAGGAGTCGGTGGTGGCCCTCGGCCTGCTCGCCGAGCAGGACCAGTGGCGCGACGCCCCGGTGATCCAGGCCCTCGTCGACGCCGTCCCGGAGACGGCCTGGTCCGCGGTGGCCAACTCGGACGTCTTCACCCCCGGCGGCCCCAACCACATCCCCCCCACCTACGCCAAGGCCCTCAACTCCCTCACCTAACCCCCACCCCGACCTCTCCCACCCCCTCCCACCCCACCCTCGCCCACCTCCCCCACCCCTTCCCCCACCCCTTCCCCCTCCCCCGGCGTCCCCACCGCCTCTCGCCCCGGTGATCAAGAAGTTTGCGTCACCCTGCGCCAGATTTTTGACGCAAAGCTCTTGATCACCGGGGCGAGGGCAGGGGCCGGTGGGCGGGGGGAGGTGGGCGAGGGTGGGGGAGGTCGGGGTGGGGGAGGTCGGGGTGGGGGTTAGGGGGTGCGGACTGCTTCCAGGGCTAGTAGGGCTACGTGTAGGGAGAGGCTGGCCTCCACCGAGTCGAGGTCCACGTCGAGGATGCGGGCGATGCGGGCCAGGCGTTCGTAGAAGGCCGGCCGGGACAGGTGGGCGGCGGCGGCACCGGCGGACTTGTTGCGCCCCTGCTCCAGGTAGGCGCGCAGGGTGTCGAGCAGCCGTTCCCGGGGGTGCCGGGCGTCGTACTCCAGCAGCGCGCCGAGTTCGCGCTCCACGAACGTCTGTAGGCGGGGCTCGTCGCGCAGCAGGTGCAGCAGCCCGGCCAGACCGACGTGCGGCAGCCGGAAGATCGGCAGGTCCCGCCGATCCCGCCGGGCCGCCTCGGCGATCTGCCGCGCCTCGACCAGCGACCGTCGGGCCTCCCGCAGGGTGCCCACCCCGGAGCCGGCGGCAACGATCACGCCACCCGGGCCAGCACCCCGGAACGGATCGACGCCCACCCCCGACCGAGCGGCCTCGACACCGAGCCCCGGGCGGGACGGATCTACGCCGAACCCCGGGCGGGCCGGGTCGGGACCGGGCGCCGCCCGGGAGGAATCGGACGCGGAGCGGGACACCTCGACGCCGGAAGCCGCCCGAGCCGGTTCGACACCGGGCCCCGGTCGGCCGGTGCCGGCGTCGAGGCGTACCCGACGAAGGGCGCTGGCGAACGCGGACAGCGCGCGGTCCTCGGCGGCCGCGTCCGGTAGGGCCAGCAGCGCGCCCACCGAGTGGTCGTCGACGGCGCTGGTCAGCGCGGTCAGCTTCGCCTCCCGCAGGGCCTGGCCGACCGCCTCGGAGAGATCCCGTAGCCGGGCCAGGCCGGCCTCGGGGCCGACCTCCCCGGCGGGGTCGTCGGCGCGGTGCCGGACCATCACGCCAACCAGGTGCCGCCGGTCGAGCACCACACCGAGCGCCTTGGCCCGCAGCCCCACCTCGTCCACCGGGCGGGAGTGGTCGAGCAGCGCGGTGAGCAGGGTGCGGTGGATCTGCCGTTCCAGCCCCTCGGCGTCGCGGCGGATCAGCCGACCCAGCGCGAGGGTGGACGCGGCCCGCTCGATCAGGATGGTGAGCCGGGTGGGCGGGCCGACGGTCGGCTCGACGGCCTGGGCGCTGGGCACGTCCCCGCTGGCCGGCCAGCGCAGCAGCAGCCGACCCCAGTCCTGCCCCCGGGCGCCGACGGTGGTCACGAGCCAGCCGCTGTCCGGGTCGTACGCGGTCCGCCCGGCCGGACGGATCCGCCGGGAGTGTTGCTCCCAGCCGTCCAGCAGCAGCTCGGCGCTCTCCCCCGCCGGGTCGTACCCGAGCACCTGCCGGGACAGGTTCTCCAGCACCACCGGGCAACCCGACAGCTCGGCGGCCTGTCGGATCACCTCGGCGGCGTCGGCGCCCTCGACGGAGAGGTCGTTGAACCGTTGGTGAATCTCCTCGGTGGCGCGCAGCTCGGTGAGCTGCGCGTCGACGATCAGCGCGTGCACCGCCTCGGTGATCCGCACGAACGGGGTGGCCCGGCGCAGCTCGACCAGGGGCAGCCCGCGCCGCTCGGCGGCGGCGGCCATCACCCGGGGCACCCCGCTGACGTACCGGCGGCCCAACTCGACGACGAGCCCGGAGACTCCGACGTCGGCGAGATCGCCGATGAAGGCGCGCAACCCGGCGTCGTCCCCGGGCAGCCCGATGCCGGTGGTGAGGACCAGTTCGCCGCCGCCGAGCAGGGTGGCGATGTCCGGCACCTCGGCGACGTGCACCCAGCGGACGGGTCGGTCCAGCCCTTCGTCGCCGGCGACCACCCGGGGCGCGCCGTGGCGGACCGGGTCCAGGGCGAGGACCTCACGGACGGTAGGGAACACGGCCGCCACGCTACCGTCCGTGACGCCGGAACTCGACTTGCCACCGGCGGCCGGGCCAGCCGGCCCAGCACCTGCCACCGGCGGCCGGCGGGCAGCCGGGCTCAGTCGACGCCGAACTCCATCGCGGCGCGGTCGAGTGCCTCGTCCTCCGCCGAGGCGACGCCCCGGGAGGCGATGGCTTCCGCGCCGCCCTGGGGCATCGCGCCGATCAACCCGGTCGAGGCGGCCTGCGCGGCGCCGATCATCCGCTGCGTGTTCCCGCCGCCGACCAGACCGAGGGAGGCGTACTGCTCCAGCTTCGACCGCGAGTCGGCGATATCCAGGTTGCGCATGGTGAGCTGGCCGATCCGGTCCGACGGGCCGAACGCCGAGTCCTCGGTACGCTCCATCGACAGCTTGTCGGGGTGGTAGCTGAACGACGGGCCGGTGGTGTCCAGGATCGAGTAGTCCTCGCCCCGGCGCAGCCGCAACGTCACCTCGCCGGTGACCGCCGTGCCGACCCACCGCTGCAACGACTCGCGCAGCATCAGCGCCTGCGGGTCCAGCCAGCGACCCTCGTACATCAGCCGACCGAGGCGGCGACCCTCGCTGTGGTAGTTCGCCAGGGTGTCCTCGTTGTGGATGGCGTTGACCAGCCGCTCGTACGCGGCGTGCAGCAGCGCCATGCCGGGCGCCTCGTAGATGCCGCGGCTCTTGGCCTCGATGATCCGGTTCTCAATCTGGTCCGACATGCCCAGGCCGTGCCGGCCGCCGATGGCGTTGGCCTCCAGCACCAGGTCGACGGCGCTGCCGAACTCCTTGCCGTTGATGGTGACCGGGCGGCCCTGGTCGAAGCCGATGGTGACGTCCTCGGTCGGGATCTCCACCGACGGGTCCCAGAACCGGACGCCCATGATCGGGTTGACCGTCTCGATGCCGGTGTCGAGGTGCTCCAGGGTCTTCGCCTCGTGCGTGGCGCCCCAGATGTTGGCGTCGGTCGAGTACGCCTTCTCGGTGCTGTCCCGGTAGGGCAGGCCGCGTTCGAGCAGCCACTCCGACATCTCCTTACGCCCACCCAGCTCGGTGACGAAGGCGGTGTCGAGCCACGGCTTGTAGATGCGCAGCATCGGGTTGGCCAGCAGGCCGTAGCGGTAGAACCGCTCGATGTCGTTGCCCTTGAAGGTCGAGCCGTCGCCCCAGATCTGGACGTCGTCGGCGACCATCGCTCGCACCAGCAGGGTGCCGGTCACCGCGCGGCCCAGCGGGGTGGTGTTGAAGTACGCCCGCCCGCCGGTGCGGATGTGGAAGGCGCCGCAGGTCAACGCGGCCAGGCCCTCCTCGACGAGGGCGGCGCGGCAGTCGACCAGGCGACCGACCTCGGCACCGTAGCTGAGCGCGCGACCGGGCACCGAGGCGATGTCGGGCTCGTCGTACTGGCCGATGTCGGCGGTGTAGGCGCAGGGGATCGCGCCCTTGTCGCGCATCCACGCGACCGCGACCGAGGTGTCGAGGCCGCCGGAAAAGGCGATGCCGACACGTTCGCCGATGGGCAGGGAGGTGAGAACCTTGGACACGGGGAAAATTATGCAATAGAACGCATGGCCATGCAAGCTGATGCGGTCTACTCGCCGCCGAACGGCGGATCGTCGCGGCCCAGCTCCCAGAACGCCACCGCCGCGGCGGCGGCGACGTTCAACGAGTCGACGCCGCGCCGCATCGGAAGGACCACCCGCACGTCGCTGGCAGCCTGGGCCGCCGCGGTGAGGCCGGGCCCCTCCGCTCCGAGCAGCAGCGCCGCCCGCTCGCGCTGCGCCGGGGTCAACCGCTGGATGGGTACGGCGTCCGGCGCGGGCGTCATGGCGAGCACCGTGAAGCCGGCCTCCCGCACCTGGTCCAAACCCTCGGGCCAGCGGTCGAGCTTCGCGTACGGCATGGCGAATACCTCACCCATGCTGACCCGGACACTGCGCCGGTACAGCGGGTCGGCGCAGGACGGCGACAGCAGCACCGCGTCGATGCCGAGCGCGGCGGCACCCCGGAAGACCGCGCCGAGGTTGGTGTGGTTGTTCACGCCCTCCAGGAGCACGACCCGGCGCGCGGCGGCGAGCACCTCGGCCGCCGTCGGCAGCGGCCGGCGGTGGAACGACGCCAGCACCCCCCGGTGTACGTGGAAGCCGGCGGCCCGTTGCAGCACGTCCTGCGTCGCGGCGTAGACCGGCGCGTCGCCGGTGTCGAGGTCGGCGAGCTGGTCGACCCGCTTGGCGTCGACCAGGTACGACCGGGCCGGGTAGCCCGCGCGCAGCGCCCGGCGCAGCACCAGCTCCCCCTCGGCGATGAACAGGCCGTGCGGCGGCTCCCAGCGGGTGCGCAGCTCGACGTCGGTGAGCGCCCGGTAGTCGGCGATCCGGTCGTCGTCGGGGTCGGTGATCTGGTGGACAGGCACCCGACGATTCTGCCGGACGCGGAGGATCCCGCTCCGACGCCCGCCTGGTGAGGCGTTTTGTCCGAAGAAGAAGGGGAATGACCGGCGCGCATCGGACTCGACGGGAAGGACCAGCCAGGTGAGCGCAGACGACACCACGCCGGGCGAAGCGGGCACTCTGCCCCGGCGTCCGACCGTCGCGGACCACATCGTGTCGCGCCTGTTCAGCTGGGGCGTGCACCGCTACTTCGGCTATCCCGGCGACGGCATCAACGGCCTCACCTCCGCGCTGCAACGCACCAACGGGCGGGCTCAGTTCGTCCAGGTCCGCCACGAGGAGACCGCCGGCTTCGCCGCCTCCGCGCACGTCAAGTACGGCGGCGGCCCGCTGGGCTGCGCGCTGGTCACCAGCGGGCCGGGCGCCATCCACCTGCTCAACGGCCTGTACGACGCGAAGCTCGACCACCAGCCGGTGATCGCCCTGGTCGGGCACACCGCGACCACCGCCGAGGGCGGCGGGTACTACCAGGAGGTCGACCTGCTCGCCCTCTACAAGGACGTGGCCGCGGCGTTCCTGGCCCAGCTCGACCACCCGGCGCAGGTACGCCACCTGGTCGACCGGGCGTGCCGGACGGCGCTGGCCCGGCGTACCGTCACCGCCCTTGTCCTGCCCCTGGACCTCCAGGACGAGCCGGCCGTCCCGAACCCGCCGCACGCGCACGGCTACTACCAGACCAGCAACGCGCCGAGCAGCACGCCGACGGTGCCGCCGGAGGCGGACGTACGCCGGGCGGCCGAGGTGCTGCGCGGCGGGCAGCGGGTGGCCATGCTGGTCGGCCAGGGCGCCCTCGGCGCGCGCGACGAGGTCCGCGAGATCGCTGATCGACTCGGGGCCGGCGTGGCCACCGCGCTGCTCGGCTTCACCGCCGTCGACCACCGCGAGCCGTGGGTGACCGGCGCGATCGGGCTGCTCGGCACCCGACCGAGCTGGCAGCTGATGAGCGGCTGCGACCGGCTGCTGATCGTGGGCAGCAACATGCCGTACTCGGAGTTCTACCCGCCGCCCGGGCAGGCCCGCGCGGTGCAGATCGACCTGGACGGCACCCAGCTCGGGCTGCGGTACCCGACCGAGGTGAACCTGACCGGCGACGCCCGCCCCACGCTGCGGGCGCTGCTGAACGAGCTGGGCCCCGGCCCCGGGCCGAGCGCCTGGCGGGCGGAGATCACCGAGGCCACCTCGGCCTGGCGCCGGGTGCAACACGACCTGGCCGAGCAGGTCGCCGACCCGGTCAACCCGCAGTTGCTCTTCCACACCCTGAACGAACGGCTACCCGACGACGTGCTGCTCGCGGTCGACTGCGGCACCACCACCGCCTGGTACGCCCGACACATCCAGGTACGCCCCGGGATGCTGGCCAGCCTCTCCGGCACGCTGCTGTCCATGGGTGGCGCCATGCCGTACGCGCTGAGCGCCAAGTTCGCCCACCCGGACCGGCCGCTGGTCGCGTTGATCGGCGACGGCGCCATGCAGATGAACGGCGTCAACGAGCTGATCACCGTGGCGAAGTACTGGCGCAGCTGGGCCGACCCCCGCTTCGTGGTGCTGGTGCTCAACAACCGGGATCTGGCGTTCGTCAGCTGGGAACAGCGCTCCACCGAGGGGACGCCGATGTTCCCGGACAGCCAGCAGTTGCCGGACATCGCCTACCATCAGTGGGCGGAGGTGCTCGGCCTGCACGGCGAGTTGATCGACTCGCCGGATCAGGTGCGGGACGTCTGGGACCGGGCGCTCACCGCCGACCGACCGGTGGTGATCAACGCTCTGGTCGACCCGGCCGAGCTGATGCTGCCACCACACTTCACCGTCGAACAGGCCCGCAAGACCGCGGCGGCGGTGCTGCGCGGCGACACCGACTGGGCCGGAATCATCCGCCGCGGCCTCCCCGCCACCCTGGCCAGTTACCGCCCCCGCCGCCGAGACCGCTGAAACTGTCAGCCTCGGCGGTCTAGCCAGCGTTGGAGGGCGGAGCGGGGGTCCTCGGTGGTGCGGTCCTGCTGGCGGTCCGGGACCGCTGGGCGCTCCACCGGGCGGTGCGGGTCGCCGGCCAGCTCGTGGCTCGGTGCGACGAACGCCTTCTCCGGCTGGCCCTTCACGGCGGTGGCGATGACCCGGGCGACCGCGTCGATCACCTTGCTCTGCACCGCCGACCCCACCGAGTCGGCCGGGTCGTCCGGGTTGGCGGCGATACCGGCCACCGCGACCTGCGGGGTGAAGCCGACGAACGTCTCGGTGGAGTTCTGCTCCGAGCTACCCGTCTTACCCGCCACCGGTCGGCCGTCGAGGATGTCGTTCACACCGGTGGCGGTGCCCCCGTTGCACTGCCCGAACGTTGACTGCTGACCCACCGGGCAGCGCGCCGCGTCGGTGGCGGCACGAGCGACATCGGCGTCGAGCACCCGCTTGCAGGAGGGCTGCCCGACCGGCACCTTCGTGCCGTCCGCGGCGGTCACCGAGACCACCGGCACCGGCGTGCAGTAGGTGCCCTCGGCGGCCACCGTGGCGTACGCGTTGGCCAGGTCCAGCGGGGTGGTGGCAGCCACACCGAGGGTGAACGAACCCCAGTTCGCGGCGTTGTTCTTCGCGAAGGCGGCGTCCGAGTCGGCGCGGAACGTGATGCCGAGCCGCTGCGCCACCTGGACCACCTTGTCCTGGCCGACCTGCTCGGCCAGCCAGACGAAGTAGGTGTTCACCGAGCGGCCGAAGCCGTCCCACATCATCCGGTACCCGTCCATCCAGTCCGGGTTGGCGTTCGCCGGGCACCAGCGGCCGTCACAGCTGCCCGGTCCTTCGGCGGCGTACCGGGTGGGCAGCTTGGCGGGCGCGTCGAAACCGGTGGAGAGGGTACGGCCCGACTCCAGCGCGGCGAGCATGGTGAACAGCTTGAACGTCGAACCCGCCTGGTACCCGTCGACGCTGGCTCCGCCCGAGATCAACGGGTTGACGGTGTTCGGGTAGTTCGCCTGCCCGGCCGGGTTGTCGGCGAGGCTGTAGTGCCGGTTGACCGCCATCGCCAGCACCCGCCCGGTGCCGGGCTGGACCGCCGCGATCGGCAGGGCCCGCTTGTTGTCGTAGGAGTAGACCTTGGTGGCCTGCTGCTGAGCGGTGGCCTGGATCTTCGGGTCCAGCGAGGTGACCACGGTGTAGCCGCCCGAGCGCAGCGCCTGCTCGCGCTCCGCGACCGTGGCCCCGAAGGCCGGTTGGGTCAGCCACCACTGGCGCAGGTAGTCGCAGAAGTAGCCCCAGTCGTCGTGGCCCTGGGAGACGGCGGTGCAGCCGTTGGGCTGGGCGGTGGGGTGCAGGGCCAACGGCTCTGCCTTGGCCTGGGCGGCCTGCGCGGCGGTGATCGCGTTGGTGGCGACCATCGAGTCCAGCACGTACGACCGGCGCGCCAGCGCCTGGTCCTTGTCGCCGTTGATCGGGCTGTACGCGTCCGGAGACTGCACCAGACCGGCCAGCAGCGCCGACTCGCTGAGGGTCAACTGCGCCGGAGGCTTGCCGAAGTACCGCTGGCTGGCCGCCGCTATCCCGTACGCGCCGGAGCCGAAGTAGGCGATGTTCAGGTACCGGTCGAGGATCTCGTCCTTGCCGAGGCTCTTGTCCAGCGCGCTCGCGTACCGGATCTCCTGGATCTTGCGCCCGACCGTGGGGTCGGTCGCGGCGGCGCGCTCCTCGGCGGTGCGGGTGGGGTCGGTCTTGAGCACGTTACGGACGTACTGCATGGTCAGCGTCGAGCCGCCCTGCTCGGTGCCGCCGCCCTTGACGTTGGCCACCAGTGCCCGGGCCAGGCCGCGCAGGTCCGCGCCACCGTGGTCGTAGAAACGCCGGTCCTCGGCCGCCACGATCGCCTGCCGCATCACCGGGGCGATCTCCGACAGGGGGACGTCGGTGCGGTTCACGTCGTAGAACGTGGTGATCAGCGTCTTGCCGTCGTTGGCGTAGAGGTACGAACGCTGCGGCGTGGCCGGGGTCTTCAACGACGCCGGCAACGCGGCGTACGAACCCAGCGCGGCGCGGGCGGTGAGCCCGAGCAGCAGGTTGCCCGGCAGCGCGGCGACTGCCAGGACAAGCCCGGCCAACACGCCGGCGAGCAGCACGGTGAACAGCCGCGACAGCGGCGAGCGGGGGGCGGCCATGCTCCCCAGGATTGCCATGAAAGCCGCCAACCGACCACCCCCGCTCCCCAATTGTCAGCAACTTCACCCCTACCCACCAGCCAACTCCCACCCCGCGCCCCGTCCCCGCTCCCCCGACCCGCCGGACCCCCGTTGATCATGAAGTTATTGCCACGACACGCAGAGGCCGAGCGCAATAACTTCATGATCAACGGGCGAGAGGCGGGGTCGGGGACGGTGGGTGGGTGGGTGGGTGGGGTGGGTTAGGGGTTGGGGTTACTGAGGCTGGCGGTGGCGGCGTCTCTGGCGGTTTCGCGGGGCATCAGGCGGCCGGAGCGGTAGCCGATGCCGATGCCGGCGATCAGTACGAAGATCGCGCCGAACGTCTGCAACGAGCCGATCAGGGCGCCGCCGAGGCCGAGCAGCGGCGCGGCGATGATCAGCATGACGCCGTCGCCGAGGCTGAAGGTGCCCGAGCGGGCCACCGCCCACCCGGTGAGGAACCAGCCCGCGCTGTAGAACGTCGCGCCGAGCAGGACCAGCGACCGCGCGGTGGCGCCGAAGACCGGCGTCTGCTCTTCGAACCCGGCGAACGGCAGCATGAGCACGGTGCCGGCGATGCTGACCAGCAGCCCGGCGGCCGCCACCCGGCGGCTGCGGGTAGCGGCCAGCAGCCCGGTGAGGGCCAGCAGCGCGAGCAGGCCGAGCCAGACCGCGGCCACCCAACCGATCAGGTAGACCGCCCGGCCGTCGGCCGGATAGGGGTCGTTGCCCACCCCTCCGTCGCTGGCCATCGCCACCGCGCCGTAGAGGATGGCGTACGCGGGCAGCAGCCAGACCGCCGCCCGCGCGAACCGACGTACCGACCAGGCCCAACTGGCGTTCGTGGCGGGGGCACCCGGGGTCGGCTCGCCGACGAATGGCAGTACGCCGAACCCGCCTCCGCTGCGCCGGGAGCCCAGTGGGGCGACCGGGTCGTGTGCGCCGGGCACCGGGGCAGAGGACCACATCCGATTCGCCGGATCCTTCATGCGTCACCTCGCTCGCCGACGAGCGGTGCGGGACGCGCCGGGGCGCCCCGATTGCCTGGTCACCACCCGTCCTAGGACCGATCGTGGCAGGCGTCGGAGCGCCCCATGAGTCTTTCTCGTATTAAGGGAGTGGGTCAGCGCCCCTGGCCGGCCTGCGGCTCGACCGACGCTCTGACCCACGCCCTACCCGGCCAGGTGGCCGGCGTCCGGAATCAGCCGCGCTCGCGCTGGTCGGCCGGATCCTCGACGAGGCTGGCCGGCGACACCGGTTCCGGCGCGGGCAGCCCCTGCGGGCCCTTGCCGCCGGTGGCCTGCGCCTCGGCGACGCGTACCTCGTCATGGATCTGCTGAGCGGCGTCCGCCGCGGCCTGCGCCGCCTCGGCGGCCTCACGCTCGACCTGGCTCGCCTGGTCCGCGGCCTCCGGTGCGGGCAGGTCCCCCACCATCTGGCTCAGCCCACCGAGCGCGCCACCCATTCCCTCCAGGGCCTTGGTCAGCTCGGCCGGGACGATCCAGACCTTGTTGGCGCTGCCCTGGGCGATCTGCGGCAGAGCCTGCAGGTACTGGTAGGCGAGCACCTTCTGGCTCGGGTTGGCCTGGTGGATCGCGTCGAAGACCGTCCGGATCGCCTTCGCCTGACCCTCGGCCTGCAGGATCCGGGCCTGCCGGTCACCGTCGGCCCGCAGCACCGCCGACTGCTTGTCACCCTCCGCGGTGAGGATCACCGACTGCTTGTGCCCCTCGGCGGTCAGGATCGCGGCACGGCGGTCCCGCTCGGCGCGCATCTGCTTCTCCATCGAGTCGCGGATGCTGGCCGGCGGCTCGATCGCCTTGATCTCGACCCGGGTCACCTTGATGCCCCAGCGGCCGGTGGTCTCGTCCAGCACACCCGAGAGGTGCCGGTTGATCTCGTCCCGGCTGGTCAGCGCCCGCTCCAGATCGAGCGAACCGATCACGTTACGCAACGTGGTGACGGTCAACTGCTCGATGGCCTGGAGGAAGCTGCTGATCTCGTAGGTCGCCCGGACCGAGTCGACCACCTTGAAGTAGAGAACCGTGTCGATCGAGACCACCAGGTTGTCCGAGGTGATCACCGGCTGCGGCGGGAAGCTGACCACCTGCTCGCGCATGTCGACCTTGGTACGGACCGCGTCGATGAACGGCACCAACAGGTTGAGGCCGGGGCTGAGGGTGCGCTTGTACTTGCCGAGCCGTTCCACCACGTCCTGGCGTTGCTGCGGCACGATCCGCACCGCCTTGGCCAGCGTAATCACGGCGATCAACGCCACCGCGATCACCACCACCCCGATTAAGGTCATCCCGTTCACCCTCTCGATTCCGGCAGCTCGCCGGCGGAAGAAACATCGTCCTGCCACACCAGGGCGGTCGCGCCCCGGACCTTTATCACCCGAACCCGTTGACCAGGTTCGTAGACCTGTGTCGTGTCGTACGACCGGGCGCTCCACAACTCACCGTCGATCTTGACGAGACCCTGCTCGGCGTCCACCCGTTCCAGCACCAGCGCCGTGGAGCCCTCGATCGCCTCCACGCCGAACGGCTGCTCGCCGCTCTCCAGCGCCGAGCGGCTGTGCCGCCGGATGACCGGTCGGACCAGCACCAGGCTCAACGCCGACACCACCGCGAAGACCAGCGCCTGCACGGCGACCGGCGCGCCCAGGGCGGCCGCACCGGCGGCGGCGAACGCACCGGCCCCGAACATGATCAGAAATAGCGTCGTCGTGAAAATCTCGGCGACGGCCAGCAGCACACCCAAAACGATCCACACCACGGCGTCCACCCCCCGATCGTGACACGCAAATGCACGCGCGACCTCTCCGCGAAGATCAGTAGGCTCGGCGAGGCCCGTTCCGGCCCGCCAAACCACCACGAAACGGCGGCCCGACCCGAGGAGATCCCGTTGACCCTGCTCCCTGAGACCGCCCGACAGATCGACACCCGGGTCGCCCAGGCACAGGCCGACGGTCGCACCCCGTCGCTGGTGCTGGGCGTGGTCCGCGACGGCACGCTGGTCCACCTGGCCGTCGCCGGCGAGCAACCCCGCCCGGACATCGACCTGCAGTACCGGTTGGGCTCGATCAGCAAGACGATGACCGCCACCCTGATCATGCAGTTGCGGGATGCCGGCCGGCTGGCCCTGGACGACCAGCTGGAGCAGCACCTGCCGGGCACCGGTGTGGGCGTGCTCACCCTGCGCCAACTGCTCGGCCACGCCAGCGGCATCCAACGCGAACCCGAGGGCGACTGGTGGGAGCGCGCGGCGGGCGTCGACCTGGCCACCCTGCTCGCCGGGGTCAGCGCCGACAAGATCGCTTACCCGCCGCACGCCACGTACCACTACTCCAACCTGGCGTACGGGCTGCTCGGCGGGTTGCTCGAACGACTCACCGGGAAGCCCTGGGCCGACCTGCTCGACGAACGGATCCTCACCCCGCTGGGAATGCGCCGCACCACGTACGCGGCAACCGAGCCGTACGCCCGCGGCTACGTCGTCCACCCCTGGCACGGCACGCTGCGCGAGGAACCCCGTACCGACACCGGCGCGATGGCCCCCGCCGGGCAGCTCTGGTCGACGATCGAGGACCTGGGCCGCTGGGCCGCCTACCTCGCCGAACCCGACGCGTCGGTGCTGGCCGCCGGGACGCTGACCGAGATGTGCGCACCCGTGGTGATCAGCGACGACTCCTGGACCGGCGGGCACGGCCTGGGGCTGGAGCTCTACCGGAACGGCGAGCGGGTGTACGTCGGGCACGGCGGCTCGATGCCCGGGTACGTGGCCGCCCTCGTGGTGCACCGGCCCACCCGTACGGCCGTGGTCGGCTTCGCCAACTCGTACGGCTTCCCGATCACCGGGCTCGGCCGCCAACTGCTGACCACCGTGCTGGACGCCGAGCCGGCGTTCCCGCAGCCGTGGCGACCGGCCACCGCCGCGCCTGCGGCGGAGCTGACCGAGCTGACCGGCCGCTGGTGGTGGATGGGCACCCCGCTGGACCTGAGCTGGGACGCGGGTGACCTGGTGGCCCACGTACGCGGTGAGCGGGTGAGCCGGTTCACGGCCGAGGGGACGGACCGTTGGCGGGGACGCTCCGGCCCGGAGAACGGCGAGATCCTGTCGGTGCGGCGCGACGACAGCGGACGGGCGGCGGCGGTCGACATCGCCACGTTCGTCTTCACGCGCAGCCCCGACGAAATCCCCTGACCGGCTGCCGGAAGGACGGGGCGGTCAGGCTGGCTCGGTGACGAAGTCGATGAGGCGTTCCATGGCGTTGATCAGGGGTGTCTCCACGTCGGCGAAGCTGTTCACCCGGGACAGGATGTGCCGCCACATGTCGGCCGGCTCGGCCACCCCGAGGGCCGCGCAGACCCCCTCCTTCCACGGTCGCCCCGGCGGCACCACCGGCCACGCGGCGATACCCAGCGCCGCCGGCTTGACCGCCTGCCACACGTCCACGTAGGGGTGCCCGGTCACCAGCACGTACGGCGAGTTCACCCGGGCCACGATCCGGCTCTCCTTGCTGCCCGGCACCAGGTGGTCGACGAGGACGCCGAGCCGTCGGGTCGGGCCGGGGCCGAAGTCGCGTACTTCGGCGTCAAGGGCGTCGATGCCGTCCAACGGCTCCACGACCACGCCCTCGATGCGCAGGTCGTCACCCCAGATCCGCTCGACCAGGGCGGCGTCGTGGATGCCCTCCACCCAGATCCGGCTGGCCTTGGCCACCTGGGCGCGGACGTTGTCCACGGCGACCGAACCGGACGCGGTCCGCCGACGAGCCGTAGGCACCGCTGCCCGGGTCGGGCGGCGCAGCGTGACCGGGCTGCCGTCGAGCAGGAACGCCGCCGGCAGCAGCGGGAAGTTGCGCCGTTTACCGTGCCGGTCCTCCAGCACCACCGCACCGGCCTCGAAGCCCACCACCGCTCCGCAGAACCCGGAGTCGGCATCCTCCACCACGAGATCCGGTTCGGCGTCCACCTCGGGGGTGACCTTCCGCCGCCGCCAGTCGCCCGCCAACACGTCCTCGCCGTATCGCCCCGCCATGTCGATCACGCTAAACCCAGCCCGCGCCCACCCCGGCTACCGACACACCGCCCCGCCCTCTGACCGCCGACCACACACCCGCTCCAGCGGGCGTGGATTGGGGCGAACAGGGCAGTTGGGGGCAGGCCGGGCGACCGGAGCGGCAGCCGAGACAGGGCCGGTCGTGACCACGTACCCTTTCGGCATGTCCACCCCCGCAACGGGCGCGGCCACACTCGCGCCGCGCCGGTCGAGCCGGTTCGTTGCCTGGGTGCGCGCGTGGCGCGCCGGGTTGGTGCCGTACGACGAGGTCGCCGACGCCATCGCCGGCAACGAGGAACATCTCGTCGCGGACGCCCCGGGCACCTGGACCGACGTCCCGCTGGGCGCCGCGCTGCCCACCCTGGCCAAGCTCTCCCCGGACGAGATCCGCCTGGTGCTGCCCGCGCCGGGCGACCCCCGGGGTCTGCCCGGCCCCGGCGACTTCGCCGGCGCGGCGCTGGTCACGGGTGAGGCGGTGGTCGCCGGCGGGCTCGGGTTGATCCCGGAGGTGCGCTCGCACACCTCCGGCTCAGGGGACTGTTTCGAGACGGTGCTGTGGCGGGTGTACCCGTTGCCGGCCAACGCCCCCGCCGCGTCGCTCTCGTTGCCTGGCGCCGCCGAGGCGGAGGCCGAGCTGGCCGCCGCGCTGGCCGAGACGACCGCCGCGCTGACCCGCCTCGACGTGGCCCAGTGGCGGCCCGAGCTGGCGGGTGCGCTGGCCGCGTTGCGCCGCCCCGACGGCGCCACCGACCTGCCACCGGGCTTCGACCCGCGGGCCCGCCGGCTCTTCGCCCGGGCCGCGGTGCTCGACCGGGTGCTCGCGCTGGCCGGGCACTCCGCGCCCGGCGGGGCGATGAACAATTACGAGGCGCAGCAACGGGACGCGGCACTTCGTCCGCTCACCGCAGCGTGCCGGCAGGCTCTGGTGGCCGCCTGCAACGCCCCGCTGCGCCCCTGACCTGACCGGAGCCGACCATGATCGGCACTGGGTCCTTCTGATATTCGCCGCCGCCGAGATGATGTTCTTCGTGTGGATGGTCATGGTGGTACGCCAGCAGCACCGGCGCATGGCGACAGCCCGCCGAGGCCGGCCGGTCAGACCTCGTCGAGCAGGTCCGCGACCGAGTTGACGATCCGGGACGGGCGGTACGGGTAACGCTCCGCCTCGGTGCGGCTGCTGATCCCGGTGAGCACCAGGATGGTCTCCAACCCGGCCTCCAGACCGCACAGGATGTCGGTGTCCATCCGGTCGCCGATCATCGCGGTGCTCTCCGAGTGCGCGTTGATGGTGTTGAGCGCCGAGCGCATCATCATCGGGTTGGGCTTGCCGACGAAGTACGGCTCGACCCCGGTCGCCTTGGAGATCATGGCGGCCACCGAGCCGGCGGCGGGTAGCGCGCCCTCCACGGACGGGCCGGTCACGTCGGGGTTGGTGCAGATGAACCGGGCGCCGTCGTTGATCAGGCGGACGGCCTTGGTGATCGCCTCGAAGCTGTAGGTGCGGGTTTCGCCGAGCACCACGTAGTCGGGGGCGAAGTCGGTCAGCACGTAGCCGACCGCGTGCAGCGCCGTGGTCAGCCCGGCCTCACCGATGACGTACGCGGTGCCACCCGGCCGCTGGTCGGCGAGGAACTGACCGGTGGCCAGGGCCGAGGACCAGATCGACTCCTCCGGCACGTCCAGCCCCATCCGGCTGAGCCGGGCCGTCAGGTCCCGCGGGGTGTAGATCGAGTTGTTGGTCAACACCAGGAACGGCTTGCCGGAGGCGCGCATCCGGTTGATGAACTCCGGCGCGCCGGGCACCGGCTGGCCCTCGTGCACCAGCACGCCGTCCATGTCGGTCAGCCAACTCTGCACGGGCTTGCGGTCATGCATGATGATCCTCAGAGGTCAGGGGCGACGGGTCGGCACACAACAGACGGTGGGGCAGCTGTCCCACATGGGCAGCTCGCCCAGGCGGCGGCGCAACTGCGCGCCGTCCGGGTCGGTCCGCTCGGTGACCAGCTCACGCACCATGGTCACGAAGCGCGGGTCGGTGCCCGGCGTGCCGGCCCGGACGAAGTCCAGGCCGAGCTGCTTCGCCGTCTCCAGCGCTTCGGTGTCCAGGTCCCACACGACCTCCAGGTGATCGGAGACGAACCCGATCGGGCTGACCACCACAGCGGTGGTGCCGCCCTGCGCGAGGGTGGCCAGGTGGTCGTTGATGTCCGGCTCCAGCCACGGCATCTGCGGCGGGCCGGAGCGGCTCTGCCAGACCAGGTCGTACGCCAGGTCGGGTGCGGCGGCCGCGGCGACGAGCCGGGCGGTCTCGTGCAGCTGCGCCTCGTACCGGCCGCCGTGTGGGCCGGCGTTGGCTGCCATCGAGCTGGGGATGGAGTGGGCGGTGAAGACCAGCCGGGTGGTGTCCCGCTTCGCCGGGTCGAGCTGGCCCAGCGCCGCCCGGACCGCATCGACGTGCGGCTCGACGAAGCCGGGGTGGTCCCAGAACTGGCGCAGCTTCTCGATCACCGGGGCGTCCGGGCCGACAGCGGCACGGGCGGCGGCGATGTCCTCCTGGTACTGCCGGCAGGACGAGTAGCCGCCGTACGCGCTGGTGACGAAGGCCAGCGCCCGGGTGACCCCGTCGTCGCGCATCTGGGTCACGGTGTCGGCGAGCATCGGGTCCCAGTTGCGGTTGCCCCAGTAGATGGGCAGGTCGAGACCGTGCGCGGCGAAGTCGGCGCGGACCGCGGCCAGCAGGTCCCGGCACTGCTGGTTGATCGGGGACACCCCCCCGAAGTGCTGGTAGTGCTCGGCGACCTCGGCCAGCCGCTCGGGCGGCACACCCCGGCCCCGGGTCACGTTCTGCAGGAACGGCATCACGTCCTCGGGCCGCTCGGGCCCGCCGAAGGACACCAGGACCACCGCGTCGTACGACATGGGGTCATTCTCGCCCCTCGGCCGGGACGTCCCGGCGACGCCCCCTGGTCCGGCCGCGTAGATCATGCGAACGACGACCAGGGGGCGTCACGGTGCGGCGTCAGGAACCGATGGCGTGGTAGCCGCCGTCGACGTGGACGATCTCGCCGGTGGTGGCCGGGAACCAGTCGGAGAGCAGCGCCAGGCAGGCCCGCGCGGCGGGCTCCTGGTCGGTGAGGCTCCAACCCAGCGGGGCCCGCTCGGCCCAGGCGTCCTCGAACTGGTCGAAGCCGGGGATCGACTTCGCGGCGATGGTGCGCAGCGGCCCGGCGGCCACCAGGTTGCTGCGGATGCCCTGCTTGCCCAGGTGCAGCGCCAGGTAGCGGGACGCGGACTCCAGGCCGGCCTTGGCCACGCCCATCCAGTCGTAAACCGGCCACGCCTTCGTCGCGTCGAAGGTCAGGCCGACCACCGCGCCACCGGGCGACATCAGCGGCAGCGCCGCCATGGCCAGCGACTTGTACGAGAAGGTGGAGACGTGCAGAGCG
This sequence comes from Micromonospora sp. BQ32, assembly GCF_059358895.1. Lineage (NCBI taxonomy): Bacteria > Bacillati > Actinomycetota > Actinomycetes > Micromonosporales > Micromonosporaceae > Micromonospora > Micromonospora sp. BQ32. Next base: position 25,743 of record NZ_JCADBI010000029.1, on the reverse strand, counting down.
GTCGCCACGTCCTCCCAGGGCGCGTCGAGGAAGCCGCCACCCAGGCAGCTCTGCGGGGCGAAGCCGATCGAGTGCACCACACCGTCGAGGCCGTCGACGTGCTCGCGTACCCGGTCGGCGAGGCCGGCCAGGTGCTCGGTGTTGGTGACGTCCACCTCGATGACCGGCGCCGGCTCGGGCAGCCGCTTGGCGATCCGCTCGACCAGGGAGAGCCGGCCGTAGCCGGTGAGCACGACCTGCGCGCCATTTTCCTGAGCGAGCTTCGCCACCGAGAAGGCGATCGAGGCGTCGGTGATGACACCGGTGACGAGCAGTCGCTTACCGGCGAGCAGTCCGGACATCGCAGATTTCCTCCGTAGTCAAAAGGGTTAGTGGCCCATGCCGAGGCCGCCGTCGACCGGGATGACGGCGCCGGAGACGTACCCGGCGCTGTCGGAGGCCAGCCAGGTGACCACGGCGGCGACCTCTTCCGGGCTGCCCATCCGGCCGGCCGGGATGGACTTGAGGAGCTCCGCCTTGCGGTCTTCGGTGAGGCCGGCGGTCATGGCGGTGTCGATGAAGCCGGGCGCCACCACGTTCGCGGTGATGTTGCGGCTGCCCAGCTCCCGGGTGATGGAGCGGGCGACGCCGACGAGGCCGGCCTTGCTGGCGGCGTAGTTGACCTGCCCGGCGCCGCCGGCGAGGCCGACCACCGAGGAGATGAAGATCATGCGGCCCCACTTGGCGCGGAGCATCTTCCCGGAGGCCCGCTTCGCGACCCGGAACGCACCGGTGAGGTTGGTGTTCACCACGTCGGTGAACTGCTCCTCGGACATCCGCAGCAGCAGCGTGTCGGCGGTCATGCCGGCGTTGGCGACCAACACCTCGACCGGACCCAGCTCGGCCTCGACGGCGGTGAACGCGGCGTCGATCGAGGCCGCGTCGGTGACGTCGGCGCGGACGCCGAACAGCCCGTCAGGCGCGTCCCCGCTGCGGTGGGTGACCGCCACCCGGTCGCCTTGCTTGGCGAATGCCTGCGCGATGGCCAGGCCGATTCCCCGGTTGCCCCCGGTCACCAGCACGGTACGGGCCACTGTTCCCCCTTGCGAATCGTCAGCACGGACGCGTCGGAGCCTAGGCGTTACCGGTAGGTAAGCGCTAACGGGAGTCGCGTCACACTGGGGTACGACAGCGGGATCAACCCCTGGTGGCACGCCCCGCGACGGGGTCGGCCCGTAGCCTCCGGGTGGTGAATCGGCATCCGGTCGCCGTGGCCCGGCGGGCCCTGCGACAGACCCTGCTGGGCCCGGACGCCCGGCCCGAACGGCCGTTGCTGGCCCGTTGGCCCGGGCCGGCCCGCTACGCCGCCCCGGTCGGGCTGCTCGCCGTCCTCGGCCTCTTCCTGATCACGCTGACCGTGGAGACCGAGTGGGGCCTGCCGATGCCGGTCGCGGTGCTGTTCGCCGCGATGACCGTGGCGCCGTTGCTGGCGCTGCCCCGGCGTCCGCTGCTGGCCTGGCGGCTGACGGTGCTGGCCCTGCTGATCTGCACGTTCAACGCGCCAGCCGACCAGGCCTGGCCGTGGACCCCACCGCTGGCGCTCGGGTCGATCGCGGTGCTGGCGGTGGTCGTCGCGCGGGTCGACCGACCGGTGTTGGCCTGGGTGGTGACGATCAGCACGGTGCCGGTGCTCATCTTCGTCCACCCCGAGAACCTGGTCGCCGTCCTGCTGCTGCTCGGCGCGTTGGCGATCGTCGGCGACCTGATCCGACGCGACCGGTTGTCCCGGCGCGCGCTGGCCGCGCAGACCGAGCTGAGCGAACGGGAGCAGGAGCGCCGCGCGGTGCTGGAGGAACGCACCCGGATCGCCCGGGAGCTGCACGACGTGGTGGCCCACCACATGTCGCTGATCGCGGTGCAGGCGGAGACCGCCCCGTACCGGCTGACGGACGTGCCGGCCCCGGCGGCCGAGGAGTTCGTCGCCATCGCCGCGTCGGCCCGCGACGCGCTGACCGACATGCGGCGGCTGCTGGGAGTGCTGCGCAGCGACACGACCGGGCCGCAGACCGCGCCGCAGCCCGACCTGACCGACCTGGGCGCGATGGTGGACGCGGCGCGCCGGGTCGGGCTGCCGGTGACCCTGGACGCCGAGCCGGTGGACGACGACCGGGTGCCCGCGCCGGTCGGGCTGGCCGCGTACCGCATCGTGCAGGAGGGGCTGGCCAATGCGGCCCGCCACGCGGCCGGCGCCGCGGTGCGGGTCACCGTCCGCGCCGGTCCGTCCGGTCTGGGGGTACGCGTACAGAACGCGCCACCCGCCGAGGCGGGCTCCCGGCTGGACGAGGCGGGCTCCGGGCACGGGCTGACCGGCATGCGGGAACGGGCCACCTCGCTGGGCGGTACGTTCACCGCCGGGCCGCTGCCCGACGGGGGTTACGCGGTGACGGCCGAGTTGCCGTACGACGCGGAGGGCGGGGGCCGATGATCCGGGTACTGATCGCCGACGACCAGGCGATGGTCCGGCAGGGTTTCGGCGCGCTGCTCGCCGCCCAACCGGATCTGCTGGTGGTGGGTGACGCCGCCGACGGGGCGCAGGCCGTGGCCGCCGCCCGCCACCTCGACCCGGACGTGGTGCTGATGGACGTGCGGATGCCGGTCATGGACGGGCTGGAGGCCACCCGCAAGCTGCTCGGTGACCGGTCGGCGCAGCGACCCCGGGTGCTCATCCTCACCACCTTCGACCTGGACGACTACGTGTACGAGGCGCTGCGCGCCGGAGCCAGCGGGTTCCTGCTCAAGGACGCCCCGGCAGCCGATCTGGTGCACGCGGTGCGGGTGGTCGCGGCCGGCGACGCGCTGCTCGCCCCGGCGGTCACCCGCCGGCTGATCGCCGAGTTCGCGGCCCGTCCGGACCGCCGTCGCCCGCGCCCCACCGACCTGGCCGGGCTCACTCCCCGCGAGACCGAGGTGCTGCGGTTGATCGCCCGGGGCCGCAACAACGCGGAGATCGCGGGTGACCTGGTGGTGGCCGAGCAGACCGTGAAGACCCACGTCGGGCGGATCCTGGCCAAGCTGGGTCTGCGCGACCGCGCCCAGGCCGTGGTGCTGGCGTACGAGACGGGTCTGGTGGCGGCCGGCGAGTAGCCCCGGGGAGCCAGCCCGGGAACGGCTCCGCGGGGCGACGACCCGGCCCCGCCCCTGGGCGCACTCTCCCTCCGGACGACATTCCGGAGGGAGAACGTGATGCGACGACGAGGTGCCAGCCGGGTGGCGGTGGCCGCGCTGCTCGGCGTGAACCTGGTCCTGCCGACCCGACCCGAGCCGGCCACGGCGGCGGGGTTCGTCGAGGCGTACCCCGTGATGGCGGCGGCGATGCGCGCGGCCGGCCCCCCGTACGCGGACTGGGCGGCCGACGGACGCCGGTTCCTGCTGTTCGACGGGCGCGGTGACGGCCGCGCGGTCGAGGTGCTCGGCGACCTCGCCGACGCGGACCGGATCGCGGTGCTGGTGCCGGGGGTCGGCAGCACCCTCGCCGACTTCGACCGGGGGTTGGGCGGGGTGGCCCGGCGGGCGCCGGCCGTGCAGGCCGGGCTGCTCTACCGGGAGCTGCGGGCGACCGACCCGGCGGCGCGGGTAGCGGTGCTGGCCTGGCTCGGCTACGACCCGCCCGACGGGGTGTTGACCGCCGCCGGTGGCGTCAGCGCCCGGCGCGGCGCGGCCGGGCTGACCACGCTGCTGCGGGAGTTGGCCGGGCGGCGGCCGGCGGCGACGATCACGCTGGTCGGGCACAGCTACGGGGCGCTGGTGGTGTCGCTGGCCGCGGCGGACGCCCCGACCCAGGTCACCGACGTGGTCAGCCTCGGCGGTGTCGGCGCCGGGGTGCAGCGCGCCGACGACCTGCCCGGCGGGCGGCGGTTCTGGGCGGCCGAGGCGCCGACCGACTGGATCCGTCGGGTCCCGCCGGTGCGGCTGCCCGGCCTGGGCTTCGGCCGCCGACCCGGCGACCCGGCGTTCGGCGCCGAACCCCTGCCGGTGGGTGGGGTGGCGGGGCACGACGGCTACCTCGCGCCGGGCAGCGCCGCGCTGGTCGCGGTGGCGGCGGTCGTGCTGGGCGGCGGCGACACCGACCGGATCGGGGACGCCCGGTGAGCCGGGACCGGGCCGTCGACGCGCTGCGGGCGTACGCCATCGGCGGGGTGGTGTTGGGACACTGGCTGGTCACCGGGTTGGTGCTGACCGGCGACGGCGGGCTGCACCAGGCCAGTCCGCTGACCGCGCTGCCCGACCTGGCCCCGATGACCTGGGTGTTGCAGACACTCGGGTTGTTCTTCTTCACCGCCGGGTTCGGCTCGACCCGGTCGCTGGCCCGCCACCCGGGCGGTGCGGGCGGTTGGCTGGCCGGTCGGCTGCGTCGGCTGCTGCTGCCCGCGGTGGCGCTGCTCGGCGTGGGGGCCGCGGTACTGCTCGCCGCCACCGTCGTCGGCACCTCGGACGACACCCTTGCCGTCGCGCTGCGGCTCGCGGTCAGCCCGCTGTGGTTCCTGTTACCGCTGGTGTTCCTGGTCGCGGTGACCGGCCCGCTGCGTGCCGCCGTACGCCGCTGGGGGATGGTGCGGTGCGGGGCGCCGGCGGTGGCCGTGGTGGCCGCGGCGGACCTGGCCGTCCGGCTGCTGCCGGCCGGCGCCGACCTGCCCCCGGTCACCGTGCTGGCGGCCTGGTCGGTGCCGTACCTGCTGGGCGTGGCGCACGCCGACGGGCGGCTGACCGGCCGGCGGGCGGGCGGCACGTTGGCGGCCGGTGGGGCGGTCGCGCTGGCGGCGCTGCTGGCGCTGGGCTACCCGGTGAGCGCGGTCGGCGTGCCCGGGGCCGGGGTGTCCAACCTGAACCCGCCGTCGCTGCTGGTCGTCGCGCTGGCGGTCACCCAGGTCGGGCTGGGGTTGCTCGCCCGGCCGGCGCTGCAACGGCTGCTGACCCGGCCGCTGCCGGCGCGCGGGGTGACTGAGGTGAACCGGCTCGCGGTCCGGATCTACCTGTGGCACCAGCCGGTACTGGTGGCGGTGACCGCGCTCACCGCCCGCAGCGGCCTGGCCCTGCCCGGTCTGCACACCGCCCCGGACGACCCGGGCTGGGTGCTGGCGCGCTGCTGCTGGCTGCCGCTGCTCGCCGTGGTGCTGGTCATGGTGGTGCGGGCGGGTCAGCCGACATCGCTCCGCCGCGGAGGCGTACGCGCTGGTGGTGACCGGCGTCGCCAGCCGGGCGGTGGAGGGGCCGCCGGCCGGTCGGCCGAGTGCGTTCCGTCGGCACCGCAGGTGTACGATCATCGACGTTCCGGCCCGCCCGACTTGCAGGAGGTGATCGCTGTGCGAGATAGCGATCCTCCCAGTCGTGGCCGGGCCGATGGTCAGTCCCGCTGAGCCACGACTCAGTCTGGTGAGCTGACCCCGCTCCGCTCCCCGCCACCTTGGCAGCTGCCGAGGTGAGTGTGCCGCGCCGCCCGATCCCGGGCGGTCGCCGGGAGCCGCCCGGTCACGACTTCGTGTGCGCGTCCCCACCCCCTGCGGTCCGCCCCCGCACGCGGACCGTCCAGCCGCCACCCGGAGCCGTCCATGAGCCGCTACGTCGCCCCGCTGGGCTTCACCCTCGCCGCCGTCTGGGTGGCCATCGTCTTCGTGCTCGCCGGCGGCGGTCACTGACCGCCGCCGGCGCACCGGCTACAGCATCCGGGACGACCAGAGCAGGCTGAACGCGCCCGCGCAGAGCGCCAACAGCAACGCCACCCCGGCGTACCACTGGGTCACCTCACGCGGCTCGGTGCGGAACCCGATCGAGCTGCCCATGTCCTGGTAGACCTGCTTCAGCTCACTCACCGAGGCCGCCTCGTAGTAGTAACCCTCGGTGGTCTCGGCCAGCTCGGCGAGGGCCAACCGGTCCACCGGCACCCGCTGCAGCTGCCCGCCGATGTCGACCTGGCCGGTGTCGGTGCCGAAGGCGATGGTGGAGACCGGAACGTTGGCGGCCTGCGCGGCCGCCGCCGCCTCCTCCACCGCCCGACCGGAGGTCCGGAAACCGTCGGAGAGCAGCACGATCCGCGCCGGCGGAATGCCCGCCGCGCCGTCGGCCGGCACCGACCGGATCGCCTCCAGGCAGGTGAACACCGCCTCGCCGGTCGCGGTCGCCTCGGCCAGCACCAGCCCGTCGATGGCGCTGGTCACCGCGTCCCGGTCCTTACCCGGCGGCACCAGCACGTTGGCCGCCTTGGCGAACGACACGAGGCCCAGGTTGTAGCTCTCCGGCAGCTCACTGACGAACTGCTTGGCCGCCTCCTGGGCCGCCTCCAACCGGTTCGGCGCCACGTCGTCGGCCTGCATCGACAACGACACGTCGATGGCGAGCATCACGGTGGCCCGCTCCAGCGGCTCCTTGGTGTCCACCGCGGGGCGGGCCAGCGCGGTGGCCAGCACCAGCAGACAGAGCAGGAACGCGGTCGCCGGGACGTGCCGACGCCAGCCCAGGCCCTTCGGCGCCACCGTACGCAGCAGGTCCACATTGGTGAACCGCATCGCGTACGCCCGGCGGTGCAGCTGCCGCCAGACGTAGAACGCGGCGAGGGCGAACACCGGCAGCACAGCCAGCAGCCACCACGGTTGCAGAAAACGGATCATCGTGTCGTCCCCCGGGTACGCGCGTGCCGCTGCGCGGCCACGAATCGCACCATGTCCAGCAGCCAGTCTCGGTCGGTACGCAGACGCAGGTGGGCCGCGCCGGCGCCGCGCAGGGCGGCGGCGATCGCGGCCCGTTGGGCGGTGGCGGCGTCGGCGTAGCGCTGCCGCAGCCGCGGGTCGGCGGTCTGCACCTCGTGCAGCTCGCCGCTCTCCGGGTCGACCACCGGCAACACGCCCACGTCGGGCAGCTCCAGCTCGCGCGGGTCGACCACCTCGATCGCCAGCACGTCGTGGCGGACGCGCAGCTTACGCATCGGCCGCGCCCACTGCTCGGCCGGCGCGAGGAAGTCCGAGACCACCACGGCCACCCCGCGCCGGCGGGGCGGACGGTTGAGCATCTCGATGAGGGCGCCCAGATCACCCCGGCCGGGCTGGATGGCGGTGCCGGCGACGGCGCGCAGCAGGCCCTGCGCCTCCTTGCGGCCGGAGCGGGCCGGCAGCCGGGTGAGCACCCCGGGCCCGGCCGGCGCTGCTCCGCCGCGCCAGCGTCGGGCCGGCGCGGACACCCCGCCACCGGTGCCGATCACGGCGCCGATCCGGTTACCCCCGCGCACGGTCAGGTGGGTGATGGCCGCCGCGGCGGCCACCACGACCTCCCGCTTGAGCCATTGCCCGGTGCCGAAGTCCAGGCTGGCGGAGAGGTCCAGCGCGAGCCAGGTCTCCAACTCCCGGTCGGCGACCGTACGCCGCACGTGCGGTGTGGTGGTCCGCGCCGTGACCGGCCAGTCCATCCGGCGCACGTCGTCGCCGGGGCGGTACTCCCGGGACTCTCCCGCCTCGCTGCCCGGGCCGGGCAGCAGGCCGGCGTAGTCGCCCTGGAGCAGACCGTCGAGCTTGCGGGTGACGAGCAACTGCAATCGGGACAGCACGGCCTCACTGCGGTCGGGGGCCGGACGAGGGGTGGGTGAGGTCACGGCCGCTGCCCGGGCCAGCCAGCGCCCGGCGGCGGCGCGATCGACGGCGGGGTGGCCTGCTGCCGGGGAGCGACCGCCGGGAGCGGGATCGTCGACATCACCCGCTGCACGATGTGGTCGGCGGGCACGTCGTCGGCGAGCGCGTCGTAGCTGAGCACCAACCGGTGCCGCAGGATGTCCGGCGCGATGTCCTGCACGTCCTGCGGCAGCGCGTAGTCACGCCCGCGCAGCAGCGCCAGCGCGCGGGTCGCCCGGACCAGACCCAGCGAGGCGCGTGGGCTGGCACCGTACTGGATCAGTTGCGCGACGTCGGGCATGCCGTGCTCGGCCGGGGCGCGGGTGGCCAGCACCAACCGGACCGCGTAGTCGACCAGGGCGTTGTGGACGAAGACCTGGTCGGCCTTGCGTTGCAGGGCGATCAGCTCCGGGGTGTCGAACACCGCGGTCGGCTCGGGTGCGGCCACACCCATCCGGTAGACGATCTCCCGTTCCTCCGCGTCGGTCGGGTAGCCCACCACGATCTTCATGAGGAACCGGTCCCGCTGCGCCTCCGGCAGCGGGTAGACGCCCTCCTGCTCGATCGGGTTCTGGGTGGCCATCACCAGGAACGGGTCGGGCACCCGGTGGCTCTCCCCGCCGATGGACACCTGCCGCTCGCTCATCACCTCCAGCAGCGCGGACTGCACCTTCGCCGGAGCGCGGTTGATCTCGTCGGCGAGCAGGAAGTTGACGAAGACCGGGCCCAACTCGACGTCGAACTTCTCGCTGGACTGCCGGTAGATCCGGGTGCCCATGATGTCGGCCGGCACCAGGTCCGGGGTGAACTGCACCCGGGCGAAGGACCCGCCGACGACCTTGGCGAGGGTCTCCACCGCCAGGGTCTTGGCCACCCCGGGCACGCCTTCGAGCAGGCAGTGACCGCGGGCGAGCAGCGCGACGAACATCCGCTCCACCATCCGGTCCTGCCCGACGATCACGCGTTTGATCTCGAACAGACCCTTCTCCAGCAGGGTGGCGTCCTGCGCCGGTGTGGTCACCGGCGCGGGTGCCGCTCCGTTCGGCGTCGGGGCGTCGGGCATGGTCGGCTGGGCCACCGGTCCTCCACAGCGTTGTCGGTCGTCGCGGCTCGTGCGGTATCAAGACTCGCACGCCTTGCTGAGTGTCGAGGTGGGGAGAAGCCGATTTTGACCGCGCCGTCCCCAGCAGCCGAATCGCGCATCTTGGGTGTGCGCGGACCGGCCCGCCGCGTGTACGATTCATCCCGTCGCCGGGCGGCTCCCCCCGTGGTCGCCCGGCGCTCAACCTCTCCGTCCCGCCGCCCTAGACTGGCCGGGATGAGCATCCCCTCCCCTGCCGACGAGGCCCTGGTCTGTTCGGCCCGCGGCTGCCGGTCCGCCGCGATCTGGGCGCTGGAGTGGAACAACCCCCGTCTGCATGACGCCGATCGGCGCAAGACCTGGTTGGCCTGCGCGGAGCACCGGGGCAGCCTCGGTGACTTCCTGGACGCCCGAGGCTTCCTGCGTGCCATCACTCCGGTGCCCGGATCGCCTACGCTCGACCTGTGAGCGGCGACCCTCCGGCTTCCCCCGGCCCCACCTCCCCGTCCTGGCCGCCCACCCCGGCCACCGCACCACCCGGCGTCGAGCCGCCGCCCGGCGCGTTCCCCGCACCGGGCACGCTCGGTCCGGAGCCCGCCGCGCCGGATGTCTCGACGCCCGCCCCGCTACCACCGGGCGCGCTGCCACCCGGTCACCGGCCGACACCCGCCGCCGACCAGCGCGCGCCCGACCTGCCGGCCCCCGGTCTCCTGCCGCCCGACCCTGTCCCGCCCGGCGCCCTGTTGACGGCCGCACCGGGTGGACGGGGCCCGCTGGAGCCCTGGCCGGACACGGTCAACTGGCAGCCGATCTCCACCGACCTGATCTGGGTGGAGCTGATCCGGCTGGCGGTGGTGGTCGCCATCGGGCTGGCGGTGACGGCGGTCGGCTGGGCGCTCAGCGGCCACTGGCTGTTCGGGCTCGCCGTCGCCGTCGTGCTGGTGCTCGGCGCGTGGCGGGCCGTCGCGATCGTCCGCGCGGTCCGGGCCTGGGGGTACGCCGAGCGGGAGAACGACCTGCTGGTCCGGCACGGGCTGCTGGTCCGCCGGCTCTCCATCGTGCCGTACTCGCGGATGCAGTTCGTCGACGTGAGCGCCGGGCCGTTGGAGCGCGCCTTCGACCTGGCCACCGTGCAGTTGCACACCGCCGCGGCGGCGAGCGACGCCCGGGTGCCCGGGCTGCGTCCGGCGGAGGCGTCCCGGCTGCGCGATCGACTCACCGCGCTCGGCGAGGACCGGGCGGAGGGGCTGTGAGCACCCGCGAAGGCAACCGCCGGCCCCGCCGAGGGCCGCTCCGATGAGCGACGGGCCCGCCGAGCCGAGCACCGTGCCACCCACCGGTTCGACGCCATCGGGGCCGGTGCTGCCCGCTGACACGGCACCGGGTGGCGCGCCACTCGCTGGTGCGGCGCCGCCTGGGCCGGTGCCGCCGGGAGCGCCCGCGCCGTGGCCGCCACCACCGGGCGGTGCCGAGAGCGAGCCCCGGCAGCGACTGCACCCGCTCAGCCCGGTGCTGCACGGCGCCAAGTCCCTGGTCGTGGTGATCGCCGGGCTGTCCTGGTCGACGCTGTCCCGGGTGGGCTTCGGCTGGTTCGCCGCCATGGTGGCGGTGCTGGCGCTCGGCGCCACCGTGCTGTCGGTGATCAGCTGGTACAACACCGGCTACCACGTCGTCGGCCGGGAACTACGGGTGTACGAGGGGCTGCTCTGGCGGCGTATCCGGGCCATCCCGTTGGAACGGTTGCAGGCCGTGGAGGTGGTTCGGCCGCTGCTCGCCCAGCTCACCGGTCTGGCCGAGCTGCGGCTGGAGGTGGTCGGCGGGGGCAAGACCGAGGCGCCACTGGCGTACCTCGGGGTGGCCGACGCGGCTCTGCTGCGCGAGCGTCTGCTGGCGCTGGCCGGGCGGGTGGCGCAGCTACCCGCGCCCGATGACGCGGCGGCTTCGGTGGTCCCGGGCGCGCCAGCGCCACCGGCGGCCGCGCCGGGCCGGCCACTGCACGCGGTACGCAACCAGAACCTGCTGATCAGCCAGCTGCTCACCCCGCAGGCGTTCCTGCTCCCGTTCGGTGTGGCCTTCGTCGTGGTGCAGTTCCTCACCGCCGGCTCGTGGTCGTTCGTCGCGGTGGCGAGCACCCTGACCGCGATGGCGGGTGTGCTGCTGCAACCGATCCGCCGGGTCCTCGACGACTGGAACTTCCGGTTGGCCCGCGACGGCGGCACGCTGCGGGTGCACAACGGCCTGCTGGAGACGCGGGCGCAGACCGTGCCGCTGGAGCGGGTGCAAACCGTGCGGGCCACCTGGCCGCTGCTCTGGAGGATGAAGGGCTGGCTGCGGCTGCGGCTGGAGGTGGCCGGTTACTCCGTCGCGGAGGCCGACGACCGCAACCGGCCCGATCGGCTGCTGCCGGTCGGCGACCTGCCGACGGCCACGATGATCGTCGCCGAGGTGCTCCCCGGGGTACGCCTCGACGCGCTCACGCTGAGCCCACCGCCGCGCCGGACCCGTTGGCTGCACCCACTGGGCCGTGCCGCGTTCGGCGCGGGGCTGTTCGAGCAGGTCTTCGCCACCCGGTCCGGGCGGCTCACCCGGCAGCTGGTGATCGTGCCGTACGCCCGGGTCCAGAGCGTGCGAGTGGTTCAGGGGCCCCTCCAGCGCCGGCTGGGGTTGGCCTCCGTACACGCGGACACCGCGGGCGGTTCCGGCGCCACCGCCCAGGACCGCGACCTGGCAGATGCCTGGGCCCTGGCCGCCGAGCTGACCACAAGAGCCCACCAGGCGCGCACCCAACCCTGACCTGCCCCGCCAGTGTGAGCACCGGTTGGGCGTACTGACCATCCCGCCACGCCACCCCGTCACATCGTTGCTATATATATCGCCGTGCGATATATATAGGTCATGGAAATCAGTGAGCAGACGTTCCTGATCCTCTCCGCCCTCGCCGACCAACCCCGCCACGGCTACGCCCTGGTGACAGAGGTCGACGAGATGACCGACGGCAGGATCCGGTTACGCGCCGGCACCCTCTACGGGGCCCTCGACCGCCTCGTCACCCAGGGGCTCATCGCCCCCGACCACGACGAGGTGGAGAAGGGCCGGCTGCGCCGTTTCTACAAACTGACCGACGCGGGGGCGGACGCCATCCGCGCTGAGAGCCGGCGGATGGCCACCGCGGTCCGGCTCGCCGAGGAGCGCCTCGACAAGCGTGCCGCCCGCAACGCCCCACGCCTCGGGACCGTCGGATGAGCCCGGACATGAGCCCTCTGGAACGACGATATCGGCGGCTGCTGCGCCTGCTGCCGGCCACGCACCGCACCGCCCGCGGCGAGGAACTGCTCGGACTGCTGCTCGATCTCGACCACGGCCGCCGACACCCCAGCCGGCACGAGACACTGAACATCATCGCCCTGGCGATCCGGCTGCGACTCACCACGCCCGTCACGACCACGGCCCTGACCACCGGGCTCACCGCCCTGCTCGTCGCCGCCGGCACCCAGCCCGCCGGTCACACCCTGGACCTGTTCACCGGCGCCGTCCTCGCCACCGACATGTCGCCCATCATCGCCAGCTGGCCGCAGATGGTAGCTCTCGGCCTGCTGCCCCTCGCACCGCTGATCGCCTGGCTGTGCGGCGCGCCCCGGACCGCCCTGACCCTGCAAGCGATATTCCTGACGGTCACCATAGGTTGGTCCGTCATCGACGTGCTCAACGGCGCCGGCCTGGGAATCAACCCCGGCCAACAACTCTTCGCGTACGCCCCACCGATCCTGACCCTCGTCCTGCTCGCGATCGCCGCCCGCGAGCGGTGGACCGTGCCCCGGCCGCGCCTGTTCTGGTGGGCCCTCGTCCCGCTCGGGATCCTCGCCTGGAAAGGCACCGGAGAGTGGGGGCGCCACGGCGTCTACGTTCCCGACGCCGTGCCGACGGTCATCGGGATCCTCACCGCCGCCACCGTCGCTGTCGGAGCCGCCTTCGCAGTCCGCCGCCACCGGCCCGCCGTCATCATCGGCATCGGACTCACCGGCTTCATCGCCGGATGGCTCGTCCCCGACCCGCTGCTCTCCAACACGGCGATGCGGCACTTCGACGGTCAGCCGTTACCACTGGCGATCCTCATCACGGTGATCGCCGCCACCATGGCCGGCATCAATCACCTCGCCCGTCGCCTCAAGCCCGAGGTGCGGTCGCTACCACCCGATGAACCCGTGATGCGCTGAACACCAGCTTCGGGTCGGAACGAGCGACCCTCACGATCCGCGGGACAGCACCTAGCGGTCGGCGGGGATCGCGGGGTGGGTGGTGGTGTCCGGTTCCCGTGGTGGGGGCGCGGGCTCGCCGGGCGGAGGGTCGGTGGGCGTCGGTGACGGCTCCGTGGCCTGTCCCGACTTGACGCTCGGGTGCCTGGCGCGCCACGCCGCCCAACCACGCTCCGCCAGACCGACCACCAGGAACGTCAGCCCGACGTACGCCCAGCCGACCAGCACGTCTATCACGTAGTGCTCACCCGAGTAGACCAGGGTGAAGGTCATCGCCAGCGGGTACGCGAGCAGCAGCGGCCACCAGCGACGACGGATGGCGGTCAGGAAGAACAGCACCACGAACAACGCCCACGCGGTGTGCAGCGACGGCATCGCGGCGACCGGGTTGGAGGCGATCTGGCCGGCGTTGAGGACGTTGCCGGCGCCGTGCATGCCGAACGCCTTCCAACCCCGGGTTGAGATCCGGGCGACCTCGGTGAGCAGGCCGTTCTGCGCCGCCCACCAGGGCGGGGCGGCCGGGTAGATGAAGTAGGTGACCAGGCCCGCCGCGCAGAGGAAACCCCAGCGCCGCATGTACGCGGCCCAACGGTGCCGGTCGCGCAACCAGAGCACCGCGGCGGCGGCCAGCGCCACCACGAAGTGGGAGAAGTACACCCAGCTCGCTGCGACATCCCACCAGTGCACCTGCGGGTGGTAGAGGTGCTGCTGCAACCAGACGGTGGGCACCTCCCCGCCAGTGGCCCAGCCGAACATGAACCGGTCGGCGACGATCAGCTCCATCGCGTGCGGCGTGGCACCGTTGTCGGCGAACCCGCGCGAGAGGTTGTACACCACGAACAGCAGCACCACCGGCACCCAGTCCCGGGCGAAGCGCAGGTGACTACGCCACGGCCGTTCGCTGTTCCAGGCGATGGTCGCGAGCCAGATCCAGACGAAGGCGTACGCCGGGTCGGTGGGCAGCCCGATGGCCAGCCACGCGGCCACGAAGGCGACCGCCCAGACGGTCATGGCAACGACGCGCCGACGACCCCCGTCCGGGGACGCGGGCGGGTCGGTCCGGGCGGGGGGCTGGGGGTCAGTCACGACGGCCATCGGGGTCAAGGTTAACGACGGGTACGGCATCGACCGACGGGGACCACCCGGTGGTCGTCGGGGTGGGTGGGCCCGGATCGCCAGGCGCGTGCTCAACGTGTCCGGCGAGCACCTAGGCTGACGACCATGCAGGAGCAGCCCGAGCCGGCCTTCGCGCCGGGTCTGACCGCCCAGGTCGAGTTGACCGTCACCGACGCGGACACCGCCCAGGCGGTCGGTTCCGGGGACGTACCGGTGCTGGGCACTCCTCGGGTGCTGGCGCTGGCCGAGGCGGCCACCGTCGCGGCGACGGCGACCAGGATGCCGCCCGGTTCGACGACCGTGGGCACCCGGGTCGAGCTGGAGCACCTGGCACCGACCGTGATCGGCCGAACGGTCCGCGCGCAGGCGCTGCTGGCGACCGTCGACGGTCGCCGGCTGTCGTTCGAGGTCACCGTCAGCGACGGCGACCAGACGGTGGCCCGGGGCCGGGTGGACCGGATCCTGGTCGACCGGGGACGCTTCGTCGAGCGCGCCGGGCGGGCGTCGTGAACGTCGGCTTCGTCGAGGTCGCCGACCGGGTGCACGTGCTGGCCGAGCCGCTGCTGCGGGTCAACGTCACCCTGGTCGTCGGCGACGACGAGGCGCTACTGGTGGACACGCTCTCGTCGGCCGCCCAGGCCACCGAGCTGGCCGCGGCCGTCCGCGCGATCACCGACCGTCCCCTGACGCTGGTCAACACCCACCACCACTACGACCACTGCTTCGGCAACGCCGTCCTGGCCGGCGACCCGCCCCGCCCGGTGTACGCGCACGAACGTGCCGCCACCGCCCTGCGCGACGAGCCGGAGCGGCTGCGCCGGGAGGCGTACGAGGAGTTGCGCAGTGAGCACCCGGCGCTCGCCGCCGAGCTGGCCGACACTGCGCTGCTCGCCCCGACGCACACCGTGCACGTCGAGACGGTCCTCGATCTGGGCGGCCGGCGGGTGCTGCTGCGCCACCCGGGGCGGGGGCACACCGAGGCCGACCTGGTGGTGCACGTGCCGGACGCCGACGTCCTGGTCGCCGGGGACCTGGTCGAGCAGAGCGGCCCGCCCGCCTTCGAGGACTCGTACCCCTTGCAGTGGCCGGACGCGGTCGCGGACCTGCTGCGGCTGACCACCGCGCGCACGGTGGTCATCCCGGGCCACGGCGACCCGGTGGGCGTCGACTTCGTCCGGACCCAGCACGCGGAGCTGGCGAAGCTGGCCTGGCTGATCCGGGCCGCGCACACCGGCAGCGCCCCGCCGGAGCGGGTGGCCGCCGAGGCCCCCTTCGGCGCCCGCCCCGCCCTGGTCGCCGCCCACCGCGGCTACCTCGAACTGACCGGCGCGGCCTGACCCACCACCCACCCCGCGCGGCTACACCTGGGTACGCCGCCACTGCTGGTGGGTGCCGGTGCCACAGGTCCACTGCGCGAGGCGGGCACCGTCGGCGGTGGCGGCGTTGACCACCTCGAGGCACTTGCCGCTGTGCCGGGCGACGAGCTGCACGTACCCCGAGCCGACGTCCTGTACCCGCCACTGCTGGTTGGTGCCGCCGTTGCAGCTCCACTGGATCACGCGGACCCCGTCGGCGGTCGCGGTCGCGCCGCCGTACACGTCGAGGCACTTGCCGCTGTGCACGCTGACCACCGTCTGGTAACCCCCACCCGCGTCCTGGAACCGCCACCGCTGGTTGGGCTGACCGTTCGCGGCCCACTGCACCAGCTCGGCGCCGTCGGTGGTCGCGTTGTTGTACACGTCCAGCAGCTTGCCGCTGTGCCGCGCGGTGAGGGTGTACGTGGTCGGCACCGGCACTGTGGTGTCCGGGGTCAGCCGGTACAGCCCGGCCCCGTGGGCCGGGAGCGACCGGGTGAGGGTGCCGGTCACCGTGCCGAGCGACGCGCCGGACCACAGGTCGGTCACGGCGGCCGACCCGATCCCGAGGTCGGCAAGGTTCACCGACACCTGCCCCGCGCTGCTGTCCCGGTTGAACAGGGCGACGTACCGATCGTCGCTGCCCGGCACGTCGGCGATCCACACCTGCCGGCTGCCACCGTAGAGCTGACGGTTGTTCGCGCTGTTCTGGTTGACCGCCAGGACCGCGGCGTTGGTCATCAACGCCAGCTCCGCGGCGCGGTTCTCGACCAGGTTGCCGCCCCACATCAGCGGCGCCCGGTTGATCGCCCAGAGTGACATCAGGGTGCGCTGCTCGTCGGAGGTCAGGTTCGAGTATCGCGGCGACCCGACCGGCCCGTACTTGGAGAGCCGGCCGATCGGAATCATGTCGGCGTCGGGCCAGGCACCGGTGGCGCGGTACGGGGTCCAGTTGCGCAGCTGGTCGAAGAGCGCGTCCACGGACGACCAGTTGTCCCACAGATCGTTGACGATCCGCCACATGTGCGCGTTGGCTTGGACGTGTGCGCCGCTGGCCAGTGAGGTCGGGCCGGGTGACAGGCTCAGCACCATCGGGCGGCCGCTGCGCTGGATGGCCAGTCGGTATCCCTCGACCTCCGACTGCCGGTACGTCGGGGCGGCGATGTCGTCCACCTTCACGTAGTCGACCCCCCAGGAAGCCAGCAGCTGGAACATCGAGTCCAGGTAGCTCTGCGCGCAGGGGTTGGACATGTTCAGGCCCCACATCAGGTTGAGCCAGGCCGCGGTGGTGGTGTTGTTGATCTGGTTGGCGCGGCAGGTGGTGCCGAGGATCGGGACGTTGTCGGCGACCGCCTGGCGGGGAACGCCGCGCATCAGGTGGACACCGAACTTCAGCCCTCGCGAGTGGACGTAGTCGGCCAGCGGCTTGAACCCGTTCTCACCGGCGGCGGAGGGGAACCGGGTGGTGTCCGGCAGCAGCCGCCCGTTGGCGTCCATCCGAAGCCGGGGTTGCAGGTTCGCGTCCTGGTTGGGGCTGTTGTTGTGCCGACCGGGGTAGTACCACGCCCAGTCGATCACCACGTACTCCCAGCCGAACTGCCGCAGGTTCGTGGCCATGTAGTCGGCGTTGGCCCGGACGTCGGCCTCGGTGACGCTCCAGTTGAACGAGTCGTAGCTGTTCCACCCCATCGGCGGGGTGTCGGCCACCCCGTTGTCCCACGCGACCGCCCGCTCCGGCGGGTTGGCGACGACCATCCCGGCAGCCACGAGAAGCATGACCAGCAGGGCCGCGACCCGGCGGAATGCCAGAGGTACCAGAACCACCCGCATCAGAACCTCCCCGAGGACGTCCACGTTTCCATCGCGCATCATCGATGTTAACGTTCACAAAACCCCGAGGTCAACCCGCTCCCCCAACCCCACCCCCTGCCCCCACCCTCGCCCCACCCTGCCGCGATCTTGCACTTTGTGCGGGGCCAAACATGAGCAAAGCGGACCAACCGTCAATCGAAAGTGCAAGATCGGCGCGGAAGGCGCGGAAGGCACGGAAGGCGCGGGGGTGGGGCAGGGGGGCAGGGGGGCGAGCGGGTGGGATCAGGGGTTGAAGCGGTTCTGCACGGCGGCGCGGGTGGGCATGGCGGTGGCACCGCCCGGGGACTCGCAGACCAGGCCGGCCACCCGCAGCGCGAAGGCGACCCGGTCGGTCCAGCCGGACGGGCTCTCCGGTTCGCCGTCGACGAGCAGGTCGGCGATGAGCGCGGCCATCACCGAGTCACCCGCGCCGGTCGCGTCGATCGCGTTGACCTTGGGGGCCGGCACCCGGACCGGGTCGGCGTCGGCGGCGGCCAGCACCGCACCCGCCGCGCCGAGCGTCACCACCACCGTGGCCGCCCCCAACTCACGCAGGTACGCCGCCACCCCCTCGACCGGCTCACCGGGATAGAGCAGCAGCGCGTCGGCGGCGCTCAGCTTGACCAGGTGCGCGCCGGCGGCGAACTCGGCCACCACCTCGCGCAGCCCTGCCAACGCGGCTGGCCCGTTCAGCAGCCGGGGACGAACGTTCGGGTCGAAGACCCGCAGGCCGGTGGCGAGCGACCAGGCACGTCGGGCGGCGGCCAGCGTGCCGGGTTGGAGCAGCACGATCGAGCCGCAGTAGAGCACGTCGGCGCCCTCCAGCAGCGCCAGATCCAGATCGTCCGGGCCGAGCAGTCCGTAGGAGGCCGGCTCGCCGTAGAACCGGAAGTCCGGCTCCGGCCCGGCGTACGTGACCACCGCGAGCGTGGTCGGCGCCGACACCGTGACCGCACCGGCCACCCCGACCTCGGCTGCGGTGAGGAAGGCGCGGATCCGGCCGCCCAACGCGTCGTCACCGAGCGAACCGACGAACTGCGCCGCACCGCCGAGTCGGGCCACCCCGACGGCCACGTTGAGCGGCCCGCCACCGATGGCCTGCCGATAGACCCGCTCCCCGTCGAGCTCGCTGTCGAGCAGGTCGACGAGCGCTTCGCCGAGCACCACCGCGTATCCCATGCCGATCCTCTCGTCGTCGCCACCGACCGCCGCTCGCCGAGCCGATCGCCGTGGCACCAGGCTGGCACAGCGCGCGGCCCGATGAGCGCCGAAGGCCAGGCACCGACCTGCGCGCGCTACCCCGGCTGGTGGATCGGCCCGTCGAGTACCGCGAGGGGGCGACCGGTGCCGCCCCACCGGGCCGCGACGATCTGCGCGGCCACACTCACCGCGGTCTCCTCCGAGGTACGACCACCGAGATCCAACCCGATCGGGGAAGCCAGCCGGGCAAGCTGCTCCGGGCTGAGCCCCGCCTCGCTCAGCAGCTTGTGTCGCTCGTCGTGGGTGCGCCGTGAGCCCATCGCGCCCACGTACGCCAGCCGGTGGCGCAACGCCAGCTCCAGCAACGGCACGTCGAACTTCGGGTCGTGGGTGAGCACGCACACCACCGTCCGCTCGTCGAGCCGATCGGCCGCCAACTCCGTCCGCAGGTAGCGGTGCGGCCACTGCACCACCACGTCGTCCGCCTCAGGGAAGCGCCGCGCGGTGGCGAAGACCGGCCGGGCGTCGCAGACGGTGACCCGGTAGCCGAGGAACGCGCCGATCCGGGCCACCGCGGCGGCGAAGTCGATCGCCCCGAAGACGATCATCCGAGGCGGGGTGGCGTACGCGGTCACGAAGAGGCTGAGGCCGCCGCCTCGACGCTGCCCGTGGTACCCGTACCGGAGCATCCCGCTGCGCCCGGCGGCGAGCAGCCCGAGGGCGTCGGCGCTGGCGGCGTCGTCGAGCCGGTCGTCGCCGAGCGAGCCGACGGACCGCTGGCCGGTCAGCACCAGCCGCCGGCCAAGCCGCCGAGCCGGGTCGGCTCCCGGGTCGCCGTGGACGTGGGCGGGTGGGTCGTGGGCGTCGGCCGGTGGGTCGTTGGCGTCGGCGGGTGGGTGGTGGGCGTCGGCGGCCACGCAGGTGACGATTGCCGCCGGGTGGCCGCTGCGGCGGGCGGCGGCGACCGCGTCCAGCGCCGGCAGGGCGCCCACGTCGACGCGCTCCACGAACACGTCGAGGACGCCGCCGCAGGTCAGGCCCACGGTGTACGCGTCGTCGTCGCTGATCCCGTAGCGGCACAGCTCGGGTCGGCCGGTGTCGAGCACCCGGCGGGCCCGTTCGTAGAGATCCGCCTCGACGCAGCCGCCGGAGACGCTGCCGACGACCGTGCCGTCGGTCGTGACCACCATGGCGGCGCCGGGTGGCTGCGGGGCGGAGTGCCAGGTGGCCACGACGGTGGCCAGCGCGACCGGCTCGCCGTCGCGGCACCGGCGGTGCACCTCGTCGAACACGTCCGGCACCGACGGCCGCCTCTCCGTTCCCGCTCCCCGTACGCAGGATATGGCGTCCAACGGCCACCGGCGGGTCTTCTCATGCATCGAGGAACGACTATTGCGCTCCCCCCGCGTGGCGTGGTGGGATGACGCGTACCGGGCGGTGCGAGGGCTGCGGCGCCGCCGGTTGCCGGGTTGGTTAGACGCGAGGGCACCGGTCCAGGACAGGACCGTCGACGGCGCACGTCCACGGCTGTTTTCCGCCGGGGCACGTCGCCGTGATCGTCGCACCGCTCACGACAGCGGGGCGATCAGGCCACATCCCACCCGATTGCGGCGAGGCGGCTCGAGCAGCACGCCTCGCGAGTCAGGAGAACCCGTGAATCGTTCCCGTACGGCCGCGTTGCTCACCGCGGCCGTGACCCTCGCGCTCGGCGCTGTCGCCGTGGCGTCCAATCCGCAGCCGGCGGCCGCGCACGGCGCGGCGATGACGCCGGGCAGCCGCACCTTCCTGTGCTGGCAGGACGGCCGCAGCCAGACCGGTGAGATCAGGCCGAACAACCCCGCGTGCTCCGCCGCCGTGGCGCAGAGCGGGGCGAACTCGCTCTACAACTGGTTCAGTGTGCTGCGCTCCGACGCTGGTGGCCGGACCACCGGCTTCATCCCGGACGGGCAACTGTGCAGCGGCGGCAACACCGGTTTCCGCGGCTACGACCTGCCGCGCACCGACTGGCCGCTGACCCACCTGACCGCCGGGGCGCGGTTGGACTTCAAGTACAGCAACTGGGCGCACCACCCGGGCACGTTCTACTTCTACGTGACCAAGAACAGCTGGAGCCCGACCCGGGCGCTGGCCTGGAGTGACCTGGAGGAGCCGTTCCTCACGGTGACCAACCCGCCGCAGCGCGGGGCGGTCGGCAGCAACGACGGGCACTACTACTTCAGCGGCAACCTGCCGTCGGGCAAGAGTGGCCGGCACATCATCTACTCCCGCTGGGTCCGCTCGGACTCGCAGGAGAACTTCTTCGGCTGCTCCGACGTGACCTTCGACGGCGGCAACGGCCAGGTCACCGGCGTGGGCCCGGGCGGCACGCCGACCGACCCGCCGCCCACCGACCCGCCGCCGACCGACCCGCCGCCGACCACCCCGCCGCCGACCGGCGGTGACTGCATGGCCGCCTACAAGGTGAGCAGCACCTGGCAGGGCGGCTTCCAGGGCGAGGTCACGATCATGAATCACGGCAGTACGCCGTTCGCCGGTTGGACCGCGAGCTGGACCTGGCCCAACGGACAGTCGATCAGTCAGATCTGGGGTGCCACACAGACGTCGTCCGGCTCAACGGTGACGGCGACAAACGTCGCCTACAACGGCACGGTCGCACCGGAGGGCACCGCCACGTTCGGCTTCCTGGCCAGTTCGTCAGGAACGAACGGGCTCCCCACAGTCACCTGCGCCCGCCGCTGACCACCACCTGAAATGATCAAGAGGTTTGCGTCATCGGAACCGTCCCGGATGACGCAAACCTCTTGATCGACAGAGTGGGGCAGGGTCAGCGAACCATGGAGCCGACGACCGGCTTCGTGAGCAGCGCGGACTGGTTGCGCTGGATGCCCGGGTCGAGCGTCTTGGCCACGAAGATCGCGTGCCAGATGCAGAAGATCAACACCGTCCACACCTTGCGGGAGTGGTCGGCCTCCTCCCGCTTGTGCTCGTCGAGCAGCCGCAGCGCGTACGACAGGTCGAGCAGATCGCCCGCACCCGAGGTGCTGAGCACGTGCCGGGCCCACTCGTACATCTCGCCCCGCAGCCAGACCCGGGTGGGCGTCGGGAAGCCCAGCTTCTTGCGGTTGACGATGGCCGGCGGCACGACACCCTGCAACGCCTGACGCATCGCGTACTTGGTGGCGTCGGAGCGCGGCGGCAGCTTCAGGTCGACCGGGATCTTCGCCGCGACGTCGAAGACCTCCCGGTCGAGGAACGGCACCCGCACCTCCAGCGAGTGCGACATCGAGATCCGGTCGGCCTTGACCAGGATGTCGCCGCGCAGCCAGGTGTAGAGGTCGACGTACTGCATCTTGGTGACGTCGTCCAGCTCGGTGCACTCGGCGTAGATCGGGGCGGTGACATCCGTGTAGCGCACCGAGGGGTCGTAGCGGCGCATCAGGTGCTGCTTCTCCTCCTCGGTGAACATCCGGGCGTTGCCGTAGTAACGCTCCTCGATGGGGGTGGTGCCGCGCTCCAGGAAGCTCTTGCCCTTGACCCCCTGCGGAATCGCCTTGGAGACCGCGCGCAGCCCCTTCTGCACGCCGCCGGGCAGGCCGTTGACGGTGCCCAGCGAGAGCGGCTCCCGGTAGATCGTGTAGCCGCCGAAGAACTCGTCCGCGCCCTCACCGGAGAGCACCACCGTGACGTGCTCGGCGGCCTTCTTGGCCACGAAGTAGAGCGGCACCAGCGCCGGGTCGGCCACCGGGTCGTCCAGGTGCCAGACGATCTTCGGCAGCGCGTCGATCATGTCCTGCGGACCGATCTTGGTGGGGATCGTGGTGACGTCGAGGTGCCGCGCCGAATCCTGGGCGACGTCGATCTCCGAGTAACCCGGCACGTCGTAGCCGACGGTGAACGTGAGGATGTTCGGGTTGAACTCCCGCGCCAGCGCGACCACCGCGGTGGAGTCGATGCCGCTGGACAGGAACGAGCCGACCGGCACGTCGGAGCGCATGTGCATGCGCACGCTCTCCCGCAGCGTCTCGCGGATCTCGTGGTAGAGCTTCTGCTCGTCGTCGACCGGCGCCGGCCGGAACACCGGCCGGTACCACCGGCGTACGTCGATCCGCCCGCCCGGCGTCCAGTTCAGGTACTCCCCGGAGCCGATCCGGCTGATGCCCTTGTGCAGGGTGCCGGGCTCAGGGACGTACTGCAGGGTCAGGTAGTGGCTCAGGTTGGCCGTGTCGACGCCCGCGTCGCCCTGGTAGTTGCTGTGCGCGAACGGCAGCAGCGCCTTCTTCTCCGAGGCCAGGTAGAGACCGTCGGCGGTCTCCAGGTAGTGCATCGGCTTGATGCCGAAGTAGTCGCGGGCACCGAACGCCCGGCGCTCCTGCCGGTCCCAGATGACGAAGGCGAACATGCCCCGCAGCCGGGTGAGCACCTGCTCACCCCAGAAGTGGTAGCCCGCGACGATCACCTCGCCGTCACCGGCGGTGGCGAACTGGGCACCGAAGTTTCTGATCAACTCCTCGCGCAGCTCGATGTAGTTGTAGATCTCGCCGTTGAAGGTCAGCAGGTAACGGCCGTTCGCGTAGGGCAGTGGCTCGTGGCTCGACGCGACGTCGATGATGGCCAGCCGCTTGTGGGCGAACACGCCGTCCGCGTACCGGCCGGAGGCGTCGCCGACCACCTCGACCCCGGTCTCGTCGGGGCCGCGGTGGTGCAGGCATTCCAACGCTCCGGCGATGTGGTCGCGATGCGCGGCGGCGTTGCCGTTCGCGCTGAAGAAGGCCAGAAGTCCGCACATGGTGGCCATCTTTCCACGCGCGCTGTCGGCCCTTGCAGCCGTCCGTCGATCCACCCGACTCCCGGGGGCCGTTACCGCCAACCGGACGCGCGGTACCGTCGGGACCAGCAACGAAGCGGAGGGAGCGGCGCAATGACCGAGGGACAGACCGACGGTACGCCGACGGACGGTACGGAATCGCACGATCCGGACTACCCGGAGGCGTTCCTGTCCTTCATGCGGCAGGGTTGGCGCGACACGGCGCTCCCCGTGACGCCCCGCCCCGAGACGCCCAACTACGCCAAGCGGCGGGCGGCCCTCTCGGCGGCCTTCCCCGGCGAGACGCTGGTGATCCCCACCGGCACCGAGAAGGTCCGGGCCAACGACACCGACTACTCGTTCCGGCCGGGCAGCGACTTCGCCTACCTGACCGGCGACCACGACGCCGACAGCGTGCTGGTGCTGCGCCCGAACGGCTCGGGGCACGACGCGATGCTGTACATGCGGCCCCGGTCCTCCCGGGAGACCGACGAGTTCTTCCGCAGCCGCAACGGCGAGCTGTGGGTGGGCCGGCGGCACACCCTCGGCGAGAAGTCGACCGAGCTGGGCCTGCCCACCGCCGACCTGACCGGCCTGGAGGCGACGCTCGCCGACCTGGCGCCGGGGCGTACCCGGGTGTTGCGCGGTTTCGACGCCCAGGTGGACGCGGCCGTCCGCCCCTATGACGGGCCCCGCGCCGAGGACCAGCCGGCCCGGGACCGGGAACTGGCGATCGCCATCTCGGAGATGAAGCTGGTCAAGGACGAGTGGGAGATCGGCCAGCTCCAGGACGCGATCGACGCCACCGTACGCGGCTTCGAGGACGTGGCCCGGATCCTGCCGGCCGACCGGGCGGTCTCCGAGCGGCTGCTGGAGGGCGTCTTCGCGCTGCGGGCCCGCCACGACGGCAACGACGTCGGGTACAGCTCGATCGTCGGTGCCGGCGAGCACGCCACGATCCTGCACTGGGTGCACAACCACGGCGCCACCCGACCGGGTGACCTGCTGCTGATGGACATGGGTGTCGAGGGCCACAACCTCTACACCGCCGACGTGACCCGGGTCCTGCCGGTGAGCGGCCGGTTCACCGCGCTACAGCGCCAGGTCTACGACATCGTGTACGCCTCGCAGCAGGCCGGCATCGAGGCCATCCGCCCCGGGGTGAAGTTCAAGGACGTCCACCTGACCTGCATGCGGGTGCTCGCCGAAGGGCTGGCCGAGCTGGGTCTGCTGCCGGTGAGCGTGGACGAGGCGATGGACGAGAAGTCGACCATCTACCGGCGGTGGACGCTGCACGGCTTCGGCCACATGCTCGGCATCGACGTGCACGACTGCTCCAACGCCCGCAAGGAGACGTACCGCGACGGCGCGCTGGGCGAGGGCTACGTGCTCACCGTCGAGCCCGGCCTGTACTTCCAGCCGGAGGACGAGCTGGTCCCGGCCGAGCTGCGCGGTGTGGGCATTCGGATCGAGGACGACGTGCTGGTCACCGCGACCGGCGCGGTGAACCTGTCGGCCGGGCTGCCGCGCACGGCCGACGAGGTGGAGACGTGGCTGGGTGAGCAGCGCGAGGCTGGTCCGCGCCTGCCCGGCTGACCCCGTACGCCCCGAAGGGCCCTTCCCGTTCACGGGATGGGCCCTTCGTCGTCTGCGGGGGATGGCGTTTGTGCTGTTCAACCCCTTCCTGTCGGCCCCGGTAGGTTGCGGAGCACCTGACTACACCTGAGCGGAATGCGCGGTTTCTTCGGATAAGCCCGCATCACGAGGATCGTTCTCATATGGTCAGCTTCAAAGGCTGCAACCAATTTGTAGCTGGTCGCGGCGCCTCGTGCGGTGCGGCCCCGTCTGGTAGCAGGAAAGGGCGGAAGGCTCTGATGTCCAACAACCAAACGACTCCCGACGATTGGACCACCGCGGCCCCACCGGGTACAGGGCGGCGCAAACTCTGGGTGGCTGCCGGCGTGGCCGGACTGACCGGCGTGGTCGGCCTGGCGGCACTGGGCGGCCTGGCCGCTCGTGATGACAAGCCCGGTGGCCGCGATAGAACCTCGGGCGCTCAATCGTCCGCGAAGCAGCCCATCAGCGACGCCGGCCAGGCTGACGACGAAAAGTCCCACGTCGGTGCCGGCAAGCAGGGCGGCCAGGGCCCCGACGTGGGCGATTGGAACAACGATTGGGACAACCAGGCCGGGGATGACAAGGGCCGGGGTGAGCGCGGTAAGGACGACAAGGGTCGGAGTGAGGACCGGGACCAGGTCAGGGAGGTGGACTGTGACGAGGAGGATCTGGTCGAGGCCATCGATCTGCTCAACCGTGGTCACGGGGGCACCCTGAAGCTTGCCAAGGACTGCACCTACGAGCTGGACGAGTTCGACGACGACAAGAAGGACGACAAGAAGGACGACAAGAAGGACAACGGCAAGAAGCACGACGACAAGAAGTCCCGCACGGG